>NZ_CAXAPT010000279.1:0-128 GCF_963970475.1 Pseudomonas sp. EA_5y_Pfl2_R50 | reverse complement strand
AAAAAAAAAAAAAAAAAAAAAAAAAAAAAAAAAAAAAAAAAAAAAAAAAAAAAAAAAAAAAAAAAAAAAAAAAAAAAAAAAAAAAAAAAAAAAAAAAAAAAAAAAAAAAAAAAAAAAAAAAAAAAAAA
>NZ_CAXAPT010000278.1:0-128 GCF_963970475.1 Pseudomonas sp. EA_5y_Pfl2_R50 | reverse complement strand
CCCCCCCCCCCCCCCCCCCCCCCCCCCCCCCCCCCCCCCCCCCCCCCCCCCCCCCCCCCCCCCCCCCCCCCCCCCCCCCCCCCCCCCCCCCCCCCCCCCCCCCCCCCCCCCCCCCCCCCCCCCCCCCC
>NZ_CAXAPT010000277.1:0-129 GCF_963970475.1 Pseudomonas sp. EA_5y_Pfl2_R50 | reverse complement strand
AAAGGAAGTTGAAAAAGAGGTGTTGACAGCAGCGTGTAACGCTGTAGAATTCGCCTCCCGCTGACGAGAGATCGGAAGCGCAAGTGGTTGAAGTTGTTGAAGAATTCTTCGAAAACTTCTGAAAATAAT
>NZ_CAXAPT010000276.1:0-133 GCF_963970475.1 Pseudomonas sp. EA_5y_Pfl2_R50 | reverse complement strand
TGGCCGAGGGCGGTTCGATTGTTTACACCGCAACCCTGACCAATGCCGCTGGTTCGCCAGTGACCGTGACTTTGTCCAACGGCGCCGTCATCACCATCGAAGCCGGCAAAACCACCGGCACCGTGACCGTTCC
>NZ_CAXAPT010000275.1:0-147 GCF_963970475.1 Pseudomonas sp. EA_5y_Pfl2_R50 | reverse complement strand
CTTACGGCACGCTGGTGCTCAACGCCAACGGCACTTACACCTACACGCTGAACACCAGCGACGCCGATTTCAAAGCCTTGCACGGCGGCGGCAACGGCACGGAAACGTTCACCTACACCCTCACCGACGCCGATGGCGATACCAGCA
>NZ_CAXAPT010000274.1:0-148 GCF_963970475.1 Pseudomonas sp. EA_5y_Pfl2_R50 | reverse complement strand
AGGGCGGTTCGATTGTTTACACCGCAACCCTGACCAATGCCGCTGGTTCGCCAGTGACCGTGACTTTGTCCAACGGCGCCGTCATCACCATCGAAGCCGGCAAAACCACCGGCACCGTGACCGTTCCTGCGCCGACTGACGACGTCTA
>NZ_CAXAPT010000273.1:0-159 GCF_963970475.1 Pseudomonas sp. EA_5y_Pfl2_R50 | reverse complement strand
CGGCAGCAGGTTGCTTCAGTTCATCGAAGTCGAAAGGAAGTTGAAAAAGAGGTGTTGACAGCAGCGTGTAACGCTGTAGAATTCGCCTCCCGCTGACGAGAGATCGGAAGCGCAAGTGGTTGAAGTTGTTGAAGAATTCTTCGAAAACTTCTGAAAATA
>NZ_CAXAPT010000272.1:0-163 GCF_963970475.1 Pseudomonas sp. EA_5y_Pfl2_R50 | reverse complement strand
ACCCTGACCGGCAACGTCCTGACCAACGACGTGCAAGGCGCCGACCGCGTACCGACCGGCCCTGATGCCGGGCCGATCACTGCCGGTACGTTCACCGGCACTTACGGCACGCTGGTGCTCAACGCCAACGGCACTTACACCTACACGCTGAACACCAGCGACG
>NZ_CAXAPT010000271.1:0-170 GCF_963970475.1 Pseudomonas sp. EA_5y_Pfl2_R50 | reverse complement strand
CTACTCTCACATGGGGAAACCCCACACTACCATCGGCGATGCATCGTTTCACTGCTGAGTTCGGGATGGGATCAGGTGGTTCCAACGCTCTATGGTCGTCAAGAAATTCGGGTACTGAGTCGTGACCAGATGGCCTCGCTTCAGCAAATTGGGTATGTGACAGCTGGTGT
>NZ_CAXAPT010000270.1:0-186 GCF_963970475.1 Pseudomonas sp. EA_5y_Pfl2_R50 | reverse complement strand
AAAACAAAACCCCAACTGCTTTCGCAATTGGGGTTTCGGAATTTAATCTTGACGATGACCTACTCTCACATGGGGAAACCCCACACTACCATCGGCGATGCATCGTTTCACTGCTGAGTTCGGGATGGGATCAGGTGGTTCCAACGCTCTATGGTCGTCAAGAAATTCGGGTACTGAGTCGTGACC
>NZ_CAXAPT010000269.1:0-201 GCF_963970475.1 Pseudomonas sp. EA_5y_Pfl2_R50 | reverse complement strand
ACAAGACCCCGGTTTCGACCAATGTCACCGACACTGTCGACACCACTAACCTGTCGCTGAGCGCCACGGGATCGGTGGCCGAGGGCGGTTCGATTGTTTACACCGCAACCCTGACCAATGCCGCTGGTTCGCCAGTGACCGTGACTTTGTCCAACGGCGCCGTCATCACCATCGAAGCCGGCAAAACCACCGGCACCGTGA
>NZ_CAXAPT010000268.1:0-207 GCF_963970475.1 Pseudomonas sp. EA_5y_Pfl2_R50 | reverse complement strand
CCGGCAAAACCACCGGCACCGTGACCGTTCCTGCGCCGACTGACGACGTCTATAAAGACGCCGGCACCGTGCAAGCAACGATCAGCACCGCTACCGGTGGCAACTTCGAGAATCTGGTGCCGAGCACGGTTCCAGCCGTCACCGAAGTGACTGACACCATCGACACCTCGACCGTGAAACTGACGGCTGATACCTCGGTGGCTGAAG
>NZ_CAXAPT010000267.1:0-212 GCF_963970475.1 Pseudomonas sp. EA_5y_Pfl2_R50 | reverse complement strand
CATATAACACCCAAGCAATTTGCGTCGAACAGACCAGATTGCGGTGTGTGAAGACGAAACGAACCGAAAGTTCGATGTTCACAAAACACCAGCTGTCACATACCCAATTTGCTGAAGCGAGGCCATCTGGTCACGACTCAGTACCCGAATTTCTTGACGACCATAGAGCGTTGGAACCACCTGATCCCATCCCGAACTCAGCAGTGAAACGA
>NZ_CAXAPT010000266.1:0-218 GCF_963970475.1 Pseudomonas sp. EA_5y_Pfl2_R50 | reverse complement strand
GCCAACTTGATCGGATCGGGTGTCAGATACCTTCCCAGCCGCGGGTCGTAATAACGGTGCCGGTTGTAGTGCAGCCCGCTTTCGCCGTCGAAATACTGCCCCTGAAAGCGCAGCGGCTGGTCCAGGTAGTCCTCGCCGGCGAGGGTGATCGCGGCGACTTTGCCGTAGGCGTCGTATTGCGCCGACCAGACGATGTCGCCGCTGTAGTCGGTGAGTTC
>NZ_CAXAPT010000265.1:0-224 GCF_963970475.1 Pseudomonas sp. EA_5y_Pfl2_R50 | reverse complement strand
TGTCAATGGTGTCCGTCACTTCGGTCACGGCTGGTGTGGTGCTCGGCACCAGGTTCTCGAAGTTACCGCCAGTGGCGTCCTTGATGGTGACTTCGACTTTGCCGGCGTCTTTGTAGACGTCATCGGCAGGCGCTGGAACAGTGACGGTGCCAGTGGTTTTGCCGGTTTCGATGGTAATGATCGAACCGTTCGACAGGGTCACAGTCACCGGCGAGCCAGCCGGG
>NZ_CAXAPT010000264.1:0-225 GCF_963970475.1 Pseudomonas sp. EA_5y_Pfl2_R50 | reverse complement strand
TGGCGTTGAGCACCAGCGTGCCGTAAGTGCCGGTGAACGTACCGGCAGTGATCGGCCCGGCATCAGGGCCGGTCGGTACGCGGTCGGCGCCTTGCACGTCGTTGGTCAGGACGTTGCCGGTCAGGGTCAGCAGGCTTTCCGAGGCGGTGCCGTTGCTGTCGTTCAGCGCTTTCGGCAAGTCGTCGACGATGTTCACGTCGAGGGTCGCGTTGGCGGTGGTGCCGT
>NZ_CAXAPT010000263.1:0-225 GCF_963970475.1 Pseudomonas sp. EA_5y_Pfl2_R50 | reverse complement strand
CTACTCTCACATGGGGAAACCCCACACTACCATCGGCGATGCATCGTTTCACTGCTGAGTTCGGGATGGGATCAGGTGGTTCCAACGCTCTATGGTCGTCAAGAAATTCGGGTACTGAGTCGTGACCTGATGGCCTCGCTTCAGCAAATTGGGTATGTGACAGCTGGTGTTTTGTGAACATCGAACTTTCGGTTCGTTTCGTCTTCACACACCGCAATCTGGTCT
>NZ_CAXAPT010000262.1:0-246 GCF_963970475.1 Pseudomonas sp. EA_5y_Pfl2_R50 | reverse complement strand
CCGCAACCCTGACCAATGCCGCTGGTTCGCCAGTGACCGTGACTTTGTCCAACGGCGCCGTCATCACCATCGAAGCCGGCAAAACCACCGGCACCGTGACCGTTCCTGCGCCGACTGACGACGTCTACAAAGACGCCGGCAATGTGCAGGCGACCATCAGCACCGCTACCGGTGGCAACTTCGAGAATCTGGTGCCGAGCACGGTTCCAGCCGTCACCGAAGTGACTGACACCATCGACACCTCGA
>NZ_CAXAPT010000261.1:0-248 GCF_963970475.1 Pseudomonas sp. EA_5y_Pfl2_R50 | reverse complement strand
TTCACAACAACGACGATCCAGTGGTCATCAACGGCCTCGACGTCAACGGCGGTGAACTGACCGTCTACGAGAAAAACCTCAGCGATGGCACCAGCCCCAACACGCCAGCGCTGACCCAAAACGGCACCTTCACCATTACCGCACTCGACGGTGTCACCACTCTGACCGTCGGCGGCATTGCCGTGGTCAGCAACGGTGTCGCCGCAGGCTTCCCGCAATCGATCACCACGCCGCTGGGCAGCACGCTG
>NZ_CAXAPT010000260.1:0-248 GCF_963970475.1 Pseudomonas sp. EA_5y_Pfl2_R50 | reverse complement strand
GGCGCGCTGCGTCGTGTGGTCGAGCCGCTGGGCTATCTGATCGAGATCGTCGAGTGGTTCCAGACGGTGCCCGAGGGCGTGCCGGGCACCTTCGCGCTGAAGGTCGGCGTGCTGGACACCGGTATCACCGAGGAAATGTATCAGGAACTGGAGCGCCTGATCGACGATGCCAAGCCCGTCACGCGGCACCTGACCGGGCTGGCCATCAGTCTGGAAACCCAAGGCAATTTAGACATTGCCGTATCCCT
>NZ_CAXAPT010000259.1:0-253 GCF_963970475.1 Pseudomonas sp. EA_5y_Pfl2_R50 | reverse complement strand
CAAGAGCACTACTACACCACCAAACTGGAAGACGCGATCATCGTCGCCATCAACAACAAAATGCACAACTGCCAGGACCCGGGCAACGCGCACTTCACCCACCTGGAAGAAGTGCAGTTCACCTACCGCAAAATCACCTGGACCCACGAAGTATCCGGTACTTCGGGTTCCGATGACTGGCGTGCTCCAGTCGTTTAATTACGGCTGATCGTTACAAGCATCGGCCAGCTCTGCTGGTCGATGTTGTTTACGC
>NZ_CAXAPT010000258.1:0-255 GCF_963970475.1 Pseudomonas sp. EA_5y_Pfl2_R50 | reverse complement strand
TGCGCGACTGGCCGCAAGGGGATCAATTCCCGCTCGCCGAACACCGGCCGCCGGCGCCGATCTGGCTGTTAGCACAACTCAACTAAACGCCCCGCACTGACGGGGCGTTTTCTTTTCCGTTACGCGTCACACGAACACCCTCACAGCCTCGCTTATGCGGGGCTTTTTCGTTTCTGGAGACTGACCCTTATGAGTTTTTTCCACGGCGTCACGACCACGTCGGTCGATACTGGCGCGCGCACCATCTCGCTGCCG
>NZ_CAXAPT010000257.1:0-255 GCF_963970475.1 Pseudomonas sp. EA_5y_Pfl2_R50 | reverse complement strand
GAGGCGTTGAGCTAACCAATACTAATTGCCCGTGAGGCTTGACCATATAACACCCAAGCAATTTGCGTCGAACAGACCAGATTGCGGTGTGTGAAGACGAAACGAACCGAAAGTTCGATGTTCACAAGACACCAGCTGTCACATACCCAATTTGCTGAAGCGAGGCCATCTGGTCACGACTCAGTACCCGAATTTCTTGACGACCATAGAGCGTTGGAACCACCTGATCCCATCCCGAACTCAGCAGTGAAACGA
>NZ_CAXAPT010000256.1:0-255 GCF_963970475.1 Pseudomonas sp. EA_5y_Pfl2_R50 | reverse complement strand
CGGTGCATCTGCTGCCGCATCTGGCGTGGGCGTGGTCAGTGGATCGCTGGGATTACCGGTGGACCGAGGCCACCAAGCGCGCGGCAATCAAGGCGTCGTTTTACATCCACAAGCACAAGGGCACCATTGGCGCGCTGCGTCGTGTGGTCGAGCCGCTGGGCTATCTGATCGAGATCGTCGAGTGGTTCCAGACGGTGCCCGAGGGCGTGCCGGGCACCTTCGCGCTGAAGGTCGGCGTGCTGGACACCGGTATCA
>NZ_CAXAPT010000255.1:0-255 GCF_963970475.1 Pseudomonas sp. EA_5y_Pfl2_R50 | reverse complement strand
CGGTGCATCTGCTGCCGCATCTGGCGTGGGCGTGGTCAGTGGATCGCTGGGATTACCGGTGGACCGAGGCCACCAAGCGCGCGGCAATCAAGGCGTCGTTTTACATCCACAAGCACAAGGGCACCATCGGCGCGCTGCGTCGTGTGGTCGAGCCGCTGGGCTATCTGATCGAGATCGTCGAGTGGTTCCAGACGGTGCCCGAGGGCGTGCCGGGCACCTTCGCGCTGAAGGTCGGCGTGCTGGACACCGGTATCA
>NZ_CAXAPT010000254.1:0-255 GCF_963970475.1 Pseudomonas sp. EA_5y_Pfl2_R50 | reverse complement strand
GTATCACCGAGGAAATGTATCAGGAACTGGAGCGCCTGATCGACGATGCCAAGCCCGTCACGCGGCACCTGACCGGGCTGGCCATCAGTCTGGAAACCCAAGGCAATTTAGACATTGCCGTATCCCTCTATGACGGCGACGAAATCGACGTTTACCCACCCGTCATGCGTGACATTGAGGTCACCGGCAGCTTTGGCGTGGTCGGTCGAGAACACACCATAGACACCCTGGACATTTATTATGATTGATGCGAAT
>NZ_CAXAPT010000253.1:0-255 GCF_963970475.1 Pseudomonas sp. EA_5y_Pfl2_R50 | reverse complement strand
CCTACTACGTCGACAACGTCGGTGACGTGGTCATCGAAACCGATGCCTCGCTGACCGCCCTCGACCGCGTGTTCGCCTCCATCGATTACACCCTCGGCGCCAACGTCGAGAACCTGATCCTGATCGGCAACGCCGTCAACGGCACCGGCAATGAGCGGGATAACCGCATCACCGGCAACGCCTTGGCCAACACCCTCGATGGCGGCGCAGGCGCTGACACCATGATCGGCGGCGACGGCGTCGACACCTACATCG
>NZ_CAXAPT010000252.1:0-255 GCF_963970475.1 Pseudomonas sp. EA_5y_Pfl2_R50 | reverse complement strand
CGGGTCGCGGCACTGTTGTGACTGGTCGTATCGAGCGCGGTATCGTTCGCGTTCAGGATGCACTGGAAATCGTTGGTCTGCGTGACACCACCACCACCACCTGCACCGGTGTTGAAATGTTCCGCAAACTGCTCGACGAAGGTCGTGCTGGCGAGAACTGCGGCGTTCTGCTGCGTGGTACCAAGCGTGACGACGTTGAGCGTGGTCAGGTTCTGGTTAAGCCGGGTTCGGTTAAGCCGCACACCAAGTTCACCG
>NZ_CAXAPT010000251.1:0-255 GCF_963970475.1 Pseudomonas sp. EA_5y_Pfl2_R50 | reverse complement strand
CGGTGAACTTGGTGTGCGGCTTAACCGAACCCGGCTTAACCAGAACCTGACCACGCTCAACGTCGTCACGCTTGGTACCACGCAGCAGAACGCCGCAGTTCTCGCCAGCACGACCTTCGTCGAGCAGCTTGCGGAACATTTCAACACCGGTGCAGGTGGTGGTGGTGGTGTCACGCAGACCAACGATTTCCAGTGCATCCTGAACGCGAACGATACCGCGCTCGATACGACCAGTCACAACAGTGCCGCGACCCG
>NZ_CAXAPT010000250.1:0-255 GCF_963970475.1 Pseudomonas sp. EA_5y_Pfl2_R50 | reverse complement strand
TGGCGTTGAGCACCAGCGTGCCGTAAGTGCCGGTGAACGTACCGGCAGTGATCGGCCCGGCATCAGGGCCGGTCGGTACGCGGTCGGCGCCTTGCACGTCGTTGGTCAGGACGTTGCCGGTCAGGGTTAGCAGGCTTTCCGAGGCGGTGCCGTTGCTGTCGTTCAGCGCTTTCGGCAAGTCGTCGACGATGTTCACGTCGAGGGTCGCGTTGGCGGTGGTGCCGTTGTCATCCACCACGGTCACGGCGAACTGTT
>NZ_CAXAPT010000249.1:0-255 GCF_963970475.1 Pseudomonas sp. EA_5y_Pfl2_R50 | reverse complement strand
ATTCGCATCAATCATAATAAATGTCCAGGGTGTCTATGGTGTGTTCTCGACCGACCACGCCAAAGCTGCCGGTGACCTCAATGTCACGCATGACGGGTGGGTAAACGTCGATTTCGTCGCCGTCATAAAGGGATACGGCAATGTCTAAATTGCCTTGGGTTTCCAGACTGATGGCCAGCCCGGTCAGGTGCCGCGTGACGGGCTTGGCATCGTCGATCAGGCGCTCCAGTTCCTGATACATTTCCTCGGTGATAC
>NZ_CAXAPT010000248.1:0-255 GCF_963970475.1 Pseudomonas sp. EA_5y_Pfl2_R50 | reverse complement strand
CCCTGAAGGGCCGTCGAAGACTACGACGTTGATAGGTTGGGTGTGTAAGCGCTGTGAGGCGTTGAGCTAACCAATACTAATTGCCCGTGAGGCTTGACCATATAACACCCAAGCAATTTGCGTCGAAGAGACCAGATTGCGGTGTGTGAAGACGAAACGAACCGAAAGTTCGATGTTCACAAAACACCAGCTGTCACATACCCAATTTGCTGAAGCGAGGCCATCAGGTCACGACTCAGTACCCGAATTTCTTGA
>NZ_CAXAPT010000247.1:0-255 GCF_963970475.1 Pseudomonas sp. EA_5y_Pfl2_R50 | reverse complement strand
CCCGGCCTACCGTTTGCGTCAGTTCAGGCTCGGATTGCATAAGATCATGCAGCTTGCGGGTGCCCAACCGGGGCATTTCAAGGCGTGCCTCCAGCACAAACCCCAGCACCTTTTGCGCATGGCTAGCTTGCGCGTCGTAAGCTCGATTGCGCTTGTAATACGCTTGCCGTGAGATGCCCAGAAACTGGCAAGCCCTGGTAACACTCAGGCCTTCGATTTGCCCTTGGATGAGGACTTGCCGGATCGCTTTTTTAC
>NZ_CAXAPT010000246.1:0-255 GCF_963970475.1 Pseudomonas sp. EA_5y_Pfl2_R50 | reverse complement strand
CCCGGCCTACCGTTTGCGTCAGTTCAGGCTCGGATTGCATAAGATCATGCAGCTTGCGGGTGCCCAACCGGGGCATTTCAAGGCGTGCCTCCAGCACAAACCCCAGCACCTTTTGCGCATGGCTAGCCTGCGCGTCGTAAGCTCGATTGCGCTTGTAATACGCTTGCCGTGAGATGCCCAGAAACTGGCAAGCCCTGGTAACACTCAGGCCTTCGATTTGCCCTTGGATGAGGACTTGCCGGATCGCTTTTTTAC
>NZ_CAXAPT010000245.1:0-255 GCF_963970475.1 Pseudomonas sp. EA_5y_Pfl2_R50 | reverse complement strand
CTGCGTGAAGTCGGAATCGCTAGTAATCGCGAATCAGAATGTCGCGGTGAATACGTTCCCGGGCCTTGTACACACCGCCCGTCACACCATGGGAGTGGGTTGCACCAGAAGTAGCTAGTCTAACCTTCGGGGGGACGGTTACCACGGTGTGATTCATGACTGGGGTGAAGTCGTAACAAGGTAGCCGTAGGGGAACCTGCGGCTGGATCACCTCCTTAATCGACGACATCAGCTGCTCCATAAGTTCCCACACGA
>NZ_CAXAPT010000244.1:0-255 GCF_963970475.1 Pseudomonas sp. EA_5y_Pfl2_R50 | reverse complement strand
CCCTGAAGGGCCGTCGAAGACTACGACGTTGATAGGTTGGGTGTGTAAGCGCTGTGAGGCGTTGAGCTAACCAATACTAATTGCCCGTGAGGCTTGACCATATAACACCCAAGCAATTTGCGTCGAACAGACCAGATTGCGGTGTGTGAAGACGAAACGAACCGAAAGTTCGATGTTCACAAAACACCAGCTGTCACATACCCAATTTGCTGAAGCGAGGCCATCAGGTCACGACTCAGTACCCGAATTTCTTGA
>NZ_CAXAPT010000243.1:0-255 GCF_963970475.1 Pseudomonas sp. EA_5y_Pfl2_R50 | reverse complement strand
CTGCGTGAAGTCGGAATCGCTAGTAATCGCGAATCAGAATGTCGCGGTGAATACGTTCCCGGGCCTTGTACACACCGCCCGTCACACCATGGGAGTGGGTTGCACCAGAAGTAGCTAGTCTAACCTTAGGGGGGACGGTTACCACGGTGTGATTCATGACTGGGGTGAAGTCGTAACAAGGTAGCCGTAGGGGAACCTGCGGCTGGATCACCTCCTTAATCGACGACATCAGCTGCTCCATAAGTTCCCACACGA
>NZ_CAXAPT010000242.1:0-255 GCF_963970475.1 Pseudomonas sp. EA_5y_Pfl2_R50 | reverse complement strand
CCCCCCCCCCCCCCCCCCCCCCCCCCCCCCCCCCCCCCCCCCCCCCCCCCCCCCCCCCCCCCCCCCCCCCCCCCCCCCCCCCCCCCCCCCCCCCCCCCCCCCCCCCCCCCCCCCCCCCCCCCCCCCCGCCCCCCCCCCCCCCCCCCCCCCCCCCCCCCCCCCCCCCCCCCCCCCCCCCCCCCCCCCCCCCCCCCCCCCCCCCCCCCCCCCCCCCCCCCCCCCCCCCCCCCCCCCCCCCCCCCCCCCCCCCCCCCC
>NZ_CAXAPT010000241.1:0-258 GCF_963970475.1 Pseudomonas sp. EA_5y_Pfl2_R50 | reverse complement strand
AGACGGTGTTCCCGAAACTCAAGCCTGTGGCCTACCAGCAAGACTCCGGCATGGTCGCCAGCGACCCGGTGATCAAGCGTTTCGACCTGCGCCTGGAAACCCGCACCAGCCGCACCACCCGTCGCGATTACGACTTCGAAAAACCGCGCCTGACGCTGGAAAGCGAAAACCGTGGCGACGCCCTGCCCGACCTCGAAGACTACGACTACCCGGGTCGATTCATCGACCGCGAGCGCGGCAAACACCTGGCCAAACGCG
>NZ_CAXAPT010000240.1:0-262 GCF_963970475.1 Pseudomonas sp. EA_5y_Pfl2_R50 | reverse complement strand
GGTCTTTCGGCGTGGGTGTTTTTCACACCCATTGTCGTTACTCATGTCAGCATTCGCACTTCTGATACCTCCAGCAAGCTTCTCAACTCACCTTCACAGGCTTACAGAACGCTCCTCTACCGCATCACCCGAAGGTGATACCCGTAGCTTCGGTGTATGGTTTGAGCCCCGTTACATCTTCCGCGCAGGCCGACTCGACTAGTGAGCTATTACGCTTTCTTTAAAGGGTGGCTGCTTCTAAGCCAACCTCCTAGCTGTCTAA
>NZ_CAXAPT010000239.1:0-262 GCF_963970475.1 Pseudomonas sp. EA_5y_Pfl2_R50 | reverse complement strand
GGTCTTTCGGCGTGGGTGTTTTTCACACCCATTGTCGTTACTCATGTCAGCATTCGCACTTCTGATACCTCCAGCAAGCTTCTCAACTCACCTTCACAGGCTTACAGAACGCTCCTCTACCGCATCATCCGAAGATGATACCCGTAGCTTCGGTGTATGGTTTGAGCCCCGTTACATCTTCCGCGCAGGCCGACTCGACTAGTGAGCTATTACGCTTTCTTTAAAGGGTGGCTGCTTCTAAGCCAACCTCCTAGCTGTCTAA
>NZ_CAXAPT010000238.1:0-266 GCF_963970475.1 Pseudomonas sp. EA_5y_Pfl2_R50 | reverse complement strand
GTGACTAAAACCGAGCCGTCATCACCGAACTCGGTCTTTTCCAGCAGGTGACCATTGAGGTCATAGGCGTAGCTCGTGCGGCGGCCGTCGAAGCCGGTTTCCTGTCGGATCAGTCCCGTGGGTGTGTAGTCCAGACGGTACTTTTCGCCGGACTCGTTTTCGATTTCCGTCAGCAGCAGTCGCGCATGGTCGTAGCGGTATTGCACCCGCGTGCCGTCAGGATTGATCCGTCGGGAGACCAAATGCAGGTCATCGTCGTATTCGTA
>NZ_CAXAPT010000237.1:0-273 GCF_963970475.1 Pseudomonas sp. EA_5y_Pfl2_R50 | reverse complement strand
GCAGGTCGTATTCGAAGGCCAGTGGGTGTTGCTGGCCGTCATCGACGCCGACCAGACGACCGAGACGGTCATAGCGGTATTCGATCTGGATGCCGTCGGGCAAGGTCTTGACCAGCAGACGTCCGGCGGCATCGCGTTCATAACCCGTGACTAAAACCGAGCCGTCATCACCGAACTCGGTCTTTTCCAGCAGGTGACCATTGAGGTCATAGGCGTAGCTCGTGCGGCGGCCGTCGAAGCCGGTTTCCTGTCGGATCAGTCCCGTGGGTGTGT
>NZ_CAXAPT010000236.1:0-273 GCF_963970475.1 Pseudomonas sp. EA_5y_Pfl2_R50 | reverse complement strand
GCAGGTCGTATTCGAAGGCCAGTGGGTGTTGCTGGCCGTCATCGACGCCGACCAGACGACCGAGACGGTCATAGCGGTATTCGATCTGGATGCCGTCGGGCAAGGTCTTGACCAGCAGACGTCCGGCAGCATCGCGCTCGTAGCGTGTGACTAAAACCGAGCCGTCATCACCGAACTCGGTCTTTTCCAGCAGGTGACCATTGAGGTCATAGGCGTAGCTCGTGCGGCGGCCGTCGAAGCCGGTTTCCTGTCGGATCAGTCCCGTGGGTGTGT
>NZ_CAXAPT010000235.1:0-274 GCF_963970475.1 Pseudomonas sp. EA_5y_Pfl2_R50 | reverse complement strand
CGCTTGATAGCTTGGCGCAGAAACTGCGCGCCATCGGCATCATCGACGGCCCGGGCACGACCGATGAGGCCGCCATGGCCTACGCCGATAACTTCGGCAGTCGCAACCTGTTCATGGTCGACCCGGGTGTGAAGTACTGGGACACCGTCACCAGCAAGACCGTCGACGCGCCCGGTTCGGCTTGGGCGGCCGGGCTGTTTGCCTGGACGGATGCTGAATACGGTTTCTGGGCGTCGCCGTCGAACAAGGAGTTGACCGGCATCACCGGTACCGG
>NZ_CAXAPT010000234.1:0-275 GCF_963970475.1 Pseudomonas sp. EA_5y_Pfl2_R50 | reverse complement strand
AACGCCAACGGCACTTACACCTACACGCTGAACACCAGCGACGCCGATTTCAAAGCCTTGCACGGCGGCGGCAACGGCACGGAAACGTTCACCTACACCCTCACCGACGCCGATGGCGATACCAGCACTGCGAATCTGGTTCTGCAGATTCACAACAACGACGATCCAGTGGTCATCAACGGCCTCGACGTCAACGGCGGTGAACTGACCGTCTACGAGAAAAACCTCAGCGATGGCACCAGCCCCAACACGCCAGCGCTGACCCAAAACGGCAC
>NZ_CAXAPT010000233.1:0-276 GCF_963970475.1 Pseudomonas sp. EA_5y_Pfl2_R50 | reverse complement strand
TTGCGACTGCCGAAGTTATCGGCGTAGGCCATGGCGGCCTCATCGGTCGTGCCCGGGCCGTCGATGATGCCGATGGCGCGCAGTTTCTGCGCCAAGCTATCAAGCGCCGTGGCCACCGCCTGAGTCGCGGTGTGGCCCGGTGCGATCAACAATCGCGGCTGCGCGTTGAACAGGCTTTTACCGTCGAGCAGCGCCTGCAATCCCGTGCGCTGACCCGAGACCAGTTCGCCGCCGATGATCGCCGAGGTTTGCAGGGCCGCGTCTTCCAGCTTGGGC
>NZ_CAXAPT010000232.1:0-279 GCF_963970475.1 Pseudomonas sp. EA_5y_Pfl2_R50 | reverse complement strand
TCAAACACAAAAGGCTGGCTGATGGCTTCCCGACCGGTAAGGGTAAACACCTGGAAATCGGCGGAAAGACCTTCGATGGTCAGGGCAAAGTGGGTTTCATTGGCCGGCGCGAACATCCCTTGTTCCTCGTGCTGTCACAAAAATCTGGAGTTGCGTAAACAACATCGACCAGCAGAGCTGGCCGATGCTTGTAACGATCAGCCGTAATTAAACGACTGGAGCACGCCAGTCATCGGAACCCGAAGTACCGGATACTTCGTGGGTCCAGGTGATTTTGCG
>NZ_CAXAPT010000231.1:0-282 GCF_963970475.1 Pseudomonas sp. EA_5y_Pfl2_R50 | reverse complement strand
TGACGCTGGAAAGCGAAAACCGTGGCGACGCCCTGCCCGACCTCGAAGACTACGACTACCCGGGTCGATTCATCGACCGCGAGCGCGGCAAACACCTGGCCAAACGCGCCCTCGAACGCCACCGCAGTGACTTCCAGCTGGCCGAAGGCAAGAGTGATCAGCCGCTGCTGGTCAGCGGCCATTTCCTCGCCCTCACCGCGCACCCGAAAGCCAAATGGAACGACCTCTGGCTGCTCACCGAAGTCCACCACGAAGGCAAACAGCCGCAAGTGCTCGAAGAGT
>NZ_CAXAPT010000230.1:0-284 GCF_963970475.1 Pseudomonas sp. EA_5y_Pfl2_R50 | reverse complement strand
CTTCTTCTTCGCACAGGCGCTGGATGAAGTGCAGGTCCGACTCATCGTATTGCACGCAGTAAATGCGCTCGGGATAAATCGAACCGGTCTTGAATTCGTAGGCGTTGCTTTGGATGCCGTGCTCTTCGAGGACCTTGCCGATGATTTTCGGCACCGGGAGGTTCTGGAAGATGCGTTGATTGACGCGGTGCGCCAGGTACGACAGTTGCGGGCGCAATGTCACCGAATAGCGGGTCAGGCGCTTGCCTGAATCACCTTGCGCGGCGCGGTAGATCTGGCCATGG
>NZ_CAXAPT010000229.1:0-284 GCF_963970475.1 Pseudomonas sp. EA_5y_Pfl2_R50 | reverse complement strand
CCATGGCCAGATCTACCGCGCCGCGCAAGGTGATTCAGGCAAGCGCCTGACCCGCTATTCGGTGACATTGCGCCCGCAACTGTCGTACCTGGCGCACCGCGTCAATCAACGCATCTTCCAGAACCTCACGGTGCCGAAAATCATCGGCGCGGTCCTTGAAGAGCACGGCATCCAAAGCAACGCCTACGAATTCAAGACCGGTTCGATTTATCCCGAGCGCATTTACTGCGTGCAATACGATGAGTCGGACCTGCACTTCATCCAGCGCCTGTGCGAAGAAGAAG
>NZ_CAXAPT010000228.1:0-290 GCF_963970475.1 Pseudomonas sp. EA_5y_Pfl2_R50 | reverse complement strand
ACGCGTAACGGAAAAGAAAACGCCCCGTCAGTGCGGGGCGTTTAGTTGAGTTGTGCTAACAGCCAGATCGGCGCCGGCGGCCGGTGTTCGGCGAGCGGGAATTGATCCCCTTGCGGCCAGTCGCGCAACGCCTGCAAATAACCCAACAACTCGGCGAACTGATCGGAGCTGAGCGTAGTAGGCGCCTCCACCTCCAATTGATCTCGATGACGGTCACGCAGCCAGGAAACGCGCAAAACCTCAGCATCGCGCCACGCGCGCTCTGACGCAGCCAGAACATCATCATTCGG
>NZ_CAXAPT010000227.1:0-290 GCF_963970475.1 Pseudomonas sp. EA_5y_Pfl2_R50 | reverse complement strand
GCTAGCCATGCGCAAAAGGTGCTGGGGTTTGTGCTGGAGGCACGCCTTGAAATGCCCCGGTTGGGCACCCGCAAGCTGCATGATCTTATGCAATCCGAGCCTGAACTGACGCAAACGGTAGGCCGGGATCGGTTGTTCGATATTTTGCGGGATCATCGACAACTGGTCCCACGCAAACGCGCTTATCACAAGACTACCGACAGCCATCATCGCTTCCGCCGACATCCGAACCGGCTCAAGCCCGGTCCTGACCAAGTCACTGCCACCGGGCCGGAACAGGTCTGGGTGGC
>NZ_CAXAPT010000226.1:0-301 GCF_963970475.1 Pseudomonas sp. EA_5y_Pfl2_R50 | reverse complement strand
TGGTGCCGAGCACGGTTCCAGCCGTCACCGAAGTGACTGACACCATCGACACCTCGACCGTGAAACTGACGGCTGATACCTCGGTGGCTGAAGGCGGCACTGTTACTTACACCGCCACTGTTGGCGCACCAGTCACCGGCTCGCCTGTCACCGTGACGCTGGCCAACGGTCAGAACATCACCATCGAAGTCGGTAAAACCACCGGCACCGTGACCTTCACCGCACCGAACGATGCGTTGACTGGCCACGCGCCGCTGACCAACTCGATCACCGGTGTAACCGGCGGCAACTATGAAAATCT
>NZ_CAXAPT010000225.1:0-309 GCF_963970475.1 Pseudomonas sp. EA_5y_Pfl2_R50 | reverse complement strand
GTTGGTTACATCTTTGATTTCTCGCGGAGTAACTTGTGATGCTGATAATCTTGTTGACTATCAGTCTGACTCCACAAGCACCCACACGAATTGCTTGATTCAGTTGTTAAAGAGCGGTTGGTTAAGATCTTTCGTCTCAACCGAGGCGCGCATTCTACAGCAGCCTCATTTGCTGTCAAGTGATTATTTTCAGAAGTTTTCGAAGAATTCTTCAACAACTTCAACCACTTGCGCTTCCGATCTCTCGTCAGCGGGAGGCGAATTCTACAGCGTTACACGCTGCTGTCAACACCTCTTTTTCAACTTCCT
>NZ_CAXAPT010000224.1:0-314 GCF_963970475.1 Pseudomonas sp. EA_5y_Pfl2_R50 | reverse complement strand
GAAGAGCACGGCATCCAAAGCAACGCCTACGAATTCAAGACCGGTTCGATTTATCCCGAGCGCATTTACTGCGTGCAATACGATGAGTCGGACCTGCACTTCATCCAGCGCCTGTGCGAAGAAGAAGGTATCCATTACCACTTCGAGCACACGGCGACGGCGCACAAACTGGTGTTCGGCGATGACCAGACGGTGTTCCCGAAACTCAAGCCTGTGGCCTACCAGCAAGACTCCGGCATGGTCGCCAGCGACCCGGTGATCAAGCGTTTCGACCTGCGCCTGGAAACCCGCACCAGCCGCACCACCCGTCGCGA
>NZ_CAXAPT010000223.1:0-318 GCF_963970475.1 Pseudomonas sp. EA_5y_Pfl2_R50 | reverse complement strand
TCAAACACAAAAGGCTGGCTGATGGCTTCCCGACCGGTAAGGGTAAACACCTGGAAATCGGCGGAAAGACCTTCGATGGTCAGGGCAAAGTGGGTTTCATTGGCCGGCGCGAACATCCCTTGTTCCTTGTGCTGCAAGCGGCGTTCGTCGACGACCGACTGGCGGTTCGACGCACGCGAAATTCTGGAGGGGCGTAAACAACATCGACCAGCAGAGCTGGCCGATGCTTGTAACGATCAGCCGTAATTAAACGACTGGAGCACGCCAGTCATCGGAACCCGAAGTACCGGATACTTCGTGGGTCCAGGTGATTTTGCG
>NZ_CAXAPT010000222.1:0-327 GCF_963970475.1 Pseudomonas sp. EA_5y_Pfl2_R50 | reverse complement strand
AATACTGCCCCTGAAAGCGCAGCGGCTGGTCCAGGTAGTCCTCGCCGGCGAGGGTGATCGCGGCGACTTTGCCGTAGGCGTCGTATTGCGCCGACCAGACGATGTCGCCGCTGTAGTCGGTGAGTTCTTGCGGGGTGCCGAGGTGGTCGAGTTGGTAGTAGAACGGGCAAGCCTTTTTCGGGCCTTTGCCGTCGAGCAAGGCCAGCGGGCGGAAGGTGCCGGGTTCGTAGACGTAGCTGCGGTGATGGGTCGGGCTGCTTTCGGCGACGAGGTGGTCGCCTTGCCAGAAGAACTCGGTGATTTCGCCGTCGACGGTTTTGCGGATGC
>NZ_CAXAPT010000221.1:0-336 GCF_963970475.1 Pseudomonas sp. EA_5y_Pfl2_R50 | reverse complement strand
TGGTCCCACGCAAACGCGCTTATCACAAGACTACCGACAGCCATCATCGCTTCCGCCGACATCCGAACCGGCTCAAGCCCGGTCCTGACCAAGTCACTGCCACCGGGCCGGAACAGGTCTGGGTGGCGGATATAACCTACTTACCGACCGAGCAAAGCGTCGCTTACGTAAGTCTGGTCACTGATGCGTTTTCGCGAAAAATAGTCGGCCATCATGTGCATGAAAGCCTGCATACCGAGTCAGTCATCCAGGCGATGACGAAAGCTCTTCGACACCGAAGAACCAGTCAGCCGCTGGTACATCACTCAGATCGGGGCTCGCAATACTGCTCTGATC
>NZ_CAXAPT010000220.1:0-336 GCF_963970475.1 Pseudomonas sp. EA_5y_Pfl2_R50 | reverse complement strand
TGGTCCCACGCAAACGCGCTTATCACAAGACTACCGACAGCCATCATCGCTTCCGCCGACATCCGAACCGGCTCAAGCCCGGTCCTGACCAAGTCACTGCCACCGGGCCGGAACAGGTCTGGGTGGCAGATATAACCTACTTACCGACCGAGCAAAGCGTCGCTTACGTAAGTCTGGTCACTGATGCGTTTTCGCGAAAAATAGTCGGTCATCATGTGCATGAAAGCCTGCATACCGAGTCAGTCATCCAGGCGATGACGAAAGCTCTTCGACACCGAAGAACCAGTCAGCCGCTGGTACATCACTCAGATCGGGGCTCGCAATACTGCTCTGATC
>NZ_CAXAPT010000219.1:0-347 GCF_963970475.1 Pseudomonas sp. EA_5y_Pfl2_R50 | reverse complement strand
GAGGTTCTGGAAGATGCGTTGATTGACGCGGTGCGCCAGGTACGACAGTTGCGGGCGCAATGTCACCGAATAGCGGGTCAGGCGCTTGCCTGAATCACCTTGCGCGGCGCGGTAGATCTGGCCATGGATGCCGCTGCCGTCAGGCGACAGTTGCAGGAAGGCCGGTTTGTGCAGCAGGGTTTCGAGGTCCAGCGACGGCTGCTCACTGACCAGCTCCACCTCAAACACAAAAGGCTGGCTGATGGCTTCCCGACCGGTAAGGGTAAACACCTGGAAATCGGCGGAAAGACCTTCGATGGTCAGGGCAAAGTGGGTTTCATTGGCCGGCGCGAACATCCCTTGTTCCT
>NZ_CAXAPT010000218.1:0-357 GCF_963970475.1 Pseudomonas sp. EA_5y_Pfl2_R50 | reverse complement strand
AGCAGGCTTTCCGAGGCGGTGCCGTTGCTGTCGTTCAGCGCTTTCGGCAAGTCGTCGACGATGTTCACGTCGAGGGTCGCGTTGGCGGTGGTGCCGTTGTCATCCACCACGGTCACGGCGAACTGTTCAGGCAGGCTGTTCGCGCCGTTGGCAGTGGGGTGGGCCTCATTGTCGACCAGGGTGTAGCTGTAACTGACCACGCCCGTGGTGGCGTTGAACCCGGTGATGGTCAGCGTGCTGCCCAGCGGCGTGGTGATCGATTGCGGGAAGCCTGCGGCGACACCGTTGCTGACCACGGCAATGCCGCCGACGGTCAGAGTGGTGACACCGTCGAGTGCGGTAATGGTGAAGGTGCCG
>NZ_CAXAPT010000217.1:0-365 GCF_963970475.1 Pseudomonas sp. EA_5y_Pfl2_R50 | reverse complement strand
TGCGATCCTTACGAATGTGGGGATTGCCAAGCAGGCGAACGCCGACGCGCTCGGCATTCCCTGGCTGATCACGCAAATGGGCGTGGGCGATGCCAACCCGAACGGGCTGGCCGATCCGCCCAATCCGGTGCCGTCGGCGACGCAAACCAAGCTGCTCAATGAGTGGCGACGCAAGCCGCTCAACCAGCTGAAGATCGATCCGGTCAACCCGGCGGTGATCATCGCCGAGCAGATCATTCCGGCGGATGAGGGCGGTAAGTGGATTCGCGAAATCGGCCTCTACGATGCGGACGGCGACTTGGTGGCTGTGGCCAACTGCGCGCCGAGCTTTAAGCCCCTGCTGTCGCAAGGCTCCGGACGCACGC
>NZ_CAXAPT010000216.1:0-375 GCF_963970475.1 Pseudomonas sp. EA_5y_Pfl2_R50 | reverse complement strand
ACCATTGAAATCGGCAAGACTACCGGCACCGTGACCTTCACCGCGCCGAACGATGCACTGACCGGTCAGGCGTCGCTGGGTAATTCGATCACGGGTGTAAGCGGCGGCAACTACGAAAACCTGGTGGCCGACAAGACACCGGTTTCAACCACGGTCACTGACACCGTCGACACCACTGACCTGTCGCTCAGCGCCACCAACTCCGTAGCCGAGGGCGGCTCGATCATCTACACCGCGACGCTGACCAACCCGGCTGGCTCGCCGGTGACTGTGACCCTGTCGAACGGTTCGATCATTACCATCGAAACCGGCAAAACCACTGGCACCGTCACTGTTCCAGCGCCTGCCGATGACGTCTACAAAGACGCCGGCAAA
>NZ_CAXAPT010000215.1:0-381 GCF_963970475.1 Pseudomonas sp. EA_5y_Pfl2_R50 | reverse complement strand
GACCCGAGACCAGTTCGCCGCCGATGATCGCCGAGGTTTGCAGGGCCGCGTCTTCCAGCTTGGGCACGCCGATGGCGACGATCACCGCCTTGGCTTTGACGTAGATGGCCTGACAGGCCTTGGTGATCGCCGAGTCAGGGCCGAAAGCGGCGATGGCTTCGCGCTCGGTGGTGATCAGCTTCAGCTCGCCCGCCTTGGCTGAACCACCGCCGAGAATGCCAGGTGTGAAGGTGTCACACAGACCGATAATCGACGACGACGGCAGCGAGATGGTGCGCGCGCCAGTATCGACCGACGTGGTCGTGACGCCGTGGAAAAAACTCATAAGGGTCAGTCTCCAGAAACGAAAAAGCCCCGCATAAGCGAGGCTGTGAGGGTGTT
>NZ_CAXAPT010000214.1:0-398 GCF_963970475.1 Pseudomonas sp. EA_5y_Pfl2_R50 | reverse complement strand
CGTCACCGAAGTGACTGACACCATCGACACCTCGACCGTGAAACTGACGGCTGATACCTCGGTGGCTGAAGGCGGCACTGTTACTTACACCGCCACTGTTGGCGCGCCAGTCACCGGCTCGCCTGTCGTCGTGACGCTGGCCAACGGTCAGGACATCACCATCGAAGTCGGTAAAACCACCGGCACCGTGACCTTCACCGCACCGAACGATGCGTTGACTGGCCACGCGCCGCTGACCAACTCGATCACCGGTGTAACCGGCGGCAACTATGAAAATCTGGTGGCCGACAAGACCCCGGTTTCGACCAATGTCACCGACACTGTCGACACCACTAACCTGTCGCTGAGCGCAACCGGCTCCGTGGCCGAGGGCGGTTCGATTGTTTACACCGCAACCC
>NZ_CAXAPT010000213.1:0-409 GCF_963970475.1 Pseudomonas sp. EA_5y_Pfl2_R50 | reverse complement strand
TGTCTAGTCCTGAAATAGGTTTACACCTGTTTCAGTCTCAAAACGCCCGATGCACCGCATCGGGCGTTTTGTATTTCAGGGACAAGTGAGGTCGCTTACGGTTATAAATTTCTATCGATTCTTCAACCATGCGCTTGGCTTGGGCAAGGTCTTTGGGACGGTGTAGAAGAAATTCCGTTTTCAGAATCCCATTCACTCGTTCCGCTAGAGCATTCTGGTAGCAGTCGTAGCCATCAGTCATCGAGCACCTGACGCCATGCTTGGCATGCAGCTTTTGGTAGAGATCAGAGCAGTATTGCGAGCCCCGATCTGAGTGATGTACCAGCGGCTGACTGGTTCTTCGGTGTCGAAGAGCTTTCGTCATCGCCTGGATGACTGACTCGGTATGCAGGCTTTCATGCACATGATG
>NZ_CAXAPT010000212.1:0-421 GCF_963970475.1 Pseudomonas sp. EA_5y_Pfl2_R50 | reverse complement strand
GTCACGGCCAGCGCACCTACGGCTACGACGCCCTCGACCGGCTGATCCGCGTGCGCCACTCACGCGACGAACTGCCGGAAACCTTCGCCCACGACCCGGCGGGCAACCTGCTGATGCAGGACCGTCCCGGCCCGGCGCAGATCAAGGGCAACCGCCTGCTGATGCAGGGCGACCGGCATTACGACTACGACGCTTTCGGCAACCTGATCCGCGAACGTCGTGGCACCGCGCAAAAACTCGCCACCGAATACCGCTACGACTGCCAGCACCGCCTCATCGGCCTGACCCGCCCGGACGGCCAAACCGCGAGCTACCAATACGACGCCTTCGGCCGGCGCATCCGCAAAACCGTCGACGGCGAAATCACCGAGTTCTTCTGGCAAGGCGACCACCTCGTCGCCGAAAGCAGCCCGACCCATCA
>NZ_CAXAPT010000211.1:0-428 GCF_963970475.1 Pseudomonas sp. EA_5y_Pfl2_R50 | reverse complement strand
ACACTCTTACCCTACACGACGCTGATCCGATCTCATTCCCGCTACCGCTACTTTTGGGAAAAATGTTACGGGAACCCCAAAGGCCGTGCCTATGTCACGATGCTGGGCGACCTGCTCGACGAGGAGCTGGGTGCTGCGTTGCCACCGCCGGCACAAGCGATGCTGCAGGTAATGGCCGACATGCTCAGCCAGCTTGATGACAAGATCGCCGACCTCGACAAGGAGATCGCCAAACGCGCCAACGCAGACGAGGTCTGCCGTAGGTTGATGACCATCCCCGGCATCGGCCCCATTGCAGCGACTGCGCTGGTGGCCTTGGCACCACCTGCCGAGACGTTCCGCCGAGGGCGCGACTTCGCGGCCTGGCTGGGCCTCACGCCCGTTCAGAAGTCTACCGGCGGCAAGACCCGCCTTGGCCGAACATCGAA
>NZ_CAXAPT010000210.1:0-428 GCF_963970475.1 Pseudomonas sp. EA_5y_Pfl2_R50 | reverse complement strand
CGAGCTGACCGCGAGCAACCACGCCCGCATCTACGGCCTCTATCCGCGCAAGGGCTCGATCGGCGTCGGCTTCGATGCCGACATCGTGCTGTGGGACCCGAAGCTCAAGAAGCCGATCCGGCAGGCCGATCTGCACCACGGTTCGGACTACACGCCCTGGGAAGGGTTCGACGTCACCGGCTGGCCCGTCACCACCATCGCGCGCGGCCGGGTGGTTTACGAGCAGGGCAAGATCGTCGGCGACAAGGGCGCGGGCGAGGTGCTGAGCCGCGGCAAATCCAGCCTGGTGTGACCTCGGGCAGGATGCAGCGCGGCGCTGCCGCGCCACCGCTTACGCATACCTTCCGTGCGGCGTTCGTGCTTGATCGATCGCTTCTCCCCGGACACCTTTCGGTGTAGCTGTGCGCCCACTTGATCCGCGGCCGTCG
>NZ_CAXAPT010000209.1:0-428 GCF_963970475.1 Pseudomonas sp. EA_5y_Pfl2_R50 | reverse complement strand
ATCAGACGCGCCCAGCCGTCCACGTCGTGGGGCTGGGTCTTCAGTCGGGCTTCCAGGCCGTCGACCATGCCGAGAATCATCTGCTGGCGATCGGCTTCGGGCATGCGCGCGCCCTGCGCCATCTGTTCGGGCGTCGGACCGGTCTCGCCGGCCTGGGCGGCAGGTTCGGGCGGCAGACGGTTCGACACGTCGATCCCCTGCGCCTTGGCGGCCTTGAGCACGAAGGCGCGGACCTGGGCCGCCCAGGGGGCGTTGGGCGGGGCTGACTTGAGGATGGAGATCCAATCGTCCATGGCCCCCTTGTGGTCGCCCTGCCTGTCTCTTCGCACCGCCAGGAAGAAGCGCGCGCGAGGGTCGGTCGGATCGACGGAGAGCGCCTTCTTGAAGGCCTGGGCGGCATCGTCGGTGACGACGTCATGGGCGGCGCG
>NZ_CAXAPT010000208.1:0-430 GCF_963970475.1 Pseudomonas sp. EA_5y_Pfl2_R50 | reverse complement strand
ATCTCGACGAGCTCGAAGGTCTGTTGGCCCGCACGGCCGACGGACATGTCGCTCTGGCACAAAGGCTCAGTGATCCGCGCTTCGCGCAGCCCGGGACTGGCTATTACTGGCAGGTGAGCGATCGCAACGGCATCGTCCTACAATCAGCCTCCCTCGAACCGCAACGGCGTTTTCCGCCACCCGCGCGGGGGGCGGATCGGCAGCTTACTCGCTCAGTCGAAGCTGGCCCGGCTGGTGAGCCGATGATCGCATATGAGCGACCGTGGCAGACCGCTGAAAACGGTTACGTGCTTCAAATTGGCGCCGACCAGCGGATCGTCGATGATGTACTGAGACATTTTAATCAGGCGCTGGCCCTGTCACTCGGCACACTGGCAATAGCCCTAATTGGGGCCGGCACGTTGCAGGCCTGGTTTGGTCTGCGTCCCAT
>NZ_CAXAPT010000207.1:0-431 GCF_963970475.1 Pseudomonas sp. EA_5y_Pfl2_R50 | reverse complement strand
AGTTGGGTCGGCTGCATTTGACCGATCCCGCCCTCGCCCATCTGCTCGATGCGATGATTGATTCGGCCGTCGAACATCAGGCGCTTGATAGTGAGCACCTTCTTACCATATTGGCGGCATCTGGATTTGATATAATCGCGCAAGATTTGCTGCGGGCCGACCAACTCTCGTGTTCGTTTACGCAAAAGGACGCCGACCCCGCCAGGGCACGCGAGGACCTCGACGAGGCGATCGCGATCCTGGTGACTCGGCCGGAAGTGGATGCGGCTTTGGCCGAGGCGACGGCGACGATGCAGGCGAAGTATTCGGATGAAGCATATGAGCGGCAAGTGTCGCTTGTGAATGAACAACAGGCTTTGAACGCGCGACTTGCCAATCTGGTGCAGTCGAACGAAGACGCCAGAGCTTTTAGTACTGAGGGCAATTGATGG
>NZ_CAXAPT010000206.1:0-431 GCF_963970475.1 Pseudomonas sp. EA_5y_Pfl2_R50 | reverse complement strand
GAAGCCGGACACCAGGAACACCCAGAACAGCGACAGCGGCAGGAAGATCTTCCACCCCAGCCGCATCAGCTGGTCATAGCGGTAACGCGGGACGGTCGCCTTCACCCAGCTGAACACGAAGAAGAACAGCAGGATCTTGATAAACAGCCAGAGGATCCCCGGCACCGCGTACAGGATCGGAATGTCGAGCGGCGGCAGATACCCACCCCAGAACAACGTCGCGTTCAAGGCGCACATCAGAATAACGTTGGCATATTCACCAAGCCAATAAAGCGCGAACGCCATCGACGAATATTCAGTCTGATAGCCCGCGACCAATTCGCTCTCGGCCTCGGCCAGATCGAACGGCGCGCGCTGCGTTTCGGCCAGCGACGAGATGAAGAACACCACCGCCATCGGGAACAGCAAGGGGTTCAGGAAGAAGCCATTGA
>NZ_CAXAPT010000205.1:0-431 GCF_963970475.1 Pseudomonas sp. EA_5y_Pfl2_R50 | reverse complement strand
CCTCGGCATCGCGCGGGTTGCGGCGGGCGATCGCCTCAAACTGGTCGCGCGCGGACAGCGCGTCGGCGCGGCTGCGGGTGAGCTTGGCGCGATAGCTCGTCGCCATCGCCCGCGTCATCAGCGCCTCGGCATCGGTCGGCGCACGCGCCAGCGTCACCCGCGCCGCCGCCTCGACGCTGGCGATCTGGTCCAGCGCCACCGCCTTGTCCCGCGCAAAAAACGCCATCTGAGTCAGCGCCTCGCGCCCGTTGGGCGCTTGCGCGAAGGCCGGTGTTGCGAACGGTGTCGATACCAGAACGGTAGCAGCCAGGAACAGTCTCATGGCAATCCTCCCTCGCGCGGCGGGGCGCGCTATTCTCCGCGCAGCGTCCTCCAGAACGTGCCGTCCCATGCCTTCACGCTGAAATCAACGATTCCGAAATCACCGAGCG
>NZ_CAXAPT010000204.1:0-431 GCF_963970475.1 Pseudomonas sp. EA_5y_Pfl2_R50 | reverse complement strand
CCCGCCAAGCTGACCGGCGGTGCCGCTTACGTCCAGGATTTGCGGCTGCCCGGCATGTTGCATGCAAGGGTGATGCGCGGCCCAAGCTATGGCACCAACCTCGTCACGCCCGATCTGGCGGCGGTGCGCCGGATGCCGGGCGTTGTCGCCGTAGTCGAGAATGGCACCTTTCTCGCGGTCGTCGCGACCAGCGAGTGGCAAGCAATCACCGCTATGCGGGTGGCGCAGCGGGCCAATTACGTCCGGACGATGCCACCGCTACCCGTGGTCGACGGGGTGCAGACCTTGCTCGGCCTGCCGTCACGCGAGATCGTCGTCCTCGATACGCATGACGCCACATCGCCGACGGAACACACGATCACCGCATCGTATAGCCGCCCGTGGATCAGCCACGGCTCGATCGGGCCGTCATGCGCGGTCGCGTGGCTCCG
>NZ_CAXAPT010000203.1:0-432 GCF_963970475.1 Pseudomonas sp. EA_5y_Pfl2_R50 | reverse complement strand
CGATTGGCACCTGCATCGTCGCGATCGTCGCGCTGGCGGCCACCCTGGCCTTTGAGGACGGTGATAGCCTCGAGGCGGGTCATCCGCGTTTCGCAGGCCAGCGACACCGCCAGCGGGAGGTTGTTGGCGGCCGCAGCGTGACCGAGGATCGCCCCGATGCGCGCCTGCTCGCGACGCCGGGCGGAAGCCTTGGCGCTGCGCCCGTTCATCTCCTCCTTGTCGTCATCTTCCTCGTCATCATCGTCCTCATCGGACGCGCGCGAGCGCTTTCCCTTGGGTTCGTCATCGTCGCACTGATCATCATCTGCGCGCTTGGACTTCTTGCTTTTGGGCTCGTCCTCGCCATCTTCATCGTCCTCGGATGCGCGCGAACGCTTGCACTTCGGTTCGTCGTCGTCACGCTGATCATCGTCCGCACGCTTGGACTTCTTG
>NZ_CAXAPT010000202.1:0-434 GCF_963970475.1 Pseudomonas sp. EA_5y_Pfl2_R50 | reverse complement strand
CGTTCATAGCGGCTGATGCGAGCTGGCAGCGCAAGACCGTTCCTGGCTACCTGCCGTATGTCGCCAACGCGTCGCGCGCGGTTAGGGAGTGGGTGCACGACACAGGAGATGCCGTCTTTGAAATGGCGCGCTCGAAAAGCTGCCAAGGCGTCTCTCGAACGGATCCTGCCGCGGCTTGGTCGGCGCGAACGGTGCGTGGCCGGTTCGGCTACGCCCTGAATGCGCTGGTCGACACCCCGAGTGGCGTCGCTCTCGATGTGAAGGCGACACCGGCTCGGTTCGCGGAGGAAGTTGATGCGGGGCGCGTCATGCTCGAGCGATCGGCCGATCGCGTTGATTATCGTCCCAAGCGGGGTGCGGCCGACAAAGCCTATGGCAGCGCCAACTTCCTCGGCTTCGTAAGGGATCACGGCGCAATCCCGCACATTCCGGTA
>NZ_CAXAPT010000201.1:0-434 GCF_963970475.1 Pseudomonas sp. EA_5y_Pfl2_R50 | reverse complement strand
AGCGCAAGCAGCTCAAAGGCAATATCTATCTGGCCAAGGTGACGCGCGTTGAGCCGTCGCTACAGGCGGCGTTCATCGATTACGGCGGCAATCGCCACGGCTTTTTGGCGTTCAGCGAAATCCACCCCGATTATTACCAGATCCCCAAGGAAGACCGCGACGCGCTGTTGCGCGAAGAGGCCGAGCATGCGGCGGAAGAAGCCGCGTTGCGCGCCCAGCAGGAGGCCGAGGACGATCTTCACGACGACGAGCATGAAGATGACGGATTCGAACGCGATTCGGATGCCGATGACGCGTCGATCGAGCGTTTCGACGATGATGGCGGTGCCGAACCCGACGTAGAAGTCGTCGCCGAGGGCGAAAGCCGTGGTGGCGAAGGGCGCGGCCGTCGCCGCAAGCGCACCGCATCGGACGATGCCGCCGATGATCTGCGC
>NZ_CAXAPT010000200.1:0-435 GCF_963970475.1 Pseudomonas sp. EA_5y_Pfl2_R50 | reverse complement strand
CAGGCGCTGTTCGTCGAGCACGACGGCAAGCGCTTCGGCCCGTTCGAGCCGTCGCGCGGCGCGGTGCCGCTCTATCGCTACCGCAAATACCAGAAGAGCCGGGCGGAAGAACGGCTCGACAAGGTGGTGCGGCTTGCCGACCAGATCGGTCTGCCCCGTGCCGCGATCACGGGTGGTGACCGGCCCTTGCCGTCGCTGCCGCCTACCACCTCAGGGCTTGCCGTGCGGCGCACACCCTTTCCGGACCCGGTCGTCGAGACGGCCCATGCCACCGGCCTTGCCGCCCGACAGGCGATCGTCGAACAGCTCCGACTGCCGCTGGGCTCGCTGCCAGAGGAGGATCGTGCCTTCATCGACGCATTGCTCGGCGAGACGTTCGACAAGGCCATCATCGCCGATCGCATCCGCGACCGGTTCCTGTCACGACGAAGGACC
>NZ_CAXAPT010000199.1:0-436 GCF_963970475.1 Pseudomonas sp. EA_5y_Pfl2_R50 | reverse complement strand
GAATCTGCCTCGACGACAACGCCGAAATATCGGCGCACTGATCGGCTCTCCATCAATGCGCGAAGCAGGACCGCCACCGGGCCCGGCACGTCACGATCACCGGCTTCCCACTTGCGGACGGTGCGGCCGGACTGGACATCGACCAGCCGAGCGAGACCCTTGGCGCTAAGGCCGAGGGCGGTGCGCGCGGCGCGGAGTTGCTCAGCGGTCATCATGCGCTCAACCTGATCAGTCCGAGGTCGATGATCTCCACAGTCGCAAGATCGGGGTGTGTTTCGTGTGCCGTCCGTAGGGCGCGCCACATACGATCCGGCGCATCTCCATAGCCAGACCAATAGGTTTTGCCGCCGGCATCGACGCGACCGCAAAAATTGGGCGAGAGGCCGAAGAGACCGAGGTCGCCAGCTTTGTAAGGCGTGTCATCGCCGTCCAGCAA
>NZ_CAXAPT010000198.1:0-437 GCF_963970475.1 Pseudomonas sp. EA_5y_Pfl2_R50 | reverse complement strand
GCACCGAAAAGGGAATGTCATTGGCCTGTTTGTACGGCCCGCTCTTGGCGATGCCGGCAAACATGGTGATGTCCTTCTTGCGGGTCTGCTTGGTCATGAAGGTGTGCAGCGGGATCGCGGCGGCCTTGATCATGTCGGTCGCGCCGATCTTGCTTTCGGCATAAGGCTGGATCGCGGTCGCGTTGATCTGGGTGATCGTCGGGGCCATCACGAAGAAGGACAGGAACATCGCCAGGCTGATGATCACCGGATTGGGCGGCACGCCCTGCGCGCCGATGCCGGTGCGCAACAGCGACAGCGCGACGACGATACGCGTGAAGCTGGTGACCGTCATCAGGATGCCGGGCGCAAGGCTCAGCACCGTCAGCATCAGCACCAGTTGAATCGCCCGGCCCGAAACCGATCCGCCCGCGCCAGCACCGGGCAAGCCCAGGGCG
>NZ_CAXAPT010000197.1:0-437 GCF_963970475.1 Pseudomonas sp. EA_5y_Pfl2_R50 | reverse complement strand
ATCTTACGGGTGGATTCACGTGGGCGGAAACACTATTATAAGAGGCTTGAACGCGATGATACTCATATTTTGAACTGATCTTGCCGGATCAAGTGGTGCGCCCCTTTCCTCAAGTCGGCTGATCGAAAAGGGACATCCTTCGACCGGTCGATCCGATTGGCGATGTTGCGCTTGGATCGAAACCCTTTGCGCATGCCTGCTAAGAACCTCATTGTCGTCGAATCTTTGCCATAAGCGCGCGCATAGTCGCGCTGGTGAGCTGCTACGCGTGATACGGCTGCCCGCAGGGTGAATTTGCCCCATGCGGACGAACCTCCTTGACCTTCCCACGGCAGAAACGTGCAAAGTCGCACGACTCGAAATCGTGCCAGCGGGAGGTGACCATTCAATTACATGCTCGCAGTGGCGAGCTAACCCAATACGGTCCGAGTAGTCTA
>NZ_CAXAPT010000196.1:0-438 GCF_963970475.1 Pseudomonas sp. EA_5y_Pfl2_R50 | reverse complement strand
CAAACCCGCTAACGCCCAAATGCAAGAGAGAACAGCGCGCTTCATAAAATTCATCATGGGGTGTTGTAATAAGCTTTTTGATTGAGGCGAATGTTGCCTCGATCTGTGGACGAAGACGACACCGCCAAGAGTCCCGTCTCGGTAATGCTGCCGACCAACTGAGTCCCGTTGCCGCGCATGATGCGGATAGGAGTCCCCGGAAATGTGTTGAACCCGCAGGTCAAGCCGGAGCTATCAGTTCCGTCGATATTGAGTGCGCAGTTGCTGTTTCCGCTCAAGAGGCCGTTGATCGCGTGCCAAGCGTTGCTAGTCGCCGCTACGTTGGCCTGAGTGCCGGCGCTGATGGCCGCCTGATTGGCGTTTCCAGAGCCGCCAATTGCAGCCGCCACCGATGAGTTTCCGATGATCGTCGCCACAGCCGCCCCCGGCGTCGGCTCA
>NZ_CAXAPT010000195.1:0-438 GCF_963970475.1 Pseudomonas sp. EA_5y_Pfl2_R50 | reverse complement strand
CAGATCGGGCAGATGGTCGTGATGCGACAGGCCGTAATCGATCAGCACAGCCTCGCCGGAGTCGCGGAACATGATGCTGCTCGGCTTGATGTCGTGATGGATCACGTTCTGCCGGTGCAGGTCGGCGAGCGCGGTGGCGATCTTCGCGACCAGCTGCCGCGCCTCGTCGTAGGGCAGCGGAAGGTCGGACAGCCGCTTGTAGAGCGTCGTGCCGGGGATGCGCTCGATCACGACGTAAGCCTGATGCGCGAAATCGCCGGTGCCGAAGCAGGCCGGCACGTGCGGCCCCGACAGGCGCGGCAGGATCATCATCTCCATCTCGAAGGAGACGATCGCGGCGGGATCCTCTCCTTCCGAGACGCGCGGGATCTTCATCAGCAGCGGGCGGTCGATGCCGGGATGCGTGACGCTCCACAACGTCGCCATGCCCCCGGCATG
>NZ_CAXAPT010000194.1:0-438 GCF_963970475.1 Pseudomonas sp. EA_5y_Pfl2_R50 | reverse complement strand
CGCGCGCCCTGCAACACGTTAAGGCCGATCCCGCCAAGCCCGAAGACGATCACCGTATCGCCCACCTGCACCTTCGCTGTGTTGACGACCGCGCCGACCCCCGTCGTCACCCCACAGCCGACGTAGCAGCTCGTCTTGAACGGCGCGTCCTCTCGGATCTTCGCCACTGCGATCTCAGGCAGAACGGTGAAGTTTGAGAAGGTCGAGCAGCCCATGTAATGGAAGATGGGTTTCCCCTTGTAGCTGAAGCGCGTGGTGCCGTCGGGCATCAGCCCCTTGCCCTGCGTCGCGCGGATCGCGGTGCACAGGTTGGTCTTGCCGCTGAGACACGACTTACATTGGCGGCATTCGGGAGTGTAGAGCGGAATGACATGGTCGCCAGGCTTCACGCTGGTGACGCCAGCACCAACCTCGCGCACGATGCCCGCGCCTTCATGG
>NZ_CAXAPT010000193.1:0-439 GCF_963970475.1 Pseudomonas sp. EA_5y_Pfl2_R50 | reverse complement strand
TGCCACGGATGTTTCGGTATGCATCACGCAAGCCGAAGAATTGATCGAGAGGGCACGAATGCGAGCGTCAGAGCTCTGATGGACGGCTGCGCGCCCGGTTTCGGAAACAGCGCGTTGACATCATAGTTAAGTCTGGTTCGATGACTGGGACTTGTTCCTTTCCCTATATTGGGGTTCTGAATTGGCGAAACGGAAAGACGAATCCATCGACGCAGCTATCGGTGCCCGTATCCGGAGCCTGCGTCTCCATCAGGGACTCACCCAGGAGACACTGGCCGGCAAGCTCGGGATCACGTTCCAGCAGATTCAGAAGTACGAACAGGGCAAGAACCAGGTCAACCCGACAAGGCTTCTCAAGTTCGCCAACATTTTTGGCGTCTCGGCCGGCTTCCTGCTCGGCGAGAGGCAACTGAAATCGCAAGGCGCTCAATTGCCGGCA
>NZ_CAXAPT010000192.1:0-440 GCF_963970475.1 Pseudomonas sp. EA_5y_Pfl2_R50 | reverse complement strand
ACGCACAAGGTCCCGCGATCGGCATCGGGGATGAACACCATCTCATAATCATTGCCGTCATCGGTGCGCAGCAGCCATTTGCGCGTGCCGTCGGTCGACACTTGCGCCTCGACCACTTGCGGGCGGCTGATGGTGAACCGTTGTTCCAGCCACGGCTGCATCGCCTTGGAAATGTCGGTCATCAGCGCAAAATCGGTGACGCCGCGATTGTAGATCCAGTGCCACAATTGCTTGGCGCGCAATTTCGCCTGTTTGGGGTCGAGCTGCGAGGTCTCCAGCGCCATCCGCAAATCGGCCTTGGACAGGCCGAGCAGATCGATTCGCCCATCGCTGCGCGGCACCAGCGCGCGTGGCACGGGTACGGGATCGATATGCCCCGGAATGGGCATGGAGAGGGCTGGAGCTGTCTGCATCCGGGGCACATAGGCTAAAAGGCGCGG
>NZ_CAXAPT010000191.1:0-442 GCF_963970475.1 Pseudomonas sp. EA_5y_Pfl2_R50 | reverse complement strand
TCTGGGCGTCGCCGTCGAACAAGGAGTTGACCGGCATCACCGGTACCGGCCGCGCGGTCGAGTACCTGGACGGCGACGAGACCTGTCGGGCCAACCTGCTCAACAACGCCAATATCACCACGATCATTCGCGACGACGGTTACCGCCTGTGGGGCAACCGCACGCTGTCGAGCGATCCGAAGTGGGCGTTCGTTACCCGCGTTCGCACGCTGTTCATCCTCATGGACGCGGTGCAGGCCGGGCACAAGTGGGCGGTTGACCGCTCGATCACCAAGACCTACGTGACCGATGTCACCAACGGTCTGGATGCATTCATGCGCGACCTGAAAGCCCAGGGCGCGATCATCAACTTTGAAGTGTTCGCCGACACCGAACTGAACACGGCCAGCCAGATCGCCGAGGGCAAGGTGTATTGGCGCATCCGTTTCACCGACGTGCCGCC
>NZ_CAXAPT010000190.1:0-443 GCF_963970475.1 Pseudomonas sp. EA_5y_Pfl2_R50 | reverse complement strand
AGCACTCGAGGATCATGGCCGCACCAAGGTGCCGGGACATGGCTTTTCCTGCCACGTCTGCGTGCTCCGGCCCGAAAGTCACGGCACGGTGCGCTTGGCCTCGGTCGATGCGCGCGCAGCACCGTTGATCGACCCCGCCTTTTTCAGCGATGCGCGCGATATGGAGGTGAAGAAGCGCGGCGTGCGCGCGATGTACCGCATTCTCGACACCGCGCCGCTGAGCAACCACAAGGGGCGCGATCGCTACCCGATCGATCTGAGCGACGATGACGCGCTGGAGCGCCTGATCCGCGCGCGCGCCGACACGGTGTATCACCCGGTCGGGACGGCGCGCATGGGATCGGACGACGCGGCGGTGTGCGATCCGCGGTTGCGCGTGCGCGGCGTGGAAGGGCTGTTGCGCGTGGCCCTTGATGAAGCGATGCCGTATCAGGCACTCGTAG
>NZ_CAXAPT010000189.1:0-445 GCF_963970475.1 Pseudomonas sp. EA_5y_Pfl2_R50 | reverse complement strand
CGAAAGCTCGCATCGGTATGCTCGGAGCGGGCGGTGCCGGTGATCGTCAGCCCCTCGGGCAGCAGGCCATCGGCGTGCAGGCCATAAAGCGAGGGGAGCAGCATCCGCTGCGCGAGATCTCCGGTCGCGCCGAACAACATCAATTTGGCGACGGGCGTGCGGGTGGGCATGCGATATCAGCCTCATGGGGAAGGGGTCACCTTAAGAGGCGAACGCGCGCCGCCAAGGTGAATACGTATCGTAAAGCGGCAAAAAATTACAGCGTCAGCCCCGCCACCGGATCGAGACCCGCCATGATGTTGAGACTTTGCACCGCAGCCCCCGCAGCGCCCTTGCCGAGATTGTCGAGCGTCGCGATCAGACGGGCCTGACCGGTGGCGGCGTTGCCGCACACCCGGACGGTCAGCCGATCCGTACCGGCATCGTCCTCGATACACACAGCGGC
>NZ_CAXAPT010000188.1:0-445 GCF_963970475.1 Pseudomonas sp. EA_5y_Pfl2_R50 | reverse complement strand
ACGAAATCTACGCCGAGCTCACTTAGACGCCCGCCAACGAAGCAAAGAACCTGCCGCTGATCAAGCTGCCGCATGGCGGCCCGATCGCGCGCGATGACGAAAGCTGGGACTGGTGGACGCAATTCCTCGCCCGCCGCGGGTATGCCGGGCTGCTTCCCAATTATCGCGGCTCCTCGGTCTATGGCACCGGCTTTACCAATAAGGGGCGCGGACAATGGGGCCTCGCCATGCAGGACGATTTGACCGACGCGGTCAAATGGGCGGCAGACAGCGGCCTGGCCGATGCCAAGCGCGTCTGCATCGTCGGCGGCTCCTATGGCGGCTATGCCGCGCTACAATCGGCGGTGCTCGATCCAAGCCTGTTCAAGGCGATCGTCGCGGTCGCGCCCGTTACCGATCTGGAGACGCTGCGGCAGGAACGGCATGACTTCACCGACTTTACGGA
>NZ_CAXAPT010000187.1:0-445 GCF_963970475.1 Pseudomonas sp. EA_5y_Pfl2_R50 | reverse complement strand
GTCGCAACTTCCGGCGTCGTGTCGTCGACCTTGAGGTCGAACCCCTTGTTCTTTTCGACCACGCCGTCGTGGCGCGCGACCTCGCGGCGGGTGATCTCGACGTCGTCGACCGCGCCCTTGTCCATCACGATGCGGCGCGAATTGGCCAGCGCCAGCGTCTTGGACTTGCCCTGGTTGAGCGCATCTTGCGGGCGATCTGATGCGCCGTGCCAGCCGCCGCCTGATCTGTCAGCCGGCCGCGGTCTCCGGCGAAGAGGTCGCGGCCAGGGCCGGCGGTCGCAATCCCTACGCCAGCCGGCGCGATCCCGCCGTCACCGGCTCGATCTTGAGGCCATGCTGGGCAAGGGGAGGGGTGTGTGAAGAATCATTTGGATCAACGGGAGGGCGCGGCCATGGAACACATCTCGCGCGTTGAGGCCGAAGCGCGTTTTTCGGACGCGTCCGA
>NZ_CAXAPT010000186.1:0-445 GCF_963970475.1 Pseudomonas sp. EA_5y_Pfl2_R50 | reverse complement strand
AGGCTGGCGGCATCAAGGCCGGTGTCGCTTGCGGTCGTTGCCTTGGCCTTCATCTGGTTGACCAGATCCGAGATCTGCTCGGCACCGGCAGTTGCCACGTCAACAACGCTCTTGGCGCGGCTGAGCGAGGAACTGACGGCCTTCAGGCTACCCACGTCACCACGAAGGCCTTGGGCGATCGTGTACGAAGCCGAGTCGTCCTTGGTCGAGGAAACGGCCAGGCCGGTCGTGATGCGGGTTTGGGTCGTCGCGAGGGACTTGCCGGTCGCACTCAGGCTCTGGAGAGCCGTCATTGCGCCGACGTTGGTGTTTACCGAAAAGCTCATTGTAATTTCCTTCTAGGATTGAGAGCCGCATTCTGCGGCCTGGGGCCAGACGCCACCCCGGCGATGTTCGGCGAGAAATGCCGCTCACCTCTCCATTTTGGGAAAGTTATTGGATTACC
>NZ_CAXAPT010000185.1:0-445 GCF_963970475.1 Pseudomonas sp. EA_5y_Pfl2_R50 | reverse complement strand
GGCCAACACCCTCGATGGCGGCGCAGGCGCTGACACCATGATCGGCGGCGACGGCGTCGACACCTACATCGTCGACAACGTCGGCGATGTAGTGATCGAAACCGATGCCTCGCTGACCGCACTCGACCGCGTGTTCGCGTCCATCGACTACACCCTCGGCGCCAACGTCGAAAACCTGATCCTGACCGGCACGGCCAACCTCAACGGCACCGGCAGCGCGGTCAGCAACCGCATCACCGGCAACGACGGCAACAACATCCTCGACGGTGGTCTGGGTGCCGACACGCTGATCGGTGGTCTGGGCAATGACACCTATATCGTCGACAACGTCGGCGACACCGTCACCGAAACCAGCACCCTGACGAACGAGATCGACACCGTCCGTGCATCGATTGACTGGACACTGGGCGCCAACCTGGAAAACCTCGTGCTCACCGGCAACGCC
>NZ_CAXAPT010000184.1:0-446 GCF_963970475.1 Pseudomonas sp. EA_5y_Pfl2_R50 | reverse complement strand
CTGGGATGGGCTGGCCGCACTGACTGGCCCCGAACAGGCCGAACTCTTCGCCCATTGCGCTTCGTTCGGCGTCAATGCGCTTTATGAGCGGGCCGATCGCTACGGTGGCCGTGTCTCGGCGCATAGTGTCGAACAGCGCATCGCCGAAGCCGATCGCCTGTCGCTGGCGGTCGGGCTCGACATGGCCGAAGCCGGGTGGCGGCCGACCGTCGCCAACTATCTCGGCCGCGTCACCAAGCCCCGCATCCTCGAAGCGGTGCGTGAAGGCGCCGGCGAGCGCGCCGCCCAACTCATCGCACATCTGAAGAAGGGCGACATGGCGACCGAAGCCGAACGTCTCCTCGCCGAGACGGGCTGGCTGCCCGAACCGCTGCGCAATTCCGGCGCCGATGCCGAAAGCACCGAGGCGGACTCTGGCGAGGGCGACGAGGCGTTGCCGGACTTCC
>NZ_CAXAPT010000183.1:0-447 GCF_963970475.1 Pseudomonas sp. EA_5y_Pfl2_R50 | reverse complement strand
ACACCAACACGCCGCGGCCATCGGACGTCACCCGTGCGGCCCCTGCCGCCACGCTGGCGCGGCGCGCCTCAGCCACAGCAGACGCGGCCTCGGCTTCTGCCTGTTCAAGCTCGACCCGCGCCGAGACCTTCTGGCGGAATAGATATTGCTCGCGGGCGAGTGCCTTTTGCGCCAGCGTCGATTTCGCAGCGGCAGCTGTGCGATCGGCAGCAAACTGCGCCGCGTCCCGGCTTTCGACGACGGCGAGCGTTTCGCCGGCACGCACCGGATCACCGAGCCGCTTCATCAATCGCGTGACCGCGCCGCCTGCGCGGGCGGTCACGATCGCTTCGCCTTGCGGTGATGCGCTGACTGTCGCCTGCGCTACGATTTCCGCGCCGAGCCCGCTGGGATTGATCGTCTCGACGGCAATACCGGCCTGCTGGACCGCTTGCGCGGTCATCGCCA
>NZ_CAXAPT010000182.1:0-447 GCF_963970475.1 Pseudomonas sp. EA_5y_Pfl2_R50 | reverse complement strand
CGCCCGAGCGGCTGGCCCTTGGCCTTGGCCGCGCGCACCTTGTCGTTGAAGCTGGCCAGGCTGCGCACGCCGAGCGAGGACATTTGCCGATAGCGGTCCTCCATCTGCTCGACCGTCCATTTGAGCGCGCGCACCGCCTTGGCCGGGTCGGTCACGACGGGTGCGTAGAGGTGCGGAATGTCCTCATACATGCTCAGTTCGAGCATCTTGGGATCGATCATGATCATCCGGCACTCTTCCGGCTTGAGCCGATAGAGCAGCGACAGGATCATGCAGTTGAGCCCGACCGACTTGCCCGAACCCGTCGTACCCGCAACGAGCAAATGCGGCATCGGGGCGAGATCGGCGATGACGGGATCGCCCGCGATATTCTTGCCCAGCACCAGCGACAGCGCGCCCGGCTGATCGTCGAGCGAATCGATGAGTTCGCGCAGGCCCACCGTCCCG
>NZ_CAXAPT010000181.1:0-447 GCF_963970475.1 Pseudomonas sp. EA_5y_Pfl2_R50 | reverse complement strand
CCGCTCGCGAAGGGCGAGCAGCCGGCCCTCATGTTCCTGCCGGTGCGCTAGCCGCGCCAGACAGTTCTCGATGATGATCACCGCGCCGTCGACGATAAGACCGAAGTCGAGAGCCCCCAGGCTCATCAGGTTGCCGGGCACGCGAAAGGCGTTCATCCCCATTGCCATCATGAGGAACGAGAAGGGAATAACGAGCACCGCGATCAGCGCCGCGCGCCAGTTGCCGAGCAACAGGAATAGCGCGACCGCCACCAGGATCGCGCCCTCGGTCAGATTGCGCTGCACGGTCGCGACCGTCGCGTTGACCAGCTTCGAGCGGTCGAGCACCACCTTGACGGTAACGCCGGGCGGCAAGGTCTTCGATACCTGCTCGAGCTTTGCAGAGACATCCTGCGCAACGATGCGGCTGTTCTGACCGATAAGCATCAACGCGGTGCCGATGACGGC
>NZ_CAXAPT010000180.1:0-447 GCF_963970475.1 Pseudomonas sp. EA_5y_Pfl2_R50 | reverse complement strand
ACAAGTCGTTTCACCCAGAGCACGGCGCGAAGGATCAAGGGCCGCAACCACGATCACAGGCTACGATTTATGTCAGCGCTAGCGATGCTGTAAAATTAGCTGAATTTCAGGCGCAAGGCGGGCCCAAGGTTGCGATCGCCGTGACAAGCGATGGCCGGTGGGGTCTCAAATACCTCGAGGGTAAAGATGTTGGTCGGTTTGAGCGCCGCACAGTCGTGGCGGCGTTCAAACAACCCGCCGTCGGCCTTACTCCAGTCGAGATCTGGAAGGATGGCGAGAGGGTGCATTTTGGTAACGAGATTACAGAAATACGCCGAGGTAGAGATCAACATGCTGCAGCGCTCGACCCCAACTTCCCAGCGCGGGAACGCCAGCGAGCCCAATTGAAGGCTGATAGCCCGATCCGCGCCAAGACGGATCAGGAAAGCACGATCGGTGCGCCGCTGT
>NZ_CAXAPT010000179.1:0-449 GCF_963970475.1 Pseudomonas sp. EA_5y_Pfl2_R50 | reverse complement strand
GTAGCTCAGGATATTGCCCGGCGTCAGCGCCCCCTGCTCGATCGAGCCGGACAGGCGCACGTCCGGATAGAGCTTGGCCGTCTGCACCCCTACGTCGGCGACCGCCGCGTGCAGGTCCGCCTCCGCCGCCCGAATGTCGGGACGGTCATGCACCATGGCCGAGGGCAGGCTGACGGGAATCTCGGCCGGCGCCTCCAGCTTGGACAGGTCGAAGTCCGGCGCCGCCCATTCTGACGGCGCGCGGCCGACCAGCAGCGCCAGCCGGTGGCGCGCCTCCGACAGCTGCTGGCGCAGCGGCGGCAGAAGCGCGCTGTCCTGGGCCAGCTGGGTCGTGGCGCCCACCTGGTTCGCCGGCGCCGCGCCGCCCGCGGCGATCGCCTTGCGGGTCAGCTCCACCGTGTCCTTGTCGTCGCGGACCGCCTGCTCCAGCGCGGCGATCTGGGCGCGGA
>NZ_CAXAPT010000178.1:0-449 GCF_963970475.1 Pseudomonas sp. EA_5y_Pfl2_R50 | reverse complement strand
GTCGCGCTTGTTTCGAGCAGCGGCGGTTCGATCGCTCAGACCGTACCCGATGATGCGACGCCCGCCGTGGGGCTCGACATTCCGAAGAACCTGCAGATTTTCGGCAAGGTCGATCCCAACGTTCGCAAGCCGACTGCGATCGTCAACGGGGCGGTCATCACCGGCACCGATATCGACCAGCGCGTCGCCTTGCTGGTGGCGGCGCGCGACCTGAAGCTGTCGCCCGAGGAAATGGCGCAGTACAAATTGCTGACCGCGCGCCAGTTGATCGACGAAACGTTGCAGATCCAGCAGGCCAAGACCGCCGAGGTCAAGATTGCGCCCGACGAGGTCAACAAGAGCTATGAGACCGTCGCGCGCAACTTCGGCAAATCCGTCGCCGAAATGCGGGCCTATCTGCGCGGTATCGGTTCCTCGGAGCGGTCGCTCAAGCGCCAGATCGAAGCCGA
>NZ_CAXAPT010000177.1:0-450 GCF_963970475.1 Pseudomonas sp. EA_5y_Pfl2_R50 | reverse complement strand
GAGCGGTGTTTGGGGTGGCCTTCGCAGGTCACCCCGCTCGGGAGTTAGAAGCTTGCCCAGTCGGCGTTGGCGGCGGTCGGTGTGCGGGCGGCAAGCGGCGGCGGGGAGATTTTCCCACTTGGCCGCGCGCGCGCTGCAATGGCCACCGGCTTTGGCATACTGGTCGGCGAGGTCGAGCCGACATTGAAGCGGGCCGATTGGCGGCTGAGCGTGGCAACTTCACCAGCCAGATTGCGCGCGGCGGCCGAGGTTTGTTCGACCATGGCAGCATTCTGTTGGGTGGAGTGGTCCATCGCATTCACGGCGGAGGCGATCTCGCTGATCGTCGACGACTGAGCGCGGTTGTCGTTCGCCATCGATTCGACGAACTCGTGGACTTGCTCGACGCTGCCGCTGATCTGCTGCAGCACGCTATCGACATTCTTAACGGCATCGACTGCGACAACGATA
>NZ_CAXAPT010000176.1:0-450 GCF_963970475.1 Pseudomonas sp. EA_5y_Pfl2_R50 | reverse complement strand
GGATGCAAAGAGGCGTACTCGTTCAGCGATCTGCGCAAGCTTGCCTCGAGCTCATCCAGCAGGAAGAAACTGACATCGTCCACGGACCCGTGTCCCTTGGCGAACGGCTGCTCGAGCAGGCGGACGAGGTAGAGCGCGTAGGACCCCAAGATGATGAAGCTGGTTCGGAAGAAGGCAGCGGAGCACGCTGGCAAGATGAAGCAGGTCGCCGCCGATGCCGATCGCCTCGCCAAGGCCGGCCACATCTCCGACAAGCAGCTGGCCAAGCTGAAGAAGGACAAGCCGCTCGCCTCCGGCAAGGAAGGCGACACGGGCAAGGGCCAGACCGTCCGCGGCATCGCGACGAAGTGACCATGGCCTGGTTCGACCTCCACGATGCCCCGCGCGACCGGCCGGTCTGGCTGTTCCTGCCGTCCGCCAAGTTCACGGCGGATGCGCAGGGCCGCCCGA
>NZ_CAXAPT010000175.1:0-452 GCF_963970475.1 Pseudomonas sp. EA_5y_Pfl2_R50 | reverse complement strand
CGACGGCGGCAACGGCGACGAGCCCGGCCAGCGTGTCCTTCGGGCTGTAGAGGAGAACGCGCAACAGCAGATTGCGCTCAGTCTCGACGTCGATGGCCGCGGCCTTGGCGCCGGGGCGGCGCGAGGAGGATTCGTCCCTGGCTGACTTCTTAGGCACTTTTCTTCACCGGAGCGGGTTGATCCTGGATCCTGTCGTCGGTTTCGTGGCGCGGCGGCAGCGTTGCGATCCGGCTCTCGCCGGGCTTCGCCTGTGGCGGCGTGAAGACGAGCGGCAGCCGGACGGTGACGGTGGTACCCTCGCCGAGCCTGCTTTGTACAGCCAGGTCGCCGCGATGCAAGGCCACGAGACTCTTGACGATCGAAAGGCCGAGGCCGGTGCCTTCGTGACGGCGCTGATAGGTCTTGCCGGCCTGGAAGAACGGTGCGCCGATGCGCTTGAGGTCGTCGGGCGC
>NZ_CAXAPT010000174.1:0-452 GCF_963970475.1 Pseudomonas sp. EA_5y_Pfl2_R50 | reverse complement strand
TATACAGGAGGTACTCTATGACAAAATATACATTTAAACCTAAAGATTTCAAAGCGTTCAACGTAGAAGGTTTAGACGCACGAATGGAAGCTTTAAACGAATACATACGACCACAACTCCATGAATTAGGAGAATATTTTAGTGACTTCTTTACAAGTCAAACTGGTGAAACATTTTATCCTCACGTAGCAAAACATGCTAGAAGAAGTGTGAATCCTCCTAAAGATACATGGGTTGCTTTTGTGAGAAGCAAACGAGACTATAAAATGTTACGTAATTTCCAATTTGGTATGTTTGAAGATCAACTGTTTATTATGTTTGGAATAATGCAAAAAGCAAAAGATAAAGCAAAACGTTTAAATGTTTTTGAAAGACGGTGTAAAGCTATTTAAAAATTACCTGACTATTATCGTGTTTTCTTAGATCATATGAAACCTAATAAACCATTTATT
>NZ_CAXAPT010000173.1:0-453 GCF_963970475.1 Pseudomonas sp. EA_5y_Pfl2_R50 | reverse complement strand
ATCCGCATGGCCCCGAGGAAAAACGCCTTCCCTTCGCGGATTCCGCATCGGGAATGGCGGGTGCCGAGACCCTGCTCGCCTTGGGATTGGGGCTGGTGCGCGACGGGACCATTACGATGGAGCGGCTGTTCGCCTTGCTCGCCGCCAATCCCGCGCGCGTCCTGGGCGTGGCCACCGGCACGCTCGCCATCGGGGCACCCGCCGACCTGCTCGTGCTCGATCCGCATGCCCCGTGGCAAATCGATGGCAATCGCCTGCACGCAAAGGCCGGGAACACGCCGTTCGACGGGTTGCCGGTTCAGGGCAAGGTGGTGCGGGTGTTCAAGGGCGGCACCGCGCTCCCCCTGCCCGCATAAGGCTTAGCGCGACGCCAGTTCGCGACCCTTGGCCCACATCGCAACTTGGTCGCCAGCGCCTGCGCGCACGAAGCAGCTTCCGCCCGTCGCGCGATAG
>NZ_CAXAPT010000172.1:0-453 GCF_963970475.1 Pseudomonas sp. EA_5y_Pfl2_R50 | reverse complement strand
CGGCGGCGATTGCTATAATTACGGCTGCGTGGCGAGCGGGTGGCTCGACGTGGTGGTCGAAGCGCAGCTCAAGATTTATGATTTCGCAGCGCTCGTCCCGATCGTCGAGGGCGCGGGCGGGCGGATGTGTGATTGGTCGGGCGATCCGCTCACCGGTGATTCGATCGGTGAAGTCATCGCTGCGGGCGACCCGGCGCGGATCGGGGAAATTCTCGAACTGCTCGCCTGTCGCGGCCATTGATCTTGCGTTTTGCGCGACTCACCGCTATGCGCCCGCCTTCCTGCGAGTAAGAGGAACTGCCCGGCCGGTATGGGCTGCCGTGGCCGTTCATAGATCGTCGCACAACTGAAAGGACGAAAATGCCCAAACTCAAGACGAAGAGCGGCGTTAAAAAGCGCTTCAAGCTCACCGCGAGCGGCCTGCTGAAGCACGGCGTCGCTGGCAAGCGCCAC
>NZ_CAXAPT010000171.1:0-453 GCF_963970475.1 Pseudomonas sp. EA_5y_Pfl2_R50 | reverse complement strand
CAACGTACACCAATGTCGCGCCGGGGCATTGGACCTTTCAAGTGATCGCCGCCAATGCCGACGGAGTCTGGAACCAGCGCGGAGCCTCGATCGAGCTGACGGTAGCGCCCACCTTTTACCAGACGTGGCTCTTCCGACTGGCGGTAGCAGCCACCGCGTTGCTGCTGCTTGCCGCGCTGTACCGCATCCGCAAACGGGCGATCGAGGATCGCACGCGCAGACTGATCGCGGCGCAGGTCACCGAGCGCGAACGGATCGCGCGCGAGTTGCACGACACGCTGCTGCAAGGCATGCAAGCGATGATGCTGCGGTTCCAGGCCGTCGGCAACATAATGGCACCGGGTAGTCGCGCGCACCGCATGCTTGAGTCGGCCCTGGAACGGGGCGACGACGTCTTGCTGGAAGGGCGCGATCGCGTGCTCAACTTACGGACGGAGAGCAGCGCTACGCTGC
>NZ_CAXAPT010000170.1:0-455 GCF_963970475.1 Pseudomonas sp. EA_5y_Pfl2_R50 | reverse complement strand
TTGGTCATCAAGTTGGCGCGATAGACCTCGACCGTGCGCGGGCTGATGTCGAGTTCGTGCGCGATGACCTTGTTGACCTTCCCCGCGATCAAACCCATCAAAACATCGACTTCGCGCGGGGCCAGGCGCGCGATCGATTGTTGTGCGGCAAGGACGCGTGCCGCGTCCGCTTCGACCTTTTGCAAGCGATCATAAGCACGCTCGATGGTGGTGATCAGCGAACCGTGATCATACGGTTTTTCCAGAAAATCGATTGCGCCGGCTTTCATCGCCTCAACGGCCATGCTGATATTGCCATGCCCGGTGATGATGACGCAAATCAGCGGCAAATCGCGCGCGCTGATCGCCGTCAACACGTCCATCCCGGACGCGCCCGTCATGTGCACATCCAGCAGCACGACGCCGGGTTCGAGGGTTTGCGCCGCCGCCAGAAATTCGTCGCCCGAGCTGAAGGT
>NZ_CAXAPT010000169.1:0-456 GCF_963970475.1 Pseudomonas sp. EA_5y_Pfl2_R50 | reverse complement strand
GACGAATTCAAAGATGCACGGGCGCGGCGCGACCGGCGCGAACGGGCTGTGCGAGGTGATCTCGCTGCCTTTGACCATCACCAGCTCGCCTGGCTCGATCGAGCGGACGAAGGTCGCACCGACCACGTCGAGCGCAACCGTTTCGGAAGCGAAGATTACCGCCTCGCTGCCGTCCGATTGTTCGATCTTGCCCATCACCAGCGGGCGGATGCCGAGCGGATCGCGGCAGGCGATCATGCCCTCGGGCGTCATCACGATCAGCGAATAGGCTCCTTCGACACGCTTGAGTGCATCGATGAACTTGTCGACGACCGTACGGTAATTGGAAGTGGCGACGAGGTGAATGATCGTCTCAGTGTCGCTGGTCGACTGGAAGATCGAACCGCGCCGCACGAGATCGCGCCGCAGCCGCATCGCGTTGGAATTATTGCCGTTATGCGCGATCGCGAAGCCGCC
>NZ_CAXAPT010000168.1:0-456 GCF_963970475.1 Pseudomonas sp. EA_5y_Pfl2_R50 | reverse complement strand
CCGAGAACAGCGTCCTCAACGGCGATCGCGGCTCCGAAGCCTTTCTCTCCGACATGGTCGGGGCGCCCTCGCATCCCGCTCGTGCGATGGCGATGGAGAGCCTCTACGAATACGGTGGCCGCGCCGGATTTTGGCGGCTGTACCGGCTCTTTACCGAACGTCGGCTGCCGCTCACTGTATTCGGCGTCGCCAGGGCGATGGAGGCGAATCCGGCGGCTGTCGAAGCCATGATGACAGCCGGTTGGGAGATCGCGAGCCACGGCTTGCGCTGGATCGATTACCAGTCCGTTCCCGAATCCGTCGAGCGCGAGCACATCGCAGAAGCGGTCGCGCTTCACACGCGGCTGACCGGCGCACGCCCGCTCGGCTGGTACCAAGGCCGCACCTCACCTAACACCGCGCGGCTCGCCGCCGAGGAAGGCGGCTTCCTCTACGACGCCGACAGCTATGCCGACG
>NZ_CAXAPT010000167.1:0-457 GCF_963970475.1 Pseudomonas sp. EA_5y_Pfl2_R50 | reverse complement strand
GGCACAATCTCGATGATCCGACCGAACTGTTCGACGGCATGGAGACGCCCGGCGCGCGTCTGCGCGTCGGTGTCGCGCATGGGTCGATCCGCGATTTCGGTTCGCAGGGTGAAACCAAAAACCAGATTGCCCCCGACCGAGCGCGGCGATCGGCGCTCGACTATCTGGCGCTCGGAGACTGGCACGGCGCCCTGAAGGTCGATGCGTGTACATGGTACGCCGGCACGCCGGAAACCGATCGCTTCCAACGCGACGAGCCCGGGCACATTCTGCTGGTCGATGTGGATGAAGGGCGGGAACCGATCGTCACGCCAATCCGCACCGGCCGATTTCAATGGATAAAACGCAGCTGGACCGTGAACGATCAGGCTGGTTTCGACGCGGAATGCGATCAGTTGCTGGGGTCGATCGACCCGCCGGCAACGCTCCTCGATCTATCCCTTGCCGGCATCACCAA
>NZ_CAXAPT010000166.1:0-457 GCF_963970475.1 Pseudomonas sp. EA_5y_Pfl2_R50 | reverse complement strand
CTACATCATGATCCTGCCGGGCTTCGGCATCGTCAGCCAGGTGATCTCGACCTTCTCGAAAAAGCCGGTCTTCGGCTATCTCGGCATGGCCTATGCCATGGTCGCGATCGGCGTGGTCGGCTTCGTCGTGTGGGCGCACCACATGTTCACGACGGGCCTCAGCGTGAACACCAAGATGTACTTCACCGCCGCCACGATGGTGATCGCGGTGCCGACCGGGATCAAGATCTTCTCGTGGATCGCGACAATGTGGGGCGGTTCCTTGAGCTTCAAGACCCCGATGCTGTGGGCAATCGGCTTCATCTTCATGTTCACCGTCGGCGGCGTTACCGGCGTCGTGCTCGCCAATGGCGGCATCGATGATTACATGCAGGACAGCTATTATGTGGTGGCGCACTTCCACTATGTGCTGTCGCTGGGTGCGGTCTTCTCGCTCTTCTCGGGTTTCTATTACTGG
>NZ_CAXAPT010000165.1:0-458 GCF_963970475.1 Pseudomonas sp. EA_5y_Pfl2_R50 | reverse complement strand
GAACCTATACGGGGCGTATGATTGGGTTCGGGATAACGGCTATGTCAACATGCCGGCTTGGATTGAAACTGCAGCAAAGGCGGCCGGTCGCTGACATCTATGAGTATCTATGAATTGGCCATACTTGGCGCCGTAACGCCCGGGGATCGCGCAACACTAACCGCGACGCTCGCCGATATCGTTTCCGACTTCGGATTGACGTTGGGCGACGATGTAGTTGTGCATAATGCGGACACGCTGAGCGGACGACACAAACCAGCAGCATTCGCATGTGCGTATTTCGGAGGAAACGCCCAACAAGATCTAGAGGCGGCCCAGGAACTCATCCGAGCGAGCGCGCCCATCATTCCCACGATCGCCGCCGGCGCAGACTTCAATGTTCACATCCCCCAGTTCCTCCAGCCCATCAACGGGCTAACGCGGCGCGCTGACGATCCAGCGATGACCGAACTCGCATC
>NZ_CAXAPT010000164.1:0-458 GCF_963970475.1 Pseudomonas sp. EA_5y_Pfl2_R50 | reverse complement strand
ATCGCCGATGAGCTTGGCATCGACATCGTCCTTGCCGACGTGCTTCCCGGTCAAAAGGCGGAGAAGGTCAAGGAGCTGCAGGCCCAGGGCCAGCGTGTCGGCATAGTCGGTGACGGAGTCAACGATGCCCCCGCGCTTACCCAGGCCGACGTAGGGTTTGCGATCGGGGCGGGCACTGACGTCGCGATGGAAAGCGCCGATGTCGTCCTGATGAAGAGCGATCCTTATGATATTGTCGGTGCCATAGCGCTCTCACGCGCCACGCTTCGCAAGATGCACCAAAATCTGTGGTGGGCGGTCGGCTACAATGTGATCGCCTTTCCACTCGCGGCAGGTGTGCTCTATCCGGTGCTGCTGAGCCCCGAGGTCGCTGCGCTGGCTATGTCGGGCAGCTCCGCACTCGTCGCGGTCAACGCGCTGCTGCTGAAGCGCACCCGGCTGGCGGGTATCAGTCGGGG
>NZ_CAXAPT010000163.1:0-458 GCF_963970475.1 Pseudomonas sp. EA_5y_Pfl2_R50 | reverse complement strand
CGCGTTCGACGTCGACATGAAATATGGCACGGTCGGCGCGGTAGCCTGCGATGCGGCGGGCCATGTTGCGGCGGCAACCTCGACCGGTGGCGTGACCGGCAAGAATTGGGGCCGCATCGGCGATTCGCCTTTGATCGGGGCTGGCACCTATGCCGATGACCGCGCGGGCGCGGTGTCGTGCACTGGCGCGGGCGAGTTCTTCATCCGTGTGAACGTCGCGCATGAAATTTGCGCGCGGGCGCGCCTGGCAGGCGAATCGCTCGAGGTTGCGGCTCAGGCCGTGCTGTCAGAGGTCGCCGCGCTCGGCGGCACCGGTGGGGTGATCGTCACCGGCCCCAACGGGGAGGCGCTGTGGCACTTCACCACCCCCGGCATGTACCGCGCGCGCCTCGGCTCCGACGGCCAGCGCGACGTCGCCATCTTCGGCGACGACTGAAATTCCCTCTCCCATCGGGAGA
>NZ_CAXAPT010000162.1:0-459 GCF_963970475.1 Pseudomonas sp. EA_5y_Pfl2_R50 | reverse complement strand
CGATAGACGCGACCTACGTACGATGTTTTACTGGAGTCCGAAAAACGTGAAAGCCGTCGCGGGGGCGAGGCGGAAAGCGCGACGCGGGGAACAGGGTCATGGAGAACAGGACACCGCATCGCTTGCGGTTGCTCGGTGCGTTTGGGCTGTTCGCGCCTGACGGCACCCGCCTGCAGATCACCAGCCGCAAGGGCATTGCCTTGCTCGCCCTGATTGCCCTGGCGCGCTCGGGCGAACGCTCGCGCGCCTGGCTGCAAGCGCAACTGTGGGGCGGCCGCGATCCCGATCAAGCCCGCGCCAGCTTGCGCCGAGAACTGTCCAATTTGCGGCTGGCGATCAATGGAGCCGGTGAGCCACCGCTCCTCTCCGCGGACTCCGTAAAAGTTCGGCTGGACCTCGACCGGATCGATGTCGATGTGCGCGAACTCCACACCGACGTCACCAATGTGCGTACCCCCG
>NZ_CAXAPT010000161.1:0-461 GCF_963970475.1 Pseudomonas sp. EA_5y_Pfl2_R50 | reverse complement strand
AGACGCGGGCGGGCACCTCTGTCGCGCGATCCAGCGCGATGACAAACAGACGTGGGCGCGACTGCGGCACGAAATGCTGCGCGTCGATCACCATCGCGCCGAGCCAATAGCCGGCATCCCCAACCGTCTGGCACAGCGCGGCAAAGTCCGCCCCATTCCGCGACGTCAGCAGCCCGCAGACGTTTTCCAGCACGATCGCGCGTGGCTTTCGGCCTTGCGTGCTCACATCCTGAATCAGGTTCCAAAACGGCCAGAATGCGCCCGATCGCGTGCCCGTAAGCCCGGCACCGGCCCCGGCGAGCGAGAGGTCCTGGCAGGGGAAGGACGCCCACACCAAATCCGCTTGGCCGGGCAGTTGGCGGGGTGTTACCTCGCCGACATCGCCAAGCAACAGCTCGTCCGTGCCCCAATTGTCGGCATAGGCCTTGGCCTTTTTGGGGTCGAAATCGTTGGCGAACAGG
>NZ_CAXAPT010000160.1:0-463 GCF_963970475.1 Pseudomonas sp. EA_5y_Pfl2_R50 | reverse complement strand
AGTATAACGGCTTCAAGATGGTCCTGCAGCACAAGCCGTTTTTCGGCGCGGACATTCAGGACCTTGGCCGCATGGCGACGGAAGGCGACTGGGATGTCGTCGCCGATGAGGCCGACCGTGGCACCGTCTCCACCGCCGACATTGAGGACGATTATGTCGGTCGTCTGGTCGCGGGCTATGCCGGGGGCAGCTACAAGATCGGCTGGGACGCCGGCAATGGCGTGTCGGGCCCGATCATCGAGAAGCTCGTCAAGCTCCTGCCGGGTGAGCATCACTTGCTGTTCACCGATGTCGACGGCAATTTTCCCAACCATCACCCAGATCCCACTGATGAAAAGAACCTGACCGACCTGAAGCGCCTCGTCGCCGAGAAGCAGCTCGATTTCGGACTGGCTTTCGATGGCGATGGCGACCGCATCGGCGCGATCGACGGGCAGGGCCGCGTCATCTGGGGCGACCAGAT
>NZ_CAXAPT010000159.1:0-463 GCF_963970475.1 Pseudomonas sp. EA_5y_Pfl2_R50 | reverse complement strand
TTGCTGCTGCTCACGGTCGTCGACATTCGCGCGGTCGGCCCCGGTGTGTGGAACGGGTGGAAGCGGCAATTGCTGTCCGACCTGTACGAATCGGCCGAAGAAGTGCTGCGGCTGGGCCACAAGCAAAAGGGGCGCGGCGAGCGGATCGCCTCAAAGCAGGAGGCGCTGCAGGCGCGGCTGGGCTGGGATGCGGCGCAGTTTGACCATCTCGTGCGCCGCTTGCCCGAACCTTATTGGGTGGCCGAGCCCGAGGACGTAATCGCCCGCAATGCCGGGCTGATCGCCGAAGCGGGCTCGGCGCAGCTCTCGATCAGCGCGCAGGTCTATCCCGAGCGCGGCGCGACGCTCGTTACCGTCTACGCCGCCGATCACCCGGGGCTGTTCTACCGCATCGCAGGCGCGATCAGCGTGGCTGGCGGCAATATCATCGATGCGCGCATCCACACCACACGCGACGGCATGG
>NZ_CAXAPT010000158.1:0-464 GCF_963970475.1 Pseudomonas sp. EA_5y_Pfl2_R50 | reverse complement strand
CCGCGATCATGAACCAGGGCACGTCATAGCCCTTGCGCTTCAGCCGCGCGGACTCCTCCGTGAACCAGGCCTTGTTGCGCGGGTCGCACAGGCGCCTCGCCGCCGCATCGTCGCGAGCAATTGTGGGCCGATGAAGCCGCGCGGTGTGGCATGGAACGGCGCGGGCGGCTGGCTGATCTTCTCGCAATCGCGGCAGGTGAACTTCTCGCGTACCGTCTCGATCAGCTTGAAGCGGCGCGGGATCTCCTCCAGCGTCTTGGTCACATCCTCACCGATCTTCGCCAGCCGCGATCCACCGCAGCAGGCGCAGGTCGTTGGAGCCTCAATGACGACGCGCTCGCGTTCGGATCAGCGGGTCCCGCGGGATGCCGCGCCAATCGGCGAGGAGCTGCTGGTCACCGGGGGTCGGACGAACACGAAAGCCGATCCCGGGCTCCGCACGGATGCGCTCACCCAGTCGAACA
>NZ_CAXAPT010000157.1:0-464 GCF_963970475.1 Pseudomonas sp. EA_5y_Pfl2_R50 | reverse complement strand
CGTTCGTGCCCTTGGTGTCGGAATTGGCGCTACCGGCGACTGCGGAGGCCTCCGTATCACCGGAAACATCCACTGTTACGGTTGAGTTCCTGGGTGCACGGGTGGAGGTACGCGGGACGCCTGGCCTTGCTGTGTTGAGTGATGTGTTCTTGGCGCTCCGGCGGACACGTTCATGCTGACGCCACCCGCGAGCCTCATGATTTACGTGGCGACGCAACCTGTGGACTTCAGAAAGGGCGCGGATGGCTTGGCGCTCTTGGCGAAGGAGACGCTGGGCCATGACCCGATGAAGGGTGTGGCGGTGGTCTTCCGTGCAAAGCGCGCGGATCGGGTGAAGATTGTCGTCTGGGATGGCAGCGGCCTTGTGATGTACTGGAAGCGGCTCGATGGCAGCGGCTTCAAATGGCCTCCCATCGTGGCCGGCGTAATGCGGATGAATACCGCGCAGCTGTTGGCGCTTCTGG
>NZ_CAXAPT010000156.1:0-465 GCF_963970475.1 Pseudomonas sp. EA_5y_Pfl2_R50 | reverse complement strand
CAGCTATATCGGGGCCCCCACCGTCACCGCGATCTCGCCCAGCTCGGGTCCGGCGAGCGGCGGCACCTCGGTCACCATCACCGGCACCGGCTTTACCGGGGCTACCGCCGTCAAGTTCGGTGCGACCTCTGCAACCGGCATCACCGTTGTCAGCGCGACCAGCATCACTGCAACCGCTCCGGCTGGCAGCGGCACCGTCGACGTGACCGTGACCACCCCTGGCGGCACCAGCGCCACCTCGGCCAGCGACCAGTTCAGCTATGTCGCGGCCCCCGCCATCACCGCCATCTCGCCCAGCTCGGGTCCGGCGAGCGGCGGCACCTCGGTCACCATCACCGGCACCGGCTTTACCGGCGCGACCGCAGTGACCTTCGGCGCGACCGCAGCCGCCAGCTTCACCGTCAACAGCGCGACCAGCATCACCGCGACCGCCCCTGCAGGCACCGGCACCGTCGACGTGCGCGT
>NZ_CAXAPT010000155.1:0-466 GCF_963970475.1 Pseudomonas sp. EA_5y_Pfl2_R50 | reverse complement strand
AGGCGCCGCTGGCTATCACTGCGCTGACTGCCGATACGCTCAAACAGTCCAACATCACGCAGCTCATCGACATGAACGGCTTCGTTCCTGGCTTGACGGTTGCCAACAGCGGCAGCTTCGTGCGGGTCGTGTCGATCCGTGGCATCGGCTACGAAGCCACCGACAATCTCAGCGCGCAGCCAGGCACGTCCTTCCACATCGACGGCGTCTACATCGTCAGCCCTTATGCCCTCCAGCAGGATTTTCTCGATCTCCAGCGGGTCGAGGTACTCCGCGGACCTCAGGGCACAGTATTTGGCCAAAGTGCCACCGGCGGCATCGTCAACGCAGTCACCGTCCGGCCTTCGACGCAATCCGTCGAGGGCACCGCGCAAGTCGAACTAGGCAATTACGACTTTGTACGCGCCAGCGGTACGGTCAATCTGCCGATCTCTGATACGTTGGCGGTCCGGGCGACGGTCCAGCG
>NZ_CAXAPT010000154.1:0-466 GCF_963970475.1 Pseudomonas sp. EA_5y_Pfl2_R50 | reverse complement strand
TGCGCGTCGTAAGCTCGATTGCGCTTGTAATACGCTTGCCGTGAGATGCCCAGAAACTGGCAAGCCCTGGTAACACTCAGGCCTTCGATTTGCCCTTGGATGAGGACTTGCCGGATCGCTTTTTTACGACAGAAACACCGTAATCGTTCTTAAGCACGTCAACGACTGCTTCAAAAAATTGGGCTTTCTGGTTGGCAAGGGCCAGCTTTTCTTCCAGCTCCTTGATTCGCTGCTCTGGTGTCAGCGGCAAATTTGGCTCGGCCATCGGTCGGTTCCTCTGGGCACGAATGGAGGCGCCTTGGCTCCAGTCCTGCCGTCCATGCTTGCGTAACCACACCAACACAGTCGACCGGCCCTGAATCCCATAACGCCGTTGAGCCTCTTTATAACTCAGTTCGCCCTTTTCAACTTGATCGACGACCGCCAATTTAAAGCTCAGCGTGTAATCACGCTGACTGCGCCTTTT
>NZ_CAXAPT010000153.1:0-467 GCF_963970475.1 Pseudomonas sp. EA_5y_Pfl2_R50 | reverse complement strand
CTGCCCGACCGTGTCGAACTGTTCGACCACTTGCGGCACCACGAACACCATCAGCGCGGTTACCACCGCCATCGCCACCACCGCCAGCACCATAGGGTAAGCCAGCGTAGTGATAATCTTGCCGTTAATCTCGGCTTGCCGCTCCAGCAGCAGCGACAGGCGTTCGAGAATGATCGGCAGCGCGCCTGACGTTTCGCCCGCCGACACCATCGCGCGGTACAAGGCCGGGAAGCTCCTGGCCTCGCGCGCCATCGCCTCGTGCAGCCGCCGCCCTTCGACCACGCCGGCATGGACCGATTCGACGATCGCGCGGACATGCTCCTGCTCGGTCTGGCGCGCGATCGTGCGCAGCGATTCCTCCAGCGGCGACACGCGGTTGAGCGTGGCAAGCTGACGTGTGAACAGCGTCAATTGCTTGGTGCTCATGCGGCGACGGCCAAGGCGCAGGTCAGCCAGCAGCGGCTTGC
>NZ_CAXAPT010000152.1:0-467 GCF_963970475.1 Pseudomonas sp. EA_5y_Pfl2_R50 | reverse complement strand
CGCGTGGCGTCCAGACTCATCATGTCCGCCGATGCCTGTTTACCTGTGCCCCATCGCCGTGCAACTGGGTGGGAGAGCATGTGGTTGACGACTGCGTCACTTGCGGCGCGCAGCTGCCCGCTTGCGATGATCTGGCGCATCACATGTTCGATCTGGTCATCGCTGACACCCGCAACCATCCGGCTGACGCTGGCCGCGCTCTGCATTGTGCCCAATCCCAGCAGGGCACAATAGACCTGTGTCAGCTCCGTCGTGCTGGCAGGCTGCCGCCCCAAGAGGATCCATGAGAAATGGGTAAGGGCATCGATCTCGATGAGAATATCGGGCAGTTGAACCGCGCCGATCGCCCCGAACAGGGCCCTGCGTGTCGCCCTGACTTCCGGGCCCTCGCCAAGCGCCTTGAGCTTGGGGATCCGCAGCCGGTCTTCGCGCAGGCCGATGTCACCGGCGGTGATCGCGGCATCGAG
>NZ_CAXAPT010000151.1:0-468 GCF_963970475.1 Pseudomonas sp. EA_5y_Pfl2_R50 | reverse complement strand
ACTTTTCGCCGGACTCGTTTTCGATTTCCGTCAGCAGCAGTCGCGCATGGTCGTAGCGGTATTGCACCCGCGTGCCGTCAGGATTGATCCGTCGGGAGACCAAATGCAGGTCATCGTCGTATTCGTAACGGGTGATGCGCCCCAGTTCGTCGCGTTCGACGGTGACCTGGTTGTAGGCGCCATAGCTGTAGGCGCGCGTGGCGCCCGTAGGAGAAGTCGTCTGGATCAGTCGGCCGACGGCATCCCAATGTTGCCGGGTGACCGCACCGTGTTCGTCCGCGGTCGTGGTCCGGCGCCCCAGCGCATCGTAGGAAAAACGCCGCACGCCACCGTCGGGCAGTGTCTCTTCGGTCAACTGGCCGAGGTTGTTCCACACCAAGCGATGCCGACTGCTGTCCGGGTAGCGGATCGACAGCAATTGTCCGCGGATGTCGTAGTAGTAATGGGTGACCTGGCCGTCGGGGTCGA
>NZ_CAXAPT010000150.1:0-468 GCF_963970475.1 Pseudomonas sp. EA_5y_Pfl2_R50 | reverse complement strand
ACTTTTCGCCGGACTCGTTTTCGATTTCCGTCAGCAGCAGTCGCGCATGGTCGTAGCGGTATTGCACCCGCGTGCCGTCAGGATTGATCCGTCGGGAGACCAAATGCAGGTCATCGTCGTATTCGTAGCGGGTGATGCGCCCCAGTTCGTCGCGTTCGACGGTGACCTGGTTGTAGGCGCCATAGCTGTAGGCGCGCGTGGCGCCCGTAGGAGATGTCGTCTGGATCAGTCGGCCGACGGCATCCCAATGTTGCCGGGTGACCGCACCGTGTTCGTCCGCGGTCGTGGTCCGGCGCCCCAGCGCATCGTAGGAAAAACGCCGCACGCCACCGTCGGGCAGGGTCTCTTCGGTCAACTGGCCGAGGTTGTTCCACACCAAGCGATGCCGACTGCTGTCCGGGTAGCGGATCGACAGCAATTGTCCGCGGATGTCGTAGTAGTAATGGGTGACCTGGCCGTCGGGGTCGA
>NZ_CAXAPT010000149.1:0-470 GCF_963970475.1 Pseudomonas sp. EA_5y_Pfl2_R50 | reverse complement strand
TGCCCGAGACGATGCCCGAACCAACGGTACGGCCGCCTTCGCGGATCGTGAAGCGCTGGCCAACGTCCATAGCGATCGGCGCGATCAGCTTGACGCCGAGCGCGATGTTGTCGCCAGGCATAACCATTTCGGTGCCCTCAGGCAGCTCGACGGTGCCGGTGACGTCCGTGGTGCGGAAGTAGAACTGCGGACGATAGTTGGCGAAGAACGGCGTGTGACGGCCACCTTCGTCCTTCGACAGCACGTACACTTCCGACTGGAAGTCGGTGTGCGGCTTGATCGAGCCGGGCTTGCAGAGCACCTGACCACGCTCGACTTCTTCACGGCCAACGCCGCGGATCAGCGCGCCGATGTTGTCGCCTGCCTGGCCCTGGTCGAGCAGCTTGCGGAACATTTCGACGCCCGTGACGGTGGTCTTGCGGGTGTCGTTGATGCCGACGATCTCGACTTCTTCGCCAACCTTGACGACG
>NZ_CAXAPT010000148.1:0-470 GCF_963970475.1 Pseudomonas sp. EA_5y_Pfl2_R50 | reverse complement strand
GGGGTCGCGGTACGCGTGGCGGCGACGGGCGCTCCGACGAGCGAGGCCGCCATTCAGGCACGCGGCGGCTGGGATGGGGCGGTTGAAGCGCTTGGCGACGCCGCGCCTGCGCCGGTTGTGCTCGATGCCATTTTCGGGACGGGGCTGTCGCGGCGGGTCGACGATGCCATTGCGGCACCGCTGGCTGCGCTGGTGCAGGCGGCGCGGCTTTCGATCACGGTCGATGTGCCGACCGGCCTCGCCACCGACACGGGCGAGGCGCTGATCGATACTGTCAGCCGCTTCGATATCACGCTCGCACTGGGTGCGTTGAAACCCGTGCATGTGCTTGCTGCATCTGCTGAAACTTGTGGAACCGTGCGGTTGGTGGAGATCGGCCTGGAGACACGCAGCGCTGCGCGCGCGACGGTGATCGATCGCCCCACGCTGCGAGCGCCCGGCAGCGACAGCACCAAATATACGCGCGGGAT
>NZ_CAXAPT010000147.1:0-471 GCF_963970475.1 Pseudomonas sp. EA_5y_Pfl2_R50 | reverse complement strand
AAAGATGCAGGGCAGCATCTGATAACGCTTGACCCTGACGCAACGTCATCCCGACAAGCATGACATAGCGATTCGGAGTGAGGTCATGCAGACGGTCAAACAGGTTGCGAAAGCGTCAGGCGTCAGCGTTCGCGCCTTACATCATTACGACCATATCGGGCTGTTGAAGCCCGACGTCGGTGACAATGGTTATCGCTATTACGGACAGGTGGAATTGCTGCGTCTCCAGCACATCCTGTTCTATCGCGAACTTGGGCTGCCGCTGGCGGAGATCGCACGCATCCTTGATGATCCCGCCTTCGATACGCGCGCCGCATTAATTGATCTTCGTCAACGCGTGGACGAAGAAATCACCCAGCGCCGCGATCTTGCACAGACGATCGACCGCACGCTGGCATTGCTCGATGCTGGCGAACCAGTCGATGAACGGCGTCTGTTCTATGGGGTGTCACCCGAAAAGCAGGCCGCTTG
>NZ_CAXAPT010000146.1:0-473 GCF_963970475.1 Pseudomonas sp. EA_5y_Pfl2_R50 | reverse complement strand
ATGACGCCGCAATCGGGTCGCGCGACCGGCTCAATCTTGCCTCGGTCGGGATCATCGCGGGGAGCGATGTCCGCGATATCCCGCGCAACAGCGCCTATGGTGAACTGACGCTGAAGCCCTTTGCGAGGGTGCGGCTGCAGGCCAATATCAAATATATCAGCAGCCGGGTGGGGGGCGACATCATCGCGCCGACCACCTTTCAGGAAGTCGCGATCGACCGCATCCCGGGTTACACGCTGGTCGGCGCAATGGCCCGCTATGACCTGCCGCAGATCGGCGCGCTGAAGAATGCCTCGATCCAACTCAACGTCGATAACGTGTTCGACGTCGGCTATATCGCCTCGGTCACCAGCGCGACCGCGACGGCGACCGAAACCGGTTTGCCCGGACGGTCGCTTGGCCGCTACTTCATCGGTGCGCCGCGCACCGTGACGGCCTCCTTCAGAGTGAGGTTCTAAGGGTGCCGAGCGGGC
>NZ_CAXAPT010000145.1:0-475 GCF_963970475.1 Pseudomonas sp. EA_5y_Pfl2_R50 | reverse complement strand
GGATTGAAAGCCTCCGTCCGCGTCGCCGCGACCGCAGTACGCTCGGCGCGACGCACCATCGCACGGGCGATGTGGAGTGCCGCTGCCCCGGCTGTTCCGCCCGGCAGGATGAAACTGGTCAAGGGTGCCAGACCAGCGTTCATCCGGTCGATCTCCGCCTCAAGCCGTTCGACTTGCGCCGTCACCACCCGCAGCGTCCTTTCAGACGGTGCGAAGTCGTCGCCGTCGCTCTCGGCTTTCGGTGTCGCGAGATCGGCACCGAGATCGAACAAATCGTTCTGGATACGCTCGAGCCATGCCGACAATTCGGCGGCGGGCAACCCCTCTTGCGCCAGCGCGGCGATCGCCGCGCCAATCGCGCTATTGGCTTCGTCGACATCGCCCATCGCCGCCAGCCGCGCGGCGTCCTTGGCAATGCGCGATCCGTCGACCAGCCCGGTCGTGCCGTCATCGCCGGTACGCGTGTAGATGCGGT
>NZ_CAXAPT010000144.1:0-478 GCF_963970475.1 Pseudomonas sp. EA_5y_Pfl2_R50 | reverse complement strand
TGCTGCCGCGCGACTTCCACCGCCGCCGGATAATCCCCCGCCATGATGAGCTTCTTGAAGCGGGCGGAGCCGGTAACGTTGGTGCGCTCGCCGATGTTGACGAACTGGGCGGTGGAGGTGGTGGTCATGGGTGTTTTTTCTTCTTCTCCCTCTCCCCGCTGGCGGGGAGAGGGTCGGGGAGAGGGGTCGTCCCACAAACTTCCGTCCGCGTTACGGCCCCTCTCCCGACTTAGCATCGCTCGTCTGCCCACTCCCCGGTGGGGAGAGGGAGGGTTTTACGCAAACGTCTTCGAAAACGCACCCAGCGCGGTCTTCAGCGCTTCCGTCGTCTCCTTCGACAGATCGCGCTTGTCGCGAATGTCCTTCAGGAGATCGGCGTGATCGCTGCGCATCGCCGCAAGCATCGCCTGTTCATAGCGGACGACGGCGTTGACCGGAACGGTATCGAGGAAGCCCTGCGTACCCGAGAAGATCGACA
>NZ_CAXAPT010000143.1:0-479 GCF_963970475.1 Pseudomonas sp. EA_5y_Pfl2_R50 | reverse complement strand
CGAGCAATACCCGGTACGCGTAGGAGCGCGACGGCTGCTTGCCGGCCTCCTCGACCTCGACATCCTGCCGCTTCTTCTCGACCCAGCCGGCATCGACGAGGCGCTGCAGCGAGTTCTGCAGCGACCCGCGCGAGCAGTCGAGCTCGCGGGACATCTTGACCTGACTGCGGGCACACCAGCCGGCCTTGTCGGTGTGGCGCCCGAGCAGGCACAGCACCTGCAGGTCGCGCGGCTCGAGCGAGCGGTCCGTGACGGCGCCGGCCGGAATGATGGAAAGGCGGGGATGGCTCAACGTGTCACCTGCAATTGCCGGAAGATCGGAAGGTCGCCGCGCGCGGTCATGCCGCCGCTTCGTTTTGTGAATCGCACCAGAACAGCCGCGAGCCGTAGCGGGGCCGCCCCTCGATCGAGAAGCCGCGCGGCTCGATCTTGATCCGCAGCTCCCGCATCAGCTTGCCGATGACGCCCATGGCGTAGAG
>NZ_CAXAPT010000142.1:0-480 GCF_963970475.1 Pseudomonas sp. EA_5y_Pfl2_R50 | reverse complement strand
GTGATGGAGCGGGCCTTCGGCCCGCTTGGCACGACGATTTTGGTCGAGACGGGCCCTGCCGACCCGAGCGATGTGGCAGCGCGCGAGGCCTATTGGCGTAAGCGCCGCGACCGTGATCCGGATCTGTGGGTGGTCGAACTGGACATCGCGTCGGCGGAACGATTCGCCGCAGAAACGATCACGCTCGGTTGACCCGAGCCGATCTCCCCCTAGAAGACGGGGTATTAGCCACGTGCGTTGTGCCGTGTCGGGTGCGATCCGACCAGGTTACGCAGTCGGGGGGCTGTCCGGCGGGGTGACAATTGGGTCGACCCTGTCCGCGCACCAACCGCATTTTTGTAGTGTTCATGTCGTTTTCGAATCGCGTCGCAAGCATTGCGGCGCTCTCTTTGGCCGTTACCGCTCTCATCGGTCTCGGCACACCGGGCTTCGCTCAAGACCTTGGTCGTGTCATCAACGCCCAGTCTCAGCCTTCCGTTC
>NZ_CAXAPT010000141.1:0-481 GCF_963970475.1 Pseudomonas sp. EA_5y_Pfl2_R50 | reverse complement strand
CATGGCGGTGTCCGCGTCGAAGCACTGTCGTTCGGCGTCGCCGCGTTCCTGCAGAAGGTCTCTATCGGTGCCGCGACCGCGATCACCGGTTTTGCCTATGCCGCCATTGGCTATGCCCCCCAAGTGCCGCAAACACCGCACGTCCTTACCGGCATCCGTTGGATCATGGTCGCAGCCCCGATCATCGGCTGTATACTGTCGGCGCGCGCAATGGCGTCGAACCCGCTGCGGCGCGACACCCATCGACGGATTGTCGCGACGCTGGCGCAGCGAACAGACGCTACGCCGCCAGCGTGAAGGTACCCGAAACGCCCTCCGCTTCGGCCGATGGCGCGATCCAGACCCGGAACGCGCCTGGCTCGACCGTCGGCTTCAGGGACTCGCCGACGAAGGCCAGATCGGACCGCCGCAGCGTGAAGCTGACCTTCTCCGACTTGCCCGGTGCCAGCGACACGCGCCGATAGCCCTTGAGCTGCCGCAC
>NZ_CAXAPT010000140.1:0-482 GCF_963970475.1 Pseudomonas sp. EA_5y_Pfl2_R50 | reverse complement strand
GCATGACGCCGTGATCGGTACCGATGGTGGCGCGGCGCTGGTCGCGGGCAATGGTGCCGTTGCCCTACTCAAACGCCACGGTGCGAGGATCGCCGCGCGTCGCCTGATCGCGCCGCTTCAGCTCAGCCAGGGAATCGAGGGCGTGCGGATCGAAACGGGCGAGCGGCTGTTCGGCAGCGTGCTGTTGTTCGGCGTAACCGATATCGAAGTGCGCGCGATCGAGGCATCGGCCGACCGACCGCGCGATGTCGTGGTCACGCTGCATTGACAAAGAGGCACTGACAAGGGTGTAAGTAGCGTCATGGAGCTGCCCGATCCCGTCCAATATGCTGTGCCCGGCTTCATTGTGCTGGTGCTGGCCGAGATGGTGGTCGCCCGGATGCGCGACCGCACCCGTTACGAACCGCGCGATACGTTGACCTCGCTCTTGCTGGGGCTGGGCAGCACCGTCGCGGGGGCGCTGTCGGTCGGCCTGGTTTATG
>NZ_CAXAPT010000139.1:0-482 GCF_963970475.1 Pseudomonas sp. EA_5y_Pfl2_R50 | reverse complement strand
GCTCCATGAGCGGGACGACCGGCCGACGAGGCGTTAGCAGCGCCGTGATCGCGTGGCGCACACCATCCATCGCACGTTGTCACAGTAATGCCGGGCACGAGTGTTAACGAATGCTTTCCGCGCGAATATAGTCGCCTGATGGAATCCGCGATGCCGCCGTTTCTCGATGCGCCTCCGATCAGCCAGACCCTCACGGCCTATGACCGCGAGCATATGGTTCTCTATCTGCGCCTGCTCGATTCCTCGCGCGACGGAGCTGATTGGCGCGAAGCCGTCCAGATTCTCTTTGGCCTCGATACGGCACGTGAGCCGCAGCGGTGCCGCCAGGTCCATGACACGCATCTCGCCCGCGCGCAGTGGATGACCGAGCACGGCTATCGAGACTTGGTCCGCTCCGCACAGTGATCGCCGCGATGCCGTTTCGGCACCACCCTTTGCCGGCCCTCTGACTTCCACTGAACAACCCAGCCGGGAATCCTGAC
>NZ_CAXAPT010000138.1:0-483 GCF_963970475.1 Pseudomonas sp. EA_5y_Pfl2_R50 | reverse complement strand
CAAGGTCATTCTGGTCGATGGCGACATGCGTTCGCCATCCGTCCATCAGTTGGGGGACGTTGACCATAACAGGGGCTTGAGCAACTTCCTGACCGGTCAAGATAACATCGCTGCATTGACCTTCGAAATGGGTGAACTCGGATTCACCGCGATGTCGTCAGGCCCGATCCCGCCAAATGCCGCAGAACTCCTTACCGGGAAGCGCTTGCCATTGCTGATCGAACGTTTGCTTGAGACTTTTGATCATGTCGTGATCGATGCACCGCCCGTCATGGGGCTGGCGGACGCGCCTCTAATCGCGAGCCGGGTGGAAGGGGTTATTTTCGTCGTCGAATCGCACGGTATCCGCGCTACCTTGGTCAAGACGGCGCTTAGCCGCCTGGCCAGCGCGCATGCCCGAGTCATTGGCGGAGTGCTGACCAAGTTTGATGTCCGCAAGGCTCATTATGGTTATGGGTATGATTATGGCTACCGCTATGGTCG
>NZ_CAXAPT010000137.1:0-484 GCF_963970475.1 Pseudomonas sp. EA_5y_Pfl2_R50 | reverse complement strand
GCCTCGGCGACGCTCCCGCTGGCATAGGCGGCCAAGCTGGCGACGGAGCGGGTCGGCGTGGCGACGCTGGACAGTGCCTCGGGCGAGATCGCAAGAACCGGTAAATCCAACGCCTGCCCCAATGGCGACAGGCCGGAGAGTTTGTCTGTCACGGTGGCGAGGTGGGTGACGGAGGGATGCCCCCGTTGCGCCAGCCGCAAGGCCGCGCGCAGCGACTCCAGCGGTGCACCTGCCCGAAATCCGAACCCGGCGACGATCACAGGATGACACTCCATTGCACGACGGGATAGCTCGACCGCCAACCGCGGCGGCGGCCCAGCGGAGCAGCCTGAGCGAGCTCGATCCGCAGCAGAGCACCGCCCTTGGCGCTGTGCCAGGCGGCGAGCAGTGCTTCCGATTCCAGTGTCACCGCATTGGCGACGAGCCGCGTGCCGACCGGCAGGCGTGCCCACAGCGCCTCCAGCAAATCTTGCGACAGGCCGCC
>NZ_CAXAPT010000136.1:0-491 GCF_963970475.1 Pseudomonas sp. EA_5y_Pfl2_R50 | reverse complement strand
GCGTCGAACAGCCGAGCCGCGACACGCTGCGCATTCTCGCGGCTGCACAGGAGGTAGCGCTTGGGCGACAGCCGGGGTGCTGGGGCAAACATGTCGAAATCCTTTTCACGGACATCATGGCCCGGGCGCGCGGCCTCAGGCAAATATCGTCTTGTGGACCTTCGTGACCGGCACGATCGTCCACTCCCGCAGCATGAAGCGGCTAATTGCGTAACCGATGCGGGTCTCAGGGTCGCGGAAGCTTAGCCGTCGCCCGCGCTTTACGACGATGAATTCCTCGCCGACATGGCCGTCCGTGAAGGTGAGCGGCGAGGCCAGCTTGATGCGGTCGCCATCTTCGATTTTGCGGGTACGCCGTTCAAGGTTGGCGCGGCAGCGCCGGCGCCAGTCGATCGCATATTCCTTGTCGGTCGGGGTCAGAAGATCGAGAATATGGGCCGGGCAGTTGTCCTCGCACGGACCCATCGATTCATCCAGTCGGGTAGGGTTGG
>NZ_CAXAPT010000135.1:0-492 GCF_963970475.1 Pseudomonas sp. EA_5y_Pfl2_R50 | reverse complement strand
TGCATCTCCTACGTCTCGCAGTTCATGACGCTCGAGCCCGGCGACATCATCACGACCGGCACCCCGCCCGGCGTCGGCCTCGGCATGAAGCCGCCGACCTTCCTCAATGTCGGCGACGTCGTGACGCTCGGCATCGAAGGCCTCGGCGAGCAGCGCCAGGAGATCGTCGCGGCGTAAATCCGCGACCAGCACACCCGTCGTCATGCCCGGGCTTGTCCCGGGCATCCACGTTCTTCGTGCTGCCGGAAAGGTCGTGGATGGCCGGGACAAGCCCGGCCATGACGATGTGGACGGATTTCGCTTCATCTCACGCCGTATGGGCCTTGTAGGCGGCCGCATCCATCAGGCCGCCGAGTTCGCTTCTGTCGGCAATCCTGATCTTGAAGAACCAGGCCTTGCTCTCGGCGTCCGAATTCACCAGCGCCGGCTCGGCGGCGAGCGCCTCGTTCGCCTCGATCACCTCGCCCGAGATCGGCGCGTAGACGTCGGAGG
>NZ_CAXAPT010000134.1:0-495 GCF_963970475.1 Pseudomonas sp. EA_5y_Pfl2_R50 | reverse complement strand
ATGAATGGCGCGGATCGCGACGGTCATGGCGTCGAAGCCGGTGGCGAACACGATGACGTCGAGGTCGACGCTGCGCTTCGCCGTGGTGATGCCGCCCGATGTGATCGCCTTGATCGGCTCCTGCCGCAGATTGACCAGCGTGACGTTGGGACGGTTGTAGGTGGCGTAGTAGTTCGTATCGAGGCACGGGCGCTTGGCGCCGAAGGGATGGTCGTCCGGCATCAGCGCCGCGGCAATGTCAGGATCCTTCACGGTCGCCGCGATCTTCTCGCGGAAGAGATCGCAGACCAGCCTGTTGCCGTCGACATCGACGCCCTGGTCGGCCCAGAGCTGCGTCAGCATGTGGACGAGGTCGCCCTTGCTCCAGGCGTCCTCGAAGCGCGCGCGCCGCTCGGCCTCGCTGAGCTGCCAGCTCACCACGGTCTGCTGCGGCAGGGGCACGCCGGCGAGCGACCAGCGTGCCTGCTCGCGATAGGCGGCGCGGTCGGCCTGCAG
>NZ_CAXAPT010000133.1:0-496 GCF_963970475.1 Pseudomonas sp. EA_5y_Pfl2_R50 | reverse complement strand
CCAAATGCGCTCCCCATCCGCCTTGGCGAAGGGCAAATCGCGCGCGCGTGCGCCGGTGGCGATGATGATGTGCTTGGCTTCCAGCTCGGAGGTCTTGTCGCCCTGCTTGACGCTGAGCTTGCCCTTGCCCGTCAGCGTGCCGACGCCTTCATAGACCGTGACCTTGTTCTTCTTCATCAGGCCCTTGACGCCAGCGTTGAGCTGGCCCGCCACCTTGCGGCTGCGCTCGACGATCTTGGGCAGATCGGAACCAACCTTCTCGGCCTTCAGGCCATAGGATTCGGCGTGCTGCATATAGTGATAGATTTCCGAGGTGCGCAGCAGCGCCTTGGTCGGGATGCAGCCCCAATTCAGGCAAATGCCGCCCAGCCGCTCGCGCTCGACAATGGCGGTCTTGAGCCCGAGCTGCGCCGCGCGGATCGCGGCGACATAACCGCCGGGGCCGGAGCCGAGGATGACGAGATCGAACGTATCAGCCAAGGGAGGATCCTTCTTG
>NZ_CAXAPT010000132.1:0-498 GCF_963970475.1 Pseudomonas sp. EA_5y_Pfl2_R50 | reverse complement strand
GGGCGTTGCCGGTACGGTCGTTGAAGTGCGCGTGTTCAACCGCCACGGCATCGACAAGGACGAGCGCGCGATGGCGATCGAGCGCGAGGAAATCGAGCGCCTGAAGAAGGACTCGGAAGTCGAGCGCACCATCCTCAACCGTGCGACCTGGTCGCGCCTGAAGGAAATGCTGATCGGCCAGACCGCGACCGTCGTTCCCAAGAACGGCCCCAAGAAGGGCGTGGTCATCGACGACGTGCTCGACAGCGTCGATCGTCATGAGTGGTGGAAGTTCGCCGTTGCCGACGACAAGGTCCAGAGCGATCTGGAAGCGGTCAAGGCGCAGTATGACGATGCCGCCAAGCTGATCCTCGACAAGTTCCACGATCGTCGCGACAAGCTCGAGCGTGGTGACGAGTTGCCGCCAGGCGTGCTCAAGATGGTCAAGGTGTTCGTCGCGGTGAAGCGCAAGCTGCAGCCGGGCGACAAGATGGCCGGCCGTCACGGCAATAAGGGTGT
>NZ_CAXAPT010000131.1:0-503 GCF_963970475.1 Pseudomonas sp. EA_5y_Pfl2_R50 | reverse complement strand
TCTCGGGCCGATTACGCTGCGCCAGGCGTTCGCGCGCTCGTCCAACGTGGCAGCGGCACGGATCACCCAGCAAGTCGGCGTCGCCAATGTCATCCAGGCGGCGCGCGATCTCGGCGTCACCTCGCCCATTCCCAATGAAGCGACGATCGCGCTCGGCACGTCGAGCATGTCGCTGCTCGAACTGACCTCGGCCTATGCCGCGATCCTGGCCGAACGCTATCCGGTCCACGCGCACGGGCTGGAGGCCGCTCCGGCGGAGCACGGCATCATGGCGGCGCTGACCGATCGCACGCGCGCGCTCGACGGCACGATCCATGACGAGATGCTCGATTTGCTCTCCGCCTCCGCCGAAACCGGCACCGGGCGTGCCGCGGCTCTCTCGGTCAAAACCTATGGCAAGACCGGCACCACGCAGGACAGCCGCGATGCCTTGTTCGTCGGCTTCGCCAATGGCCTGGTCGTCGGCGTTTGGGTCGGCAATGACGACAACACCCCTAATGCCG
>NZ_CAXAPT010000130.1:0-503 GCF_963970475.1 Pseudomonas sp. EA_5y_Pfl2_R50 | reverse complement strand
GCGTGCGTCCGGAGCCTTGCGACAGCAGGGGCTTAAAGCTCGGCGCGCAGTTGGCCACAGCCACCAAGTCGCCGTCCGCATCGTAGAGGCCGATTTCGCGAATCCACTTACCGCCCTCATCCGCCGGGATGATCTGTTCGGCGATGATCACCGCCGAGTTGACCGGGTCAACCCGTAGCTGATTCAACGGCTTGCGCCGCCACTCGTTAAGCAACTTGGTCTGAGCGGGCGACGGGATCGGATTGGGCGGATCGGCCAGCCCGTTCGGGTTGGCATCGCCCACGCCCATTTGCGTGATCAGCCAGGGAATGCCGAGCGCGTCGGCGTTCGCCTGCTTGGCAATCCCCACATTCGTAAGGATCGCAAAAAACTGCGAATTCGCATCAATCATAATAAATGTCCAGGGTGTCTATGGTGTGTTCTCGACCGACCACGCCAAAGCTGCCGGTGACCTCAATGTCACGCATGACGGGTGGGTAAACGTCGATTTCGTCGCCGTCATA
>NZ_CAXAPT010000129.1:0-504 GCF_963970475.1 Pseudomonas sp. EA_5y_Pfl2_R50 | reverse complement strand
GGGCGAGGGGCAAATCGTTACCTGGCTCCGCGCGTCGCCACAGCGGTGTGCCGGGAACATGGCGGTCGGCAGCCGCAGGATCGGTGTCGAGCCGGACAGTGCGTACTATGCCGCCGTCTTCGGATGTCCACGGAGTAGAGCGCGAAAGGTCGGTCAGCAGTGCGGTGGAGATCAGGTTGCCGGCGATTTCGACCGGAGGGGCCGGCTGGTCGTCGGGTGCTTTCGGGTCGAAATACCAGTCCGTCTCCGCCAGCTTGATATGCGGCTGCGACGCCTGCTTGATCCGCTTCAGGTCGCGCATCAGGCTGGGGCCGTTCTGCGGCGCGAAATGCCAGCGTCCGTCGAGCAAGGCCAGCTTGTCGAGCAGCGCACCACTGCGCAGTGCCACGCCATAACATCGACGATCGGCATTCCACGCGTCTTTGATCGCGCAATCGAATCCGTCGGCAATGTCGAGAATGCTGCAGCGTTCCAGCGGCAGCAGGCTCTCCCCCTGGCCGGGAA
>NZ_CAXAPT010000128.1:0-505 GCF_963970475.1 Pseudomonas sp. EA_5y_Pfl2_R50 | reverse complement strand
ATTGTTGTTCGGCGTGCGCGGCGATGGACAGATTCTCGTCCACCCGCACGCGCCCGAGCAACAGATTAAGGGCTTTTCGCGGATCATCCACGGCGATGGCACGGTGTTGAGCGCGATGACGATCGCCAATGCCGATGGCAAACGCGACGAAGTGTGGGTGCTGGTGCAGCGCGCGGATGGCGTCAAGAGCGTGCAGCGCATGGCTGCCTGGCGCGACGACGGCGATCCCATTTCAGCGGCCTTCTTTGTCGATAGCGGCACGACAGCAACGGCGGCGGCAGGGCAAACCCATTTCACCGGCGCGACGCACCTCGCCAATAAGGCCGTCGCGGTGCTGGCCGACGGTGGCGTCGTCGACGGGGTGACGGTGGCGGCCGAAGGCAGCTTCGACATTCCGGCGAGCGTCGTGCCGCAGGATCGCGCCTACACCGTCACCGTAGGGGTGCGCTACACGGCGGCTGTCGTCACCTTGCCGCCAGAGCTGAAATCCCAGACCGGTACATCG
>NZ_CAXAPT010000127.1:0-507 GCF_963970475.1 Pseudomonas sp. EA_5y_Pfl2_R50 | reverse complement strand
GCGCCAATGCAATAGTTGCGGACCGTACCAACGCCGTGGGTCATTACTAACCAGCCTTCGTCAATCTCGATTGGCGACCCGCAATTGCCCATCTGGACGAATTCCCAAGGGAATTTTGGTGTGATGAGCTTTGCGCCACCTGCCCAGTTGAGCAGTTCATCGGAGAAGTGAAGCCAGATGTTCTTGCTGTCCTGACGCCCAAGCATGGCGTATTTCCCCGCTATGCGGCGAGGGAAAAGGGCCATGCCCTTTCCACTCGAGGCCTGGCCGGTCAGGACACGCATCTCGAACGATCTAAAATCGGTCGTGCTCAGCAATTCCGATCGCACTTGGCCACCGCCGAACGCGGTATATGTACCATGGTAGCTGATGCTGCCATCATCCTCGCAGAAGCGAACAAGGCGCGTATCCTCGATACCCTGCGTTTGGCTCGGCAGGACCGGGAAAAGCACTGTCTCCGAGATCGTGCGACTGCCGGCGCAACACAGGCGTGCTGCTATGCCCTCC
>NZ_CAXAPT010000126.1:0-507 GCF_963970475.1 Pseudomonas sp. EA_5y_Pfl2_R50 | reverse complement strand
AGCATGATGCAGACGAAACCCAGCGCGAGCCGCCAGCCATAGCGTTCGGTGAGGCTTGCCAGCAGCGGCAGGAACACGAGCTGTCCGGTGGCGACGCTCGCCGTCAGGATGCCGACCACGAGCCCGCGCCTTGCGGCGAACCAGCGCGTGGCGATGGTGGCGCCGAGCACCAGCGCCGTCATGCCGGTGCCGATGCCGATCACGACGCCCCACAGCAGCACGAGCTGCCAGACCTCGGTCATGCCGAGCGAGAGAATCAGGGCGGACACGACGATCAGCTGCGCCGTCAGCGTGACGTTGCGCAGGCCGTAGCGGTTGAGCAGGGCGGCCGCGAACGGCGCCATCAGGCCGAACAGCACGAACCGGATCGAGAGCGCCGACGAGATCTCCGCCGTACTCCAGCCGAACTCCTTCTGCAGGGGCACGATGAAGACGCCCGGGGCGCCGACCGTGCCTGCACTGATCAGCGAGGCGAGGAAGGTCACGCCGACCATCACCCAGCCGTAA
>NZ_CAXAPT010000125.1:0-509 GCF_963970475.1 Pseudomonas sp. EA_5y_Pfl2_R50 | reverse complement strand
CAACAGTGCCGCGACCCGAGATCGAGAATACGTCTTCGATTGGCATCAGGAATGGCTTGTCGATCATACGAACTGGTTCTGGGATGTAGCTGTCCAGAGTTTCTACCAGCTTACGAACGGCAGTGGTACCCATTTCGTTGTCGTCTTTGCCTTCCAGAGCCATACGAGCCGAACCGATGATGATCGGAGTGTCGTCGCCCGGGAAGTCATAGGTGGACAGCAGGTCGCGAACTTCCATCTCAACCAGTTCCAGCAGCTCAGCGTCGTCTACCAGGTCAGCCTTGTTCAGGAAAACCACGATGTACGGAACGCCTACCTGACGGGACAGCAGGATGTGCTCACGGGTTTGTGGCATCGGACCATCAGCGGCCGAGCAAACCAAGATAGCGCCGTCCATCTGGGCAGCACCGGTGATCATGTTCTTCACGTAGTCAGCGTGACCTGGGCAGTCAACGTGAGCGTAGTGACGAATAGTCGAGTTGTACTCAACGTGAGCGGTGTTGATGGTG
>NZ_CAXAPT010000124.1:0-511 GCF_963970475.1 Pseudomonas sp. EA_5y_Pfl2_R50 | reverse complement strand
GGCAACTGGAGCCGGCGCCGGCGAAGCCTCACGCTCGATCTTTACAAACTGGCGTCGCAGATGCGACCAGCAGAAGGCGAGCGTCGCGGACAGTGCGTCCGCACGCGTCTCTCGAGTCATGGTCTTGTAGGCCTCATAGCCATCGCAATGGATGATGCCGCGATAGCCCTCAAGCAACCGCAAGCCATGAACGGCGCCGCGGCCCGGTGCATAGGCGTAGACCACCCCAGGTGGATCAGGCCCGGCCCAAGGCCTGTCATCACGCGAGAGCGCCCAGAAATAGCCGGTTTTAGTCCTGCCGCGCCCCGGATCCAATACCGGCGCCGGGGTCTCATCGACACAAAGCTTGGAGGACTCGAGCAGAAGCGCGCGCAAACGATGCCACAAGGGCTTCAATTCCTGGGCGGCATAGCCGACCCAGAAGGCGAGCGTGGAACGGTCGATGGCGATACCGTGCGTCGCCAGCATCTGCGCCTGACGATAAAGCGGCAAATGCCAATGATACTTGGCA
>NZ_CAXAPT010000123.1:0-513 GCF_963970475.1 Pseudomonas sp. EA_5y_Pfl2_R50 | reverse complement strand
CATGCATCTTCTCGCCGCCAGAACCGGGCTGCTTGGCGATCGGCAGTTCGATCATCCCGTCCTCGATCGAGGGCACGCCGACGACCAGCGCCCAATAGGTTTTGCGTGCAGTGCGCGAGGAGAAGGATTTGGAGAAATAGGCGGCGGCACGCGCGGTGCGCGCGATCAGCAGGGCTCCGCTCGTGTCCTTGTCGAGCCGGTGGACCAGCTTGGGGCGGCCCTCCAGATCGTCCTGCAAGGCATCGAGCAAGCCATCGACATGCTCGATCGTCTTGGTGCCGCCTTGCGTGGCGAGGCCGGGCGGCTTGTTGAGCACGATCGCCTGGGCATCGCGATGAATGACCATCTCTCGCGCAAAGGTGATCTCGTCATCGCTGAGCGGCGGTCGTTCGCGCTTGACCGGGGCATCGACCCGGACCGGTTCGGCGGGCGGTACCCGGATCGCTTGACCGGTGGCGACGTGATCGCCGGGCTTGGCGCGCGCGCCATCGACGCGGAGTTGGCCGGTGCGCG
>NZ_CAXAPT010000122.1:0-513 GCF_963970475.1 Pseudomonas sp. EA_5y_Pfl2_R50 | reverse complement strand
ACACCTATCTCCCCGGCTTTCGTGCTGAAAACGATCTGGCCCTTCCACCCGAGGCGTTTGGCGGTGCCACGCCGCTGGCGAGCATCTGGATCGGCAATCGCACCACGGCGGCCACGCATTACGACATGTCGAACAACATCGCCTGTTGTCTGGTCGGGCGGCGGCGCTTCACGCTGTTCCCACCCGATCAGGTCGCCAACCTCTATCCCGGCCCGCTCGAGCCGACCCCCGGCGGACAGGTGGTCAGCATGGTCGATCTCCGTGCGCCCGATCTCGATCGCTACCCGCGCTTCGCCGCCGCGCTCGAGACCGCGCAGGTGTTCGATCTCGAACCCGGCGACGTGCTCGTCTATCCGGCCTTGTGGTGGCACAATGTCGAGGCGCTGGATGCCTTCAACGTGCTGGTCAATTACTGGTGGAATGCGGCCCCGCGCTTCCTCGACACGCCGATGACCACGCTGCTGCACGGCCTGCTCAGCTTGCGCGACCGCCCCTTGACCGAAAAGCAGGCGT
>NZ_CAXAPT010000121.1:0-513 GCF_963970475.1 Pseudomonas sp. EA_5y_Pfl2_R50 | reverse complement strand
CCACCGAAACGCGCCAGGCACTGCTCACCAAGGATACGGATCGCTATGAAGACGAGATCTTCTGGCAATCGAGCAAGCCCGAATTGCTGCTGGGGCCGCCGAGCTGGCGCTGGGTGATCGAGGCGTTTGCGTCGACGCGGCGGTTGAGCGTCGATCCGCGTTTGAAAACGCTCGACGTGCCGTTGCTGTTCGTCGTTGTCGATGACGATAAATTGGTCGACCCCAAGGCCGCGCTGAAGATCGCGGCAAAGGTGCCGGATGCGCGGGTGGTGCGCTTCGGCAAGGAATCCGCGCACGAGATCCTGCGCGAGGCAGATCCGGTGCGCAATCGCGCGATTGGCGAGATCGACATCTTCCTGTCGTCGCGGGCGCAGAGGTAGAGCCGTGACGCACTATGACGTGGCGATTGTCGGGGCCGGGATTGCGGGCGCAAGCCTTGCCGCCGCGATTGCGCCTTATGCTTCGGTGGTGATGCTCGAGGCGGAGGATTTGCCCGGTTACCATGCGACCGGG
>NZ_CAXAPT010000120.1:0-515 GCF_963970475.1 Pseudomonas sp. EA_5y_Pfl2_R50 | reverse complement strand
TAATGCACATGGCGCTGCCAAGGACAGATTTGTTGCAGAACCATAGTTTCCCGCCTGCGGAGCCCGCCCGACATTCCAACCTCCTACGCCAAATGTGGCTCCCAATGGTCGTCGTCGCGATCAGCCTGGTAATTCTCGCTGCCGGTCTACTCGGCGTCAGCAGACATATCTTGTGGGTGGCGAGTACGGGCCTTTCCGGATTCGTAATGAGCTATACGCTTTTTGCTCTTATCCGTATCCGCCGTCGTGCGGACGCAATGAATGCAAAGATTAACGTCGCACTTGCTAAGGTACAGAATGAATATCGTTCTGACCGTATACGTCTGATCAGGCCGGATACAAGGCATCTCCCACTCTCACGTAAGGATATTGACCGCACGAGCTGCGACTAGACCGACCGTCAAAAGCGATATGCTGGCTTCTGCCGCCATCAAGAGCTTACTCTGCGCGCTTAATGGCATCGTGTCTGTTGGCGAAAAGGCCGTGGCGTTCGTGAAGGAGACATAGAAATAATC
>NZ_CAXAPT010000119.1:0-515 GCF_963970475.1 Pseudomonas sp. EA_5y_Pfl2_R50 | reverse complement strand
ATCCTATCCCGGGGATTCGAGCCTGTTGCTCGTCAGCCGCAAGCTCGCGCACGACGTGCCACGGGCGGGGATGCCCAACCGCCCGATGTAAGGGATGGGCGAGGGCGCAAAGGGTCCCGTGCTCTGCCGCTGCAGGCGTGACGGTTTGGCGCGACGGCATAGCCGCAATCGCCTTGACGTGCCTGAACCATGCGATCCCCGGCAGGCCGTGCCCGGACTACGGTTGGCGGGTGCGTCGGGATCCAGCGCGGGTGGGGAACGATGTCAGCAATACATTTCAGGCAATGGCAGATTTACTGCCCCGCATAACGGCCATCATGACGGCGATGGCCTTGAATGATTTGCGTGAAGTGACCGTCGCCGATACGGGTGTAGAGCTTTCCCCAGAAAGGATGTGTCGGCTCTTCAAGGCTTTCGCCTCGATCAAGCAGGATGGTATGAGGCGGGGTCGGTCGATCTGTCAGACGATCGTTGGGGCGCATGGCGAACCTGGTGAGACGGATCCATTAGCGGGG
>NZ_CAXAPT010000118.1:0-515 GCF_963970475.1 Pseudomonas sp. EA_5y_Pfl2_R50 | reverse complement strand
CGTTCGGCCGCGACGAGCGCATCCGCGCACAGGCGCTCGAGCGTCGTGATCGCCGGCAGGATGGTCATGGTATCGCGGCAGCGGGCGATGAAGCGCCGGGCGAGATCGTCGTTCGAGTGTGCCTGCTCGGCTTCGGCGAACAGCCAGTCACGGAACGTCCGTGCCGGCGCGCCCTGACCGGGAAACGTCCTGTATCCGTAGATGGAGCGCAGCACCTCCATATGTTGCTGGCGGGTCTGGTGCCGGACGGCGTAGCGGACGAGCACGTCACCGGCGATGCCGAGCTGGGCGCCGAGGAAGGCGGATACCGCGAGCGGGATCACCTCGCCCGGCACCAGCATTCGTCCCGGATAGCGCAGCGCGCACAGTTGCAGCGCGAAGCCGATCCGGTTTTCCGGTCGGCGTCGCCGGTCGATGTGGATCAGGTCGTCGTCCGCCAGGATGTAATGCCGTAGCAGCGACGCTTCGTCGGTCGGCAGGTCGAGCAGCGACGACCGCTGCCGGGCGCTCAGGAT
>NZ_CAXAPT010000117.1:0-516 GCF_963970475.1 Pseudomonas sp. EA_5y_Pfl2_R50 | reverse complement strand
CTAGAGGATCGAGGGATCTTCGCGCAAATCCTTGAGGTCGAGGCCGACACTGACAAAGCCGAGCTCAAGGAGCTGCTACAAGGCGTGCTCGACCCGCAGAGCCATCTTATTCCGGCGATTGCGCGCCGCATGGAAGAAACCCCGCATGATGTGATCTTCCTGTCAGGCATAGGCGAGGTCTACCCGTATCTGCGGTCGCACAACGTGCTCAACAACCTACAGAGCACTGCGAAGGATCGTCCTACGGTTATGTTCTTTCCGGGAAAATATACCCACGCATTGGCGACCTGAGCTTCGCTCGAATTGTTCGGCTTGCTGCATGACGACAAATACTACCGCGCCTTCAATATCATGAATTACGAGGTCTGATCGATGGCTACTGTGCTACGTGATATTTTCGCCAAGCCGGTCGACCGCTCGATCGATGGCGTGATCAAGGCCGATGACAAGGCCAGCCTCCTGACCGAGCTAGATGAATATGTCATCACTAACGAGATCGGTGCGCGGCTCGAGCAA
>NZ_CAXAPT010000116.1:0-517 GCF_963970475.1 Pseudomonas sp. EA_5y_Pfl2_R50 | reverse complement strand
TGCAGCCAGTCCTCGCGCGGTAGCGTATCCCCGTTCAGGGTTACCGGGAGGGGGTAGTGTTTCGCGGCCGTGGCGACGTCGTCGGCCAGTGTCTTCAGCCAGGCGTCGGCAACTTTGATCGTGATGGCTGTGCCGCGCGAGATTGGGTCGGGCGAAATCGCGATTGGTCGGCTCGTCTCCCACGCCGAGGCGGGGATGTGCGCCATCCATCCCTGCCGGTCGGGACGGGAGAAGGAACGGACGATCACGTCCCGACCGGCGAGGCTGAACACGCCCATACCTGCCGGGTCTTCCATGCGACGAGTTTGCTCCGACCATCCCGAGCGTCCGAGTGTGACGATTGAAGCAGGATCGGCGATGCCGTGGCCATCATCGATGATGTGGAGGAGCGTGTCGGGTCCGCCCGTTTGGATCAGGACGGCGACCGCAATAGCGCCGGCTCGGCGGGCGTTCTGGAAGAGCTCGGTCACCACGTCGAAGGCGGTGTTGTTGAAGAGCCGTGTGACCTTCGCGATCG
>NZ_CAXAPT010000115.1:0-517 GCF_963970475.1 Pseudomonas sp. EA_5y_Pfl2_R50 | reverse complement strand
TGAATTCCTGCGGGGCAGGCGCGCTCGCCGCGATGGCGGGGCCAGCCGGTGGCGGGGCGATCCGCTCGGCCGCGCTCGCTGGCGTCACCACCGCAACCGCGCCCGGCACGACCAGCGGCTTGACCACGACGGTATCGGCGACTTCGATCCGGTCGTTCTGCGGCGCAGCGATGGTCTTGTCCTCGGGCAGATACTGGATCGTCGCCGAGCGTTCGTCGCGCAGATATTTGGCCGCAACGCGCTGGATATCGGCGGCGGTGACCTGACCGATCGCGGCGAGTTGCCGGTCGGCGGCGCGCGGGTCGCGATCGATGATCACCGAGGAGGCAATCGTGCGCCCCTTGCCCTCGGCGGTTTCGCGCGATTCAAGCGCGGAAGTCAGGATTTCGTTCTTGGCCTCGGCCAGTTCGGCAGCGCTGACGGGCGTGTTGCGCAAACGGGCGACTTCGCGGCGCAACGCGGTTTCGCCGTCTGCGGCCTTCTTGCCTCCGGCCAGGATCGCGAACACCGCGAGATT
>NZ_CAXAPT010000114.1:0-518 GCF_963970475.1 Pseudomonas sp. EA_5y_Pfl2_R50 | reverse complement strand
GTGGCGGGGATCATGATGCGCTCCTCGTGGCTGGCGTGCCCTTCACGCCCACCCGAGCCCTCCCCCTCCCCTTCGAGCCACGGTCGATCCCGGCCTACGGCCGCGGAGATAGGCCGAGAATGTCCTGCAGCGTCGGGGCGGACTTGCGACGCGCGCGGCGGCCGAACCTGACCCCCTGCTTCTCGGCGAATTTATGGACGGCAGCATACTTGCGCCCGAGCGCCGTCGCGAGATCGGGCAAGGCGATGTCATGGGCGTGTGCAAGCGCGAGGGCGCGCCGGTCGTCGTCGCTCCAGGGCCGGTGGTAGCCGTGAACCAAACCCAAGAGATTGGCGCGGGTGAAGAGAGAGGCTTTGGTCCGCCCCATTTTGGCGGCGAGATCGGTCATCGGCATCTTGCCGTAGTGATCGCGGAGAGTCGTGATGTCGGCTTCGGTCCAGATGGGACCGCCTCGAAACCCGTTTCGGTTTGCGTGCGTGCCACGCAGTCCGAGATGGTCGACCCGCCAGTTGATCGAA
>NZ_CAXAPT010000113.1:0-519 GCF_963970475.1 Pseudomonas sp. EA_5y_Pfl2_R50 | reverse complement strand
CACGGCCGATACGAAACCCTGCAGCGTTGAGGGGGCCATAGCGAGCTGGCGGTCGTCGCCGGTGCCGACGATGCTGTCGGCAAAGGCGGTGTCCCATTCGGGCGACAAGGTCACCACCGGAATGGCGTTGTCGCGGGTTTGCGCCACCGAAATCTGGCGGGCGAGACGCGAGCGGACATGTTCCGTCAGCATCGTCAGGTTGCTGGTCGAAGGGGATGCCTCGGCAATGCCTTCCAGAATGGTCGGGATGTCGCGGATCGAAATCCCTTCCGACAGCAAATTCTGCAGGATGCGCTGCACGCTCGACACCGAGACCTTGGACGGCACGATGTCGGCGACCAGCTTGGCCGCGTCCTTGTGGATGTCGCCCAGCAGCTTCTGCGTTTCGGTATAAGACAGCAGGTCGGCGATATTGTCCTTCACCAGCTCGGTCAGGTGCGTGGTGATGATCGTGCCGCAATCAACCACGGTCAGGCCGCGGAAGCCCGCTTCCTCGCGCAACTCGCGGTCGATCCACAA
>NZ_CAXAPT010000112.1:0-521 GCF_963970475.1 Pseudomonas sp. EA_5y_Pfl2_R50 | reverse complement strand
GCGTCCGGCGGACAATGTGCTGTTGACGCTCGATGCGCTGCATGGCGAATTCACCACGCACCGCGACGAATATCACCTCGCGACGCGGCCCAACAACACGTCGGGCTCGGTGATCTTCGATACGACCTCGAAGATCAATTCGATCCATTGGGACAGCAGCAACTTTGTCGATGCGATCAGCGTCGACAACGTCACCTATGCCAGCGAACACCGCCGCTCGCTCAACAAGAACCGCTTCAACCAGCTCGCGCTGACCGGAAAATGGGATGTGAATGACAGCCTCGGCTTCGACGGCCATGTCGGCTATGAGGATTCGAAATACACTACCCCGTATGATGACAAGCTGTACCTGCGCGCTTATGGCGGCATGACCACGACCTATGCGGCGGACGGCACCTCGGCGACCAACGTCTATCGTTGGAACACCACCGATGCGTCGAAATATGAGTTCAAGGAATTCTACTTCCGCGAATTCTGGAACAAGACCAGCCTGCGCGAAGCGACCGGCAACGGGCATCTAA
>NZ_CAXAPT010000111.1:0-522 GCF_963970475.1 Pseudomonas sp. EA_5y_Pfl2_R50 | reverse complement strand
CGTAGCGGTAGCTGACGAGGGTTTGCTCAGTGAGCCAAGGCTCGGCCAGGTTCTGCGACGGGTCAAAACGCTGGTAATCAACCGCGATCAGGTGTGAGCGGTCGTAACGCAATAACAACGCCCGGCCCGCGCCGTTGTCCAGACGCTGAACACGCTCCTGACGATCCCGGGAAATGCGCAATCGGTTGTCATACGCATCACTGATCGCCGTCAGCCGCCCGTTGCGAAAGTGATAAAAACCCGCAACTTCCCCGGCCAGCGCAAGAATCAACTCCTGCGGCTCATCCCCGAGAAAAATCGCTGCCCGCGACAGGCTGTTGTGAATCGCCGGCCGCGCGACGCTCGGCATTGGAAACCGGGTACACCGGTTCTCATGGTCGACCCAAACCACGAAGTCGCCATCGAACTCCAGCCGATGCGCCAGCGAATGGCTCCAGCCAAAGCCCAGCCCGACGTCGATTTCAGCGGCACTGGTGCGATACAAGCGGGTGAACTCGAACGGCAACACGCCATCGAGCACAG
>NZ_CAXAPT010000110.1:0-523 GCF_963970475.1 Pseudomonas sp. EA_5y_Pfl2_R50 | reverse complement strand
CGCGTCCTCGGCGAAGGTCTGCACATTGGCGAGGTCCGACCCGGCATTGGGCTCGGAATAACCCTGGCACCAGCGCACCTCACCCTTGCCGATGGCCGGGATATGTTCGTGCTTCTGCGCCTCGCTGCCATATTCGAGCAGCGTCGGGCCGAACATCATCACGCCCATGCCGCCAATCGGGTTCCACGCGCCAATCCGCGCCATTTCCTCCTGCAGGACGCGGATTTCGGCCTTGTCGAGCCCACCGCCGCCATAAGCCTTGGGCCAGCCGGGAACACCCCAGCCCTTTTCGCCCATTGCGGCCTTCCAGGCGATTTCATCTGCGGACAGTTCGGTTGGGCCTTCGAGCGCGGACAGGGCATTGTCCTTGCCCTTGAGCGCAGGCGGGAAGTTGGCGGCAAGCCAGGCGCGGGCCGTCTGGCGGAACTCGTCAAGCGCGGTCGCTGGAGCGTCGAGTTCGGGCGCAGTCGCCATAAAACCTGTCCTTGCTGATAAAATCTGAAGATTGGGTATGGCGAAGCGA
>NZ_CAXAPT010000109.1:0-523 GCF_963970475.1 Pseudomonas sp. EA_5y_Pfl2_R50 | reverse complement strand
ATGCTCGCCATTCGAGGCGAGCCGCAGTTCCTGGCTATATTGATCCTGGCGCGACGGGATGTGCTGGCTGAGCTGGACCGGGATGCCGGTATAATCACGGTCATTGGCGGCATCCCAGTTCCAGAAGCGCCACGCGCTGACCGAGGTGAGAGTTGCGAAACCGACATTCCAGTCGGCAATCGCCGAGACGCCGCCTTCATTGGTGTTCACGCCCAAGGCTGCGTCGATATCGGTGACGCGGTCATACGGGTTGGTGCTGGGCGGGGTGTAGTTGAACAGCGCCGCCAGCGCCGGATCGACCGCGCTTGCGCCCGCCGCAATGCGTTCGTCGGTCGGCAACGCCGCCGCCGGGCTGGTGCCCAGATCGATCTTCACCCCGCCGAACAGCGCCGCATGATCCGTCACATGCGACCGTCGCAACGCGTGATACGCCTTGTGTTCGACCGCCTGCCCGGCGGCGCGCACCGCGCCAACGGGGTCGCCGCCCGTGTCATCATAGCGGCGGTAGCTGGTCGCGGCGGCG
>NZ_CAXAPT010000108.1:0-525 GCF_963970475.1 Pseudomonas sp. EA_5y_Pfl2_R50 | reverse complement strand
CTCGACCTGACCGTGCCGGCCGTCCGCACGGTCGATCCGGAACGTACCTTCTGGGACAAGGTTGTCATCCTCCATGGGCTGCGGCGCTGGTTCGACAAGCGCGGCGAGCTGCGCGGGGGCGGCCAACGCGTTTCCCGTCACTAATATGACCTGCACCAGCTCGCCGCGGCCCGCGTCGGCGCCGCCGCCATCGCTGATCCGGCGCTCGGTGCGGATTGCGTCGCGCACGCCCGGATGTTCTTCAATCGACCGGACTTCGATCTCGCGAGCGCTGCGCCTGGCTCGTTTGCACTCGCCCCGCATGACGCGATGATCGAGCAACTGCGCGTCGACTACAGGGCCATGCAGGGCATGATCTTTGGCGATCCACCGGATTTCGAGGCGGTGCTCGACAGCATCGGCTCGCTCGAGACGCGTCTCAACAAGAAGGGCGATACGGGAGGCGGGGCCGCGCGATGAACCAGTTGGAGGGAGCTTTCGACACCGGGCAAAAGGCAGACGCGCGTGGCGCGGGCGAAGCGATCG
>NZ_CAXAPT010000107.1:0-530 GCF_963970475.1 Pseudomonas sp. EA_5y_Pfl2_R50 | reverse complement strand
GCCGCAGTCGTTTTTAGAACGGGGGCCAGCGCGGAAATTGTACCGGTTGTGACGCCTTGGCGGCCATCTTTCACGGCCCTTCTGATGTTTCGGATAGCGTCCGGCTTCCCGGCTTCCCGAGATGCCCGGTCGGCGCTCAATTCAAGCTCCTTGAGGCGCCTTTCGATGCGTTTCAAAACTGTTGATAGGTCCATCCCGGTAGCATGACCGGACGCCAAAACGGGTGCATCCGGTAAGAATGCCGTTGACGAATCCGGTAAAGATACCGATATTGAAAGCATGATGAATGCAATCGAGCAGTTATTGACCTTGGCGCGCCAATACGCGGCGAGCGAAAAGCTCGACCTTTCAACGGTTAGCTGGCGATCGCTCGGCGATACAAAGAAACTTGCGGCTCTCGAATCTGGCCGCGACATTCAGGTTCGTCGCTGCGATGCCGCTATCCAATGGTTCTCTGATCACTGGCCTGCCAGCCTAGCGTGGCCGGCTGGCGTTGTTCGGCCTAATCGCGCCCCTGATCCAAGCAACGA
>NZ_CAXAPT010000106.1:0-531 GCF_963970475.1 Pseudomonas sp. EA_5y_Pfl2_R50 | reverse complement strand
TGGCACGCTCCTTGATAACAGTCAGCCACCCACCGGGCGATATCGCCTCCCGGGCACCCTAACTTTATCCGCAAGGAGAGCACCCCATGGCAACACCAGCGTACATGTCGGTTACCGGCGAAAAACAGGGCCTGATCACTGCAGGCGCTTTCACCGCTGACTCCGTAGGCAACACCTACCAGGAAGGCCACGAAGACCAGGTTATGGTTCAGGCTTTCACCCACGACGTGATCATTCCGCGTGACCCGCAATCCGGTCAGCCAACCGGTCAGCGCGTGCACAAGCCAGTTGTCATCACCAAGGTCTACGACAAGGCTTCGCCTCTGCTGCAAGCGGCTCTGACCTCCGGCGAGCGCATGAGCGAAATCGTTATCCAGTGGTACCGCACTTCGGCTCAAGGTACCCAAGAGCACTACTACACCACCAAACTGGAAGACGCGATCATCGTCGCCATCAACAACAAAATGCACAACTGCCAGGACCCGGGCAACGCGCACTTCACCCACCTGGAAGAAGTGCAGTTCACCTACC
>NZ_CAXAPT010000105.1:0-533 GCF_963970475.1 Pseudomonas sp. EA_5y_Pfl2_R50 | reverse complement strand
GTAGGTATTGTGCCGCATGACAGTATTGTTAGGTAAAATTGTTAGGCTAGGTCCCGCTGAAATGTCAGAGCATCGAACAGGCGACCGTTAGGTCCCCGATAGTAATCTCGACGTTCGCCGACTTTTGCAAAGCCTTCGTTGCTATAGAGCTTGATCGCTTCGTTGCCGTCGCGCACTTCCAGGTGGAGCGTCCGCGCACCTTGCGCCGACGCGTCCGACGCGACCGCGCGGAGCAAAGCAGCGGCAACGCCGCGCCGCCGCAAATGCGGCGCGGTCGCAAGCAGCAGCAACTCCGCTTCTTCCAGGACTCGGCGGCAGAGCGCAAAACCGGCCGGCTCTCCGCCGACTTCGGCAATCGTCAGCCACACACCGGGCATGGCCAGCAGACCCAGGACTTGATTGTGAGTCCACGCTTCTCCGAAACGGGCATCAAACGCTGCCTGCATGATTCGATCGACGATCGCGAGATCGGCAACGGCACCGCTGCGCAAATCGATCCCGAGCATCGTGCTCATGCGGCAGCTTCCGCAGTG
>NZ_CAXAPT010000104.1:0-535 GCF_963970475.1 Pseudomonas sp. EA_5y_Pfl2_R50 | reverse complement strand
TCGTTTCGGCGTGCGCGCCGGTGACAGCGGCATGTTCTACGGCAAGGTCGGCTATCAGTGGGTCGAGTTCGATCATTATTCGACCTACTCGACCGGCAATACCAGCAAGAAGCAGTATGGCGACATCACCTACGGGATCGGCACCGAGTTCGGCCCGAAAGACATCGGCCTGAAGGGCATCACCGGCAATGCCGGCGTCCGCATCCGTGCCGAAGTGAACACTTATGGTGATTTCCACAGCTTCCGCCCGATGATGGGCCTGATCACGCACTTCTAAGCCTTACGGCTTAGCGTGTCGGAAGGGGCGGGGGATGGCGACATTCCCCGCCCTTTTTGCGTGCGGGGGCGCTAGGGGCGCTTCCTCTTAAAGAGGACCATCCCAATTCCGTTCGGGCTGAGCCTGTCGAAGCCCCCCTCGCCTGAAGCGAGGATCTGGGGCCTGCGAAGACGGGCCCTTCGACAGGCTCAGGGCGAACGGGGAAGGCGGCGGCATTCCCCTCTACGGAAGGGGGATGCCGTGTGCACCACCCCTCAA
>NZ_CAXAPT010000103.1:0-539 GCF_963970475.1 Pseudomonas sp. EA_5y_Pfl2_R50 | reverse complement strand
CGGTCGGGGGTATAGTGCGGTGCCGTTTCGACGGAGGGTAGGACGGGGGCGTCGATCGAGTGTCTCCAGAGTATGCATTGGTCCATGACGCCGCGCGTCGCGCGATACAAGCGCGGGGGTGACGCGCGCGTTGCCAGTCGCTATCCGCACCGGCATGATCAAACGCGCACTCCCCGTCACCCGTGAGGCCGATTTCTCGGCCTGGTATCAATCCGTCATTGCAGAAGCCGATCTTGCCGAGGAATCGGGCGTGCGCGGCTGCATGGTGATCCGGCCCTGGGGATACGGCATTTGGGAGCGGATCCAGCGGCTGCTCGATGACCGGATCAAGGCGACGGGCCATGAGAATTGCTATTTCCCGCTGTTCATCCCGCTCTCCTATTTCGAGAAAGAAGCCGAGCATGTCGAAGGCTTCGCCAAGGAAATGGCGGTCGTCACGCATCATCGGCTGAAGGCGGACGGCAAAGGCGGGCTGATCCCCGATCCCGAGGCCAAGCTGGAGGAACCGCTCGTCGTGCGCCCGACCTCGGAGATGGTGA
>NZ_CAXAPT010000102.1:0-540 GCF_963970475.1 Pseudomonas sp. EA_5y_Pfl2_R50 | reverse complement strand
CCGCCGTCGGGCTCCAGCGCGGGTGGCGCAATTTCAACGTCAGCGCCGTCGGCTGCTTCAAAGTCCAGCTGAGCGTGGTCGACGGTGTTTCCGGAAAGGCCGTTGTCTGCGTCAGCACCGCGCCTTGTTCGATCCAGTGCACGGTCGAGGGGATGAACAAGTTTACATAGATCGAGCGATCGTCGTGAAAGTAGATCGAATCCCGGTATTTGACGTGATTTTCCATGCCGGTGCCGGTGCAGCACCAGAAGGAGTTTTCGGGCGTGTGATACAGTTTCATATAGCCCGGACGCCCACCCTGAAAGTAGGTGGCCATGCCGGTGTCGGGATCCTGTGACGCGAGAATGCCGTTATAGAGGGTGCGCTCGTAATAGTCGGCATAGGCCACTTGCGGATCCTGCAGGAAGAGCGCCCGCGTCAGTTTGAGCATGTTGTGCTGGCCGCAGGTTTCCGAACCCTTGGCGGAAAAAACGTGCTTGTCGAACTCCGCCATCGGGAAGAAATGTTCGTTGTCGCCGTGGCCGCCAGTGGCAAAGGACC
>NZ_CAXAPT010000101.1:0-540 GCF_963970475.1 Pseudomonas sp. EA_5y_Pfl2_R50 | reverse complement strand
GGATCGAAGCGGCGTGGCGATGCGCGCCTTCGGCGCGCAACAGATCGCTCAGGATCTCCATCGCGGTGCGCTTGCGCTGAACGCCGGTGGTGACGGCCTCGTCGAACGCACCCGCCATGCCCTTGAGCCCGAGTCCGCGCATCGCGTCGATCATCTCATGCCGCTGCATGGAGGCCTCGCAGGCTGTCGTAGCGGGCGCAGTTGGCGACCGGCGGGTGCATCAGCGCCAGATCCTCAGGCGTTACGATGGATGCGGGCCGGGGCGGCTCTCGCCGCCGTGACAGGATGTTGAGCACGACCTCGTCGCTGACCGCACCGGCGTCGAGCGCTTCGCGAACGGCGCCCTCGACGGCATCCAGACCATCGCTGAGGACGGCCGCAAGAACGCGGACGAAGCGCCGATCGGCATCGTCGTCGCTGCCAAGCTTGCGGCGCAGCCGAGCGAGCGCAGGCGGAAGATCCCAGCCTTGGAACGGCGCTCCGTTCCGCAGCGCACCGGGCTTGTTCACCAGCACCGGCAGGTAATGCCAAGGGTCGTAG
>NZ_CAXAPT010000100.1:0-541 GCF_963970475.1 Pseudomonas sp. EA_5y_Pfl2_R50 | reverse complement strand
CACAGGATCTGCGCGCGCTGCTCCCGGCGTGGCTGACCGGATCGTTTCCGGTGCTGCTGCTGATCGCGATCGCGGCCGCGCGCATCACCCGCAAGGTGCCGACCGATGCCCAGTGAACCGCGCAAGCTGAGCCCGGCCAACAAGGTCGGCGTCGGCGCTGGCATCGGTGCGTTGATCGCTGCAGCCGTCACGCTGGCGTTGCCCGGCACGCGCGCTGCGGAGGGCACCGTTTACAAAGCCTATCAGGACGGCGGAGGGGTATGGACGATCTGCAACGGGCGTACCCGCAATGTCCGTCCTGGAATGACGGCAACCAAGGCGCAATGCGATGCCTGGTCGAAAGCCGACCTCACCGAAGCGACCAGCGAGGCGGTGGCGATCACGCCAGAGCTGCTATCCGGCCCGGTGTCGTTGCGCGGGCAGGCCGGCGACTTCATCCTCAACGCCGGTGCGGGCCGTTGGCGCGGTTCGCCGATGGCGCGCGAGGCGGCGGCGCATCGCTGGCGCGCGGCGTGCGAGGCATTCCGGGGGTATATCGTGC
>NZ_CAXAPT010000099.1:0-543 GCF_963970475.1 Pseudomonas sp. EA_5y_Pfl2_R50 | reverse complement strand
CGCTGGTGGAATCCGACGCGATCGGGACGATCGGAGTGGGGGAATCGACGATCCCGCCGCTGGTCACCTACAACCGGCTGCTCGGCATCGGCGAAGCCGATTTCATGCGCGCGACACAGGCGACCTTCAAGCTCGGCATCCTGTTCGATGGCTGGAAGGACGGCAGCGATCGCTATTTCCACTCGTTCGGGATTACCGGGCAGGACCATTGGTCGGCGGGCTTCCAGCATTTCTGGCTGAACGGTCGCGAGCGCGGTCACGACGCGGCGTATGACGCCTATTGCCTCGAGCTCGTCGCGGCGCTGGAGGGCAAGTTCGCGCATCTTCCCGACGAGCGGATGAATTATGCCTATCAGCTCGATTCGTCGCTCTACGCGCAATTCTTGCGGCGGATGGCGGAAGCCGACGGCACGCGCCGGATCGAAGGCCGCATCGCGCACGTCGCGCTCGATGGCGAGAGCGGAGACGTTGCGGGGCTCCACCTCGAATCCGGCGCGGTGGTCGAGGGCGACCTGTTCCTCGACTGTACCGGCTTTCGCGCGC
>NZ_CAXAPT010000098.1:0-544 GCF_963970475.1 Pseudomonas sp. EA_5y_Pfl2_R50 | reverse complement strand
AGCGGCAATGTCGCCGGGATGTTGCCGGGCAGCGACCCCAAGCTCGCCAAGGAGGTCGTGGTGTTGTCGGCGCATCTCGATCATCTCGGCGTCGGGCGGCCCGATGCCAAGGGCGACACGATCTATAACGGCGCGGAGGACAATGCGGTCGGCATCGCCTCGCTGATCGAGGAAGCCAAGCGTTTCAAGGCTTCGGGCAAGCGCCCGCGCCGCTCGATCCTGTTCCTGGCAGTGACGGCGGAGGAGAAGGGGCTGGTCGGCTCCGACTATTTCGCCAAGCACCCGACCGTGCCGATCTCCAGCATCGTCGCCGACGTCAATCTCGATATGCCGATCCTGTCTTACGCCTTTGAAGACATGACGGTGTTCGGGGCCGATCGCTCAACCTTGGGGCCGCTCGTCGCGCAGGCGGTCGGCACCTTGGGGGTGACGATGTCGCCCGATCCCGATCCGGCGCAGGGCATTTTCGTGCGCTCCGATCATTATCGCTTCGTCCAGCAAGGCGTGCCCTCGGTGTTCCTGTGGCCAGGGCAGAAGGGGCCGG
>NZ_CAXAPT010000097.1:0-547 GCF_963970475.1 Pseudomonas sp. EA_5y_Pfl2_R50 | reverse complement strand
GCGCTCAAGGAGATTTACCGCGCGCCCAGCGCAGAGGCGGCCGAACAGGCGCTGAGCGCGTTTGAGGCCGGCCCCTGGGGCCAACGCTATCCTGCCATCGGCCAAAGCTGGCGGCGCGCCTGGGGCGAAGTGATCCCGTTCTTTGCGTTCCCCGACGAGGTCCGCCGGATCGTCTACACCACAAATGCGATCGAGGCTTTGAACTCGAAGCTCAGACGCGCCGTCCGCGCCAGGGGCCATTTTCCCAGCGACGAGGCTGCCACCAAGCTGCTCTATCTGATCTTGAACCGATAGGAGAAAGAGTGGAAAATGCCGCCACGGGAGTGGTCCATGGCCAAGGCCCAGTTCGCCGTCATCTTCGGCGAGCGCTTCATCAGGGCCATGGCGGCGTAATGTTCAACCGCCCGCCCACACACGGAAATCCTGACAGTGCCGGCAGCGGCGAAACCGCATCGCGGCGCGAATGCCCGATGAACGGCCGGCGCGACCATAAACTCAGACCACGTGCTTCGTGCCCCACGCTTAGGGTGTCATTTCGCCCTCAACC
>NZ_CAXAPT010000096.1:0-549 GCF_963970475.1 Pseudomonas sp. EA_5y_Pfl2_R50 | reverse complement strand
CACCACGCTTGTCGCCATCGTAAACGATGGCGCGTCGCATCGCCCGACGGCCACCGCCAAAGATCCGCTCCCTCCGTCGACGACGCGCTGGCGGGACAAAGGGCACGGCCTGCTGACCGGCGCTTCCGCAGCAGCAGTGGCCTCCGCAAACGTGACCGCAGCAGCAACGGCGGCACCGCTTCCCGCGATCGACCGGTCGAGCCACAAGCGGCCTGCCGCCGTACAAAGCGGGGCGGCTCCGCTTGCGCCTCTCGCCGCATCGATCGAGCCAATCGTCCCGGTGGTGGTCGTAAGGGACGCGACACCCGCACCGACCGTCTTGGCCGAGAAGCCGCAGCCATTGTCGCCGGACACCGGGACTTCCACGGCCGGAGCCGCAAAACCATCGATATCCCTTTCCGCCCCGCCTCGGGCGACCGGAGCACGCGTCCAAACCCTGAGCGCTTTTCTGGAAGCGCGCGACGCGACGGCGACATCGCGGGCACGCCCGGCGACGGCGCGCGCGCAGCCAGCGCACGCAGACAACAGCTTGCCCCAGGCCGTTCGCGT
>NZ_CAXAPT010000095.1:0-549 GCF_963970475.1 Pseudomonas sp. EA_5y_Pfl2_R50 | reverse complement strand
AGGCGAAGCGGCTGAAGGCGCTCGAGGACGAGAACGGCCGGCTCAAGAAGCTTCTGGCCGATGCGATGCTGGACAACTCGGCGTTGAAGGACCTCCTCGGAAAAAAATGGTAACGCCCGCTGCCGAGCGGGATGCTGTCGCCCATCTCCAGACTGCCCATGGGATGAGCGAGCGGCGGGCGTGCCAGGCGCTGGGGTGCTGTCGGATGACAATGCGCTACCGGGCCACCAGGATCGATGACGGCTTGCTGCGCGAGCGGATGAAGGCCATTGCCCATGAGCGGCGACGGTTCGGCTATCGGCGGCTGCACGTTCTGCTCCGACGCGAGGGGCATGTGGTCAATCACAAGCGATTGTTCCGGATCTATCGCGAGGAGAAGCTGACCGTGCGCCGCCGTGGCGGGCGCAAGCGGGCCATGGGCACGCGGGCGCCGATGCTGATCCCGATGGCGCCGAACCGGCGCTGGTCACTCGACTTCGTCTCGGACCAGCTCACCGACGGCCGCCGCTTCCGCATCCTGACCGTCGTCGACGACTGCACGCGGGAATG
>NZ_CAXAPT010000094.1:0-550 GCF_963970475.1 Pseudomonas sp. EA_5y_Pfl2_R50 | reverse complement strand
GTCGAGTGCGGTCAGCGAGGCATCGGTTTCGATCACTACATCGCCGACGTTGTCGACGATGTAGGTGTCGACGCCGTCGCCGCCGATCATGGTGTCAGCGCCTGCGCCGCCATCGAGGGTGTTGGCCAAGGCGTTGCCGGTGATGCGGTTATCCCGCTCATTGCCGGTGCCGTTGACGGCGTTACCGATCAGGATCAGGTTCTCGACGTTGGCGCCGAGGGTGTAATCGATGGAGGCGAACACGCGGTCGAGGGCGGTCAGCGAGGCATCGGTTTCGATGACCACGTCACCGACGTTGTCGACGTAGTAGGTGTCGACGCCGTCGCCGCCGATCATGGTGTCAGCGCCTGCGCCGCCATCAAGGGTGTTGGCCGCCGCGTTACCGGTCAGCGTGTTGTTCAGCGCGTTGCCGGTGCCGTTGATGGCGTTGCCGGTGAGCACGAGGTTTTCCAGGTTGGCGCCCAGTGTCCAGTCAATCGATGCACGGACGGTGTCGATCTCGTTCGTCAGGGTGCTGGTTTCGGTGACGGTGTCGCCGACGTTGTCGACG
>NZ_CAXAPT010000093.1:0-556 GCF_963970475.1 Pseudomonas sp. EA_5y_Pfl2_R50 | reverse complement strand
GCCCCTCAAAATATTCCACTTTACCGAATTTCGGAATTGTCGTATATCTCGCTCACTCCGGCCCGACGGAGAGGGCGTATCGCGATCGTCACGACATGGGGCCGGACGGCGGTGGACACGGGTCCCATCGGCGCGAGAGGTCCTGCAGGGCGGGCAACCGTGAGCAGGACGGCGCGCTGTCGACGGGTGGGGCGCGTGTACGGCAAAATCGTGTGGTCCCGACGCCCGAGATACTGTGCGTCAAGCCTTCGCGACGATGTGGCGGCCAACCGGCGGCGCATCAATCCAGGTTGCGAGCGGTGACGGGGGCAATAGTGCAACGCTCCCCGAGGAGAGCACGACATAAGCCGTCAACCCATCGCGCAGGGAAGGCCGGGCGTTCCGGCGAGACCTGTAGTCCACCCCGTGTGCATTCTTTCGGCACGCGGACTCGGGTGCCAGCCGGCGCCCGGCCTTCCCCGCGCCCTTGTCCTGATGAGGGGGCGAAACGGATAGCACGACTCGGGCAAAACATGCCGCGGGAATGCGGCGGTGTGCCTGCTATTGTCCTTACGAG
>NZ_CAXAPT010000092.1:0-560 GCF_963970475.1 Pseudomonas sp. EA_5y_Pfl2_R50 | reverse complement strand
CCGGCTTTCCAGTCACCGAGATCGACCTCTTTGAGGCGACCGCGCAGAGTGGCAACGACCGCTGTCACCGCGCCCTTTTGGCCCTTGAAGGCACCTCGGAACGTGGCGTTGAACGCCGTGCCGTCAGCCAGGCCAAAGTACTTCAGCGACTCGCGGCGCACGCCCTTGGTGACAAACGACGCTTCCATTTTCTCAAGCCCTTGATCCATCTCGATGGGGCCGGCCATGCCGCCCCCTCGATACTCGTCGGTCTTGGTGGTCAGCTTGGGCAGCGTCAGGCTGGGCACATCGCCGGAGAAGTTCACGCCGTCGACGAACAGGTTGGTGTTGTACAAAGTCTGAGGAATCATTTGCTACGCCCCCTTAGGCTGCTTCAAGCACTTCGGTCATCCACTGATCGGTGACTTCGAAAAGGAAATTCGGGTTCTCTGCCGGCGGCACGTCGGTGAAACGGATGCGCCAATACACCTTGCCCTCGGCGATCTGGCTGGCCGTGTTCAGTTCGGTGTCGGCGAACACTTCAAAGTTGATGATCGCGCCCTGGGCTTTCAGGTCGCGCA
>NZ_CAXAPT010000091.1:0-562 GCF_963970475.1 Pseudomonas sp. EA_5y_Pfl2_R50 | reverse complement strand
GTGAAAGCTATCCGGCGCGCACTGGGCGACCCCAGCCTCTCCGATGCTGCATTGCGTGCAACAGTGGTGACGGCGATTGCGCCGTTGCTGGTGGCGACTATCGGTACCGGGCGGGCGCAGGCCATTCGTGCCGAAATGGCTGCACGGCCTGCGCGCTTGCGGGCCCTGCTCAAAGCGGTGTCCGGCTTGAACCTCGCCTATGCAGAGGATCATCCCCTTGGGATTGCCATGACCACGCTGGCAGGCGTCTATGCCACCAACGAGACCGGACTGGCGGCTCTGAGCACGCCGTTTGCATCGGCCCCGCGCGCCTTGGTCGAAGCTGCATCCACGGCTGAGGAAAGGCTGGCGGCCTATGAGGTGGCCGCCGCGCTATTGCTCAAGCGCTCGCTGCGCAATGGTGCCGCGAGCAGCGTAGACAGCATCAAGCACCGCAGTCTTTCCGATCAGCTGATGCCGTCCGCGCAGTGGCTCAAACACAAGGGCAGCTTCGCCCGGGCGCAGGCACTACCCAAGACCCTTGAGGGCTATCTCGGCGATTACAAAGCGACATTGACCGCCC
>NZ_CAXAPT010000090.1:0-563 GCF_963970475.1 Pseudomonas sp. EA_5y_Pfl2_R50 | reverse complement strand
ATTAATGCGTCTGGCGCGCTTGGATCGAACGCATTTCACGCGCGCGGTCCCTGGATTAACACCCGATGGTGGGCTTGGTTCTGAAGGGCCCGCGGTTACGGTCGTCGTTGATGCCGTCAGCTACAAGCTGCCGCTGGAAGGCGTGATCGACCTCGACGCCGAGAGCGCGCGCCTGACCAAGGGCATTGAGGCTGCCGCGAAGGAGCGCGACGCACTCGCAGGGCGGCTGGGCAATCCCAGCTTTGTCGAGCGCGCCAAGCCCGAAGCGGTCGAAAAGGCCCGCGCCGACCACGCCGAAAAGGCCGCCGAAGCCGAGCGGCTGAGCGCGGCGCTGGCGCGGCTGGGTTAAAATTCCCCTCCCGCTTGCGGGAGGGGTTAGGGGAGGGCCTGTCAGGTCCCTCCCGAGACATTCCCTCCCCCCGCCCCTCCCGCAAGCGGGAGGGGAGAAGGATTAGACGATGACGGCACGAGAAACCCTGTTGGCCGAAGCGGCCAAGCGCATCCTGATCACCGATGGCGCGTTCGGCACCGAGATCCAGAATTGGAAGCTGTCCGAGGCGGAT
>NZ_CAXAPT010000089.1:0-567 GCF_963970475.1 Pseudomonas sp. EA_5y_Pfl2_R50 | reverse complement strand
GGGCCGGTCACTTGTCCCGGACCATCTGTGGACCGGTGTCCGCGCGCATATCTTGCATGGCACATCCACCGGCAGCTTCCTCAGTGCCGTTTTCGCGAACGATCTGCTGAATGCGGCGACCAGCGCCGACGAGGTTTCGCTCGATCGCCTGCCGGACCTGATGCGGTTCCTGCACAATTACGCCCCCTTCCACTGCTGGGGCTCACGACGAGTGCGCGACCTTTGGCGCGAACTCGGCGGCGTTGGGCGACGTGCCTACGAGGATCCAAGGTTTGAACGCCTGAAAGAGGAAGCTGCGGCATGAGCGACAGCATTTCCGGCGACCAGCTCCGCTTGCTCATCGAGCGGTTCGAGCGCCTCGAGGAAGAGAAGAAGGGCATCGCTGACGACATCAAGGATGTCTACGGCGAGGCCAAATCGACCGGATTCGACGTCAAGACGATCCGCACCATCGTCCGCCTGCGCAAGATGGAAAAGCATCACCGCGACGAGGCCGAGGCGCTGCTCGAGACGTACAAGCAGGCGCTCGGCCTCGACTGACCGATCACCAAACATTGAGCGGGGACC
>NZ_CAXAPT010000088.1:0-568 GCF_963970475.1 Pseudomonas sp. EA_5y_Pfl2_R50 | reverse complement strand
ACTCGTCCATGTTGGTGATACCAACGAGATTGGCGCCAGCCGCAACCAGTCGTTCGATCGCGGTCGCGTCCGTTTCCGCAGGTGGCAGGTCGCGGTTGATCTTGGACCCCGCCAATGTCGGGCGGCCGACCACGTCGAATAGATCCTTGGCGGCGAAGGGCAGTCCGGCCAGCGGAAAGCGGCGCGGATCGTCGGCGATCCGTTGCGCCGTGCGGCTCGCGCGTTCGTCGAGGGTCGCCGTGAAGCAGTTCAACCCTTCCATGGTGCGGGCACGTTCCAGCACCTCGGTCGCCCAGTTGGCAGCCGAAACGTCGGAGGAGCGTACGTGACCGATCTTGACAAGCGCACTCATGGTCGAAGCATTTCGGCGGGTTCCGCTGCGAAATCGTCCGCCGCGGCAACGATGTCGGCGTGCCCAAGGAACAGGGTCATGTTGGCCCGTACGCCGGCCGCGCATTCGGAGGGAATGACAAGCCCCTGAAGGGAGGCCGCCGCCGAGATGTAATTTGAGGTGCTATCCTGCGACACGAATAATCCCCCGGTAGGCGGCCTGGTTGCAACCTGCACG
>NZ_CAXAPT010000087.1:0-571 GCF_963970475.1 Pseudomonas sp. EA_5y_Pfl2_R50 | reverse complement strand
CCCCCCACTGGATGGTGAAGCCACCCAGCCAGCTAGGAAAAACCACGTACCCGTTTTGTGTCAGGCTTGCCAAAAAGCCTAACCTGAGTTTTTTCGGCGTCACCATCGTGGCGTCATCAACGCCTGCATCTGTCAGAGCCTGCGTCGCAATTTTGGCCGTGCCAAGCTTGGTTTCAGAGGCTTGGGCAACCATCGCCCCGACTTCGGTTTTCGTGTAGGCATCCGTTATGCCCATCTTGACCAGCGTATCCGGATTGTCGCCCTCCACCACAATGCCGCGATCATTGGTCTTGACCCGCGTCCATTGACCCGGTGTTTTGTTCTTCGGCAGCACTTCCAGTACGGCGGCGTCGACATAGGCCCGAGTCGCCAAGACAACCGCCGGGTCAATCTTGAGCGTGATGTTGCCCGTGCTGCTGACCACGAAATTCATCCGCACCACTTGCGTGCGTCCGGAGCCTTGCGACAGCAGGGGCTTAAAGCTCGGCGCGCAGTTGGCCACAGCCACCAAGTCGCCGTCCGCATCGTAGAGGCCGATTTCGCGAATCCACTTACCGCCCTCATCCGCCGG
>NZ_CAXAPT010000086.1:0-575 GCF_963970475.1 Pseudomonas sp. EA_5y_Pfl2_R50 | reverse complement strand
CCGAGCTAGCCATTGACCTGCCTAAGAACCTTGTTTAGCGCGCTTGCTCATCTGATCGTGCTCGATGCATATCATACAGGTTAGTTGTTAATGCTGAACGGCGCGAAGCAGCCTCGGGATCTGAACGGGCCTCGAAAAATAACGGTGATGTCGAACGCCGCGAATACGTTGATCCGGTTTCGTTGGCATCTGCTGGAATTACTGGTTCGGCGGGGGCACGATGTTCATGTGCTTGCTCCGGAATATAATACTGAGCAGGCGAAACACCTGAAAGACATGGGTGTTACTACTCACACCTATCATATCGACCGCGCGGGGCAGAATCCACTATCCGATCTGCGCACGCTGCGCGATCTCACGCGCTGGTTCCGTCGTGAACGACCCGACGTCAGCCTGACATTTTTCATCAAGCCGAATATATACGGCGGGCTCGCCGCAGCATTGGCCCGTGTATCGCGCCGCATCGGCATGGTGGAGGGCCTGGGCTACCTATTCATTTCGAGCGGCCCGGACGGGCTGGCCAAGCGGGCATCAAGAACTCTGGCCATCTCCTTGCTGCGCGCCTCGTTTGCCCG
>NZ_CAXAPT010000085.1:0-577 GCF_963970475.1 Pseudomonas sp. EA_5y_Pfl2_R50 | reverse complement strand
CGACCTGCGCCGCGCGATCTGCGCGCGGGTGCTGACCGGGCCGACGCGGATCGTCGCCTTCGACATGCCGGTGCGCGCAGCAGGCGGGGACTATGCCCACGCCGTCGACGACTGGCACGACGCCATCGCCGCCGCATGGCGCGCTCAGATCGTGGCGCATTTGCCCGAGGGCGGGCGGCTGGCGCTGCTCGTCTGGGGCGATCCCGCGCTCTATGACAGCAGCTTGCGCATCGCGGAGCGGTTGCGGGCGAGCGGCCTGCCGCTCCGCGTGCGCGTCGTGCCGGGACTGACCAGCCTGCAGCTGCTCACCGCCGCGCACGCCATCCCGCTCAATGCCCTCGCGGGTGCCGTCACGATCACCACCGGGCGGTTATTGCGCGCCTGTGGCTGGCCCGACGCGGCCGACACGGTTGTGGTTATGCTCGACAGCGGCTGCGCGTTCGAGGTGCTGGAGCCGGACGGCATTTCGATCTGGTGGGGTGCCTATGTCGGGATGCCACAGGAAACGCTGATCCACGGACCGCTCGCCACCGTCGCGCCGCGCATTGCCGCCGCGCGAGCCAACCTGCGCGCGCGC
>NZ_CAXAPT010000084.1:0-580 GCF_963970475.1 Pseudomonas sp. EA_5y_Pfl2_R50 | reverse complement strand
TATCGAGCCCCGCCGCGACCGGCGGGTGCAGCTCCAGCACCATGATGGTGACGATGATGGCAATCACCCCGTCCGAAAACGCCTCGACCCGGCCCACGCCGGGGCGGCCTTCGGTGTCCTCGGACGGGGGGATCGTTGGGCTCACTGAAGCTCGAATGCCGCGTTGATGACCAGCACGGTTTCATCCGACACGACGGGCACATATTTGCTGACGCCGAAGTCCGAACGATGGATCACCATGCGGCCGAGGAAGCCGATCGAAGCTTTCTTGCTCATCGGGTTGGTGGCCGCACCGAACAGCTTTGCGCGGAAGGTGACCGGCTTGGTCACGCCGTGCAGTGTGAGCGTGCCATCGACCGCCACGGCATCGGCGCTGAGCGGGGTGACCTTGGTCGAATGGAAGGTCGCGGTCGGGTATTTGGCGGCGTCGAACCAGTCGGCTGCTTTCAGCTCTTCGGTCAGCTTGGCGCTGGTGGTCTGCACGCTGGCGATCGGCAGGGTCACGTCAAGCTGGGTGACGGCGGGCTTCGCTGGATCGACCTTCAGCGTGCCGCTGGCATCGGAAAAGGTGCCGGCATAA
>NZ_CAXAPT010000083.1:0-583 GCF_963970475.1 Pseudomonas sp. EA_5y_Pfl2_R50 | reverse complement strand
AGTGAGCGGCCGACGTCGTGGAGGATATCAACCGCCAGGACGCGGTGTTCGCCGGTAAGGGTGTCGATCACCGCTTCCGCCAGTGCCGCGCCATAGGCAAAATAGTAGAACGGTCGGCCTCGATGAGCAGCGCGATCGTATTCGATCCCAGGCGTAGCATAGTAGCCGGTCGATGATAGCGAAACGCGACCGATATGGGCCTGCCGACAGAGCGTCGCAAAAGGCACGAGATCGCCACCAACCCACACACCCTCACGTGCGAAGCGGACAGTGTCCTCGGGCACTTGCCGCCAGCGTGTCGCGAGGGCGATCAGTCGCTCTCGAATCGTCTGGGCCGCGTTATAGGCCGCCATGCCGTTCAGGTCGGCGCCGGACGAGGCGGCGGTCGCCGAGGTGTTGGGCACCTTGTCGGTCCGCGTCGACGTGATGCGTACCTTATCGAACGGCACCGCGAAGACATCGGCAACGATCTGCGCCACCTTGGTATGGAGGCCTTGGCCCATCTCCGTGCCGCCATGATTCAGCTGAATGGAGCCATCGGTGTAGAGGTGGACTAGTGCCCCCGCCTGGTTGAGGTGCGTGG
>NZ_CAXAPT010000082.1:0-583 GCF_963970475.1 Pseudomonas sp. EA_5y_Pfl2_R50 | reverse complement strand
CGAAACGACGGAGGCACGAACATGATGACCGACGCAGGTCGCCTTACACGATGGTTGCTAATCGCCGTCCCTGTGCCGGGCATCAGTTGGGCCGCGGCGCTTTCCGCTGATCGCGCGGCCCAACGCGTTCCGCTGATGGGCCAGGTGTGGGTCCTGCGCGATCTCCAAAATGATCGCGTCGCTCGATCGCGACCGGAAGCCGCGACTATCGCATTTTTCAAGGGTCACGTGATCGCTGGAACGGTGAGCTGCAACAGTGTTGGCGGCAGGGAACTTACCTGGACTGCCAAGACATCGAGCAGCGGGACGTTCTCCCATGATGCATCACAAGCCACCATCATGACTGTGGTCGGCTGTCCGAAGGTGGAGGCTCTACGCTTGGGCGGTCGCTTCTGGGAAATGATGAAGACCGCAAGCGCATGGTCGATTGCCGGCGCAACCCTGACGATCAGCTTTTCTGACAGAACTACCGCATCGCTGATGCCCGCTCCAATCGGTACGCCTCACGATAGCCGAAGAAATGGGCGATGAGCGAGTTCGAGATCGATGCAATCCGGGCGCAAGTGCGCGCGATGGATTTCGA
>NZ_CAXAPT010000081.1:0-588 GCF_963970475.1 Pseudomonas sp. EA_5y_Pfl2_R50 | reverse complement strand
CATTGACCACCGACAGCAGCACCGAATTGGTGAAGCGCTGGAAGAAATGGCGGTTGACGCTGCCCGCCAGCCCGGCGCGGCCCAGCGTATCGGCGGCGGGCGAGCCGATCTGGATCGAGGCACCTTCGGGCCGGATCACCCGCGTCCAGATCACGAATGCGCGCGACTGCCCCTGCGCGACCGCGCTTTTATATTGCCCGACCAACCGACTGCCGCGCGGGATCAGCACCGTGCTGCCGTCAAAGCTGCGCACGTCACGGCTGACCACCGCGCGCGCCAAACCGGGCAAATCCGAATTGAGCGCGGTTTCCAGCACGGCGGGGATGATCGCGCCCTGCGGCACCACCGTTGCCAGATTATGCAATTGCGAGGCGCGTGCGCGCTCGGGTTCGGCGGACGAGACCCGCTCGGCAAATTGTTCGTCGCCGTCCAGATGCGAGGCACCGCCGCTTTTGCCGTCGGCGGCTTTGGCGGCATCGGTTGCGCCCGCTTTGCCGGGTTCGGTAGCGGGGGCGGGCGGCGCGACCGACAGATCGACGATCAGCGCGGGCGCTTTCAGCCGCTGCGCCTCGTTCAGTGCCGCCACCG
>NZ_CAXAPT010000080.1:0-593 GCF_963970475.1 Pseudomonas sp. EA_5y_Pfl2_R50 | reverse complement strand
ATCTCTATCGGTCGGGGTGTGGAGACGGCAGGGCGCGACCGGGATCAGCCATACCCCCGCAGGAATAGGCGCGGCAACGCGTACTGCTGCGCAGGTAATGGACGAGTTTGTCTATGCGTCTGGATTTACGGGTTACACCGAGGCAGGTGAAGGTTCGTCAACCGATAGCTATCCGGCAATTATGGCAGCCATCGCGGTTGCGAACGCCCGGAGCCGCCCGCTCATCATCCAAGGTCGCCCGCGCATCTCGCAGACGATTAAGCTGACTGCGCCCACGCACCTCAAGTTAGAGGGATCTCATTACGTGCCGGGCCAATTGCTCGGCGGCACGCTCATTATTAAGGGTAATAGCTGCGCTGGCCCAGCGATACAGGTAAACCCAGGGGCGCTTGGTTCCATCATCGAGGGCGGCGGCATCGTCGGCGAAAGCGGGAACACCGGCGACGGGCTCGCTATCATGGGCGCACGCGTCATAGTGCGCGACGTCGGCATCCAGTATATGGGCCGGGACGGTATCCGTATCGGCGGCTATGCCACGAGCGATCCATGGTACGATGCAGCGTTGGACACGAGCGTAAATGCAAATTCCACTA
>NZ_CAXAPT010000079.1:0-594 GCF_963970475.1 Pseudomonas sp. EA_5y_Pfl2_R50 | reverse complement strand
GCTAGCCTTGCGCGCGCTGGATATTGGCCCTGGTGATGAGGTGATTGTCCCGGCCAACACCTATATCGCCACATGGTTGGCAGTCAGCCATGTCGGTGCGCGTCCAGTGCCAGTGGAGCCGGACGAGCGGACCTACAACATCGATCCCGCGAGTATCGCGGCTGCGATAACGCCGCGCACTCGCGTGATCCTACCCGTCCATCTTTATGGGCAGCCTGCCGATCTCGATCCCATTCGGGATATTGCCCGGCACCATGGCCTTAGTGTGCTCGAAGACGGTGCGCAGGCCCAGGGTGCTCGCTATCAGGGACGACGACTTGGTGCGGAACAGTCACTGGTCGCGTGGAGTTTCTACCCCGGCAAGAATCTCGGCGCTCTGGGGGATGGCGGCGGAATCACCTGCGGCGATGATGCGTTGGCCGACAAGGTGGCGGCATTGCGCAACTACGGCTCAAAGGTGAAATATCACAATGAGGTAATCGGCTATAACAGCCGCTTGGACGAGATTCATGCCGCGTTTCTGCGCGTGAAGCTCGCACGGCTCGATGCCGACAATGCGCGGCGTCGTGATATTGCCGCCCACTACACGGCCGG
>NZ_CAXAPT010000078.1:0-594 GCF_963970475.1 Pseudomonas sp. EA_5y_Pfl2_R50 | reverse complement strand
TGACCCCCCCGCCGAACCGTACGTGCAGCTTTCACTGCATACGGCTCTCCGCTGCGATAATACCATTCATGTTCCGGGTATCGGACAAGCGTCCACGGTGTAGGTCAACATGACACAGGTCGCACAGGACTCTCGTCCTGCGTGACCGCGCAGCCTTCATCTCCGCAGCGAAACCACGTTGTGCAATATCGGCCAACCCTTCGACGTGATGAACCTGACACGGACGGTCCGTCCGCCCGCACGCCGAGCATTGCTTGGCGTTCTGACGATCGACCCAATCCGTCCGTGAATGGGAATAGATTTGAGTCCGCGGTGGGATATCCACCTTGGCCTTATCTACCCACCCACGGTCCAAATACATCAGCTTCCAGACCTTAACCGACCGAGGCTGGCCGTCGACCAAATAGTCGACGCGATATTCCTGCCCCGACCTCATACGGGCGGCAACAGCACGTACGCTACTCTTCTGCTTGCTGGCCATGGTTTTGAACATACTCCAGCGTTGGATGAACTCTAGCCTGTTGAGCTTTTGCTTCACGTCCCTCGCCAAGGCGTAATAATTCGCAAACCCCCGTAGTTCGGCATTATATGCAA
>NZ_CAXAPT010000077.1:0-597 GCF_963970475.1 Pseudomonas sp. EA_5y_Pfl2_R50 | reverse complement strand
GCACGGGTCAGGCTTGCCTGTCGTGCACGAGGCCATCCCCTCAGAGCGCGACCACCGGGTCGGACGACAGCGACATCTGGCGGGCTTGAACGAGGGCACTCTCGATCGCGCTGCGTCGCGCCTCCTCGCCGCGGCCCAGCCCTTCGGCAACGATGACTTCGACATCGACACCGACAAAACTGAAAATCGAGCGCAGCAGCGTTTCGGCATGCTCATATGCCGAATAGGGGGATCCCTCGCCATAGACGTTGCCGCGCGCGAGCGCGACGATCACGCGCTTGCCCGTGACCAGGCCGACCGGGCCGTTCTCACCATAAGCGACAGTCTTGCCCCTCACGGCGATGCGATCGACCCACGCTTTCAACTGGCTGGGGATCGAGAAATTGTAGAACCCGGCACCAATCACCACGATGTCGGCGTCGAGAAATTGCTGCACGTCCTCACCGCTCTCCAGCGCCAGGAAAGCATCGAGAGTCATGTGCGCGATCGGCTCGGCGGCAAGGTCGCGATAGGTGACCTCAAGGGTTGGATCGGTTTCCAAAAGACGCGCCACCACGGCGGCGGAAATGGCGCGGCTCGCTGAACCCTCACCCATGA
>NZ_CAXAPT010000076.1:0-602 GCF_963970475.1 Pseudomonas sp. EA_5y_Pfl2_R50 | reverse complement strand
ATGCCGGGCCGATCACTGCCGGTACGTTCACCGGCACTTACGGCACGCTGGTGCTCAACGCCAACGGCACTTACACCTACACGCTGAACACCAGCGACGCCGATTTCAAAGCCTTGCACGGCGGCGGCAACGGCACGGAAACGTTCACCTACACCCTCACCGATGCCGACGGCGATACCAGCACTGCGAATCTGGTTCTGCAGATTCACAACAACGACGATCCAGTGGTCATCAACGGCCTCGACGTCAACGGCGGTGAACTGACCGTCTACGAGAAAAACCTCAGCGATGGCAGCACACCTGATTCCGCAGCCCTGACCCAAAGCGGCACCTTCACCATCACCGCGCTCGACGGTGTCACCACTCTGACCGTCGGCGGCATTGCCGTGGTCAGCAACGGTGTCGCCGCAGGCTTCCCGCAATCGATCACCACGCCGCTGGGCAGCACGCTGACCATCACCGGGTTCAACGCGATCACGGGCGTGGTCAGTTACAGCTACACCCTGGTCGACAATGAGGCCCACCCCACTGCCAACGGCGCGAACAGCCTGCCTGAACAGTTCGCCGTGACCGTGGTGGATGACAACGGCACCACCGCCAAC
>NZ_CAXAPT010000075.1:0-602 GCF_963970475.1 Pseudomonas sp. EA_5y_Pfl2_R50 | reverse complement strand
GCCGGACGTCTGCTGGTCAAGACCTTGCCCGACGGCATCCAGATCGAATACCGCTATGACCGTCTCGGTCGTCTGGTCGGCGTCGATGACGGCCAGCAACACCCACTGGCCTTCGAATACGACCTGCAGGATCGCCTGATCACCGAGCATCAAGGCTGGGGCACCCTGCGTTACACCTACGACGCCTGCGGCCAGCTCAAACGCATGCGCCTGCCGGACAACAGCAAGCTCGATTATCAGCACGCCAAGGGCGGCGCACTGACCGCCATCCACCTCAACGGCGCGCCGCTGACGCAACACATCTATCAGTCGGGCCGCGAACAACAACGTCAGCAAGGCCTGCTGCTCAGCGAATATGCCTACGACGATCAGGGCCGTTTACTCGCTCACGCCGTAGGCCATCAGCACGATTCGTTGTACCGCCGCGATTATGCCTACAGCGCCAACGGCAATCTGGAGTCCATCGCTGACACCCGTCACGGCCAGCGCACCTACGGCTACGACGCCCTCGACCGGCTGATCCGCGTGCGCCACTCACGCGACGAACTGCCGGAAACCTTCGCCCACGACCCGGCGGGCAACCTGCTGATGCAGGACCGTCC
>NZ_CAXAPT010000074.1:0-612 GCF_963970475.1 Pseudomonas sp. EA_5y_Pfl2_R50 | reverse complement strand
CTTGGGGGGGTCTACGGCGAGGGTGAGGGCTTTGATGACCTCGAGTACGGGCATCGCTTGGCCGGTGTCTGCCTGAACCTTCGCTAGACGCCCCGCCTCTTGGAACGCACGCTCCCTACGATCCTCCGGTTTCATCAGCGCTTTGAGCGCGATCGCATTACGGACTCCCAGTTCCTGGGGTTCCGTGAACGCTCTCGTCAGCTCGGCCGGCAGGCGCGCCAGATCGAGGTAACGCGTCAGCCAGCTCTCAGAGACTTTCAGGCGCTCTGCCATCGTTTTCTGACGCCCCTCGTAATAGGCGTCGAGCGCTCGCAGATAATCGCGAGCGCGCTCCAGATCCGTTAGGTCGTCGCGGGCACGGTTCTCGATATCCGCAAGGCGAAACGCTTCTTCGTCGCCGATCTCGCGGACGTCGACCAGGAATTTGAATTCCGGATAGTTGTGCGACCGCAGCCAGCTGATGGTCCAGTGCCGCCGTGCGCCACAGATCACTTCGAAGTCGTAGTCCGGATCGCCCACGACCCGACGAACGATCGCCGGTATCTCCTGCCGCCCTTGCGCCTTGATGCTTTCGATCAGGTCCTCGCAGCGCTGCTCGTTGAGCAGGGCATA
>NZ_CAXAPT010000073.1:0-613 GCF_963970475.1 Pseudomonas sp. EA_5y_Pfl2_R50 | reverse complement strand
GTCGGCACCGAGAAGCGGTCTACGCCGCTCTGGTTGTTGAGCACGCGGTGCATGTTCGCATGATAGAGGCCATTACTCAGAATCCGCACCATTTCGCCAAGATTGATGATGAAGGCGCCTGGGATCGGCGGGGCCGAAATCCATTCGCCCGCCGCATTTTCCACCTCGAGACCACCGATGTTATCCTGGAGAAGGATCGTGATCATACCCCAATCGGTATGGGCGCCGGCGCCGATCTGGTTGAACGCGGCGTCTGCGGGCTGCGGCGCGTAGCGTAGCAGGCGGGAATTAAAGAGCGGCTCCTCCAGTCCCTTGGCGAAATAGTCCTCTGGCAGATCGAGCGACAGAGCAAGCAGGCCCATGAGATGGCGACCGACGCGGAACATTTCCTCGACATAGGCCTCGTATTGTTCACGGAAGCCAGCCGGCTGCGAGGGCCATTGGTTCGCACCGCAATTGGGCACACCATCCCGGACGTATGGGTGATCCTCGTCAAGGTCGCAACCGATCAGAAAACCTTCCTTCAAGTCCGGTGGCGACCCGTCGTCCAGGGTTTGGATACCCTGCGTCTCGTAGCCGCGCGTGCAGGACGACTTGCGCGCATCCACCTTCA
>NZ_CAXAPT010000072.1:0-614 GCF_963970475.1 Pseudomonas sp. EA_5y_Pfl2_R50 | reverse complement strand
GCCTCAGCCGCCGATGATTCGCGACGAGATCCGCAGCATGTGGGCGTGCATCGCATCCGCCATGAACGGCAAGGCCAGCAGCATCGTGGCGAAGATCGCCAGGATCTTCGGCACGTAGATCAGCGTCTGCTCCTGGATCTGGGTCAGCGCCTGGAACAGCGACACGACCACGCCGACCACGAGCCCCACCACCATCAGCGGCGACGACACGATCACGATCGTCCAGATGGCGTCACGCGCGACGTCGAGTGTTTCGGGGCCGGTCATTGCACAATTCCCTGTTTACCTGTCATCCCCGCCCCAGCGGCGAGGGACGTCGGCCCCTCCTCGTCATTGCGAGGAGCCCTTGCGACGAAGCAATCCAGACTGCCCCGCCGAAAGATCCTGGATTGCTTCGCTGCGCTCGCAATGACGGAGCGTGAGGCGCCGCATCGTTCCTTCAATCCGCGATTTCGGTCGAGCCTCAGCGAACGCCGCCAACTTGTTCGCCGGAGCCCAGGGGCGCTCCTCCCACCATCCCTCGCGTTGCCCCACGGGCAAAACACACCATAGGCAGGTCAAGCACGCCGGTCCCAAATATTCCGATTGACCGAATTCTGCTCTTCGGTTAAACC
>NZ_CAXAPT010000071.1:0-618 GCF_963970475.1 Pseudomonas sp. EA_5y_Pfl2_R50 | reverse complement strand
CCGCAACCCTGACCAATGCCGCTGGTTCGCCAGTGACCGTGACTTTGTCCAACGGCGCCGTCATCACCATCGAAGCCGGCAAAACCACCGGCACCGTGACCGTTCCTGCGCCGACTGACGACGTCTATAAAGACGCCGGCACCGTGCAAGCAACGATCAGCACCGCTACCGGTGGCAACTTCGAGAATCTGGTGCCGAGCACTGTTCCAGCCGTCACCGAAGTGACTGACACCATCGACACCTCAACCGTGAAACTGACGGCTGATACCTCGGTGGCTGAAGGCGGCACTGTTACTTACACCGCCACTGTTGGCGCACCAGTCACCGGCTCGCCTGTCAACGTGACGCTGGCCAACGGTCAGAACATCACCATCGAAGTCGGTAAAACCACCGGCACCGTGACCTTCACCGCACCGAACGATGCGCTGACCGGTCAGGCGCCGCTGACCAACTCGATCACCGGTGTAACCGGCGGCAACTACGAAAATCTCGTGGCCGACAAGACCCCGGTTTCGACCAATGTCACCGACACTGTCGACACCACTAACCTGTCGCTGAGCGCCACGGGATCGGTGGCCGAGGGCGGTTCGATTGTTTACACCGCAACCCTGACCAATG
>NZ_CAXAPT010000070.1:0-620 GCF_963970475.1 Pseudomonas sp. EA_5y_Pfl2_R50 | reverse complement strand
TTTGAGTTTTCCATTCAACCGGCAGACGGAGCGTCTAAAAGCGCCAAGGTTTTCGACGACGTCGTTGTCATAAAGGAGGTGCCGACAGTGGCGGCCCCAATGAAGCGAGCGAAAGCTACTCCGGACAACTGATCTGGCCCGTTCGCCGGCTTAGCAGCAACGGTCGACCGAATGCGCTCTGCCGTCGATGTCTGCGAATCGCACCAGTAGTCCTGTCTACCTGCGAAAGCGTAGTCGATACCGCGAAGATTGCCTGGCTGCGTAGTCGATACCACGAACTTACGTGCGCAGGCGTAGTCGATACCACGAACCTTTTTCGGCAAGCGTAGCCGATACCACGAATACTCGTTGTTCCTTAACTTTTGCATCTGCGGCAGTGTGCTCGAGCGACATACCGTCGTATTTCTGGAGCTATGACCGTGGCCACATAAACGAATGCCCGGCACGAAGGCCGGGCACCCTGGAACCGTTAGATGGGCAGCGTCGCCAAACGCTGACCGGTCACTTGATAGACCTCCTATCTAGCCATTTCCGACGGAAGGTTCAAGGGAGCGCGATTCGCGCCACGCACGAGTTTTGCCTGCTGACGGTCCCTCCACTCGAGGGGGCGAACGATGACC
>NZ_CAXAPT010000069.1:0-624 GCF_963970475.1 Pseudomonas sp. EA_5y_Pfl2_R50 | reverse complement strand
GCCGGGCAGCGCCGCGCCGGGCGGGGTCTTGGCGTCGTACAGGATGCGATCGGCGACACCGCCAAAGGTCTCGGCCAGCGCCAGATCGGCGCGGGTGCGCACCGCCACCGCCGCCCAGATCTGCAGGCCGCTCCGCGCCTTGATCGCGGCGGCGCGGGCCGGGGGCGTATCGTGCAATTGCAGCACCTCGAGCTGTCCGGCGGCGATTGCCTGCTCGACCAGCGCATCGTCGGGGTTCACCATCACGCCGACGCGCGCGACATGGCCGGGCACCCGCGCGGCCAGTTGCGCCGCACGAACGCGCGAGAGATAGCCCCGGGAGGCCGCGAAGAACACAAAGCCGACATGGCTCGCCCCACCGGGAATCGCCGCGTCGAGCGTCTCGGGCGTCGATAGCCCGCAAATCTTGGCAGTGGTCATTATGCGTCCTAGGTGCCCCGGCGGTGTCGCGAGGCGGGCGTGCTCAGAGTGTCCCGGCAATCTCGCGTGCGGCAAGGTCGGGGTCTTCGGCCTGGGTGATCGGGCGACCGATCACCAGGATCGACGCACCGGCATTCACCGCCGCGCGGGGGGTGACGACGCGCTTCTGGTCGCCGACGACACCGCCCGCCGGGCGCACGCCGG
>NZ_CAXAPT010000068.1:0-638 GCF_963970475.1 Pseudomonas sp. EA_5y_Pfl2_R50 | reverse complement strand
GCCCTGATTTTGTCGTTGGGCTATGGATTGGATTGATGACAGGCGGATGATCATGTGGATTGCGTTGGCCATACGCGACTCTACCGAGTTAAGGATCAGCGCGGACATTCGATTACAAAGGTAGGAATGATGGCGGTAAATCAGTAGAATTCCGCTACTGATCTAATTGTAGACCTTGAGCGTCAGATTTAATCATGGACACCTCTTGATCTGGAGCAACTATGATCTTTTCACTAATTTTAACAGCCATGTTGCAGGAAATTCCTTCCGAACCAATCCTCTGGCGTGACCTTCGGGCTGGCATGCCGAAATCGCAGGTAAAAACACTATACCCAAAATATCGAGCGGAGGTTGTTGAAGGATGCCCTGTTCAAGTGCTCAGCACCTACAAAAAAGATAACTTACGAACAGTTATCCTCGTTAATACAATAAATTCTCCTCCGTGCTCTGATCGTGTCAGGTTAGATTTAGTACAGGCATATGGCTCTCCGCAGATGGAAAGAAGTGGGACAGAGGAAACCGGGACCGTATCTGCTGGGAGTTCGGTCAGCAGCTTTTCTCATCATCGCCATGATTAAACTTTGGTTATAGGACCATAGAGGATTTTGTTCGTCACGTTTCCGGGCTCGCACAAGGGT
>NZ_CAXAPT010000067.1:0-639 GCF_963970475.1 Pseudomonas sp. EA_5y_Pfl2_R50 | reverse complement strand
CTGCATCGATACCGGATCCTCGATCGGGTGCCACGCCGCCTTTTGCAGCGACTGGCGCGTTTCGCGAATCGCCGCCTGGCTCGCGACCATCTCGGTGACGTTGAGGCCCGAGCCATAGCGCCGCACCAGCGTGCGGAACGGCATGTCGGTGACGCCGGTCATCGGTGCCAGGATCACCGGGCTCGCGATCGTCACGGGGCCGACGTTCAGAGGGGCAAGAGTACGCGAAGTCACGGGATGGGATCTGCCTGAAAAACGGGCAGCCTATAGGCGAAAGCCCGTCCTGCAGCAAGGCGGGCTGGCGGGCGGCCACGGCTTGGGCTAGTCGCGCCGCATGACTTCGACCAAGACCGCCGCCATCATCGTTGCCGCCGGCACCGGCGTCCGCTCGGGCAGCACCGTTCCAAAGCAATATGCCCGCCTTGGCGGCAAGGCGGTGCTCGCGCACAGCTATGCCGCCTTGCGCAACCATTCCGCGATCGACCGCGTCATCGTGGTGATCGGTCCCGATCAGGAGGCCGCACTATACGAAGCCATCGGCGAGGCAGAGCATGTCACCGGCGGCGCAACACGGCGCATGTCTGTGCTGGCGGGGCTGGAGGCGCTGGCGGACGACACCCCTGCCCGCGTGCTGATCCA
>NZ_CAXAPT010000066.1:0-641 GCF_963970475.1 Pseudomonas sp. EA_5y_Pfl2_R50 | reverse complement strand
CGCCTTCACCCATCTGCGCACCGGCATACCGTGCGGCGACCGGATCGGCCTGCTCAACGTCCTGCTCGCCGAGGGATTGAACCTGGGCCTGCGCAAGATGGCCGAGGCGTCCAACACCCATGATTACTGGCAACTGTCCCGTCTCGCACGCTGGCATGTCGAAAGCGCGGCGATCGACCAGGCGCTGGCCAACGTGGTCGCCGCGCAAGGCGCGCTGCCGATGGCGCGGGTCTGGGGAATGGGCACCACTGCCTCGGCCGATGGCCAGTTCTACCCCGCCGCGCGGCAGGGCGAGGCGATGAACACGGTCAATGCCCGCTACGGCAACGACCCCGGCATCAAGGCTTATACTCACGTCAACGACCGCTTCGCGCCGTTCGCATCGCGGACCATCCCCGCAACCGTCAGCGAGGCACCCTATCTGCTCGACGGGCTGACGATGAACGAGGCCGGGCGACGGATCGAGGAGCAGTACGCCGACACCGGCGGGTTCACCGTTATGTGGACAGCTTGGCGACGCGGCAGGTTGCCTGTGCTACCATCGCGCAGCTGCCATTTCCGTGAAGGAGGCGGGCCATGTTTGTGGTCAAGCATAGCCGCTCGGGCGGCCCTCTGGTCGAGCTTGTCGACGGAGTCGGCGC
>NZ_CAXAPT010000065.1:0-644 GCF_963970475.1 Pseudomonas sp. EA_5y_Pfl2_R50 | reverse complement strand
CAGCGTGCTGCCCAGCGGCGTGGTGATCGATTGCGGGAAGCCTGCGGCGACACCGTTGCTGACCACGGCAATGCCGCCGACGGTCAGAGTGGTGACACCGTCGAGTGCGGTAATGGTGAAGGTGCCGCTTTGAGTCAGGGCTGCGGAATCAGGGGTGCTGCCATCGCCGAGATTTTTCTCGTAGACGGTCAGTTCACCGCCATTCACATCGAGGCCGTTGATGACCACCGGATCGTCGTTGTTGTGAATCTGCAGAACCAGATTGGCGGTGCTGGTATCGCCGTCGGCATCGGTGAGGGTGTAGGTGAACGTTTCCGTGCCGTTACCGCCGCCGTGCAAGGCTTTGAAATCGGCGTCGCTGGTGTTCAGCGTGTAGGTGTAAGTGCCGTTGGCGTTGAGCACCAGCGTGCCGTAAGTGCCGGTGAACGTACCGGCAGTGATCGGCCCGGCATCAGGGCCGGTCGGTACGCGGTCGGCGCCCTGCACATCGTTGGTCAGGACGTTGCCGGTCAGGGTCAGCAGGCTTTCCGAGGCGGTGCCGTTGCTGTCGTTCAGCGCTTTCGGCAAGTCGTCGACGATGTTCACGTCGAGGGTCGCGTTGGCGGTGGTGCCGTTGTCATCCACCACGGTCACGGCGAACTGTT
>NZ_CAXAPT010000064.1:0-646 GCF_963970475.1 Pseudomonas sp. EA_5y_Pfl2_R50 | reverse complement strand
CTGACGGATTTCGAAATTACTACAATCCAAAAGATCGCCTTTCCCCGACCGAAGCACTAGTGGATCGTGCCTACATGCTCGATCTGTCGGTGCCGGAAATGACCGTGCTGGTCGGGGGTATGCGCGCACTGAACGCAAACGCCGGCAAATCGGCGGTCGGCGTGTTAACCGACCGACCAGGGACCCTGAGCAACGACTTCTTTGTCAATCTTCTCGATATGAGGACCGTTTGGTCTAAATCTGTCCAAGATCCCGCGCTGTATGTAGGTAAGGACCGCGCAAGTGGTCAGTCGCGATGGACGGCATCTCCAGTTGATCTGATGTTCGGATCAAACTCCGAGCTTCGTGCGGTTTCTGAAGTCTATGCGCAAAACGACGCTCAGCAAAAGTTCGTCACAGACTTCGTTGCGGCTTGGAACAAGGTTATGAACAACGATCTACAACCAAAATGATCGATCTGTATTCCAGAACTGGAGTACGGTGCGCCCTTATCTGTAAGATCGAGTGAGATAGTTGGGTGACATAATCGGCGTCGGGGCGCCAATAGCGCCCGCGGTGGGGGGGCCCCATAGGGAGAGCACACCGGGGGAAAACCCTGACAACACGAGCTCTCGGTTTGCGGGGTGTTGGTGTAAAAAAAAAAGGG
>NZ_CAXAPT010000063.1:0-647 GCF_963970475.1 Pseudomonas sp. EA_5y_Pfl2_R50 | reverse complement strand
CCGATCGGGGACCGCGCGACTTCGCGCGCGGCGACCGCTTGATGTTCCTGCGGAACGAGCGGTCGCTGGGGGTAAAGAACGGTACGCTCGGCACGATCGAGCGGGTCAGCCCCGAGGGCATGACCGTCCGGCTGGACGGAGGCCGGAGCGTCGCGTTCGAGGCGAAGGACTATGCCGCGGTCGATCACGGCTATGCGGCGACGTTCCACAAGGCGCAGGGCGTGACGGTCGATCGCGCGCACGTCCTCGCTACGCCGGGCATGGACCGCCACAGCGCCTATGTCGGTCTGTCGCGGCACCGCGACGGCGTGCAGCTTCATTATGGCCGCGACGACTTCGCCGATCAGCGCCAGCTCGCGCGCACGCTGTCGCGCGACCGGGGCAAGGACATGGCGGGCGACTATGCCACGCCCGAGCAGGACCAGGCGCGCGCGTTCGCCGATCGGCGCGAGATCCGGTTCCCGGAACTCGCGCGCCAGGTGGTCGAGAAGGTCCGCGACAAGGCCAGGGGCATGTTCGCCGGGTTCCGGCCGAAATCGACCCCGGAGCAGGCGGCGTCACCGGCGATCGAGCGGACCAGCTCGCCCCACCAGGCGAAGGCGATCGAACGCTATGCGCGCGCCACGGTCGATATAGGCCGGATGGGG
>NZ_CAXAPT010000062.1:0-658 GCF_963970475.1 Pseudomonas sp. EA_5y_Pfl2_R50 | reverse complement strand
TTGGCAAGCTATCGGATGTCGTCACACGACTTCGCGACAATGACTATCCCCTTCTGACAGGCTTGGTCATCTCACTGGGCAGTGCGGGTTATTTCGTGCCCATGAGCGACGTGACGAGCATCGACCCCGAGGCGGTCCGCCTCCGCACTGCCAAGGTGGATTTACGGCCCTTCCAGCGCCGCGATGGCGAATTGCTGCTCAAGGAGAACATTCTCGGGCATCGCATCATTGATGTCGCTCGCAGCGCCCTGGTGAAAGCCTACGACGTTCGGCTCGCTTTGGCTGCAAACGGCTGGATTGTAACAGGGCTGGACGTTCACAAGGGGCGCTGGTTTCACCTTGGCCGGCACGAAGAGCATCCCGCGCGGGACTGGCATTCGTTCCTGTTGCTGATCGGCGATGAGCGCGGTTCGGGGTCGCGTTCGGCTGCGAGCCGCGTGACCAAGCTCAAACCTGCCCAGATCGCCGATATCATTGAGAGTGCCTCGTCGCGAGAAGAGAACGTCCTGCTGGCGCACGTACATGAAGACCCGGAACTGGAGGCTGACGTCTTCGAAGAACTGGACGACAACAAACAGGCAAGACTGCTGCACGCGCGCACCGATGAGGAGGTGGCGGGGCTCCTTGCCAGAATGCGCGCTGATGATGCCGCGGATGC
>NZ_CAXAPT010000061.1:0-659 GCF_963970475.1 Pseudomonas sp. EA_5y_Pfl2_R50 | reverse complement strand
CACTACTCGCATCGTCGGCCCCTTCGAAGAGCTGGAACGTTACCACAGAATTAGACCTGCAATTGTGTCAGCATCGCGGCTCCCGCAAACCGCAGTCGCATCCGCCGCACGAGTGCGATACAGGACAGCGGTGACATACGATCTCCTCATCGTCGGCGGCGGTATCAACGGCTGTGCGATCGCGCGCGAGGCCAGCCTGCTTGGCCTCAAGGTCCTCCTGGTCGAGCGCGACGATCTCGCTGCGCACACCTCCTCGGCCTCGACCAAGCTGATCCATGGCGGCCTGCGCTATCTCGAATATTATGAGTTCAAGCTCGTCGCCGAGGCGCTGCGCGAGCGCGAGCGGCTGGTGAAGGCCGCGCCGCACATCATCCATCCGCTGCGCTTCGTCCTGCCGCACGAAAATGCGCTGCGGCCGTGGTGGATGGTACGGCTCGGCCTCTATCTCTATGATTTTCTTGGCGGCAAGATGACGCTGGCGCGCTCGCGCGGGCTGCGGCGGAGCGACACCGCCTTCACCGCGCCGCTCAAGGGTGCGGGCAAGGGCTTCGTCTATTCGGACGCGTTCGTCGATGATTCGCGGCTGACCGTGCTCAACGCGGTCGATGCCGCCGCCAACGGGGCCGAAATTGCGGTCGGCACCGCGCTCGAGTCGGCGC
>NZ_CAXAPT010000060.1:0-663 GCF_963970475.1 Pseudomonas sp. EA_5y_Pfl2_R50 | reverse complement strand
GTCACGGCCAGCGCACCTACGGCTACGACGCCCTCGACCGGCTGATCCGCGTGCGCCACTCACGCGACGAACTGCCGGAAACCTTCGCCCACGACCCGGCGGGCAACCTGCTGATGCAGGACCGTCCAGGCCCGGCGCAGATCAAGGGCAACCGCCTGCTGATGCAGGGCGACCGGCATTACGACTACGACGCTTTCGGCAACCTGATCCGCGAACGTCGTGGCACCGCGCAAAAACTCGTCACCGAATACCGCTACGACTGCCAGCACCGCCTCATCGGCCTGACCCGCCCGCACGGCCAAACCGCGAGCTACCAATACGACGCCTTCGGCCGGCGCATCCGCAAAACCGTCGACGGCGAAATCACCGAGTTCTTCTGGCAAGGCGACCACCTCGTCGCCGAAAGCAGCCCGACCCATCACCGCAGCTACGTCTACGAACCCGGCACCTTCCGCCCGCTGGCTTTGCTCGACGGCAAAGGCCCGAAAAAAGCCTGCCCGTTCTACTACCAACTCGACCACCTCGGCACCCCGCAGGAACTCACCGACTACAGCGGCGACATCGTCTGGTCGGCGCAATACGACGCCTACGGCAAAGTCGCCGCGATCACCCTCGCCGGCGAGGACTACCTGGACCAGCCGCTGCGCTTTCAGGGGCAGTATT
>NZ_CAXAPT010000059.1:0-666 GCF_963970475.1 Pseudomonas sp. EA_5y_Pfl2_R50 | reverse complement strand
CGGAGCTGAGCGTAGTAGGCGCCTCCACCTCCAATTGATCTCGATGACGGTCACGCAGCCAGGAAACGCGCAAAACCTCAGCATCGCGCCACGCGCGCTCTGACGCAGCCAGAACATCATCATTCGGTGGCAGCATGTCGAGCAAGATCGGCAACCCTGCTACGTCGTGGCCTCGGACTTTTCCCTGAGGAGGATTTGCCAAGACCTCAAGAAAACGATCTTCGCTGATCGCCACAGCGTCGGCCGGAATAACGCTATGGAAGCCCTTGAAATAGGTGCAGCCCGTTGACTGCGAATAAAACCGCTGCATGCCCATAGCTATTTCCCCAGCGATATCCAGAAAGCATTATTTGCGACCGATCCCAGCGAAGACCGCAGCGAAAAGCCATTTTTTGAGAGCGAATCAGGCGCGGCGCCATACGGAACAACATCCGAAGGCGCCGACGCCATGATCGTTCCATCAGTGACTAGCACAACGAAACAAGTATTTGCGTATGCGAGAGTGAAACTGACCGGTGTTTTATCGCCAGCATTCACGGCCCCCCACTGGATGGTGAAGCCACCCAGCCAGCTAGGAAAAACCACGTACCCGTTTTGTGTCAGGCTTGCCAAAAAGCCTAACCTGAGTTTTTTCGGCGTCACCATCGTGGCGTCATCAACGCCTGC
>NZ_CAXAPT010000058.1:0-666 GCF_963970475.1 Pseudomonas sp. EA_5y_Pfl2_R50 | reverse complement strand
CGGAGCTGAGCGTAGTAGGCGCCTCCACCTCCAATTGATCTCGATGACGGTCACGCAGCCAGGAAACGCGCAAAACCTCAGCATCGCGCCACGCGCGCTCTGACGCAGCCAGAACATCATCATTCGGCGGCAGCATGTCGAGCAAGATCGGCAACCCTGCTACGTCGTGACCTCGGACTTTACCCTGAGGAGGATTTGCCAAGACCTCAAGAAAACGATATTCGCTGATCGCCACCGCGTCGGCTGGAATAGCGCTATGGAAGCCCTTGAAATAGGTGCAGCCCGTTGACTGCGAATAAAACCGCTGCATGCCCATAGCTATTTCCCCAGCGATATCCAGAAAGCATTATTGGCGACCGATCCCAGCGAAGACCGCAGCGAAAAGCCATTTTTTGAGAGCGAATCAGGCGCGGCGCCATACGGAACAACATCCGAAGGCGCCGACGCCATGATCGTTCCATCAGTGACTAGCACAACAAAACAAGTATTTGCGTATGCGAGAGTGAAACTGACCGGTGTTTTATCGCCAGCATTCACAACCCCCCACTGGATGGTGAAGCCACCCAGCCAGCTAGGAAAAACCACGTACCCGTTTTGTGTCAGGCTTGCCAAAAAGCCTAACCTGAGTTTTTTCGGCGTCACCATCGTGGCGTCATCAACGCCTGC
>NZ_CAXAPT010000057.1:0-668 GCF_963970475.1 Pseudomonas sp. EA_5y_Pfl2_R50 | reverse complement strand
CATGGCTGTAGAATTCGGTGGTGTAGCTGGCGGTCACCGTCACGCTGCCAGCGGTGGCCACGCGGCCGACATCGTTGCGGCCGAGATCGAGCAACATCAGATGTTCCGCGCGCTCCTTGGGGTCGGCGAGCAGGCTCTGGCGATTGGCTTCGTCCTCGGCGGCGGTCTTGCCGCGCGGGCGCGTGCCGGCGATCGGGCGAATCGTCACCTCGCCGTCGCGCACGCGCACCAGAATTTCCGGGCTCGATCCGGTCAGCGCAAAGCCCGGCAGATCGAGATGATAGAGGAACGGCGACGGGTTGATCCGCCGCAGCGCGCGATACAATTCGAACGCGGGCAGTGGAAACGGTGCCGTGAAACGCTGCGACACCACCACCTGAAAGATGTCGCCCGCGACGATATACTCCTTCGCGCGCGCCACCATCTCGGCATAGCGGCCGGGCGGCAGTGTCGGAGTCAGCGCGATCTCGCTCGCCTCGCCCCGCACGGGCGCAGGCAAAGGCGCGGTCGCGAGGCGCGCGGCAGGCGTCTCGATCCGCTCCAGCCCCTCGGCGACGATCGCCTCGGGCGTACGCGTCGCATCGGGCCAGACCGGTGCGACCAGGAACAGCGCGTCGGCGAGCCGGTCGAAGATCAGCACCACCGTCGGACGCACGAATATCATGTCG
>NZ_CAXAPT010000056.1:0-668 GCF_963970475.1 Pseudomonas sp. EA_5y_Pfl2_R50 | reverse complement strand
CAAGCAAGGCGGCACGCGACGCGCTGTTCGCCAACTACCCGGTGACGGCGGCCATGGTTGGAGAGGAAGCGTTCGCCGCGTGCGCAACCTCCTATATCGAGGCGGTACCGCCACGCGAGGCGCGTCTGTGCCTCTATGGCGACAGGTTCGGGCCCTTCGTCGACGCTTGGACCCCCTTTGCGGAAGCACCGTATCTTGGGCCCGTCGCGATGCTCGAACGCAATGTGACCGAGGCGCTGTTTGCCGCGGACCGCCCGCCGCTGGATGCGGCGGCCCTTTCCCGAGGCATCGATCCCGAGGCGCCCCTGCACTGGCACCCCGCAACGCGGATCGCGAAGGCGCTGATGCCGGCGGCGAGCCTATGGCTTGCGCACCAGCCCGACGCCCCACCCGACGCGCTCGATGCGATCGCCTGGGATCGGGAGATCATCCTCGTCACGCGCCCAAGCGATGCGGTCGAGGTCCGCGTCATCGACGGGCCGACCAGAGCTTTTCTCGCGGGCAAGACGCTCGCCGAGGCCGCTGCCAACGCGTCGAGCGAAGGCGGAGACGTCGCCTCGACATTCGCATTGCTGCTGTCCGCCGGTGCCTTCGCCGAAGATATTCCAAGGGGAGAATGAGAATGAACTACTACGCCCGCTTCTGCTCGCTGCTCGATCGGTTTCCCG
>NZ_CAXAPT010000055.1:0-684 GCF_963970475.1 Pseudomonas sp. EA_5y_Pfl2_R50 | reverse complement strand
GAGCGCACGAAATGCGACAGTTTCGCGCGGACTTCGTCGCGGGCAGCGGGCTCGACCGTGGCGTCGATGCCATCGGTGCTGCGCCGTGCCGCCATCCACGCCAGCGGCAGCGCCCAGATCTTGGTCATCGGGTGGGCCGGGGCCTGCTTTTCATCGACCAGCGCCTCGATATCGGCGGAATCGAGCCACAAATCGGTCAGCGGCTCCAGGCTCTGCCCGGCTCTGATCGCCTGTGCCAGGAACACGCCGTTGATGCCGCCCGCGCTGGCCCCGGCGATGATGTCGACCAGCACGCGCAGCCGCAGCCCGGTCTCGGCCTCGATTTCCTCAAGCAGCGTGCGATACACGCCCTCGCTGCCGCCGACGGGCGGGGTTCCGGCGTGGAAACCGTGGCTGGCGCGCGCCAGCCGCCAGATCTCCTTCGTGATGCCGTGCATGTACACCGCCAGGCTGATGCCACCATAGCAGACGAGCGCGAGGCGGAGTTCCTTTTCGCGCATTACAGCGGCTCCAGTATCGCCCAGATCGGCAAATGGTCCGACGCGCGCCGCGCCAGCGCGCTGTCATGCACGCCGCAGCCAAGCACGCGAAAGCCGCGCGTCATGATCCGGTCGAGCCGCCCGACCGGGCGGCGCGCGTGGAAGCTCGGGCCGGTCGGTACGCTCGGATAGTCGTGTCCGAAAT
>NZ_CAXAPT010000054.1:0-696 GCF_963970475.1 Pseudomonas sp. EA_5y_Pfl2_R50 | reverse complement strand
GTCGATCGAACATGACGTGATCGTCTCGCCCGCTCGGCAATATGCCTGATCGCTGATGCGCGGCGTGCTTCATCACGCGGCGCGTAGTCGTTCTTTGCGGTACGCCACACCGTCAAGCAGTGCCTGGCCCGGCGCCTTGGGCGTGCCGTCACCGTTCACGTACATATAGAGTGTCGTCGTCGTCATCCCGAGACGGCGCGCGACATCGGCTGCGATCGCGTTGCGATCGGACATGGCGGCCATCGCCATCGCCAGCGTTGCCTTGTCCATCTTGCGGGGTCGCCCTCCCATGCGCCCCCGCGCGCGTGCCGCGGCAAGGCCGGCCTGTGTGCGCTCGGCGATCAACTCGCGCTCGAACTCTGCAAAAGCGGCGAAGATGCCAAAGGCTAGGCGGCCGTTGGCGGTGGTGGTGTCAATCTGCGCGCCGGCGCCGGTCAGTACCTTCAACCCAATGCCGCGCTCACGCAGCGCCTCGGCGGTGATGACCAGATGCCGAAGGTCGCGCCCGAGGCGGTCAAGTTTCCAGAGGACCAGTGTATTACCGGGCTGCAACGCCTTGAGGCAGGCGGTCAGGCCGGGGCGCGCATCATGGCGACCCGAAGCGAGATCCTCATAAATGCGTGAGGGATCGACGCCGGCGGCGAGCAGCGCATCGCGCTGTGGTGCCAGCGTCTGCGATCCGTCAGCCTTGGACAC
>NZ_CAXAPT010000053.1:0-724 GCF_963970475.1 Pseudomonas sp. EA_5y_Pfl2_R50 | reverse complement strand
GGCGGCGCGATACTCGCCTTTCTCAGTCACGTTGGCATGCGTGCAGGTAAGCCCGGACAGATACCAGACGACCGGTAGCCGCGTGCCCTCGGTGTGCGGCGGAACGTAGACCGAGAAGCTCATCTCGGTGCCCGTCTCGGCCGACGCATGGCGGTAGACACCCTGCACGCCGCCATGCGCGCAGGCGGTGGAGACGGTTTCTAGCGTCGGCATCATCACATTGTCCTCAGTAGACCACGACCGAGCGGATGCTTTCGCCCGCGTGCATCAGGTCGAAGCCCTTGTTGATATCGTCCAGCGTCAGGACGTGAGTTATCATCGGATCGATTTCAATTCGGCCGTTCATGTACCAATCGACGATCTTCGGTACATCGGTGCGACCCTTGGCGCCACCGAAGGCGGTGCCGCGCCAGTTTCGCCCGGTAACGAGCTGGAAGGGACGCGTGCTGATCTCCTTGCCTGCCTCTGCGACGCCGATCACAATGCTGGTGCCCCACCCACGGTGGCAGGCCTCCAGCGCCTGGCGCATCACGGTCGTGTTGCCGGTGCAATCGAAAGTATAATCCGCGCCGCCATCGGTCAGCGCGACGAGGTGCGCGACCAGGTCGCCCACATCCTTCGGGTTGACGAAATGCGTCATGCCGAACTTGCGGCCCCATTCCTCGCGGTCGGGGTTGATGTCGACGCCGACGATCATGTTCGCGCCCGCCATCCGCGCGCCTTG
>NZ_CAXAPT010000052.1:0-743 GCF_963970475.1 Pseudomonas sp. EA_5y_Pfl2_R50 | reverse complement strand
CGCATTCCGGTTATCGGCAGGGCGCCCAGCGATAGCCTGTCAGCCCCCAGGTTCCGCAGCGCATTGAGCCGCTGCGCTGCTTCGGCAATATTGATCTGGCTTGTACCGGTGGTGGGCTTGCGCAGCCATTCAAACAGCGTCTCGCCCGTTTCCTCGTCATGGACGGCAGACAAATCCTGGACCCAACGCTGCACGCATTGCCCACCAACTGTTTGCATCATCTCTGCGCGAATGGACTTGGTGACATAGGCTTGAGCAGCTGCCACCCGGTCTTCGATCCGGCTTTGGCCCGGCAGCACCCAATGGTGCTCAAAAAGCCAGATCATCGCCTGGCGCGTGAGCGCCGCGCTGTCGAAGCTCTGGGTCGCCATGCGGCGCAAATGGCCGGTCAGGGCGCGCTCGCTGGCGTCGCTATAATCCCTGAAGGCCAGCGCGGCCATCGCAGCCTGCTGGTGATGATAAAGCGTCATCCGTCGCCGGTAGATCGAACGGATCGACGCCAATTGCGGAGCCGAAATATCCGCTGCCTGGCCGGCGCGCGTCAGCACAGCTGGCGGGATCACTTGCACCGAATTCAGCGAACGCCCGGTGAGGCGCAGAAAGCCGATCTGCAGCACCAGCCCCAGGCGAGTCAGCGGTGTCCGCCGCGCTCCAACCATCCGGGCGATATCATCGTCCAGCATGAAAAGCTCATCAATCTCAGCGACAGTAAGCGTGGCCGGAAACGTCGTCAGCCCCAGATA
>NZ_CAXAPT010000051.1:0-782 GCF_963970475.1 Pseudomonas sp. EA_5y_Pfl2_R50 | reverse complement strand
CGCTTTCATCCGGAACCACTTTCGCGCGAGCGTGGCGTTCGCGATGCCGGTTGCGCAGACTGTTGCCCAGCCGCTCCTACTCGCCGGCACGGTGATCGACGAGTTGCGACGGCGACGAGTGCTGCTGCCGCCATCGGCTGTCATCGAAGCGATCGTCAGACACGCGCGCCAGCAGGCAGAACATCTCACCCATGAAATACTGACCAGCGGCATCAAGCCGGACAAGCTGGCGGCGCTGGACGCCTTGCTGGCTCGGCGACCAGATCAGGGAACGACATGGCTGGCATGGCTGCGCAACGCGCCGCAGTCGCCGGCAGCGCGCAACATCCTGCGCCTGCTCGAACGGCTCGATCATGTGCGGACGCTCGGCCTCGATCCGTCGCGCGCCGCAATGATCCCATCGGCGACATTCGATCGATTAGCCGACGAGGCAGTGCGAATCACGCCGCAACATCTCGGCGAGTTGGCGACCATGCGCCGCCACGCGACGCTCGCGGCTGCAGCCATTAGGATCGAGGAAAGCCTGACCGACGCCGCGCTCACCATGTTCGACAAGCTGCTTGCAGCATGGTGCGCCGCGCAGAAAACCGGACGCGCGACAAGGCGATGAGGACGGTACGCGAGATGCAGGGGCATCTACGTACTCTAACCGATAGCTGCCGCGTGCTGATCGACGCGCACTCCAAGAGCGTTGACTCCCTTGCGCGTATCGGCCGGTTTGACTGGGAGCGGTTCAGTTCCGCTGTAGCTCAGGCAGAGATACTTGTCCGTCCCGAGACGAT
>NZ_CAXAPT010000050.1:0-788 GCF_963970475.1 Pseudomonas sp. EA_5y_Pfl2_R50 | reverse complement strand
GGCCGGGCGTTGTTATTGCGTTACGACCGCTCACACCTGATCGCGGTTGATTACCAGCGTTTTGACCCGTCGCAGAACCTGGCCGAGCCTTGGCTCACTGAGCAAACCCTCGTCAGCTACCGCTACGACGCCTATCAGCACCTGATCGAAGCCACCAACGCCGTCGGCGACAGCGAGCGTTACGACTACGACGATCAGCACGTCATCCTCCAGCGTCAGTTGAGCGGGGGCGCGAGTTTCTTCTGGGAATGGGAGCGCTCAGGCAAGGCTGCTCGCTGCGTGCGGCATTGGGCGTCGTTTTCGCAGATGAACACCCGTTACGTCTGGAACGACGACGGCAGTGTCGCGGTGCATTACGTCGATGGCACCGAAGAAACCTACGTCCACGACGACCGTGCGCGACTGGTGCGCAAGGTCGAAGCCGATGGTGGTGAGCACCTCAAGGCCTATGACGATCAGGGACGTTTGATCGCCGAGCAGGACCCGCTTGGCGCGGTCACCGAATACCGTTACGACGAAGTCGGACGGCTGATCGCGCTACTTCCGCCAGACGACGAGCCCACGTCCTACGAATACCGCAACGGTTTCCTGCACCGCCGTTCTCGCGGCGAGGCGGTTTGGACGTTCCGGCGCAATGCCCAGGGCGATGTCACCGAGGCGGTCGACCCCGACGGCCAGGTCACCCATTACTACTACGACATCCGCGGACAATTGCTGTCGATCCGCTACCCGGACAGCAGTCGGCATCGCTTGGTGTGGAACAACCTCGGCCAGTTGACCGAAGAGAC
>NZ_CAXAPT010000049.1:0-812 GCF_963970475.1 Pseudomonas sp. EA_5y_Pfl2_R50 | reverse complement strand
GAGCGCGGGCTGCAGGGGCGCGGTCGTCGTGAGCCTCGGCCTGCCGGCCATTGGCGCCGGCATCGTGCCGCGCGGCACGGCTGAAGAGATCGCCGTATTCGGCTGGAGCGCGGATCAGCGGATGATCCTGGGTGAGCGGCGATGCCGGCTGTGGCGTCGCTCCAACCTGCGCGATCGCCTGTTCGAACAACCGCTCGACGGTCGCACGCACGTGCTTGTAACGATAGATGCGGTTGCCGATGGCGTGCGCGCAGGCCTGCTCGACCAGCCGTGCCGGATACTTCCGGCTCAGCCCGACAATGCCCCACATCGCGCGCTGTCCGGGGCGCCCCTCGGTGTCGAACACTTGCTGGCAGAGCGCCCTGGTCTGCGGCCCGATGCGCTCGGCGCTCGCCAGCAGCACGGCGGTTTGCCGCGACGGATTGAACGGCCGTTCGCTGGTCGACAGGACGACAGAACCGGAGTGCGTCATCCGGGGATGAACACGCAGCAGCGCATGGGTGTCGCGATCACGGATCTCGATCGTGGAGGCGTAGATCCGCACCACGACCTGACTGCCGATGGGTGCATGCAGGCCGCGCGGCGTAATAGCTGCTATCAACACGCACGGTGGTATCGTCGCAGACGGTCCGAACGACCTCGGTGAAGATGCGGAAGGCAGCCACTGGCAACGGCCGCAGGTGGGGCTTCTCCTCCTGGAACATCGCCTCGACCTGACGCCGCGTGCTGCCGTGGATGCGCTTGGAGGCCCAATTCTCCTCCCAGTGCCTCAAGAACTCGTTCTGGGCTTCCAGTGTCTCGAAGCGCCGTCC
>NZ_CAXAPT010000048.1:0-824 GCF_963970475.1 Pseudomonas sp. EA_5y_Pfl2_R50 | reverse complement strand
CTTGTCAATGAGTTATTTTAATTAAAATGATTTCCTTCGTTGTTTTTCTTTTATTTGCATTGAACTACTTGTACATTGATAGGTGTATGCTTCTTTACCGCTAAATAATTTGTTGTTGTTTATGTAATTTTATATGTTAGGTTTATATAAAGAACTCGGCAAATATTTTACCCGCCTGTTTAACAAAAACATGTCTTTTTGAGTTATTTTTAAAGTCTGACCTGCCCACTGAAATTATTTAAATGGCCGCAGTATTCTAACTGTGCAAAGGTAGCATAATCATTAGTCTTTTAATTGAAGGCTGGAATGAACGGTTGGACGAGGTATAAGCTGTTTCATATAAATTTATAATAGAATTTTATATTTTAGTTAAAAAGCTAAAATATAGTTAAAAGACGAGAAGACCCTATAAATCTTTATACTTTATGTTGTTTAAATTTTTTAGGATTGGTTTATTTTTATAAGATAAAGTATTTTGTTGGGGTGATATTAAAATTTAATGAACTTTTAATTATTAAAAATCATTAATTTATGAGTTATTGATCCGTTAGTAGCGATTATAAGATTAAGTTACTTTAGGGATAACAGCGTAATTTTTTTGGAGAGTTCATATCGATAAAAAAGTTTGCGACCTCGATGTTGGATTAAGATAAATTTTTAGGTGTAGCCGCTTAAATTTCAAGTCTGTTCGACTTTTAAATTCTTACATGATCTGAGTTCAGACCGGCGTAAGCCAGGTTGGTTTCTATCTTTAATACATTATAATATCTTAGTACGAAAGGACCAGATATTAGAATAATGAAATTTTATATATAGAATGTGAC
>NZ_CAXAPT010000047.1:0-848 GCF_963970475.1 Pseudomonas sp. EA_5y_Pfl2_R50 | reverse complement strand
GGTTCCAGGTCGTCGATCGCACGTGACAGCACCTGCTCGACGATCCCGGCGGTGACGGGCTTTGCGCCCAACCGGAAACCCTGCTCGAAGGCAAGCGTCAGGTGCATCTCGATCTGGAGCGGAGTACGCAGGCGTTCGGCGATGAGGTCGATCGCGTCCTCGTCCATCAGGTCGGCGACCTTCACCCCCTCTGCCGCGCACGCACCGAGCAACCAGGCGACATAATCCCGACGTGCCGATCCGATCCCCTCATAGTCGAAGGTCGTGGTCCGGTAGCCGATCTCCTCCATCTGCGGGCGGCGCAGATCGTTGCGCAGGCGCGGATGCCCCACAAGCAGGACCGACAGCAGCACGCCGGCATCGGCCACCACTTCCATAAGCCGCTTGAGGCCGGTCAACGTCTTGTGGTGCAGGTCGTGCGCTTCATCGACCACCAGCACGATCGGGCGCTTGCCCTTGCGCATCAGATCACGAAGGTCGCGCTCGCGCCGTTCGGCCTGTTTGGGGATCTTCACCTGCGCGCGGTCGCCGGACGACAGGTCGTAGAACAATGCCTCGATCAGCGAGGTAAGCGAGGTGCGCCGCTTGTCCACCGCCAGCGACTTGGCGACCGCGACCTTGCCGGCTCGCGCCAGTTCGTCCTCGATGCGGCGCAGCAGGTGCGTCTTGCCCGAACCGACCAGTCCGGAGACGACGATCAGCCGTCCGGTCTGCACCGCTGCGCAGACTTCGCGTACGATGACGCGCTGATGCTCGGTCTCGAAATTGCCCGCGCCCTGGAACGGGCGGGCGAGGCCGTAGCTGGATTGCACGTCGGCGAGCATCAACTGGTCCTTCGTCGTGACAGG
>NZ_CAXAPT010000046.1:0-873 GCF_963970475.1 Pseudomonas sp. EA_5y_Pfl2_R50 | reverse complement strand
CTTGTCCGCCTCATGCTTGATGGTGGCCTGCGGCCGGGCGAAGCGCTTGCGCTCAAGCTCGAGGACGTCGCCTACGGCCGCAGGCGGATCGTGGTGCGCCAGCGCGACGACCATCCGCGCGGCGTGCGCGCCAAGGGCTGGCGCGAGCGCGTCGTCGACCTGCATGAGCCGGCGACGCTTGCCGCGATCGCCGATTACGTGACCGCCGAGCGCCCGCGCGACACCGGCAGCCCCTACCTCTTCCTCGTCGGCGGCAACGGGGCGCGCCGGGCTGAGCCGCTCTCCTACGCCGCGCTGGCCAAGCTTTTCGCCCGATCCTGCGAGCGGGCCGGCATACGCGAGCCCTGGATGACCCCGCACGCCTGCCGGCACACGCACGCGACACGCATGTGGGAGGGCGGCATGCGCGAGCTCGCCCTCATGCGCAGGCTTGGTCACGCCTCCCCCGAGTCCACCCGCATCTACACGCGCGTGTCCGACCCGGCGGTCGTCGCCGAGTACCGCCGCGCGCTTGGCCTCGATGTGTCAGCGCCATGAGGGCCGGACCGATCTCTGCCGCCGCAGCAGCGATCGACGAGCACCCGGCCGCACCAGTGATCGCTCAGCACTGCGGCGAGGCAGAGTACGCCGCGCACGTCGCGGGTGTGGATATCTGCGATATGTACAAGCGCCAGCTGCGGCAGATCCACCGCCGCTTCCGCACACAGTGGCCCGATCTTCGCGACTGGCTCGCTGCGCCACTGCCCGAGCGCGTCGGCCGCCTCGATGGCGAGCGGCGGCAAGCGTCGAGCCACAAACTTTCCTATCAAGCGCGCCCCTACATCCACTTTCTCGCGTTCACCGACAGGCTGCGCATCGACTACCCATGGCTGC
>NZ_CAXAPT010000045.1:0-874 GCF_963970475.1 Pseudomonas sp. EA_5y_Pfl2_R50 | reverse complement strand
GGCGCGCCGTGCCGCGGTGGCGCTGGTGGCGGCAACGACGAACAGCGCCTGGCCGACGCATACGACCTCCCCGTCAGCGAACAGTCGATCATCGCCCGCGACGGGGCTAACGTCGTTGTGGCCGGGAATGTCGGCAGCAGTGAACACCGCCACCACCCCCGGCGCCGCGCGTACCGCCGACAGGTCGATCGCGCGAATCGTGCCGTGTGCGACCGGGCTCTGTCCAAAGGCAAGATGCAGCAGGTCGGATGCCTCAGCCAGATCGTCGGCATAGAGCGCGCCACCGCTGACGTGAGCCTCGGCGCTGTCATGGGGCAAGGGCGCGCGAACCGCCCCCGTCAGCCCGGGATCACGATCAGACATCGGCGAGTTCCAGCACAGATACCGTCTCGCCGGTGCCGGCGAGCCACATGCGGCGAAGCAGGTTCGCGGCCACCGTCAGGCGATATCCGCTCGATCCGCGAACGTCGGTCAGCGGTTTGAAGTCGTCGTGAAGCGCCATCGCGGCCGCTTCGAATGTCGCCTCCGACCATGGCTGGCCAACCAGCGCCTGCTCGGCATTCGTCGCGCGCTTCGGGGTCGCCGCCATCCCGCCGAATGCGAGCCGCGCACTTCGCACGGTGTCGCCGTCGAGATCGATCGCTATCGCGCCGAGCACGGCGGAGATGTCGCTGTCGAACCGTTTGCTGAGCTTCGTGATCGCGATCCTCGTGGTCGATGTTGGACGCGGCACGAACAGGCTCTCGACGAACTCGCCCGGCTGACGGTCCTGATGACCGTAGGCGATAAAATAATCTTCGAGCGGTAGCGTGCGGCGCTCGTCGCCGCAGCGCAGCGTCAGTGTCGCGCCTAGCGCGATCAGCGCGGGTGGTGT
>NZ_CAXAPT010000044.1:0-903 GCF_963970475.1 Pseudomonas sp. EA_5y_Pfl2_R50 | reverse complement strand
CGATCGACCGGTGCGGCCAGCTCGTTGACGGTGGCGATGCCGTAATCGGGGTAGATGAACAGCCACTTCCAATCGAGCGCGACAACCTGAACCCGCACCGGCTTGGCCGTGGCAGCGACGGCGCGACCCGCATCGAGGCGACCGATCGGACGATAGGGATCGAGCAGATGCGTGCTGGTCCAGGTCACCGCGCCCAGGCAGATGATGATCAGCAGCGGGGCCGCCCAGATCACCAGTTCCAGCGCGGTGGAATGGTGCCACTCCGGCGAATAGGGCGCGTCCTTATTGGTTGCGCGATAGCGCCAGGCGAACAACGCGATCAGCGCCATCACCGGAACGTTGATGAGCAACATCAGCACCGTCGAGAAAATCACGAGGTTGCCTTGCTGCACTGCAAGATCGCCCGCCGGGTCCAGCACGACGGCGCTGCACCCACCGAGCAAGGCAGGCGCGAGCAGCGCCAAGGGGCGGAGTAAGGGGGTTCGGGTCATGCGGGCGCAGATACGCGGGGGACAGGGGGCCTCCCATTGGACACTTTGTCCAATCCCCGCTGCAGTGCAGCACGCTTAGAGGGGGCGTTCGGCGATCATGCCGGGAGTTCGAACACCGATGACTGCAGCCACCACGCCAACCTCGCGCGCGATCGAAGCCGATGCCGGCCGAATCAATGCCGAGCACGGCGAAATCACCTCGGGCGAGATTGCGATTGGCGTCGTCATTGGCCGCACGTCGGAGTTTTTCGACTTCTTCGTCTATGCGATCGCCTCGGTGCTGGTGTTTCCGACGCTGGTCTTCCCCTATGTCGACCGTCTGACGGGGACGCTCTATTCCTTCGCGCTGTTCGCGCTCGCCTTTGTGGCACGCCCGATCGGGTCGTTCCTGTTCCTCGCGATCGACCGCGCC
>NZ_CAXAPT010000043.1:0-945 GCF_963970475.1 Pseudomonas sp. EA_5y_Pfl2_R50 | reverse complement strand
CCCAGCCGACCGGCTCGGGGTTGTCGGTCGCATAGCGCCGCTTCGCTTCAACGTGCTTTGGACTTGCTTCAGAAAAGTGGAGAGTTTTCCTGAGGTGAAAGGCAAACTCGATGACGAAGCAACGACGGGTTACAAAGGAATTCGAGGACGAGGCGGTCCGGCTGGTGGCGACCAGTGGGCGCACGCAGCGTGAGGTTGCGGAAGATCTGGGGGTCGGTTTGTCGACGCTGGTTCGGTGGATCGGTCGTCGTCGTGATCGGTTGACGGAGATGCCGGGCGAAACACCGCAGGCAGATTTGGCAGCCGAGTTGAAGCGGCTCCGCCGGGAGAATGAGATCCTTCGACAAGAACGCGACATACTGAAGCGGGCGACCGCTTTTTTCGCCCGGGAGGGAAGTCGATGAGGTTTGCGCTCGTCGATCAGGCGAAGAAGGATTTCCCCGTACACCGCCTCTGCCAGGTGCTCGGCGTCAGCCAGAGCGGCTATTTCGCCTGGAAGGATCGTCCGGCCAGCCGGCGGCAACGCGATGACATGGTGATGCTGGCGCATGTCCGCTCGGCATTTGCGCTGTCGAACGGCACGTACGGCAGTCCGCGCATGACGCGCGAGTTGCAGGATGATGGCTTCGCCATCGGGCGACGGCGCACGGCGCGGTTGATGCGCGAGAACGGCCTGCGCGGTCGGCAGAAGCGTCGATTCAAACGGACGACCGACAGCGAGCATAGCTGGCCGATCGCGCCGAACATCATTGACCAGGATTTTACGGCGACGGCACCCAACCAGAAATGGGGCGTCGACATCTCGTATGTCTGGACGCGGGAGGGATGGCTCTATCTGGCGGTGGTCCTCGATCTGTTCTCCCGCCGTGTCGTCGGGTGGGCCGTCGGCGACCGGCTGCACCGCGATCTGGCGCTGGCCGCCCTGCGCAAGGCCCTCGTCATGCG
>NZ_CAXAPT010000042.1:0-981 GCF_963970475.1 Pseudomonas sp. EA_5y_Pfl2_R50 | reverse complement strand
CCGATGACGTCTACAAAGACGCCGGCAAAGTCGAAGTCACCATCAAGGACGCCACTGGCGGTAACTTCGAGAACCTGGTGCCGAGCACCACACCAGCCGTGACCGAAGTGACGGACACCATTGACACCTCGACCGTGAAACTGACGGCTGACACCTCGGTGGCTGAAGGCGGCACCGTCACTTACACCGCCACTGTTGGCGCTCCGGTCACCGGTTCGCCTGTCATCGTGACCCTGGCCAATGGTCAGAACATCACCATCGAAGTCGGCAAAACCACCGGCACCGTGACCACCACTGCGCCTAACGATGCGTTGACCGGCAATGCGCCGCTGACCAACTCGATCACCGGCGTTTCCGGCGGTAATTACGAAGATCTGGTCGCCGACAAAACCCCGGTATCGACCACTGTTACCGACATTGCCGACACCACCAACCTGTCGCTCAGCGCAACCGGCTCCGTGGCCGAGGGCGGTTCGATCGTTTACACCGCGACCCTGACCAATCCGGCCGGCTCGCCAGTCACCGTGACCCTGTCGAACGGTTCGGTAATCACCATCGAAGCGGGCAAAACCACAGGCACCGTGACGGTTCCAGCACCCGCCGATGACGTCTACAAAGACGCCGGCAAAGTCGAAGTCACCATCAAGGACGCCACTGGCGGTAACTTCGAGAACCTGGTGCCGAGCACCACACCAGCCGTGACCGAAGTGACGGACACCATTGACACCTCGACGGTCAAACTGACCGCCACCGAGTCTACGGCTGAAGGTGGCACCGTCACTTACACCGCCACCGTCGGCGCTCCGGTCACCGGTTCGCCGGTCGTCGTGACGCTGGCCAACGGTCAGAACATCACCATTGAAATCGGCAAGACTACCGGCACCGTGACCTTCACCGCGCCGAACGATGCACTGACCGGTCAGGCGTCGCTGGGTAATTCGATCACGGGTGTAAGCGGCGGCAACTACGAAAACCTGGTGG
>NZ_CAXAPT010000041.1:0-1081 GCF_963970475.1 Pseudomonas sp. EA_5y_Pfl2_R50 | reverse complement strand
CGACATATTCGGCATAGCCGCCCCCTGCCAGCAGCGCACACACCGGCTGACCGGTCATGTCGATCGCGACCTCGGCCCCTTGCGCGACGATCGTGCCCGACACTTCCAGCCCCGGGATCGACGGCGCGCCCGGCGGTGGCGCATATCCGCCCTTGCGCTGCAGCACGTCGGGCCGGTTCACGCCCGCCGCGACGACGCGGATCAACACTTCATCAACACGCGGCATCGGCACCGGGCGCTGCACCACGCGCAGCACCTCGGGCCCGCCCGGCACGTCCGGGTCGATCGCTCGCATCGTTGTCGGAATACCGTCCATCGGTCGTGCGCCCTGTTTTGCTTTGCGCGCCTTATTGACATGGCGCGCCGCCGGGTCAACGATCCTGCCTATGGACCTCGACGAGATTCTCCCGAAACGCGCGGGCGATCCGCTCGCCGCGCTGATCGTACAGGACCTTGACCCGCTGTCGGTCAAGGAACTGGAAGCGCGCATCGTCGCGCTGGAGGCGGAAGTGGCGCGCACCCGAGCAAAAATACAATGCGCGGTTAACCATCGGGCAAGCGCGAACGACCTATTCAAGTCATGAGGGGTTTCGTCGCGGGGCCGAGGAAATGCCGCGACGTGTTTCAAGTGCTTGATGCGGGCGTCCTGCCTTCCGACATAGCAGGAAAGGGCCGCCCGTCTTTCGTGGCCCGCATGGAGTAAATACAGATGCCATCCTTCGCCTCCGCGCTGGAAACCACGCTGCACAAGGCCTTAGAGGCCGCGTCGTCGCGCCGGCACGAATATGCCACGCTCGAGCACTTGCTGCTTGCCCTGATCGACGATGAACATGCCTCCAAGGTGATGCAATCGTGCGTGGTCGACACCGCCGAGCTGACCGCAACCGTAAAACACTATCTCGATACCGAGCTTGAGGCGCTGAAGGTCGATGCCGCGACCGACCCCTCGCCCACCAGCGGCTTCCAGCGCGTCGTCCAGCGCGCGATCCTCCACGTCCAGTCCTCCGGCCGCGACGAAGTGACCGGCGCGAACGTGCTGGTCGCGCTGTTCAGCGAGCGCGAGAGCTATGCCGTCTATTTC
>NZ_CAXAPT010000040.1:0-1098 GCF_963970475.1 Pseudomonas sp. EA_5y_Pfl2_R50 | reverse complement strand
ATCTGCCGACGCCGGACGAGCTGGCGCGGGCACAGCCTGGTTTCGCCGGCATCGACCCGCCACCCCATTTGCGGGTCACGCGTGTGGTCCTCGCAGGCGCGCACCTGAACCATGATCCAGCGACAACCGGCCTCGCAACCTCGCGGCGCTCTGCCAACGCTGCCACATGGTCCACGACGCCGGTGAGCATCGCCGGCGCTGTTGGCTCAACGCGTTCCGGATGCGCGCGATCGGGGATCTGTTCGCTTGATCGGAGATCCTTTGCCGGGCCAAGCCGATGTCCGCCGTGTCGAAGCCTTGAGATGTTGGCTCGGCTAGACACCAGCCAAAACGCGCCGACCACTACGCAAGGCCATCGCCACGCTGAGAAAGCATCCGCATGTCGGCAAGTGGGCGGACGCGGAATAGCGGCTTTATGATGGGGTGGACGCCCCCCGACGGCATCGATGTGCCAGAGTGGAGGTGTTGAACACCACAAGAGGGAGGCGTCCGTGTCTGAAGTTACCACAATCGGTCTGGATATTGCCAAGAACGTTTTTCATGCGCACGGCGCGGACAGGACCGGGCGAACGGTGTTCAGCCGCAAGCTGACCCGGGGAAAACTGCTAAATTTCTTCGTGTCACAGCCGCGATGCACGGTGGCGCTGGAAGCGTGCGGCGGCGCACATCACTGGGCCCGCGAGTTGCGGGCGATGGGTCACGAGGTCAGGCTGATTCCGCCGGCCTATGTGAAGCCGTTCGTGAAGCGGCATAAGAATGATGCTGTCGATGCTGAGGCGATCTGTGAGGCGGCGCAGCGGCCAACGATGCGGTTCGTCGCGGTGAAGAGCGAAGAGCAGCAAGCCGCCGCCTTGGTGTTCCGCACGCGCGATCTGCTGGTAAAACAGCGCACCCAGCTCGGCAATGCGATCCGCGGGCATCTCACCGAATATGGCTGGGTGGCACCGAAGGGGCCGAGCCACCTGGCGATGCTGGCGGATCTGCTAGACGACAGCGAGATGGCCGCAACACTGCCGGAGGCGGCGCGACCGATGTTCGCGATGATGGTCGATATGCTAGCCGAACTCGACAAGCGGGTTGCCGCATTGGACAAGAAGA
>NZ_CAXAPT010000039.1:0-1139 GCF_963970475.1 Pseudomonas sp. EA_5y_Pfl2_R50 | reverse complement strand
TTCATCTGGCTGCGCCGGATCGAGCCGGGCAACAATTCCGCCGCGGCAAACCGACTGCTCGACCGGCTTGAGTTCCTGCGTGCGATGAACCTCGATGCCGGCCTGCTCGGCGACGTCCCGCCGCATCGCGTCGCCCGGCTGCGCCGACAGGGCGAACGTTACTTCGCCGATGGCCTGCGTGATCTCGGCACCGACCGGCGTCGCGCCATCCTCACTGTCTGCATCATCGAGTGGGCCACCTCGACTGCGGATGCGGTGATCGAGACGCATGACCGGATCGTCGGGCGCACCTGGCGCGAGGCAAAACAGTTGCATGACGCACGTGCCGCGGAAACGAGAGGCGGGGTCACAGCGACGCTGGACGGCTTCGCCGCGCTCGGCCAATCGCTCATCGAAGCGCATGGCGACGGCGCGTCGCTGGAGGATGCGGTCGCGCGTGCGGCGGGATGGGCCCATCTCACCCGCCTCGTCGCGACGGCCAGGGTTCTGACGGACACGCTTGGCGATGATCCGCTGGCGCATGTCGATCAGGGGTATCACCGCTTCCGTCGCTATGCCCCGCGTATGCTGCGCTGCCTCCATCTCCAAGCCGCGTCGGTCGCGCGACCCTTGCTGGACGCGGTGATCGCCATCGCCACCAAAGACGCGCTCCCGGCGACCGACGATTTCCTGCGCCCACATTCCAAATGGCGGCGTCAATTGCGGGCGAAGGGCGACGATGATGCGCGCCTCCGAGAAGTCGCGGTCATGTTCCATCTGCGCGACGCGCTGCGTTCGGGTGACATCTGGCTCGACCGCTCGCACCGGTACGGTGACCTTCGCAACGTCCTCGTATCGATGGAAGTCGCGCATGCTGCGAAGCTGGCCGTACCGTCCGATCCGCATGTCTGGCTCGCGGACCGCAAGGCCCGTCTCGCCGATGGCCTCGCCCGGCTCGGTCGCGCCGCGCGCAACGGTACGATCCCGAAAGGCAGCATCGAGGACGGGACGCTGCGCATCGATCGCCTGACCGCCGATGCGCCGGACGGGATCGATGACCTGGTGCTGGACCTTTACCGTCGCCTGCCGCCCATCCGCATCACCGACCTGCTGCTCGAAGTGGACGCCGCGCTGGAGTTCACCGACGCCTTCACCCATCT
>NZ_CAXAPT010000038.1:0-1231 GCF_963970475.1 Pseudomonas sp. EA_5y_Pfl2_R50 | reverse complement strand
TGAATCGCCCCGGGTTTCGTAGACACCTCCATGCCTTAAAATGAGGCCAATCAGGAGGTGCCATGAGCAACCCGCGTTATCCCGAAGAATTCAAAATCCAAGCAGTCAATCAAGTGACCGAAAAGAAGCTGCCTGTCGCTGAGGTAGCGGCCCGTCTCGGCGTGTCGACGCATAGCCTCTATGCCTGGATAAAGCGCTACAGCAAACCTCAAGAAGAACGGCAGCAGGATGATGATCAGCATGCTGAGCTACGTCGTCTGCGAGCGGAACTCAAGCGCGTCACTGAAGAGCGAGACATCTTAAAAAAGGCCGCCGCGTACTTTGCCAAGGAGTGCGGCTGAAGTACGCTTTTATCAAGCAGCGCGCGGGCGACTATTCGATTCGACGGCTTTGCCTGACGCTGAAAGTCCATCCCAGCGGTTATTACGCCTGGCTGTCTGAGCCGCAATCTGTACGCGCCAAAGACGACCAGCGACTGCTGGGTTTGATCAAGCATTCCTGGCTGGAGAGCGGTGGCGTTTATGGCTATCGCAAAATCCACGACGATCTGCGCGAGGTCGGTGAGGATTGTGGTCGTCATCGTGTGGCGAGGCTGATGCGTCTTGAAGGTCTGCGTTCTCAGACAGGTTATCGACGCCGCCCTGGAAAGTACGGCGGTAAGCCAGCGGTCGTCTCACCCAATTTGCTGAAGCGCCAGTTCGATGTTGTGGAACCCAACAAGGTTTGGGTAACCGACATCACGTACATTCGTACGTATGAAGGCTGGTTGTATTTGGCGGTGGTACTGGATCTGTTTTCTCGGCAGGTCGTTGGCTGGTCAATGAAGTCGCAGATGACCAGTGATTTGGCTATTGATGCGTTGTTGATGGCGGTTTGGAGGCGTAAACCGAAGCAAGAGGTGATGGTTCATTCCGACCAAGGCAGCCAGTACAGCAGCTCCGATTGGCGCAGCTTTTTGAAGGCAAACAATTTGGTTGCCAGCATGAGTCGCCGAGGCAACTGTCATGACAACGCCGTGGCCGAGAGCTTTTTCCAGCTTCTGAAACGGGAACGGATCAAGCGAAAAATCTACACCACGAGGGAAGATGCTCGGAGTGATGTGTTTGATTACATCGAGATGTTCTACAACGTAAAACGCCGCCATGGTTTCAACAATCAGCTGTCACCGGTAGAGTTTGAAAAGCGTTACGCAATGAGCTTGCAAGGTGTCTAGAGAATCCGGGGCGATTCA
>NZ_CAXAPT010000037.1:0-1240 GCF_963970475.1 Pseudomonas sp. EA_5y_Pfl2_R50 | reverse complement strand
CCTCGGCATCGACCGCCTTGCCGACGAGGGTGAAGCCCTCGGCTTTAATCGCTCGTCGATTCGGCTTTCCATGACCTGGATGCTGCCGCGCATCGCCATGCACGAGGGCGTGCGCTCGCCCGACCTGCTGCGGCCCGAGCATATCGACCGGCTGCTCGCCGCCGTCCGCGACTTCGCCTCGCATCCCGACCTGCCGGTCTTCTTCGGTGCGCGCGAGCGCTACGGTCCGCAGTTCGCCAAAAGCTGGATCACGCATGCCAGCCAGCTCGGCACCATCCTCTACCATCGTGGCCAATCGAGCCGGCAGCCGCGCAAGTTCATGCCAGCCTACGCCTCGCACCCGCTGCTGCCGTCTGCGATGTGGGCACTCGTCCAGCGCTGGCTCGCAGCGCGCGCGTCGCAGCTGCGCCCCAGCACGGTTTACCACCACGAGATCGCGCTCAGGCGCTTCCTCGAGCACCTGGGTCGCGTCGCGCCCCAGGTCTGCCGCTTCGAGGATGTGACGCGCGAGCACGTCGAGAGCTTCTTTCGCGCGATGATCGACGAGCCGAGCGCAGGCAGCGGCGTGCCCTTGTCTCTCATCACACGGCGCAACCGCACGAACTCGCTTGCGCTGTTTTTCCGCGATACCGTCGCTTGGGACTGGGAAAGCGCGCCGCAGCGCCAACTCGTCGATTGCCGCGACAAGCCGCCGCACCTCGAGCGCGTGCCCCGCTATATCCCCGAGGAAGAGCTAGCCCGCGTGATGAGCGGCATTCGTGCGCTGGTTTGCCCACTCCAGCGTGCGGCGCTGCTGACGCTGCGCTGGTCGGGCGCTCGACGCGGCGAGGTGCGTCGCCTCGCACTCGATTGCCTCGATCGCTACCCCGACGGCACCGCGCGGCTGCGCATTCCTGTCGGCAAGACCGGCCGCGAGCGGATGGTGCCGCTCCATGAAGAGGCGGCCGACGCGCTCCAGGCCGTGGTGGAAGCACGCCGGAGAGGGCGCGACCGCGCAATGGTCGACGAGCGGACCGGTGACCGACTACGCTTTCTCTTCGTAGATCACGGCAAGTTGTTATCCGAATACTACCTCTTTGAAACGCCGCTGGGCGAGGCGTGCCGGGCGGTTGGCTTGGTCGATGCACGAGGCCGCCATACCGTCACTGCACACCGCTTCCGCCACACCCTCGGAACGCAGCTCGCCGAGCGCGGCGCGAGGCTTGATACGATCATGAGCGTGCTCGGCCACGAGAGCCCG
>NZ_CAXAPT010000036.1:0-1286 GCF_963970475.1 Pseudomonas sp. EA_5y_Pfl2_R50 | reverse complement strand
GGCGGCACGTCGGTGAAACGGATGCGCCAATACACCTTGCCCTCGGCGATCTGGCTGGCCGTGTTCAGTTCGGTGTCGGCGAACACTTCAAAGTTGATGATCGCGCCCTGGGCTTTCAGGTCGCGCAGGAATGCATCCAGACCGTTGGTGACATCGGTCACGTAGGTCTTGGTGATCGAGCGGTCAACCGCCCACTTGTGCCCGGCCTGCACCGCGTCCATGAGGATAAACAGCGTGCGAACGCGGGTAACGAACGCCCACTTCGGATCGCTCGACAGCGTGCGGTTGCCCCACAGGCGGTAACCGTCATCGCGGATGATCGTGGTGATATTGGCGTTGTTGAGCAGGTTGGCCCGACAGGTCTCGTCGCCGTCCAGGTACTCGACCGCGCGGCCGGTACCGGTGATGCCGGTCAACTCCTTGTTCGACGGCGACGCCCAGAAACCGTATTCAGCATCCGTCCAGGCAAACAGCCCGGCCGCCCAAGCCGAACCGGGCGCGTCGACGGTCTTGCTGGTGATGGTGTCCCAATACTTGACGCCCGGGTCGACCATGAACAGGTTGCGACTGCCGAAGTTATCGGCGTAGGCCATGGCGGCCTCATCGGTCGTGCCCGGGCCGTCGATGATGCCGATGGCGCGCAGTTTCTGCGCCAAGCTATCAAGCGCCGTGGCCACCGCCTGAGTCGAGGTGTGACCCGGCGAGATCAGCAATCGCGGCTGCGCGTTGAACAGGCTTTTACCGTCGAGCAGCGCCTGCAATCCCGTGCGCTGACCCGAGACCAGTTCGCCGCCGATGATCGCCGAGGTTTGCAGGGCCGCGTCTTCCAGCTTGGGCACGCCGATGGCGACGATCACCGCCTTGGCTTTGACGTAGATGGCCTGACAGGCCTTGGTGATGGCCGAGTCGGCACCGAACGCGGCAATGGCTTCGCGCTCGGTGGTGATCAACTTCAGTTCGCCGGCTTTCGCCGTACCGCCGCCGAGTTGGCCCGGGGTAAAGGTGTCGCACAGGCCGATAATCGAGGACGACGGCAGCGAGATGGTGCGCGCGCCAGTATCGACCGACGTGGTCGTGACGCCGTGGAAAAAACTCATAAGGGTCAGTCTCCAGAAACGAAAAAGCCCCGCATAAGCGAGGCTGTGAGGGTGTTCGTGTTACGCGTAACGGAAAAGAAAACGCCCCGTCAGTGCGGGGCGTTTAGTTGAGTTGTGCTAACAGCCAGATCGGCGCCGGCGGCCGGTGTTCGGCGAGCGGGAATTGATCCCCTTGCGGCCAGTCGCGCA
>NZ_CAXAPT010000035.1:0-1341 GCF_963970475.1 Pseudomonas sp. EA_5y_Pfl2_R50 | reverse complement strand
CTCCTGACCGGACGGGGACAGGAAACCTGGTTCCTGTTCTGCCAGCTTGGTGGGCGTTACCCCGAAGACCTCACCGACATATGATCCGGCTTTGTCCCTTACCATCCAGGACGGATTACAGGTTGCCCGGCAACAAGCTGCGTCGCATCATCATGTGATGCTGACGTTCGGCTTCTCCACCCTGATCGACTTTTTGAGCTGGATCGCCGCTCTTGCCATCGGCCTGAAGGTCGCGGCGACGTTGATCGTGCTGATAGTAAACAAGGACATGCGCGATCAACCCGGATGGGGATCGGCCTTGTGGTGGGTGACCAAGATAACCCCTATCGTCGCGGTTTCCTGTCTCATCTGGATTGCCCTGCGGCAACGCGATACAGCGTTGGTCTTGTTCTACTGTGCTGCGGGTCTGTTCGTTGTGGTCGCGGTGCCGCTGAAGATCCGGCAGCGGGGGACTGTCAGGATTTCCGTGTGTGGGCGGGCATAATGGGTAAAGAGGAGATCCCATATGTCCCGACGCAAAGAACCTGCGATACCGAATGAGCTTCTCGACCAGTTGCTGGCGGGCGGTGCCGCGAGTGCTGCATTTGACCAAGGTGGCCTGCTCGATTCGCTGAAGAAGGCGCTGACCGAGCGCGCGTTGAACGCGGAGATGGATCATCACCTGGCCGGCCAGGACGGTGCCGGCAACACGCGCAACGGCTACGGTCGGAAGACCGTGATGACCGACACCGGCAAGCTGGCGATCGACGTGCCACGCGATCGTCAGGCGAGCTTCGATCCGCAGTTGATCGCCAAGTATCAGCGCCGCTTTCCCGGCTTCGACGACAAGATCGTGTCGATGTATGCGCGCGGCATGAGCACCCGCGAGATTACCGGGCATCTCCACGATCTGTACGGGATCGACGTGTCGCCGGATCTGATCAGCACGGTGACCGACGCCGTGCTCGACGAGGTGGCGACGTGGCAGCAGCGGCCGCTCGATCCGATCTACCCGCTGGTTTTCTTCGACGCGATCCGGGTCAAGATCCGCGACGAGGGCATAGTTCGCAACAAAGCCATTCACATCGCGCTGGGCGTTCGCGCCGACGGCGCGAAGGAGGTCCTCGGCCTGTGGCTCGAGCAGAATGAGGGTGCGAAGTTCTGGCTGCGGGTAATGAACGAGCTGCGCAACCGCGGCACCGAGGATATCCTGCTCGCCGTCGTCGATGGCCTCAAGGGCTTCCCCGAGGCGATCACCGCCGTCTTCCCCGACGCGATCGTCCAAACGTGCATCGTGCATCTGCTCAGGAACTCGATGGACTTCGTGTCCTGGAAAAACCTCAAGAACCTCGCCAGCGCGCT
>NZ_CAXAPT010000033.1:0-1751 GCF_963970475.1 Pseudomonas sp. EA_5y_Pfl2_R50 | reverse complement strand
TGATGCGGTAGAGGAGCGTTCTGTAAGCCTGTGAAGGTGAGTTGAGAAGCTTGCTGGAGGTATCAGAAGTGCGAATGCTGACATGAGTAACGACAATGGGTGTGAAAAACACCCACGCCGAAAGACCAAGGTTTCCTGCGCAACGTTAATCGACGCAGGGTTAGTCGGTCCCTAAGGCGAGGCTGAAAAGCGTAGTCGATGGAAAACAGGTTAATATTCCTGTACTTCTGGTTATTGCGATGGAGGGACGGAGAAGGCTAGGCCAGCTTGGCGTTGGTTGTCCAAGTTTAAGGTGGTAGGCTGAGATCTTAGGTAAATCCGGGATCTTAAGGCCGAGAGCTGATGACGAGTGTTCTTTTAGAACACGAAGTGGTTGATGCCATGCTTCCAAGAAAAGCTTCTAAGCTTCAGGTAACCAGGAACCGTACCCCAAACCGACACAGGTGGTTGGGTAGAGAATACCAAGGCGCTTGAGAGAACTCGGGTGAAGGAACTAGGCAAAATGGCACCGTAACTTCGGGAGAAGGTGCGCCGGTGAGGGTGAAGGACTTGCTCCGTAAGCTCATGCCGGTCGAAGATACCAGGCCGCTGCGACTGTTTATTAAAAACACAGCACTCTGCAAACACGAAAGTGGACGTATAGGGTGTGACGCCTGCCCGGTGCCGGAAGGTTAATTGATGGGGTTAGCTAACGCGAAGCTCTTGATCGAAGCCCCGGTAAACGGCGGCCGTAACTATAACGGTCCTAAGGTAGCGAAATTCCTTGTCGGGTAAGTTCCGACCTGCACGAATGGCGTAACGATGGCGGCGCTGTCTCCACCCGAGACTCAGTGAAATTGAAATCGCTGTGAAGATGCAGTGTATCCGCGGCTAGACGGAAAGACCCCGTGAACCTTTACTATAGCTTTGCACTGGACTTTGAATTTGCTTGTGTAGGATAGGTGGGAGGCTTTGAAGCGTGGACGCCAGTTCGCGTGGAGCCATCCTTGAAATACCACCCTGGCAACTTTGAGGTTCTAACTCAGGTCCGTTATCCGGATCGAGGACAGTGTATGGTGGGTAGTTTGACTGGGGCGGTCTCCTCCTAAAGAGTAACGGAGGAGTACGAAGGTGCGCTCAGACCGGTCGGAAATCGGTCGTAGAGTATAAAGGCAAAAGCGCGCTTGACTGCGAGACAGACACGTCGAGCAGGTACGAAAGTAGGTCTTAGTGATCCGGTGGTTCTGTATGGAAGGGCCATCGCTCAACGGATAAAAGGTACTCCGGGGATAACAGGCTGATACCGCCCAAGAGTTCATATCGACGGCGGTGTTTGGCACCTCGATGTCGGCTCATCACATCCTGGGGCTGAAGCCGGTCCCAAGGGTATGGCTGTTCGCCATTTAAAGTGGTACGCGAGCTGGGTTTAGAACGTCGTGAGACAGTTCGGTCCCTATCTGCCGTGGACGTTTGAGATTTGAGAGGGGCTGCTCCTAGTACGAGAGGACCGGAGTGGACGAACCTCTGGTGTTCCGGTTGTCACGCCAGTGGCATTGCCGGGTAGCTATGTTCGGGAAAGATAACCGCTGAAAGCATCTAAGCGGGAAACTTGCCTCAAGATGAGATCTCACTGGAACCTTGAGTTCCCTGAAGGGCCGTCGAAGACTACGACGTTGATAGGTTGGGTGTGTAAGCGCTGTGAGGCGTTGAGCTAACCAATACTAATTGCCCGTGAGGCTTGACCATATAACACCCAAGCAATTTGCGTCGAA
>NZ_CAXAPT010000032.1:0-1763 GCF_963970475.1 Pseudomonas sp. EA_5y_Pfl2_R50 | reverse complement strand
GGGGGGACGGTTACCACGGTGTGATTCATGACTGGGGTGAAGTCGTAACAAGGTAGCCGTAGGGGAACCTGCGGCTGGATCACCTCCTTAATCGACGACATCAGCTGCTCCATAAGTTCCCACACGAATTGCTTGATTCATTGAAGAAGACGATAGAAGCAGCCCGAAATTGGGTCTGTAGCTCAGTTGGTTAGAGCGCACCCCTGATAAGGGTGAGGTCGGCAGTTCGAATCTGCCCAGACCCACCAATTTTGTGTGGGAAACGCCTGTAGAAATACGGGGCCATAGCTCAGCTGGGAGAGCGCCTGCCTTGCACGCAGGAGGTCAGCGGTTCGATCCCGCTTGGCTCCACCACTACTGCTTCTGAAGTTTGAAAGCTTAGAAATGAGCATTCCATCGAGACGATGGTGAATGTTGATTTCTAGTCTTTTGATTAGATCGTTCTTTAAAAATTTGGGTATGTGATAGAAAGATAGACTGAACGTTACTTTCACTGGTAACGGATCAGGCTAAGGTAAAATTTGTGAGTTCTCTTAGTTGAGAAATTCGAATTTTCGGCGAATGTCGTCTTCACAGTATAACCAGATTGCTTGGGGTTATATGGTCAAGTGAAGAAGCGCATACGGTGGATGCCTTGGCAGTCAGAGGCGATGAAAGACGTGGTAGCCTGCGAAAAGCTTCGGGGAGTCGGCAAACAGACTTTGATCCGGAGATGTCTGAATGGGGGAACCCAGCCATCATAAGATGGTTATCTTGTACTGAATACATAGGTGCAAGAGGCGAACCAGGGGAACTGAAACATCTAAGTACCCTGAGGAAAAGAAATCAACCGAGATTCCCTTAGTAGTGGCGAGCGAACGGGGACTAGCCCTTAAGTGGCTTTGAGATTAGCGGAACGCTCTGGAAAGTGCGGCCATAGTGGGTGATAGCCCTGTACGCGAAAATCTCTTGGTCATGAAATCGAGTAGGACGGAGCACGAGAAACTTTGTCTGAATATGGGGGGACCATCCTCCAAGGCTAAATACTACTGACTGACCGATAGTGAACTAGTACCGTGAGGGAAAGGCGAAAAGAACCCCGGAGAGGGGAGTGAAATAGATCCTGAAACCGTATGCGTACAAGCAGTGGGAGCAGACTTTGTTCTGTGACTGCGTACCTTTTGTATAATGGGTCAGCGACTTATTTTCAGTGGCGAGCTTAACCGAATAGGGGAGGCGTAGCGAAAGCGAGTCTTAATAGGGCGTCTAGTCGCTGGGAATAGACCCGAAACCGGGCGATCTATCCATGGGCAGGTTGAAGGTTAGGTAACACTGACTGGAGGACCGAACCGACTACCGTTGAAAAGTTAGCGGATGACCTGTGGATCGGAGTGAAAGGCTAATCAAGCTCGGAGATAGCTGGTTCTCCTCGAAAGCTATTTAGGTAGCGCCTCATGTATCACTGTAGGGGGTAGAGCACTGTTTCGGCTAGGGGGTCATCCCGACTTACCAAACCGATGCAAACTCCGAATACCTACAAGTGCCGAGCATGGGAGACACACGGCGGGTGCTAACGTCCGTCGTGAAAAGGGAAACAACCCAGACCGTCAGCTAAGGTCCCAAAGTTATGGTTAAGTGGGAAACGATGTGGGAAGGCTTAGACAGCTAGGAGGTTGGCTTAGAAGCAGCCACCCTTTAAAGAAAGCGTAATAGCTCACTAGTCGAGTCGGCCTGCGCGGAAGATGTAACGGGGCTCAAACCATACACCGAAGCTACGGGTATCA
>NZ_CAXAPT010000031.1:0-2663 GCF_963970475.1 Pseudomonas sp. EA_5y_Pfl2_R50 | reverse complement strand
TCAACTTGATCGACGACCGCCAATTTAAAGCTCAGCGTGTAATCACGCTGACTGCGCCTTTTGCCTGATTCCATTGGTTCCTCCTGAGGATAGGTCAGAAGGTGTAAACCTTATTCAGGACGGGACAAATTACAAAAAAAAGCCAGCACTTCTGCTGGCTTGAGATGTTCGGTGTTGTTCAGGATGCGTCTGCTGCCATTTCCGCGTCATGGGCAATCAAGGACACCAGTGCATTCTGTTGGCGGTGAGACAGTTGACGAAAGCGTTGCAGTAGCTCGCGCTCGTGGAGTGACAGTTCAGGACTGTCCAGGCGCATGCTCAGCTCTTCGCCCAGTGCGCCTTCTTGAATAAGACTCTGCTCAAGGCGCGCAATGATCTCTGAGTTCATGCTGCGATGATGGTTGCGAGCCACTTCGGCAATGCGTTCACGCATCCCGTCTGGCAGACGCACGACGAACTTGTCAGCCGTACGGCTGGAATAAATTGCCTGTTTCAATGGGCGCATATATTTAACCGGTTAGTTCAGGGGAGCGGTTCTCGGAATTGGCCGCAGGATGTGTGGTAGGACAAGCATCCGCGCCAAATGGTTCAACCTGAATTGTTAAGAGGCCCGCATCATGCCTCAAAATTGCCAGATCATTGGCGTCAATTCTGTGACAAATATTGAGCTGGGTAAAGGCGTAATGCCAGCACCAATTATCAGAAATGCGGACTGGTTTGAAAACTTCACCTCGGTCCGCTTCATTGCCCGCTTCCTGGGACGCATGAATTGATGTCCGAAGACGTCAGAACGTGCATGCTATGCGGCTTTCGATCCTTGTTCCTTACCTGTACAGGATAGTGGCAATTTGCCGATTTACTAGGGCTGAAGGCTCCCGGAGGGCGATTTCAAGATGGATGGCAGGGTTATTTACCTGATGGGACCGTCCGGTTCAGGCAAGGACAGCCTGATCGATGCTGCGCGTCAGTCTTTGAGTGTTTTGGGCTGCGATGTCATGCGTCGAGTCATTACTCGTTCAGCCGAATCGATAGGTGAGGATGCAATCGATGTGACCACCGAGGAGTTCGAAAGGCGCCTCTCCGCCGGGGAGTTTTCGTTGGCCTGGCGCGCCAATGGCTTGTCCTATGGGATTCCTGCAGAGATGGATCAGCGGTTGAGGGAGGGACGGTCAGTCGTGGTGAATGGGTCTCGCGCCAACTTGCGGCAAGCGTTGGAGGTGTATCCGACGCTTCTGCCTGTTCTGTTGACTGTGAGGGACGATGTTCTCCGAGAGCGCTTGTTCAGGCGAGGTCGGGAGTCGCTGGAGCAGATCAATGCAAGGCTGGCTCGCAATGCTCTCTTCAAGGACAGGAGATCAAGCGATATTCCTGTCTATCTGATCGATAATACGGGCGATTTGGCTGACGCTGTCAGTCAGTTGCTGGATCTGATTAGGGTCAACGCAACACCGGATCAAACTTGATTTTGCGTCCTGCAACCAGTGCCAGCACAAACAACACCGAAAATACACCGCAGCCCACCAGTGGAGCGGTGACTTCTGCTTCCTCGAACATGGAAAAATGGATAAAGCCGCTCAGTAAGGCGAGGATTAGAAACCCTGCAGCTGATTTGGACATGTCTTACTCCTGTGGATGTTTCAAAACACCAGGCGTTCTGTTGTTTGGGCCGGTAAAAGCTGTTTTGGATCGTTGCCGGTTTGAAGTGTGGAGCCGCTCTGATTGCTGAGCACCGCCCATTGCGCAGCCTTTTGAGTCTGTAAGTAATGAGGTAAACGCTGTGCCAATGGTTCAGGACTCTCTTGGACAAGCTGAAAGCCCAGCAAAACGGCCAGAGCAATGGCATTTGCGATCAGGAGAGTGGTGTTCATGAGGCGCGAGCTCCGATTGTTCTTCTATGGAGCAGATAAAGCAGTCGTCGTGCCAATAGTCTAACCGCAGTTAAGTCCTTTAAAAACAAGCATTTGGCGATGTTTTCTCTAATGTCTTGGTTGCAATCTGCAATGATGGCTTTACGAGTGCATGCAAAATGCACGGTGAATATTCATTCAGTGGAGCGGCACGTTTGCCTACACTCAAAAAGCCCGGCAGACGACATGACAAATCAGTCTTTGGCCGTTAACATGCACGCCGTCCGTCGCGGGCATCCGCTTGCGACAACTGTGTGTCTCAGTAGCTCAATTGGATAGAGCATCCCCCTCCTAAGGGGAAGGTTGGCAGTTCGAACCTGCCCTGGGGCACCATCTCTATATTCGAATCCCTTTCTATCTAGCCAATAATACTCGCGGCCTGCGAGGTCGCTCGGTACCTCTTTGGTTCTTGATCCTTCTCGGGTATTCCTCGCACGACCGGGGTTGCTTCTATATAGATAGGCAGGCAGTTTTGAAGTTTTGATAGAAAACTGAAATTAACGGTTGACGGCGAATTTCAGATGTCTATAATTCGCCCCACTTCCGGCGCAGTCGAAACGGAAAACTCCTTGAGATTCAATGAGTTATGTAGGTTTCGGCAGCAGATTGCTTCAGTTCATCGAGGCCATAAAGGAAGTTGAAAAAGAGGTGTTGACAGCAGCGTGTAACGCTGTAGAATTCGCCTCCCGCTGACGAGAGATCGGAAGCGCAAGTGGTTGAAGTTGTTGAAGAATTCTTCGAAAACTTCTGAAAATA
>NZ_CAXAPT010000030.1:0-3083 GCF_963970475.1 Pseudomonas sp. EA_5y_Pfl2_R50 | reverse complement strand
CCCGGCTGGCTCGCCGGTGACTGTGACCCTGTCGAACGGTTCGATCATTACCATCGAAACCGGCAAAACCACTGGCACCGTCACTGTTCCAGCGCCTGCCGATGACGTCTACAAAGACGCCGGCAAACTCGAAGTCACCATCAAGGACGCCACTGGCGGTAACTTCGAGAACCTGGTGCCGAGCACCACACCAGCCGTGACCGAAGTGACGGACACCATTGACACCTCGACCGTGAAACTGACGGCTGACACCACTGTGGCCGAAGGTGGCACCGTCACTTACACAGCAACCGTCGGCGCGCCGGTGACCGGTTCGCCCGTGGTTGTAACGCTGGCCAATGGTCAAAACATCACCATCGAAGTCGGCAAAACCACCGGCACCGTGACCACCACTGCGCCTAACGATGCGTTGACCGGCAATGCGCCGCTGACCAACTCGATCACCGGCGTTTCCGGCGGTAATTACGAAGATCTGGTCGCCGACAAAACCCCGGTATCGACCACTGTTACCGACGTTGCCGACACCACCAACCTGTCGCTGAGCGCAACCGGCTCCGTGGCCGAGGGTGGTTCGATCGTTTACACCGCGACCCTGACCAATCCGGCCGGCTCGCCAGTCACCGTGAACCTGTCGAACGGTTCGGTAATCACCATCGAAGCAGGTAAAACCACAGGCACCGTGACGGTTCCAGCACCCGCCGATGACGTCTACAAAGACGCCGGCAAAGTCGAAGTCACCATCAAGGACGCCACTGGCGGTAACTTCGAGAACCTGGTGCCGAGCACCACACCAGCCGTGACCGAAGTGACGGACACCATTGACACATCGACGGTCAAACTGACCGCCACCGAGTCTACGGCTGAAGGTGGCACCGTCACTTACACCGCCACTGTTGGCGCTCCGGTCACCGGTTCGCCTGTCGTCGTGACGCTGGCCAACGGTCAGAACATCACCATTGAAGTCGGCAAAACCACTGGCACCGTGACCACCACCGCGCCGAACGATGCGTTGACTGGCCACGCGCCGCTGACCAACGCGATCACCGACGTTTCCGGCGGCAACTACGAAAACCTCGTGGCCGACAAAACCCCTGTCAGCACCACCGTTACCGATACTGTCGACACCACCAACCTGTCGCTGAGCGCGACCGGCTCGGTCAACGAAGGCGGCCAGATCACCTACACGGCGACCCTGACCAATGCTGCTGGCTCGCCAGTCACCGTGACCCTGTCGAACGGCGCAGTGATCACCATCGACGCCGGCAAAACCACTGGCACCGTCACTGTCGACGCGCCGAAAGATGACGTCTACAAAGATGCCGGCACGGTTGAAGCGACCATCAAAGGCGCGACCGGTGGCGACTTCGAGAACCTGGTCACCAGCACAGCGCCAGCGGTCACCACGGTCAACGACACCATCGACACCTCCACCGTGTCGCTGACCGCCACGGCGAACGTCGCTGAAGGCGAAACCGTGGTCTACACCGCGACCGTGACCGCGCCAGTCACTGGCTCGCCGGTTGTCGTGAACCTGTCCAACGGCCAGACCATTACCATCGCTGTCGGTGAAACTACCGGCTCGGTGAACTTCGTTGCACCGAATAGCCCTCTGGCCGGCGGCAGCTCGCTGAGCGTGACCATCGACGGCGCCACGGGCGGCAATTACGAAAAACTGGCGGTCGACGGCAAGTCCGCCGACACCACGGTTTCGGACACCACCGACACCACCAACCTGAACCTGACCGCGACCGATTCGGTGGCTGAAGGCGGGTCGATCGTTTACACCGCGACGCTGACCAACCCGGCCGGCACCCCGGTGACCGTGACCCTGAGCAACGGCTCGGTGATCACCATCGAAGCCGGCAAAACCACCGGCACCGTCACTGTTCCAGCGCCTGCCGATGACGTTTACAAAGACGCCGGTAAAGTCGAAGTCACTATCAAGGATGCAACGGGCGGCAACTTCGAGAATCTGGTGCCGAGCACCGTGCCGGCCGTGACCAATGTCACCGATACCCTCGACACCACCACCGTCAAACTCACCGCGACCGAGTCCGCGGCCGAAGGTGGCACCGTCACTTACACCGCCACTGTTGGCGCTCCGGTCACCGGTTCGCCTGTCGTCGTGACGCTGGCCAACGGTCAGACCATCACCATTGGTGTTGGCCAGACCACCGGCACCGCGACCACCACTGCGCCGAACGATGCATTGACCGGCCACGCACCGATCACCAATGCGATCACTGAGGTGAGCGGCGGCAACTACGAAAATCTGGTGGCCGACAAGACCCCGGTTTCGACCAATGTCACCGACACTGTCGACACCACTAACCTGTCGCTGAGCGCAACCGGCTCCGTGGCCGAGGGCGGTTCGATTGTTTACACCGCAACCCTGACCAATGCCGCTGGTTCGCCAGTGACCGTGACTTTGTCCAACGGCGCCGTCATCACCATCGAAGCCGGCAAAACCACCGGCACCGTGACTGTTCCTGCGCCGACTGATGACGTCTACAAAGACGCCGGCAATGTGCAGGCGACCATCAGCACCGCTACCGGTGGCAACTTCGAGAATCTGGTGCCGAGCACGGTTCCAGCCGTCACCGAAGTGACTGACACCATCGACACCTCGACCGTGAAACTGACGGCTGATACCTCGGTGGCTGAAGGCGGCACTGTTACTTACACCGCCACTGTTGGCGCGCCAGTCACCGGCTCGCCTGTCACCGTGACGCTGGCCAACGGTCAGAACATCACCATCGAAGTCGGTAAAACCACCGGCACCGTGACCTTCACCGCACCGAACGATGCGCTGACCGGTCAGGCCTCGCTGACCAACTCGATCACTGGGGTTTCCGGCGGCAACTACGAAAACCTCGTAGCCGACAAGACTCCGGTCAGCACCACCGTGACCGACACCGTCGACACGACAAACCTGTCGCTGAGCGCCACGGGATCTGTGGCCGAGGGCGGTTCGATTGTTTACACCGCAACCCTGACCAATGCCGCTGGTTCGCCAGTGACCGTGACTTTGTCCAACGGCGCCGTCATCACCATCGAAGCCGGCAAAACCACCGGCACCGTGA
>NZ_CAXAPT010000029.1:0-3121 GCF_963970475.1 Pseudomonas sp. EA_5y_Pfl2_R50 | reverse complement strand
GTTGAAGAATCGATAGAAATTTATAACCGTAAGCGACCTCACTTGTCCCTGAAATACAAAACGCCCGATGCGGTGCATCGGGCGTTTTGAGACTGAAACAGGTGTAAACCTATTTCAGGACTAGACAATTTGAGCTGCTCGCAGACATAAAACGCCGTCAATTCAGACTATGTGGAAACCTGACAATCTGCGCTGCACTCAAAGAAAATGCTCCGTATCGAAAGATACGGAGCATTTTTCGTTATAGCCTACATCCAAGTAGATGCCCCCCCCCCAACGAGACCAAACTGCTCCCAGCCTAGCTGGAAGAGCTGGCCCCTGAGGATCACCTCGCTCGAGTCATCGACCTGTATGTCGCCAAGCCGGCTCTGATTCAACTGGTTTTGCCAAAACGCCTCCCGAGAGCACCGCTCGACTGATGCCCCCACCGATGAGCTAAACGGCTACTTGCAGCGGATTCGCTCATCGCGGCGCCTAATGGCCCTCGAGAGTTCCTCACCACCAGGGTTGATGGCGCGATTAGATGGCACATAGACCGTGATGGCGCCAATGGAATGAAAAGTCTTTTTCGCCTGTTGTCAGCACAAAAAAAAACGCCCCGAACAAGTCGGGGCGTTTTCACACAGTCTGAATCGCCGTTTTTCTGTACAGCAAGTCAGAGCAGGAAGATCGTCGCCAAACCCAGGAAAATGAAGAAACCACCGCTGTCGGTCATTGCGGTAATCATCACACTCGCCCCCATCGCCGGGTCGCGCCCCATTTTGGCCAAGGTCATTGGAATCAGAACCCCCATCAATGCCGCCAGCAACAAATTAAGCGTCATTGCCGCTGTCATCACCACACCCAGCGACCAGCTGCCGTAGAGCAGATACGCGACCACGCCGATCACGCCACCCCAGACCAAGCCATTGATCAACCCTACCGCCAGTTCCTTACGCATCAGGCGCGAAGTGTTACCCGTGCTGACTTGATCGAGCGCCATCGCGCGAACGATCATGGTGATCGTCTGATTACCGGAATTACCGCCGATACCCGCCACTATCGGCATCAATGCCGCGAGTGCCACCAGTTTTTCGATGGAGCCCTCAAAGAGCCCAATTACCCGCGAAGCGACGAAAGCGGTGATTAAATTGATTGCCAGCCACGCCCAACGGTTGCGCAGGGATTTCCAGACCGAGGCGAAGATATCTTCTTCTTCACGCAGACCCGCCATGTTGAGGACTTCGCTTTCGCTTTCCTCGCGAATCAGGTCGACCATCTCGTCGATAGTCAAACGACCAATCAGCTTGCCGTTCTTGTCGACCACGGGGGCGGAGATCAAGTCGTAACGCTCGAACGCCTGCGCCGCATCGTAAGCATCTTCGTCCGGGTGAAAACTCACCGGATCACTGGCCATGACTTCGGAAACCTGTTTCTCCGGGTCATTGACCAGCAAACGCTTGATTGGCAGCACACCCTTTAGCACGCCGTCGTAATCGACAACGAACAGTTTGTCAGTATGACCAGGGAGCTCCTTGAGACGACGCAGATAACGCAGAACCACTTCGAGGCTGACATCCTCACGGATGGTGACCATCTCGAAGTCCATCAGCGCACCGACCTGCTCCTCGTCATAGGACAGCGCTGAGCGCACACGCTCACGTTGCTGGTTATCCAGGCTTTCCATCAGCTCATGGACAACATCTCGCGGCAGCTCGGAAGCCAAGTCAGCGAGTTCGTCGGCGTCCATGTCCTTGGCAGCAGCCAGGAGTTCGTGATCGTCCATGTCGGCGATCAGCGTTTCACGAACGGAATCGGATACTTCGAGAAGAATGTCGCCGTCGCGATCAGCCTTGACCAGTTGCCAGAGCGTCAGACGATCGTCCAGCGGCAAGGCTTCAAGGATATAGGCGACGTCAGCGGAGTGCAGATCATCGAGCTTGCGCTGCAACTCGACAAGATTTTGCCGGTGAACCAGATTTTCGACGCGGTCGTGATGCGGACCTTCCTGACGATGGGTCAGGTCTTCAACAACACGTTGACGCTGCAGCAGCTCAACGACCTGAGCCAGACGATCCTGCAGGCTTTCCTGTGTTTTCTTTACTTCGATTTCAGACATAGGCGAACTCCACTCCCAGCAGCGGGGCACGCCGGAAGGATCAATCAGTCAATTCATGATTGGTAAAACGGGGTACTGAGTAACTACTGGGTAAGTCCATGGAGGTTTTCCATAAGCCCCGGCGGGGCTGACGGGCGCAATGATACACCGCCTGACGGTTTAAAACGTTAAAAAATCACGGTCGAAACAAGCGCTTGCGAAACAAACCTGAACGCTGCCCTGATCCATGCAACTGCGACGACTCATCCTGAAAAGAAAACACACCGACAACGAAAAATGTAGCGTCTACCCTTGAGCGTAGATCGTCATGGAGGACATCGAATGCCAGCGAAAACATTCCGCCTTTTGCTTTCCACCCTGCTATGCCTGCCACCCGCGACTACCGCCGCGACCCTTCATCGCTGTGAAGCCGCCGACGGCGGCATCACTTTCACAAGCCTGAGTTGCGCCGCGGGAGACCAACGCTCATCACACGAAGTCCATCCCTACTCACCTGGCTCGATCAACGCCGTGATGCCGGAAGCCAACCATGAAAAAGCTGCCAGAATCAAAACCGCGCGCCGAGAACCCGGCATCGTTGGCCGCGCGGATGATAAATGCGGAAATCTCATCGATGCCAGGCAACGTCGCGAAGCGATCATCAATCGACGCGTAATCGCCGGCATGAGCCAGCAAGATGTCGAAAGCGCACTGGGCAAACCGGACAAGGTCAATATTCGAACTTCGACAACGAGCTACCGTTACGACCTCAAGCGAGGCAGAAGTGCTCAGGTCGATTTTGATGAGAGAGGATGCGTGACAGGAAAAGCCAAATCCCGGACAGCAAAAAGCCCGCGATAAACGCGGGCTTTTCGGTATATGGTGCACTCGACAGGATTCGAACCTGTGACCGCTCGGTTCGTAGCCGAGTACTCTATCCAGCTGAGCTACGAGTGCATTTTGTGTTTTTAGACCAGACCACAACTGGCTGAAACCAAGTCATTTACATTGCTGCAACTGACTCTTAAATGGTGCACTCGACAG
>NZ_CAXAPT010000028.1:0-3657 GCF_963970475.1 Pseudomonas sp. EA_5y_Pfl2_R50 | reverse complement strand
CGAACTCAGCAGTGAAACGATGCATCGCCGATGGTAGTGTGGGGTTTCCCCATGTGAGAGTAGGTCATCGTCAAGATTAAATTCCGAAACCCCAATTGCGAAAGCAGTTGGGGTTTTGTTTTGCCTGCGGGAAATGTTCCTGCTTGATTTCTATGCAACGGCCCGGGGCATGGCTATTATTCGGGCCTCATTGTGAGGCGAGACCTGCATGCTGACGTTGCTGAACCTTCTGAAGGATGGTCGATTCCATTCTGGTCAGGATTTGGGTATTGCCCTTGGAATAAGTAGAAGTGCGGTATGGAAGCAGCTTCAGCATCTCGAAGCTGAGCTTGGGTTGTGTATTCATAAAGTTCGTGGGCGTGGCTATCAGTTGGCTGCGCCGCTGACGCTGCTTGATCCTTTGAAAATTTCCGAAATGGCTCCTGGATGGCCTGTTACTGTCCTCGACTCCGTCGATTCGACTAACGCTGAAGCGCTACGCGCTATCGGGCGAGGGGCGCCGGCGCCCTGCTTGGTATTGGCGGAGCGGCAGGTTTCTGGTCGGGGGCGCAGGGGGCGGAAATGGGTGAGTCCGTTCGCTGAAAACATCTATTACAGTCTTGTGCTTCGGATTGACGGTGGAATGCGACAGCTGGAGGGCCTGAGCTTGGTTGTGGGCCTGGCTGTCATGCGTACTCTGCGTAGTGCTGGGGTGCCAGAAGCCGGCTTGAAGTGGCCCAACGATGTCCTGGTCGGTAACAAGAAGATTGCAGGCATTTTGCTCGAACTCGTCGGCGATCCGGCTGATGTTTGTCATGTAGTGTTGGGTATTGGTATTAACGTGAATATGCGAGCGGCAGATGAGGTCGATCAGCAGTGGACTTCGGTGCGACTTGAGTCGGGCGAGAGCTGTGATCGCAATATTCTGATTGCAGAGCTGAGCCAGCAACTCGCCGGCTATATCAAGCGTCACCAGGCAGGTGGTTTTTCAGTTCTCCAGACAGAATGGGAGCAGAACCACTTGTGGCAGGGGCGGCCGGTTTCGCTGATCGCGGGTGTCAACCAGATAGATGGTGTGGTCCTCGGAATTGATGGTCAGGGCGCGCTGCGCTTGAGAGTGGACGGCGTGGAAAAAATCTTTAGCGGTGGCGAGCTTAGCCTGAGGTTGCGTGATGATTCTTGAGCTCGACTGTGGAAACAGCTTTATCAAGTGGCGAGTGTTAGATGCCAAGGCTGCTGTCTTGATATCTGGAGGAGTTGTCGACTCGGATAAAGCGCTGCTCGGAAACCTGCAGGAGCTTGAGGGGCTTCTGCTGCGCGCCTGCCGCCTGGTCAGTGTCAGAACTGAAGAAGAGACGCACGCGCTAATTGAAATTATCGAGCGCGAATTTGCTATCTCGGTGGTGTGTGCGAAGGCTGCTCGTGAAATGTCCGGCGTCAGGAACGGTTACGAAGATTACGAGCGTCTTGGGCTGGATCGATGGCTGGCGATGCTTGGCGGCTTTCACTTGGCGGCGGGTAGCGCCTGTTTGGTGTTGGATTTTGGTACTGCGGTCACTGCGGACTTCATTGCTGTCGACGGTGAGCATCTGGGGGGCTTTATCTGTCCAGGGATGCCGCTGATGCGGAACCAGTTGCGCACACATACCCGAAAGATTCGCTATGGAGATCTGGCTGCTGAGAGGGCTTTGACCAGCCATGCCCCGGGGAGGACCACCGTAGAAGCGGTGGAGCGAGGCTGCTCGCTGATGCTGAGGGGGTTTGTGCTGACGCAGCTGGAACTGGCGCGCTCTTATTGGGGGGCGGGTTTTGTGGTCTTTATCACGGGTGGAGATTCTGAATTGGTTGCAGATATCGCGCCTGAAGCCAGGGTGGTTCCTGATCTTGTATTTGTAGGGCTGGCTATGGCGTGCCCTTTGTCCTGAGGTCTTTATGCGTTGGTTGTTCCTCCTGCTACTTGTTCTCAATGTTTTTTACTACGTCTGGCATCAGCAGGAGGCGCCTTTACGTGCAAAGGATGTAACGCCTCTGAGTATGTATCGAGGTTCGCAGCAGGATATTCGTTTACTTAGTGAAGCGTCCGGCGGTGCGGGAGAGAACCAAATCGAGAGTCGCGCAGAGTGTCTGTTTCTTGGAGGTCTTTTTCGGCAAGAGCAAATTCTTGCCCTCCAGCGTAAGTTGGTTGATTTGGGTGTTAGGGGGCAGTCAGTGTCAGGTGATGAGGCTGGTCCTGGTTATTGGCTGTCTGTACCCCCTGAAAGCAAGCGTTTGTTGGGAGATGCGCAGCTGCAAAACCTTTCCAAGGAATTCAATGAGTTAAAACATAAAATAATGCTGTGTGTGGGGGTTGCACCTGCCGAATAGTTTGCATAGAATGGCGCCCGCTCCACAGCGAAGGCCTGAAAAGGTTTTCAAGGTGGAGTGATGTCAATGCAGCTAACCTCAGGTTTTTAAATGAGAAAATGCTTGACAAGGGTTCGGCGTAGTATAAAATGCCGGCCTGATTAGGAGGGGTTCCCGAGCGGCCAAAGGGATCAGACTGTAAATCTGACGTCTACGACTTCGAAGGTTCGAATCCTTCTCCCTCCACCAGATTTAAGCGTGAGCTGCAGGCTCCGCGGGTATAGTTTAGTGGTAGAACCTCAGCCTTCCAAGCTGATGATGCGGGTTCGATTCCCGCTACCCGCTCCAAGTTTGCAGGTTGTGCAAAGTGTTTTGCTCTTGTAGCTCAGTTGGTAGAGCACACCCTTGGTAAGGGTGAGGTCAGCGGTTCGAGTCCGCTCAAGAGCTCCATATAACAAGGCAGATATGAAAATATCTGCCTTTGTTTTAATGGTTGATATTGTTTGTCTAATTTCTTCTGTTGAGGGTGATATCGATGGCTAAGGAAAAATTTGATCGTTCCCTGCCCCACGTCAACGTTGGGACCATTGGTCACGTTGACCACGGTAAAACCACTCTGACCGCTGCTCTGACTCGCGTCTGCTCCGAAGTTTTCGGTTCCGCAATCGTTGACTTCGACAAGATCGACAGCGCACCAGAAGAAAAAGCTCGCGGTATCACCATCAACACCGCTCACGTTGAGTACAACTCGACTATTCGTCACTACGCTCACGTTGACTGCCCAGGTCACGCTGACTACGTGAAGAACATGATCACCGGTGCTGCCCAGATGGACGGCGCTATCCTGGTTTGCTCGGCCGCTGATGGTCCGATGCCACAAACCCGTGAGCACATCCTGCTGTCCCGTCAGGTAGGCGTTCCGTACATCGTGGTTTTCCTGAATAAGGCTGACCTGGTAGACGACGCTGAGCTGCTGGAGCTGGTTGAGATGGAAGTTCGCGACCTGCTGTCCACCTATGACTTCCCGGGCGACGACACTCCGATCATCATCGGTTCGGCTCGTATGGCTCTGGAAGGCAAAGACGACAACGAAATGGGCACCACTGCCGTTCGTAAGCTGGTAGAAACTCTGGACAGCTACATCCCAGAACCAGTTCGTATGATCGACAAGCCATTCCTGATGCCAATCGAAGACGTATTCTCGATCTCGGGTCGCGGCACTGTTGTGACTGGTCGTATCGAGCGCGGTATCGTTCGCGTTCAGGATGCACTGGAAATCGTTGGTCTGCGTGACACCACCACCACCACCTGCACCGGTGTTGAAATGTTCCGCAA
>NZ_CAXAPT010000027.1:0-7792 GCF_963970475.1 Pseudomonas sp. EA_5y_Pfl2_R50 | reverse complement strand
TTGAAGAATCGATAGAAATTTATAACCGTAAGCGACCTCACTTGTCCCTGAAATACAAAACGCCCGATGCGGTGCATCGGGCGTTTTGAGACTGAAACAGGTGTAAACCTATTTCAGGACTAGACAGTGGGCCCACACGGACTTGAACCGTGGACCAAAGGATTATGAGTCACAGAATGACACTCCGAGGCCATGTAAGTCTAGGCGAGGGTAGGCAAAGGTACAACAGGGCTAACCTTCTGTTAACGCTGAGTTTTTGCCAGTTTTGTAAAAGTGGTTACGACTGGGGACTGTACCGCCAATGTACTTATAGGACGCCTCCGCTGCTGCGGATGCCTAAGCCTGGTTCCCAGGTGCTGGTTCCTCTGCTGATTAAACTAGGCGCTTGTATCAAACGACGGACCCGAAGGGCAATGGAGCCTTTTTTTGTGCGGACCTTAGCGCTTAAAGCGCTTTTTCGCTGTTTTGGACCAAAGCGGGGGTGACGAGGCCCCTTCTAATTCCCGCTTAGCACCACCAAAGCACCGCTAATGCCTTATGGATTCCCTTGAATGCCCCGAAGACACCCATCCAGTACCCCATTGCGCACCCTAGGACAGCTGTCCAAAAAGCACTCATCCACGCCTTGATGCCCACCAACCACCGCTCACTTCCCCCAAGGGTCCGGCTTTTTCCCTTTAGCACACCTCAACCGCACCACTAATAAATGGCCTAGCTAAAACTACGTTTTTTTGCACAAAAAACGGCTCAAATGCAGCAATAAACCAGGTTCAAAGGGATGGGCGTTAGTATTTCTATACGCTGTGAGGAATGGAACGCGGCGTCATCAACCGCGATGCGACTCGCAGGCTCTTGATGAAGCTCGAGATAGGCTGACTCAATGGCCGTTCGTGACAAAATCGTAGGACCCGCCCTAGGCTAGATTTTATTTAGTCACGACGGTATCTGGCGCTTTTTGGCGATGTCGTCGTGACTATGAAAGCTGGGCATGGGGCGAATAGAGGTGTCGGCAATGAAAACTATCGGACGAGTCGAAGTCGAGACAGTCATTGATGTCAGATGCGATGTGTGCGACGCATCCACTCGCGTAGATATGGGTGGGTTCCAGTTTGGCTCTCTTCAGGCGAAATGGGGCTTCGGCTCTTCCCACGACGGTGAGCGTTACGAAGTACATCTCTGTGAGGGCTGCTTTTTTCAAGCACTGGCATATCTTCGTCAAGAGCGGCTAATTCAGAATATATTCAGTGCGGACGACGGCGCTGATTTATCGGAGGATCTAGGGCTCGTAGCGAGAAATGATTACTTTGGTGATTCGGGCGGATGAGGTCGAAATGAAAGGGCGTCGGAAGGTCAGAACGAACAAGTGGCAGATTATGGAACAGGTCATCAAGGAAGCGGGGGCAATCCTTGCCACCCGATCTGTGACAGGCGGACGTTTTTTAAATATTGCAGCTCAGAGCACGCTTGAAGAGCCTGTTGGAATGTTGGCAGGGAGCCGCGGTGCGCAAGCGGACACACCGTCGGATTCATAAGTGAATCGGAACTGAGTCCAAGGAAAGGTATCCGGCAGTGATCTGTCTCTCGTCCCCGCCATCCATTCCCGAAGCGGTTGCTTTCGACTATAAGTGGGCGCTTAGCAGCTCCCAAATATCCTAAATTATCTCGCTGACTATAATTGCCCTGAAAGCCTCGACATAGCGGCATTAGGTTTAATAGAAACATCACTTGAAGAGCCCTCAGGTGACTGGCAGGAACCCGCCGCAGGTGATGCTTAGAATCGGAGCGGAACGTCAATTTTTGGCTCGATCTCTTTCCCACGCGTCGGTGGCTTCTGCGCCTACAATCAGCAGTTACGTCGCTACAGTCATGCGGGTCACGCAGGGGCATTTATGGACTCAGGGAACGTTTCAGCGATCATCTCAGCAGCGGCAGGTATCAGCGGCGTCTTGCTCGGCAACCTTTTCGTTCTGATTAAGGAGTGGTGGGTCAAGCGTAGTACGGTTAGCCAGAACACGACGTACCTTGGCATTATTGTCGTTTCGCACTTGGACCGGTTCGCAAGCCAATGCTATGACGTTTGCATGGACGATGGTACGTCGCGCGGTCGGCCAGCTGGTCATGACGGTCAGTGGGAAACTACCACCATCGTTCCCGTATTTAGCCCGTTGGAACTTGACGTTGATTGGAAGCTTTTACCCAGGGAGTTGATGTATTCAATTCTTCGGATTCCTGACCAACAAGATAAAATCCATGGCAAGCTTCAAGGAATCCAGGAATTTAATTACGACCCGCCGGATCATCCTGAGTATTTCTGGGTTAGAAGGCGGAGCTATGCCGTATTAGGGCTTCAGGTATCTGGGTTAGTCCGAAAGCTCCGTTCACATGCAGGTTTGCCTCCTGAGGAACCGGTGATAGGTGAGTGGAGCAGAGATAAGAGTATGGGGGAGGTGATAGCTCATTTGGATGAGCTGGAAAGAAAAAGCCTCATGCGTAAAACGGCTACCAGCGAAGACGAATAAGCTGATTGCAGAGAGCACGGGCCCCCTCTTGTCAGGGTATGTGCCTTGCGCGTGCAGTACCACCAGTCGCTTGAAACTATAAGGAGCAGCCGCAGACATGGCGCGGTTTTTTCAGGTCATTTCCGACGATGGCAGTCCAATTGATGCTCACTTCGGAATCGAGTCGGACGAGGTTGTATTCCACAGCCGTGGCGGTACCAAAGGTAAGGGCGCGATCAACTCCGAATATACTCTGGGGCTTTCTGTTTTGCTGGCCAGGCTGAAGCGGGTCTCGTTTGCAGTAGAAGGCGTCTGGGTTGATAGCAGCCGCGTTCAGGACATTCCCATTTCTCAGCGAACGATACTGACCTCGGAGGAGAATCAGGCGCCTGTTGATCAGATTGTGAAAGTCCTTTCCACTCGAATGAAGACCGTCGGCCGATCGTCCTCTGAGTCCTCGGGAGGCAACTCCACTCGACGCATTCGGATGAAGATATCTGGGGGCGATGCGCAGGCGTTGAGTCTTGCGCTTGGCGGTACCCCAATAGATAAAAATCTACGGAGCCTCGATCGGCTTCCCGCTGAGGTGCTTCGGGGAGTCACCGCCGAGCATATATGGCGTGCTGTTCAGGATCTGATCAGCGGGATTGATTCACCTGGCTTTGCTGAGTCAACCGATTACGACATGATCGTTGATGAACACCTCCGACTGCCACCGAAGGCAGTATTTGGCTTAGCTGCTACACGCGCTCTGGGATTTCAGATACTGCCAAAACACTTCACCGCCGGCGTTAACAGCGTCTGTTTCCAACTACTTGAGGATGCCGGCTTTCATATAGTGCCCAAAGGTACCTTGGTGGCTGATCCCGCACTGCCTCCGCTGCATGAAGATCGTGTGTGGACTGAGGGGCAGCCCAGGCTCGTGGCTCATTTACGGAAGGAGCGCGCCCCAGGGTTGTCGATTGCCAAGAAAGCTGAATTCAAGAGGAAGCACGGGCGACTCTATTGCGAGCGCTGCAAAATGGATCCGGTTGAAACTTACGGCGCAGAAAACGGAGAGGCCTGCATCGAGGTACACCATCGAACCGTGCAGGTTGCGCAAATGGCGGTAGGGCATCTGACAAGCCTGGAGGATTTGGAATGTCTCTGCGCGAGTTGCCACCGGGTTGTACATCGTGAACTGAGTGGCAGGTATGGTAATGAGCCGTTATCTGGGGATGGCTGCGCCAAAGTCTAGCGATCAGCAAAGTGAAATGGAGCTTCAATGCATTTAATAATGCTCGATACCTGCGTTTGGTTGGATATTTCTACACAGAAAGCAGAGCTGCCAATGCTGACTGCCATAGAGCATCTGGTCGAAGAAGGAGTCATTAAGCTCCTGGTGCCCGAGCTTGTGCGTATAGAATTCGAGCGAAACAAGGACAAGGTCATTGAGTCCACGCGCAAGCGAATTGCCAGCGAGATCCGTGTCGTCAAAGGGATCATCCAGTCATTCGGCGGTGAAGGAAAAAACGCCGCACTGGAGACCATTGATGATGTGAACCATCGGCTGCCAATCCTTTCGGAGGCGACCCAAGGCAGCGTCAACCGCGTGATTAAACTGTTTGACCTGGCTTTCCAGACACCCATCACAGATGCAGCCAAGATCAAGGCTGCCGAACGAGCAATCGATAAGAGAGCTCCATTCCACAAACAAAAGAATAGCGTTGCCGACGCGGTGCTGGCCGAGGCCTTCCAAGAGTTCCGAATCGGTCAGGCAGCTAATTTCGAAAGTTTCAGGTTCGTGACTCACAACGTTACCGACTTCTCAGGTAAAGATCACAGGCAGCCCCATGATGATTTTTCAGAGATCTTCGACGGCGAAACCTCCCTTTATTTCAATACCACGAAACCAGCTATCGAAGATCTGTTAGATCTTGAGGAATTCCACTATGAAAACGAGTGGACCTGGGAAGACCAGACGCGTGGCCTTCAGGAAATTCTGGAAGCCATGGACGAGTTAGTCGACAAGGTTTGGTACAACCGGCACATGAACATGATGCATCGTATTGAGTTGGGTGAGATTACCGTTGGTGAAAACGGTGCCGAGAACGAGACATCGGCATTTCAAATCCACCCTTCGATTTTGCAAGGAGCACTTGCCGCCGCTGAAAAGGTTCGTCAAAAGTACGAGGATACCGGCCCTTGGAGCGATTTCGAGTGGGGCATGATTAATGGGAAGCTATCAGCCCTTCGATGGATTCTTGGTGATGAGTGGGACATGCTCGACACCTGAGTCGAATAGGTGGGGTTCCTGTCCATCCATCATGCCAGCTCGGTTGAAAGTCGATCACCGTTGTCCGACATCTTGAACTCGTAAGGTGAGCTGTATCGCATACTAACGATATCGACCAACGGTTAGGTGAAACGCTCAAGCGAGCGCCGGCAGCCTCACGCCGCGGATTGACAGTAGGATAGGGACGTGTGCTCACAGCTATAGCCGATGAGGGCTGGGTAGCATTTTTTGCTGGCCAGTATTCGGCTCCAGAAAGGCCGTATTTTCCCGCCTTAGGTAAGCACTGACCGGAGTCTACCGAGAATCAGCTCGATGGACATGACCTTCTCGTCTGCATGAAGGTCGTGGCAAATGAAGAAAGCAGAAGAAAACGCTTGCAATGTTACAAGAAAAGATAATAATATTGTCGTCAGTGGGCTGGTAACGCTCATGCTCAGAGGTCGAGCAATCCTGTTACTTTTCATTCTAGAGGCGACCTCCACCTAGGGAGGACTTATTATGAGTCAGAACCTATTCGAGCTGTTCACAACGGATCCCGTTGAGTACAACATGAAGCATTTAAAAACACAGCTATTCATGACTCTGATCACATTGATTCGCGATAATGAATGGTCACAAGCTGTAGCTGCAAAAAAATTGAACGTCAGCGCACCTCGAATGAGCAATCTATTCAAAGGCTATCTAGAGAAATTTTCTATCGATACTCTCTTGGAGATGCTAATCCGAATAGGTTACAAAGTAGACGCAGACTTCAATCCAGAAAACAAAGCGAAACCTTTCGTGATGAACGTAAAAAAAGCGACGCTGTGATAGCGTCGCTTGATTTATAGCCTTACTTCTTTTTCTCTTTCTTCGACGCTTTTGCGTCCGCCTTGAGCTCTGAAATCAGGGCTTTCCGGCGTAGCGTCACGGTGGACTTGATTTGTGGATCGGGTCCATTCGTGGTTTTCTTGCACGCGTGCAGTACGATGATTTTACCTGTTACTTCTATCGTATAGACACAGCGGTAAGCTGGGGATCCATTTTCTATCAGTTCATAGACATCCTTATGGATGCTGATCAACTGATCGGTCTCGCAAGCAGGCAGTTGATGTTTAGCCATCAGATGCAAGCTGACGATGAAGCTTTCCCGCACCTGATCTGGGAGTTTACCCATCTCCTTGAGTACAGCCTTGTGTGGGTAGAACTCTATTAGCAGATCAGGTTTACGTTCGATGGCGGTTGTATCGTTTTTCTTTTTCATGGTTTTTATATGCTCCTGGCATAGATGGATTTAATAAGCTATTCATTTTATTGCCTCATTTAGCGACTGCCTTTACAAGCACAGCCTAATTGCCGCCTTATGGCGGCGCTCTAAAAAACCAGACGTTTGTCTGGTAGTTCTATTATTACAAGAATTTATAAGTAATGTCAAGGTAATATTACAGCTGGCGATACCTTGCGCATACCTGGGGCGGGTTGCATGCGCTGCCGTTCTCAAGCAAACCTCAAGGTTTTAAGGTCGGCAGCCGTTGCTGGTCGGCAGCTCGCTCGGCATATAGTCTTAAGCTCCAAGCCTAAGGGCTTGGTTACCCACTACTCGCTAAGAGAAGCCAGCACATGACCGATTTGATTGAAGAAATTAAAAACAAAGCCAGGAAGGTCGCGGACAAGGCCGTCGATGCATTCGAGGTGGTAACGCACGACCAGGAGGAGCGTACTGGTGTTGTGGCGGCTCGCATCAGCCAGTCTCTGGCAGAAGGCGTCGATCCGGATGTACTGGCTCTGCAGATGACCAAGAACGATCTGCGTAACAACCCGTCAGACCCTGTGACGTTTGTAGGCAGCGATATGCCTGTCATCGCCAAATTTCATCGTGCGAACAAGCGCAGGGCATCGCTGACCAAAGCTCAAAACACTCAACTGATCAAAAATCAGCGTGCTGCAGACGCAGATGGCGCAGACGCCCAAGACGGTCTATTAGTGTGACGTCCCACCAAAGGGTCGGGGGCTAATCCCGGCTCACTCAGCTACACGAAATAGCCTGCCTATAAGTGGTGATAAAATACGTTATCACCACTTTTAAAAAGGAGCTGCCGGTGGATGTTTTAGAACCGCACAGGTACATCCATCCGGTCCGCGCAGGCTCGATGGTGCAGACCTATGTCGACATCGCCGAGCAAGCATTCGGGGATTTTCTGAATGAGGCCGCAACGGGTGGGTTGGGCCGGTATGAGGGACCACGTGTCAGCGGCATCAAGACCATCGTATTTGCTGCGATGGCCATCGAGGCGGCGGCATTTGAGTTTGCGGCCACAGCCCTGGGTGATCTGGAAGCCAGCAAGCCTTCTCTGGACAGGGTGAGCTTGGTACCTAAATGGAAGAAGCTGACCCGCCAGATTTGTGGCCAATCGCTCGACAACAAAGGTCTGGCAATCCAACACCTCGCTAAGCTCGTGCAAGCGCGAAATAAACTAGTGCATTACAAGTCAGTGCCGGAAAACGTTACGGGAACGGTCAGGGAGACCATGAGGACCGAATGGGTCCAATTTGAAGAAGATCAGGTGCCCAACGCCTACATGACCCTGGTGCTACTCTCACTCGAACTGGAAGCGTCGCCCTGCGGCATTTTTGGCGGCTTTCTTTGGCGCGATAGAAGCATCTGCCCACCGGGTTTCCGTAACGACTACTTGCTTAATGCTCGCGTAAAGAAAGTCATTGACCGTTGCCACGAGATCCATAAAAAACATCTGAAGGGAGTTTGAGGTGTCAGATCTCATCCTTTCCAGCGAACGCCGACTGACAGCCGTCGAGTTCCAGCAGTTGGCCAGCGTGCCGGCCGCAGTCGAGTGGTTCGCCAATATCGATAACCACCGCACGCGTCGTGCTTACCAGAATGACCTGCAGGACTTCTGAATCGCCCCGGGTTTCGTAGACACCTCCATGCCTTAAAATGAGGCCAATCAGGAGGTGCCATGAGCAACCCGCGTTATCCCGAAGAATTCAAAATCCAAGCAGTCAATCAAGTGACCGAAAAGAA
>NZ_CAXAPT010000026.1:0-15767 GCF_963970475.1 Pseudomonas sp. EA_5y_Pfl2_R50 | reverse complement strand
TGACTGGTAACTGCGAGCTGCCAGAAGGCGTTGAAATGGTAATGCCAGGTGACAACATTCAGATGACTGTTACCCTGATCAAAACCATCGCGATGGAAGATGGTCTGCGTTTCGCTATCCGTGAAGGTGGTCGTACCGTCGGCGCTGGTGTCGTAGCCAAAATCATCGAGTAAGTGGTTGTAATGTATTTTTCGGGCCGGCATAATGGTCGGCCTGATTTTGTTTTAGGTCAGTAGCTCAATTGGCAGAGCGACGGTCTCCAAAACCGTAGGTTGGGGGTTCGATTCCCTCCTGACCTGCCAGATTCACTTGGTGTGTCTGGCTTTCTTTTCACAGGATCTTCATAGATGACTCCTAAAGCTGAAGCTCAAGGCTCTCGCTTCGATCTACTCAAGTGGCTTGTAGTTGTCGCTTTGGTGGTTGTTGGCGTTGTTGGCAATCAGTATTACTCTGCTTCGCCGATCCTGTACCGTGTACTTGCTTTGCTTGTCATTTCTGCTGTAGCTGCCTTTGTAGGCCTGCAGACTGCGAAGGGCAAGTCTTTCTTTGTACTGGTTAAGGAAGCTCGCACCGAGATTCGTAAAGTCGTTTGGCCAACTCGCCAAGAAACTACGCAGACCACCCTCATTGTGGTGGCTGTTGTTCTGGTTATGGCGTTGCTGTTGTGGGGGCTTGATTCCCTGCTCGGCTGGCTTGTTTCCTTGATTGTCGGCTAAGGGTGTCCCGTGGCTAAGCGTTGGTATGTTGTGCATGCTTACTCGGGTTACGAGAAGCATGTGATGCGCTCGCTGATCGAGCGCGTAAAGCTGGCTGGCATGGAAGATGGCTTCGGCGAGATTCTGGTTCCCACTGAAGAAGTGGTTGAGATGCGTAATGGCCAGAAGCGCAAAAGCGAACGTAAGTTCTTTCCGGGCTATGTGCTGGTCCAAATGGATATGAATGAGGGTACTTGGCACTTGGTCAAGGATACTCCTCGGGTGATGGGTTTCATTGGCGGTACTGCCGATAAGCCTGCGCCAATCACCGATAAAGAGGCGGAAGCAATTCTGCGTCGTGTTGCTGATGGTAGCGACAAGCCTAAGCCGAAGACTCTCTTCGAGCCAGGTGAAACGGTGCGAGTCAATGACGGTCCATTTGCTGATTTCAATGGCGTTGTTGAAGAAGTTAACTACGAAAAGAGCCGGATCCAAGTGGCAGTGCTCATTTTCGGTCGCTCTACTCCGGTAGAGTTGGAGTTCAGTCAGGTCGAAAAGGTCTAGCTGAGCAAGCATCCCAACCCCGCAGCCCTAGGCTGTGGGGTTTTGTCGTCACTGGGATAAACGCGCAAGTAACCGGGGAGCCTTCCGAGGCGTTCGAACCCGTAATTGGAGTGCCTCATGGCCAAAAAAATTACCGCTTACATCAAGCTGCAAGTGAAGGCCGCTCAGGCTAACCCAAGTCCACCTGTTGGTCCTGCTCTGGGTCAGCATGGCGTGAACATCATGGAATTCTGCAAGGCTTTCAACGCCCGTACTCAGGGTCTTGAAGCGGGTCTGCCGACTCCAGTGATCATTACTGTCTACAGCGACCGTAGTTTCACTTTCGAAACCAAATCCACCCCTGCTTCGGTTCTGCTGAAGAAGGCGGCAGGTCTGACCAGCGGTTCCGCTCGTCCGAACACCGTTAAGGTTGGCACTGTTACCCGTGCTCAGCTGGAAGAAATCGCGAAAACCAAAAACGCGGATCTGACTGCAGCTGATATGGATGCAGCCGTGCGTACTATCGCCGGTTCTGCTCGTAGCATGGGCCTTAACGTGGAGGGTGTGTAATGGCTAAGCTGACCAAGCGTCAAAAGGCTATCGCCGGCAAAATCGAAGCAGGCAAGGCCTACAACATTGTAGATGCCGCCGCTCTGCTGGCTGAGCTGTCGACTGTCAAGTTCAGCGAGTCGTTCGACGTTGCTGTAAACCTGGGTGTTGACCCGCGTAAATCTGACCAGGTTGTTCGTAGCGCTACTGTGCTGCCACACGGCACTGGCAAGACCGTTCGCGTTGCTGTGTTCACCCAGGGGCCAGCTGCTGAGGCCGCTCTGGCTGCCGGCGCTGACCGTGTAGGTATGGACGACCTGGCTGCCGAAATGAAAGGCGGCGACCTGAACTATGACGTAGTTATCGCATCCCCGGATGCAATGCGCGTTGTAGGCCAGTTGGGTCAGATTCTCGGTCCACGTGGTCTGATGCCTAACCCGAAAGTCGGCACCGTAACTCCAGACGTAGCTAACGCGGTAAAAAACGCCAAGGCTGGTCAGGTTCGTTATCGCACCGATAAAAACGGCATCATCCACACTTCCGTTGGCAAGATTGGCTTCGACGCCGTCAAGCTGAAGGAAAACGTTGAAGCGCTGATCGCTGATCTGAAGCGTATCAAGCCAGCTTCCTCGAAAGGTATTTACGTCAAGCGCGTTACTCTGAGCACCACTATGGGCCCAGGTTTGGTCATCGACCAGAGCTCGCTGGACGCGTAAGACACAGGTTGGCGCTCTCGTAGCGCCAATTGAAAGATTGGGGTCCCTGCCTGGCGGGGGCTATCCAAGACCGTAGGCGGCGCAAGCCTTAAACCATCAGCCTACGCAGATGGTGCTCCCGGTTCCTTACCGAATCAGACACCAAAACGACATCCGGTTTCGACCAGGTGAAACGGTAACAAGCAGGAGTTAAACCCGTGGCAATTAATCTCGAAGACAAGAAGGCCATCGTCGCTGAAGTCAACGAGGCTGCCAAAGTCGCTCTGTCCGCTGTCGTGGTTGATGCACGTGGCGTAACAGTAGGCGCAATGACCGGACTCCGTAAAGAGGCTCGTGAAGCTGGCGTTTACGTACGTGTTGTACGTAACACCCTGCTCAAGCGCGCTGTTGCTGACACTCAATACAGTGTCCTCAATGACGTGTTCACCGGCCCGACCCTGATTGCATTCTCGAACGAACATCCGGGCGCTGCTGCCCGCATCTTCAAAGAGTTTGCCAAGGGTCAGGACAAGTTCGAGATCAAGGCAGCTGCGTTCGAGGGCAAGTTCCTCGCAGCTAATCAGATCGACGTGCTGGCAACTCTGCCGACCCGTGACGAAGCAATTTCTCAGTTGATGAGCGTGATTCAAGGCGCTACCAGCAAATTGGCTCGTACTCTGGCGGCAATTCGCGACCAGAAAGAAGCTGCCGCAGCCTAAGGCTCGTCAACTTTTCGCGTTTTTTGTTTATTTCGATGGTCGCGTAGGCCGTCCCCCAATTCAGGAATTGAGTCATGTCTCTGACTAACGAACAAATCATCGAAGCAATCGGCCAGAAATCCGTAGTGGAAATCGTTGAGCTGATCAAAGCGATGGAAGAAACCTTCGGTGTTACCGCTGCTGCTGCTTCGGCTGGTCCAGCTGCTGCTGCCGCTGTTGTTGAAGAGCAAACCGAGTTCAACGTTGTTCTGCTGGAAGCTGGCGAGAAGAAGGTTAACGTGATCAAGGCAGTTCGCGAACTGACCGGTCTGGGCCTGAAAGAAGCCAAAGAGAAAGTAGACGGCGCTCCTCAGGTTGTAGCTGAAGGCGTTTCGAAAGAAGCTGCTGAAGACGCCAAGAAGAAGCTGGAAGAAGCAGGCGCTAAAGTCGAGCTGAAGTAAGCATCGACTTTGCTCCTCCAGCCCGAGCGTCAAGCGACAGGCTGATGGCTGGTGGCTCTTGCCACCGGCCTTTTTCCGTTATTGGCAGCCGACTGGGTCGGTGCTGATAAGGGCGCTGTAACCACCCGATGTGGTGGAGCAAACCATGGGGTTTGCACGATTTTCTGGCTGCTCCCGTCGGGAGGGGCCAAACAAGCAGGTGACCAAGCTGGGGAACGCTGATGGCTTACTCATATACTGAGAAAAAACGTATCCGCAAGGACTTTAGCAAGTTGCCGGACGTCATGGATGTGCCTTACCTCCTGGCCATCCAGCTGGATTCGTATCGTGAATTCTTGCAAGCGGGAGCGACTAAAGATCAGTTCCGCGACGTGGGCCTGCATGCGGCCTTCAAATCCGTTTTCCCGATCATCAGCTACTCCGGCAATGCTGCGCTGGAGTACGTCGGTTATCGCCTGGGCGAACCGGCATTTGATGTCAAAGAATGCGTATTGCGCGGTGTAACTTTCGCCGTACCTTTGCGGGTAAAAGTGCGCCTGATCATTTTCGACAAAGAGTCGTCGAACAAAGCGATCAAGGACATCAAAGAGCAAGAAGTCTACATGGGTGAAATTCCCCTGATGACTGAGAACGGTACCTTCGTAATCAACGGTACCGAGCGTGTTATCGTTTCCCAGCTGCACCGTTCCCCGGGCGTGTTCTTCGACCACGACCGCGGCAAGACGCACAGCTCCGGCAAACTGCTGTACTCCGCGCGCATCATTCCGTACCGCGGCTCGTGGCTGGACTTCGAGTTCGACCCGAAAGACTGCGTATTCGTGCGTATCGATCGTCGTCGCAAGCTGCCAGCATCGGTACTGCTGCGCGCGCTCGGCTATACCACTGAAGAAGTGCTGGACGCGTTCTACACCACCAACGTCTTCCACCTGAGCGGCGAAACCCTCAGCCTGGAACTGGTGCCATCGCGCCTGCGTGGTGAAATTGCGGTTCTGGATATTCAGGACGAGAAGGGCAAGGTCATTGTTGAAGCGGGCCGCCGTATCACCGCGCGCCACATCAACCAGATCGAAAAAGCTGGCATCAAGACCCTGGAAGTACCTCTGGACTACGTTCTGGGCCGTACTACCGCCAAGGTGATCGTGCACCCGGCTACCGGCGAAATCCTGGCAGAGTGCAACACCGAGCTGAACACCGAAGTCCTGGCAAAAATTGCCAAGGCTGGCGTTGTTCGTATCGAGACTCTGTACACCAACGACATCGATTGCGGTCCGTTCGTCTCCGACACGCTGAAGATCGACTCCACCAGCAACCAATTGGAAGCGCTGGTCGAGATCTATCGCATGATGCGTCCAGGCGAGCCGCCAACCAAAGACGCTGCCGAAACCCTGTTCAACAACCTGTTCTTCAGCCCTGAGCGCTATGACCTGTCTGCGGTCGGCCGGATGAAGTTCAACCGTCGTATCGGTCGTACCGAGATCGAAGGTTCGGGCGTGCTGTGCAAGGAAGACATCGTCGCGGTACTGAAGACCCTGGTCGACATCCGTAACGGTAAAGGCATCGTCGATGACATCGACCACCTGGGTAACCGTCGTGTTCGCTGCGTAGGCGAAATGGCCGAGAACCAGTTCCGCGTTGGCCTGGTACGTGTTGAGCGTGCGGTCAAAGAGCGTCTGTCGATGGCTGAAAGCGAAGGCCTGATGCCGCAAGACCTGATCAACGCCAAGCCAGTGGCTGCGGCGGTGAAAGAGTTCTTCGGTTCCAGCCAGCTCTCGCAGTTCATGGACCAGAACAACCCGCTGTCCGAGATCACCCACAAGCGTCGCGTCTCTGCACTCGGCCCTGGCGGTCTGACTCGTGAGCGCGCTGGTTTTGAAGTCCGTGACGTACACCCGACTCACTACGGTCGTGTATGCCCGATTGAAACGCCGGAAGGTCCGAACATCGGTCTGATCAACTCCCTGGCTGCCTACGCTCGCACTAACCAGTACGGCTTCCTGGAAAGCCCGTACCGCGTGGTGAAAGAGGGTGTGGTCACCGACGAGATCGTGTTCCTGTCCGCTATTGAAGAGGCCGATCACGTGATCGCGCAGGCTTCGGCGACCATGAACGACCAGAAAGTCCTGATCGACGAACTGGTAGCCGTGCGTCACCTGAACGAATTCACCGTCAAGGCGCCTGAAGAAGTCACCTTGATGGACGTTTCGCCGAAGCAGGTAGTTTCGGTTGCTGCGTCGCTGATTCCGTTCCTCGAGCACGACGACGCCAACCGTGCGTTGATGGGTTCGAACATGCAGCGTCAAGCTGTACCAACCCTGCGCGCTGACAAGCCGCTGGTAGGTACCGGCATGGAGCGTAACGTAGCCCGTGACTCCGGCGTTTGCGTCGTGGCTCGTCGTGGCGGCGTGATCGACTCCGTCGACGCAAGCCGTATTGTGGTTCGTGTTGCTGATGATGAAGTTGAAACCGGCGAAGCTGGTGTCGACATCTACAACCTGACCAAATACACCCGCTCGAACCAGAACACCTGCATCAACCAGCGTCCGCTGGTGAGCAAGGGTGATCGCGTTCAGCGTAGCGACATCATGGCCGACGGCCCGTCCACCGACATGGGTGAACTGGCGCTGGGGCAGAACATGCGTATCGCGTTCATGGCATGGAACGGCTTCAACTTCGAAGACTCCATCTGCCTGTCCGAGCGTGTAGTTCAGGAAGACCGTTTCACCACGATCCACATTCAGGAACTGACCTGTGTGGCCCGTGACACCAAGCTTGGCCCAGAGGAAATCACTGCGGACATCCCTAACGTGGGTGAAGCTGCACTGAACAAACTGGACGAAGCCGGTATCGTTTATGTAGGTGCTGAGGTTGGCGCAGGCGACATCCTCGTGGGCAAGGTCACTCCGAAAGGCGAGACCCAGCTGACTCCGGAAGAAAAACTGCTGCGTGCAATCTTCGGTGAAAAAGCCAGCGATGTTAAAGACACCTCCCTGCGTGTACCTACCGGTACCAAAGGTACTGTCATCGACGTACAGGTCTTCACTCGCGACGGCGTTGAGCGTGATGCTCGTGCTCTGTCGATCGAGAAGTCCCAGCTGGACGAGATCCGCAAGGATCTGAACGAAGAGTTCCGTATCGTTGAAGGCGCGACTTTCGAACGTCTGCGTTCCGCACTGGTAGGCCACAAGGCTGAAGGCGGCGCAGGTCTGAAGAAAGGTCAGGACATCACCGACGAAGTTCTCGACGGTCTTGAGCATGGTCAGTGGTTCAAACTGCGCATGGCTGAAGATGCTCTGAACGAGCAGCTCGAGAAGGCTCAGGCCTACATCGTTGATCGCCGCCGTCTGCTGGACGACAAGTTCGAAGACAAGAAGCGCAAACTGCAGCAGGGCGATGACCTGGCTCCAGGCGTGCTGAAAATCGTCAAGGTTTACCTGGCAATCCGTCGTCGCATCCAGCCGGGCGACAAGATGGCCGGTCGTCACGGTAACAAGGGTGTGGTCTCCGTGATCATGCCGGTTGAAGACATGCCGCACGATGCCAATGGCACCCCGGTCGACGTGGTCCTCAACCCGCTGGGCGTACCTTCGCGTATGAACGTTGGTCAGATCCTTGAAACCCACTTGGGCCTCGCGGCCAAAGGTCTGGGCGAGAAGATCAACCGGATGGTCGAAGAGCAGCGTAAAGTCGCTGAACTGCGCACCTTCCTGGACGAGATCTACAACCAGATCGGCGGTCGTAACGAAGATCTGGACAGCTTCTCCGATCAGGAAATCCTGGATCTGGCGAAGAACCTGCGTGGCGGTGTTCCAATGGCCACCCCGGTGTTCGACGGCGCCAAGGAAAGCGAAATCAAGGCCATGCTGAAACTGGCAGACCTGCCGGAAAGCGGCCAGATGCAGCTGACTGACGGCCGTACCGGCAACAAGTTCGAGCGTCCAGTTACCGTTGGCTACATGTACATGCTGAAGCTGAACCACTTGGTAGACGACAAGATGCACGCGCGTTCTACCGGTTCGTACAGCCTGGTTACCCAGCAGCCGCTGGGTGGTAAGGCGCAGTTCGGTGGTCAGCGTTTCGGGGAGATGGAGGTCTGGGCACTGGAAGCATACGGTGCTGCTTACACTCTGCAAGAAATGCTCACAGTGAAGTCGGACGATGTGAACGGCCGTACCAAGATGTACAAAAACATCGTGGATGGCGATCACCGTATGGAGCCGGGCATGCCCGAGTCCTTCAACGTGTTGATCAAGGAAATTCGTTCCCTCGGCATCGATATCGATCTGGAAACCGAATAACACGTGACGCGAATCGAGAGCGGGGCAGGATTGCCCGCTCTCTGCTCCGCCAGGAGGAAAGGCCTTGAAAGACCTACTGAATTTGCTGAAAAACCAGGGTCAAGTCGAAGAGTTCGACGCCATCCGTATCGGATTGGCCTCGCCTGAGATGATCCGCTCGTGGTCGTTCGGTGAAGTTAAAAAGCCGGAAACCATTAACTACCGTACGTTCAAACCTGAGCGTGACGGTCTGTTCTGCGCCAAGATCTTTGGCCCGGTAAAGGATTACGAGTGCCTGTGCGGTAAGTACAAGCGCTTGAAGCACCGTGGTGTGATCTGCGAGAAGTGCGGCGTTGAAGTTGCACTGGCCAAGGTTCGTCGTGAGCGCATGGCGCACATCGAACTGGCTTCGCCGGTTGCCCACATCTGGTTCCTGAAATCGCTGCCGTCCCGTATCGGCCTGCTGATGGACATGACCCTGCGTGATATCGAACGCGTTCTCTACTTCGAGAGCTATGTCGTTATCGATCCAGGCATGACCACCCTTGAAAAAGGTCAGCTGCTGAACGACGAGCAGTACTTCGAAGCGCTGGAAGAGTTCGGTGATGACTTCGACGCCCGCATGGGTGCTGAAGCTGTCCGTGAACTGCTGCACGCTATCGACCTGGAACACGAGATTGGCCGTCTGCGTGAAGAGATTCCGCAAACCAACTCCGAAACCAAGATCAAGAAGCTGTCCAAACGTCTGAAGTTGATGGAAGCCTTCCAGGGTTCCGGCAACCTGCCAGAGTGGATGGTGCTGACCGTTCTGCCGGTTCTGCCGCCAGATCTGCGTCCACTGGTCCCGCTGGATGGCGGTCGTTTCGCGACTTCCGACCTCAACGATCTGTATCGTCGAGTGATCAACCGTAACAACCGTTTGAAGCGCCTGCTGGATCTGTCCGCCCCGGACATCATTGTGCGCAACGAAAAGCGTATGTTGCAGGAAGCTGTCGATGCTCTGCTCGACAACGGTCGTCGTGGCCGCGCTATCACTGGTTCGAACAAGCGTCCTCTGAAATCCCTGGCTGACATGATCAAGGGTAAGCAGGGTCGTTTCCGTCAGAACTTGCTTGGTAAGCGTGTTGACTACTCCGGTCGTTCGGTAATTACCGTAGGCCCGACCCTGCGTCTGCATCAGTGCGGTTTGCCGAAGAAGATGGCTCTCGAACTGTTCAAACCGTTCATTTTCGGCAAGCTCGAAATGCGTGGTCTCGCGACCACCATCAAAGCGGCCAAGAAAATGGTCGAGCGCGAACTGCCAGAGGTTTGGGACGTTCTCGCTGAAGTGATTCGCGAACACCCGGTTCTTCTCAACCGTGCACCGACCCTTCACCGTCTGGGTATCCAGGCGTTTGAACCAGTACTGATCGAAGGTAAGGCTATCCAGCTGCACCCTCTGGTCTGCGCCGCGTACAACGCCGACTTCGACGGCGACCAAATGGCCGTGCACGTACCGCTGACGCTGGAAGCCCAGCTCGAAGCGCGTGCGTTGATGATGTCGACCAACAACATTCTGTCGCCAGCCAACGGTGAGCCAATCATCGTTCCGTCGCAGGACGTTGTATTGGGTCTGTACTACATGACTCGTGAAGCGATCAACGCCAAAGGCGAAGGTCGTGTATTCGCGGATCTGCAGGAAGTTGACCGTGTGTTCCGTGCCGGCGAAGCCGCACTGCACGCCAAGGTTAAAGTACGTATCAACGAAACCGTCAACGACCGTGACGGCAACAGCGTGAGCGGTACCCGTATCGTCGACACCACTGTCGGCCGTGCGCTGCTGTTCCAGGTTGTGCCAAAAGGTCTGTCGTTTGATGTCGTCAACCTGCCGATGAAGAAAAAGGCGATCTCCAAGCTGATCAACCAGTGCTACCGCGTGGTTGGTCTGAAAGAGACCGTGATCTTCGCTGACCAGTTGATGTACACCGGTTTCGCTTACTCGACCATCTCCGGCGTTTCCATCGGTGTTAACGACTTCGTTATCCCGGACGAGAAAGCCCGCATCATCGGTGCTGCCACCGACGAAGTGAAAGAGATCGAGAGCCAGTACGCCTCCGGCCTGGTAACCCAGGGCGAGAAGTACAACAAGGTGATCGACCTTTGGTCGAAAGCGAACGACGAAGTTTCCAAGGCTATGATGGCCAACCTCTCGAAAGAGAAGGTTATCGACCGTCATGGCGTTGAAGTCGACCAAGAGTCTTTCAACTCGATGTACATGATGGCCGACTCGGGTGCGCGGGGTTCCGCAGCACAGATTCGTCAGCTGGCCGGTATGCGTGGTCTGATGGCCAAGCCCGACGGTTCCATCATTGAAACGCCGATTACTGCGAACTTCCGTGAAGGTTTGAGCGTACTTCAGTACTTCATCTCGACTCACGGTGCTCGTAAAGGTCTGGCGGATACCGCGTTGAAAACTGCGAACTCCGGTTACCTGACTCGTCGTCTGGTAGACGTGGCGCAGGATCTGGTTGTAACCGAGATCGATTGCGGCACCGAACACGGTCTGCTGATGACTCCGCACATTGAAGGCGGTGACGTTGTAGAGCCGTTGGGTGAGCGCGTATTGGGTCGTGTTATTGCCCGTGACGTATTCAAGCCAGGTACCGAGGACGTTATCGTTCCTGCCGGCACTCTGGTAGACGAGAAGTGGGTTGAGTTCATCGAGCTGAACAGCATCGACGAAGTGATCGTGCGTTCGCCGATCAGTTGCGAAACCCGCTATGGCATTTGCGCCAAGTGTTACGGCCGTGATCTGGCTCGTGGTCACCAGGTGAACATCGGTGAAGCGGTCGGCGTTATCGCTGCCCAGTCCATCGGTGAGCCGGGTACCCAGCTGACGATGCGTACGTTCCACATCGGTGGTGCGGCAAGCCGTACTTCCGCTGCCGACAGCGTTCAGGTGAAGAATGGCGGTACCGTCCGTCTGCACAACCTGAAGCACGTTGAGCGGGTGGATGGCCACCTGGTTGCTGTGTCCCGTTCCGGTGAGCTGGCAATCGCTGATGACTTCGGTCGTGAGCGCGAGCGCTACAAGCTGCCGTACGGTGCCGTGATTTCGGTTAAAGAAGGTGACAAGGTCGACGCTGGCGCAATCGTGGCCAAGTGGGATCCGCACACTCACCCGATCGTTACCGAAATGAAAGGTACCGTGACCTACGTGGGCATGGAAGAAGGCATCACGATCAAGCGTCAGACTGACGAATTGACCGGTATGACCAACATTGAAGTACTCGACGCGAAAGATCGTCCAGCTGCCGGTAAGGAAATCCGCCCAGCAGTGAAGATGGTTGACGACAACGGCAAGGATCTGTTGCTGCCAGGCACTGACGTTATCGCTCAGTACTTCCTGCCAGCCAACGCCCTGGTCGGTGTGGCTGACGGTGCGAAGATTGCGATCGGTGATGTTATCGCTCGTATCCCGCAAGAAACTTCGAAGACCCGCGACATCACCGGTGGTCTGCCGCGTGTTGCCGACTTGTTCGAAGCTCGTCGTCCGAAAGAGGCGTCGATTCTGGCTGAAGTCAGCGGCACCATCGCGTTCGGTAAAGAAACCAAAGGCAAGCGCCGTCTGGTTATTACCCCGAACGACGGTAGCGATCCGTATGAAGAGCTGATTCCGAAGTGGCGTCACCTGAACGTGTTCGAAGGCGAACAGGTAAACCGCGGCGAAGTTATCTCCGACGGTCCAAGCGATCCGCACGACATCCTGCGTTTGCTGGGTGTGAGCGCGCTGGCCAAGTACATCGTCAACGAGATCCAGGACGTTTACCGTCTGCAAGGCGTGAAGATCAACGATAAGCACATCGAGACCATCCTGCGTCAGATGCTGCGTAAAGTTGAGATCTCCGAGTCCGGCGATTCCAGCTTCATCAAGGGCGACCAGATGGAACTGACTCACGTACTGGTAGAGAACGAGCGTCTGGGCGCGGAAGACAAGTTTGTCTCCAAGTTCACTCGCGTTCTGCTGGGTATCACCAAGGCGTCGTTGTCCACCGAATCGTTCATCTCGGCGGCTTCCTTCCAGGAAACCACCCGTGTACTGACCGAAGCGGCAGTCACCGGCAAGCGCGATTACCTGCGCGGCCTGAAAGAAAACGTAGTCGTGGGTCGTCTGATCCCGGCTGGTACCGGTCTGGCGTATCACAGCGAGCGTAAGCGTCGTCGTGATGCTGACAAGCCGTTGCGCGTAAGCGCCAGTGAAGTGGAAGCTGCACTGACCGAAGCGCTGAACTCGAGCGGTAACTGAGTTCTGCGGTAAATGAGCTGAGGCCCTGATCGCTCCGTTCGTCGAATCGAGACATATTGTCAAGGTCCGACGGGCGGGGAGGTCGGGGCCTTGCCTTGACTGGGGGCAAGATCCTCTTTAGACTCTTGATCCCCTAAATTTGGCGGGAATTCGTTCCTGCCATTTTGCTTTTCTTGCAAGACAATAGCGTCGCAAGACAACAGTGGAGCTAGTAGATGGCAACTATCAACCAGCTGGTACGTCAGCCGCGTAAGCGTATCGTCGAGAAATCCGACGTGCCTGCGCTGCAGAACTGCCCGCAACGTCGTGGCGTGTGCACCCGTGTGTACACCACTACGCCGAAAAAACCTAACTCGGCACTGCGTAAAGTATGCCGTGTGCGCCTGACCAACGGTTTCGAGGTTTCCTCGTACATCGGTGGTGAAGGTCACAACCTGCAAGAGCACAGCGTGGTACTGATCCGCGGCGGTCGTGTAAAAGACTTGCCAGGTGTTCGTTACCACACCGTTCGCGGCTCCTTGGATACTTCCGGCGTTAAAGGCCGTAACCAGGGTCGTTCGAAGTACGGTACCAAGCGTCCGAAGTAATCGGCCGTTTTGCAGATTTTCATTTTATTGAGTCGATAAGAGTAAGGTCGGGCGCGCATCCATTGGATCTGTCCCGAGCTAACCTGAAGACCGCTTGAGGGCTTATCATGCCAAGACGTCGCGTAGCAGCAAAGCGTGAGATTCTGGACGATCCGAAATACGGAAGCCAGATCCTCGCCAAATTCATGAACCACGTTATGGAAAGCGGCAAGAAAGCCGTTGCCGAGCGTATCGTTTATGGTGCCCTGGAAACCGTTGCGACCCGTAAGGCTGGCACCGATCCCCTGGAACTCTTCGAAAAAGCACTCGACGCCATCGCTCCGCTGGTCGAAGTGAAGTCGCGCCGCGTTGGTGGTGCTACTTACCAGGTTCCGGTCGAGGTTCGTCCTTCCCGTCGTAACGCTCTGGCAATGCGCTGGTTGGTAGACTTCGCCCGTAAGCGTGGCGAGAAGTCTATGGCTCTGCGTTTGGCTGGCGAACTGCTGGATGCTGCTGAAGGCAAAGGTGCTGCTGTTAAGAAGCGTGAAGACGTGCACCGTATGGCTGAAGCCAACAAAGCTTTCTCGCACTACCGCTTCTAATTTTAGCTTCACTAATTTTGCGAGGGCTTTATGGCTCGTACTACTCCGATTGGCCGCTACCGTAACATCGGTATCGTCGCTCACGTGGATGCTGGTAAAACTACCACCACCGAGCGCGTCCTTTTTTACACCGGCAAAAGTCACAAAATGGGCGAGGTGCATGATGGCGCCGCGACCACAGACTGGATGGTGCAGGAGCAGGAGCGTGGTATTACCATTACTTCTGCTGCTATTACCGCCTTCTGGAAAGGTTCCGAGAAGCAGTACCCGCATGAGCACCGCTTCAACGTAATCGATACCCCGGGCCACGTAGACTTCACCATTGAAGTTGAGCGTTCCCTGCGTGTACTCGACGGCGCTGTCGTTGTGTTCTGTGGTACTTCGGGTGTTGAACCGCAGTCGGAAACCGTATGGCGTCAAGCCAACAAATACGGCGTTCCACGTCTTGTTTACGTAAACAAGATGGACCGTGCTGGTGCCAACTTCCTGCGCGTGATCGGTCAGATCAAGCAGCGTCTGGGTCACACTCCGGTGCCGATCCAGTTGGCTATCGGTTCCGAAGACAACTTCCAGGGTCAGATCGATCTGATCAACATGCAAGCTGTCTACTGGAACGACTCTGATAAAGGTATGGTCCCTGTTCGCAAGGACATTCCTGCTGAGCTCCAAGAGCTGGCTGATGAGTGGCGCAACAACATGGTTGAGGCTGCTGCTGAAGCCAGCGAAGAGCTGATGAACAAGTACCTGGAAGGTGAAGAGCTGTCGATCGAAGAGATCAAAGCTGCTTTGCGTCAGCGTACTATCGCCGGCGAAATCGTTCTGGCTGTTTGCGGTTCTTCGTTCAAGAACAAGGGCGTTCCCCTGGTTCTCGACGCCGTTATCGACTTCTTGCCTGCTCCTACCGATATTCCTGCTATCAAGGGCTCCAATCCTGATAACGAGGAAGAGGAAATGGAGCGTCACGCAAGTGATGACGAGCCGTTTGCTGCTCTGGCGTTCAAAATCGCTACCGACCCATTCGTGGGTACCTTGACCTTCGTCCGTGTTTACTCGGGCGTGTTGAACTCCGGCGACGGCGTAATCAACTCGGTTAAAGGCAAGAAAGAGCGCGTGGGTCGTATGGTGCAAATGCACGCAAACGCCCGTGAAGAGATCAAGGAAGTGCGCGCTGGCGACATCGCGGCCCTGATCGGCATGAAGGACGTCACCACTGGTGAAACCCTCTGCAACGCTGACAAGCCAATCATTCTGGTTCGCATGGACTTCCCGGAGCCGGTTATTTCGGTTGCCGTAGAGCCTAAGACCAAGGATGACCAGGAAAAAATGGGTATCGCTCTGGGCAAACTTGCTCAGGAAGACCCGTCTTTCCGCGTTAAAACTGATGAAGAGACTGGTCAAACGATCATCTCTGGCATGGGCGAGCTGCACCTGGACATCCTGGTTGATCGGATGCGCCGTGAGTTCAACGTCGAAGCCAACATCGGCAAGCCTCAGGTTTCGTATCGTGAGCGCATCACGAAGAACTGTGAAATCGAAGGCAAGTTCGTTCGTCAGTCCGGTGGTCGCGGCCAGTTCGGTCACTGCTGGATTCGTTTTGCTCCTGCTGTCGAAGGTCAGGAAGGTCTGCAATTCGTGAACGAAGTTGTAGGTGGTGTGGTTCCTAAGGAATACATCCCGGCTATCCAGAAGGGTATCGAAGAGCAGATGAAGAACGGCGTTGTTGCCGGCTATCCGCTGATCGGCCTGAAGGCTACCGTGTTCGATGGTTCTTACCACGACGTCGACTCCAACGAGATGGCGTTTAAGGTGGCTGCTTCCATGGCGACCAAGCAACTGGCCCAGAAGGGTGGTGGTGAGTTGCTCGAGCCGATCATGGCGGTAGAGGTTGTTACGCCTGAAGACTATATGGGTGATGTGATGGGCGACCTTAACCGTCGTCGCGGCATGATCCAGGGTATGGAAGACACAGTGTCCGGCAAGGTTATCCGTGCCGAAGTTCCGCTGGGTGAGATGTTCGGTTATGCGACCGATGTTCGTTCCATGTCCCAGGGTCGCGCAAGCTACTCTATGGAATTCAAAAAATACGATACGGCTCCGTCGCACATCGTCGAATCCGTAACCAAAAAACAAGGCTGATTCAGCCCCTTTAGGCTAGGAGTTAATTGTCGTGGCTAAAGAAAAATTTGATCGTTCCCTACCGCACGTCAACGTTGGCACCATCGGTCACGTTGACCACGGTAAAACCACTCTGACTGCTGCTCTGACTCGCGTTTGCTCCGAAGTTTTCGGTTCCGCAATCGTTGACTTCGACAAGATCGACAGCGCACCAGAAGAAAAAGCTCGCGGTATCACCATCAACACCGCTCACGTTGAGTACAACTCGACTATTCGTCACTACG
>NZ_CAXAPT010000025.1:0-23727 GCF_963970475.1 Pseudomonas sp. EA_5y_Pfl2_R50 | reverse complement strand
AGGGCGGTTCGATTGTTTACACCGCAACCCTGACCAATGCCGCTGGTTCGCCAGTGACCGTGACTTTGTCCAACGGCGCCGTCATCACCATCGAAGCCGGCAAAACCACCGGCACCGTGACCGTTCCGGCACCCACTGACGATGTCTACAAAGACGCCGGCACTGTGCAAGCAACGATCAGCAACGCCACCGGTGGCAACTTCGAAAACCTGGTGCCGAGCACGACGCCAGCCGTGACCAGCGTCACCGATACCATCGACACCACCACCGTCAAACTGACGGCCACCGAGTCGGCGGCTGAAGGCGGCAACGTTGTCTACACCGCGACTGTCGGCGCACCGGTAACCGGCTCGCCAGTTGTCGTGACTTTGGCCAATGGTCAAACCATCACCATTGGTGTCGGCCAGACCAGCGGCACCGCGACCACCACTGCGCCTAACGATGCGTTGACCGGCCAGGCCTCGCTGACCAACTCGATCACCGGTGTAACCGGCGGCAACTATGAAAATCTGGTGGCCGACAAGACCCCGGTTTCGACCAATGTCACCGACACTGTCGACACCACTAACCTGTCGCTGAGCGCCACGGGATCGGTGGCCGAGGGCGGTTCGATTGTTTACACCGCAACCCTGACCAATGCCGCTGGCTCGCCAGTGACCGTGACTTTGTCCAACGGCGCCGTCATCACCATCGAAGCCGGCAAAACCACCGGCACCGTGACCGTTCCTGCGCCGACTGACGACGTCTATAAAGACGCCGGCACCGTGCAAGCCACGATCAGCACCGCCACCGGTGGCAACTTCGAAAACCTGGTGCCGAGCACGACTCCGGCCGTGACCAGTGTCACCGATACCATCGACACCACCACCGTCAAACTGACGGCAACCGCTACTGCGGCTGAGGGCGGCAACGTCGTTTACACCGCGACCGTCGGTGCTCCAGTGACTGGCTCGCCAGTGGTAGTAACGTTGGCCAACGGTCAAACCATCACCATTGGTGTCGGCCAGACCAGCGGCACCGCCACCACCACCGCGCCTAACGATGCGTTGACCGGCCATGCACCGCTGACCAACGCGATCACCAACGTGACCGGCGGCAACTACGAAAACCTCGTAGCCGACAAGACTCCGGTCAGCACCACCGTGACCGACACCGTCGACACGACAAACCTGTCTCTCAGCGCGACCGGCACCGTGGCCGAAGGTGGCCAGATCACCTACACCGCCACCCTGACCAACGCCGCTGGCTCGCCAGTCACCGTGACCCTGTCCAATGGCGCCGTGATCACCATCGACGCCGGTAAAACCACTGGCACCGTGACCGTTCCGGCACCGGCTGACGACGTCTACAAAGACGCCGGCACCGTGCAGGCCACCATCACCGGTACCAGCGGCGGCGGCTTTGAAAATCTGGTGACCAGCACGACTCCGGCCGTGACCAGCGTCACCGATACCCTCGACACCACCACCGTCAGCATCACCGGCAGCACCTCGGTGACCGAAGGCCAGACCGCCAGCTACACGGTCAGCCTGAACCACCCGGCGCAAACCGAAGTGATCCTGAAAATCGTCTACAGCGGCACTGCCGCCGACGGTTCGGACTTCACCGGTGTGTACACCGTGAAGATCCCGGCAGGTGCGAGCAGCGCGCAGTTCAACGTCGCGACCATCGATGACAAGATCACCGAAGGCACCGAGAACTTCGTGGTCAAGATTGATTCGGCTACTGGCGGCAACTTCGAAAACCTCGCGGTCAGCAGCACCAATGGCAGCGTCAGCACGTCGATCATCGACAACGATGCACCGCCGGTCATCGACCTGGACGCCAACAACTCCAGCGGCGCCACCGGTGCCGACTACAAGGTGACGTTCACCGAAAACACCCCGGGCGCAGGTGTGTCGATTGCCGACACCGACATCAGGATCACCGACCCGGACAGCACCATGCTCACCGGCGCCACCGTGGTCCTGACCAACCGTCAGGACGGCGATGCGCTGAACCTGGGCAACAGCGTCAATGGCATCACCATCAATGCCAACAGCACCAACGGCACCGTGACCCTGACCTTGTCGGGTAACGCGACGCTGGCCGACTACATGCAGGCGATCAAGAACATCAGCTTCACCAACAGCAGTGAAGACCCGAGCACCGTACCGCGCATCATCACCGTGACAGTGACCGATGGCGGCAACTACTCCAACACCGCGACCACCACGGTCAACGTGGTGGCGGTCAACGATGCCCCGGTTGCTGCACCGGTCAACGTCACCGGCACCGAAGACACGCCGCTGATCCTCGGCTGGTCGACCTTCGGTGTGAGCGATGTCGACAGCCCGGCCAGCAGCCTGGGCATCAAAATCACCCAACTGCCGGGCGAAGGCAAACTGCAGTATCTGGACGGCTCGACCTGGAAAGACGTCGCCAACAACCAGACTTTCAGCAAGGCTGACATCGACGCGGGCAAGCTGCGCTTCCTGCCGGATGCCAACGAGTCGGGCGTCAATGGTTACGGCGGCACCGGCGTGGGCAACAACCAGGCCGACTACGCGCAGATCAAGTTCCAGCCAACCGACGGCCAACTGCTGGGCAACACCGGCACCGTGAAGATCGACATCACACCAGTGGCGGATGCGCCGACCGTGAGCGTGGCTGACAACAGCGTGAAGTCCACCGGGCTGATCAAGGAAGTCTGGACCGGTCTCCCGGGCCTGGGCACCAACGGCAACGGCGCGGATTCGACCACGCTGAAAAATGTGATCGACGGCGCCGGCACACCGAACAGCAGCACTAACGTAAACAACGTGCAGTCTGACGGCAGCGTGACCGCCGGTACGGCGTCCAAGACATCCGGCCTGATCTATCTGGAAGCCGGCAAGACCTATACCTTCAGCGGCATCGCCGATGACAGTTTGCTGATCACTATCGGCGGCAAGAGCGTGGCTTCGGGCACCTGGGGTGCGGGTGGCGCCATCAATGGCTCGTTCACTCCGACCACCAGCGGCTACTACACCCTGGACATCTACCACCACAATCAGAGCGGCCCGGGCAGCTACGACGTCAACCTGTCGGTCAACGGCAGCACGCCGATCGATCTGAGCAGCGCCGGCGTGCCGATCTACACCGGCGTACAGGATCTGGTGAACTCGGGCGTGACTGTTTCCGATCTGCACGGCAGCAACGGCGAAGGCTATTACGACGGCTACAAGCTCAACACCGGCGCCGAAGGCACCACCGTGAAGCTGTCGGCGATCACCACCGCGCTGACCGACACCGACGGTTCGGAAACCCTGAGCGTGAAGATCAGTGGCGCGCCGGTCGGTTCGGTCCTCAGCGACGGCGCGGGTCATACCTTCACAGTCACCGCCAGCAGCGGCGACGCCAACGTCACTGGCTGGAACCTCGGCAGCCTCACCGTGACCCCGCCGCCGTACTACAACGGCCAGTTCAACCTGACCGTGACCTCGACTTCCACCGAGCAGGTCGGCGGTTCGGCCAGCAGCACCGCGACGATTCCGGTCAGCGTGGTGCCGGCGGTGTACAACGCCATTGTCGCCACCTCGGTCGATGACACCGTCACAGGCACTGATGGCAACGACATCGTCGTCGCCGACATTGGCGGCCTGACCGTGGTGCCGGGCACCAACTACAACATCGCGTTCATGGTCGACAGCTCGGGCAGCATGAGCACTTCGTCGCTCAACGCAGCCAAGGACTCGCTGACCTCGGTGTTCAACACCCTCAAGCAGAGCCTGGGCGGCAGCAACTCGGGCACGGTGAACATCTTCCTCGTCGACTTCGATACTCAGGTCAACAAGTCGGTGTCGGTGAACCTCAACGACCCGAACGCGCTGACCTTGCTCAAAGCGGTACTGGACTCGATGGCTTCCGGCGGCGGTACCAACTATGAGGACGTGTTCAAGACCACGGCCAACTGGTTCCAAAGCGCAGAGGCTGTGGCCAACACCGGGGCGAAGAACCTTACGTACTTCATCACCGACGGCCAGCCGACCTACTACCAGAGCGGCGAGCAGACCAACCCGACGCTGTACGGCAGCGTGAAACTCGACAGCGTGGTGAACACCAGCAACTACAAACTGGGCGACAGCTTCAGCACCTACATCGATAACACGCACTACCTGAGCATCAACAGCTCCGGCAGCGTCGTGCTGCAAACCTACAAAAACGGCAGCTGGAACTGGAGCAGCCTGGGCACCATCCACGCTCAGGGCGACGGCACTTACGAGTTGTCGAGCCTGGCCGGCAGCGGCAACAGCACCAGTTCGACCACGACCGACAACTCCACCAGCAGCTTCGCCTTGCTGAGCGGCCTTTCGAACGTCGAAGCGATCGGCCTGAACAGTGGCGTCAGCCTCAACGATCTGAAGCCTTACGACTCGGACAAAACGCCGCAAACCAACATTGATCCGAAGGATCTGGCCAACTCGATCATCGGTCACACCGAAGCGACGATGCCGGGCAACGACACGGTCAATGGTGGCGATGGCAACGACATCCTGTTCGGCGACCTGGTGAGCTTCAACGGCATTGCCGGCGAGGGTTATCAGGCGATGCAGGCGTTCGTGGCCAAGGAAACCGGGGTCGACGTCAGTAAAGTCACCACCAGCAACGTGCACCAGTACATCACCGAGCACTACCAAGCGTTCGATGTCTCTGGCGCCCATGACGGCAACGACACCCTGCTGGGCGGCGCGGGCAATGACATCCTGTTCGGCTCGGGCGGCAACGACTTGCTCGATGGCGGCAAAGGCAATGACATCCTGCTCGGCGGCACCGGCAACGACACGCTGATCGGCGGTAAGGGCAACGACATCCTGATGGGTGGTTCCGGTGCCGACACCTTCGTCTGGAAGTCGGGCGATACCGGTAACGACGTAATCAAGGACTTCAAGGCCAGCGAAGGTGACCGCATCGACCTGCGCGATCTGTTGCAGGGCGAGACCGGCAGCACCATCGATAACTTCCTGAAGATCACCACCGTCGACGGCACGTCGTCGCTGCAAGTCAGCTCGGCGGGCAAGTTCAACTCCGGCGACGCCGCAGCGGCAACGCCTGACGTGACGATCAAACTGGAAGGCAACAACTGGTCGAGCGCCAACATTCACAACCTGATTGCCGGCAGCGATCCGACCATCAAGGTCGACCACAACAACAGCTGATCCGCGAACCAAAACGGCCGCCCCATGGGGCGGCCTTCACGTTTGTGCTGTCCGGACCGGTGACGAGTGCGTCGCCGCCCCGCATACTCGCGCGCAGTTGGCTATGCTGCTGACAGCATGACGCTGGTTCATTTCTGAGGGATGCTCAATGTTTTACGTGCAACGCGATGCGCAAGGCCAGTTGATTCGCGTGGAAGCTGCGGCCTACGCCGAGGCCACGGAAACGCTGCCGGCCGATCACCACGAAATCCAGGCGTGGTACGCCAACGAAGCCGTGGAAAACAGCCTCAAACAGCTCAAGCAGAGCGACTTTGAAATGATTCGGGTACTCGACGACCTGATTCAGGTGCTGACCCAGAAAGGCGTGATCCGCGTCACCGACCTGCCACCGGCGGCCCAGGCCAAACTGATGGACCGGACCCAGGCGCGTGAGGCGTTGGGCGGGTTGAGTCAGTTGATCGATGAGGATGAGGGCGGGTTGATCTGATCCGGGATCTTCAGCGACTGAACTGGCCCTTTCGCGAGCAAGCCCGCTCCCACATTGCAATGTGGGAGCGGGCTTGCTCGCAAAGACAGCATCACTGAGACCAACGTTCCAGGGTTTACTTCCAGGGCTTGGGCTCACCGAGCAACTGCCCCTGCACCCCATACAAGCCCATCTCGCGAATCACCGACAATTCCCCTTCCGTCTCGACCCGCTCGGCAATCAGCGGCAGATCAATGCTGTGCGCCGCTCGCTGGATCGCCTCGATAAACAGACGCTTGTCACTCTCCTGATCAATCGCGCGGATGTAGCTGCCGTCGATCTTCAGGTACGCCAGCCCCAGCCGCGCCAGGTTGCCGATCATGCTGAAGCGCCCACCAAAACGCTGCAGGCTCAGGGAGAAACCGAGTTCGCGCAAACGTCGGGTCAATTGCTCCAGCACCGCCTGCTCGGGCAATTGCTCCTCACCAATTTCCAGGGTCAGCCTTGACCCAAGGTTGGAATGCGCGCGCAAAATCTCGAACACTTTGTTCAGCGCCTGCGGATCGGCGAGGGTCGCCGAGGACAGGTTCAGCGCGAGCGAGTCTTCGTGCTCTTTCATCTGCTTGAGCACGCGCTCGAGCATCAAACGGTCCAGCCGCGACGTCCAGCCGAAGCGCTCCAGCCATGGCAGAAAGCGTCCGGCCGGAATGGTCTGGCCCTGATCGTCGAGCAGGCGTGAGAGCACTTTGTAATGCAGCACCAATTGCGTATCTGCGGCGGCCACCACCGGTTGGAAATACAACTCGAAACGCTGCTGGCTCAACGCCTGGTCGAGCAAGCGATGCCAGGCGTGATGGTCGTCGCCAACGTCGGCGGTCAGGCTCTGATCGATACACGCCCAGTTCTGCTCGCCCTGCCCTTCGGCCTGCGCCAGCGCCTGATCGCCGAGGCTGAGCACCGACTGTGGCGAATCGCCGTGCGCGAACGGCGCCAGGCCGATGGACGCGACTGCCGCCACATCGGTCGCGCCGGTAGCGTGCAGACTGCTCAGGGCGCTGTCGAGGTTCTGCGCCAGTTGCAGGGCTTCCTCACGCACCAGCCCCGGCGCCAGCACCGCAAATTCACCGCCCCGGATACGCGTGACCAGGTTCTGGGTTTCCGGGTATTTGGCGCATTCGCGGGACAGTTGCTCGCCAACCGCTTTCAACAATTCATCGGTGCGCTGACCGCCCAGGCGCTGGTTGAGTCCGGCCAGATCCTTGACTCGCAACAGCAGCAGATAACCGGAACTGGCCTGCTCCGGGTTGCTGACCCGATTGTTCAGCTGCATTTCGAAATAGCGCCGGTTAGCCAGCCCTGTGAGGTTGTCCTGATAGGACTCGGCACGCAGTTTTTCACTGCGCTCAGCCTGTTCCTGAAACAGCGCCTTGAGCTTCTCGACCATCTGGTTCATCGCCTGCACCACGCGCCGCAACTCGGGAGTGCGCGGCAACTCCGGCAGGCTGAGAAATTCGCGCCGGGCAATCGCATGGGATTGCTGCACCATGTAGTCCAGCGGCTTCAATTGCCGACGCAGCAGCAGCGCACCAAGCACCGCACTGACCGCGCCGCAGATCAGCAGCCAGCCGAGGCTGCCCAGTGCGCTCTGCCACAGTTTGGCCACGGCAAACATCGGATGGCTGACCACTTCGACCCGCGCCGCCTGCTCCCAGCCACGGCTGACCAGCGCATCGCCACCGGCCGGTTCGAGGCCGATGAGTTTGACGAACCAGTCCGGCACGTTGCTCACAGCCGGACTGCCACTGCGCTCGACGATGGTCTGGTCAGTCTTCAGATCGACCACGCGGATGCTCGCGTAATAGCCACTGTCGAAAATCGAGCTGACCAGCAACTCAACCATCGCCGGGTCGTCAATGTTCGGCGTCAGCGACAAGGCCAGCGCCGTCGCGGCGTCCTGGGCGTGGGAGCGCAACTGGTTGACGTACTGGGTACGCGAGCTTTCCAGACTGACCATGAAGCTGCCGGTGAAGGCGACCACCAGGAACAGACAGATAGCGATCAACAGCTGTTTGAACAAAGACATCTGAGCGCGTGCTCCTAGTTAGTCGTCTCGACCGGAAAACCTTCGGCCTGCATTTTCTTCAATACATCCTGCCAGCGCGACAGGCGCTTGGTGTCACCGACCTTTTTGTTGCCCTTGGCCCCCGGCAAATACAGACCTTCGGCATTGAAAGAGTAGACCGGCAGCAAATCGGTTCGCTGGGACGCAGGCTGGATCGGATCGATCAGGCTGTCGAGCACCAGTGGCATTGCATCCGGGGTGGCATAGTAAGTCAGCACCATGTGCGCGCGGTTCTGGCGCAGTGCCTTGACGTAAGTGATGCGCAGCTTGTCACTGGAAACGCCGAGGTGACGCAGGCTGAAATACTTGGCGATTGCATAGTCTTCGCAGTCTCCGGCACCCTTCCACAGCGCTTCAATCGGCGTTTCCCAATAGTCGACTTCGTGCCACAGGTCGATGTCTTCGACGTAGCGCACCTGTTTATTGAAAAACAGGTTAACCACTTTGAGCTTGTCCATTTCACTGACTTGCTTCTGCGTGGCCAACAAATTCTGCCAGGCGTCGATGCGCTGCTGCCCGGCGCCCAGCGGGCCATACAGCGCCGCGGCCTTGCGGCTGATCGCGGAAAAATCCCAATCGGCATGCAGGCCGCCCAGCATGACGCCGGCCAGCAGCAGTGCGCAGCTTAGCCAGCGCAAGGTCCGGGAGATCGCGAAACGTGCCGCCACAGCAGATTTCCAGTGAGCAGAGGGGGAAAGCGTTCGATGGTGAAGGTTAGCCCAGCAAAAAACAATGGCACGTTGAGATCATCGCGGACACGCTAAACTTCACTTGGCACCGCAGTGTTTTACAAGGTTTGACAACCTGTAGAGCAATCACTAGTGTCATTTGGATCCAGATCAAGCCGACAACAGGGTGCGTAGTCGTGACACAGAAGCCCAATCCGCTGAATAGCATTAAAGTCGATGGGCCGATTCCTGCGCACCTCGCCCGTTCGATCATCGAAGAAACCCTGCGTGCTGCCATTCTCGATGGTCGCCTCCCGTGTGGCACCGCCCTGCGTCAGCAGGATCTGGCCGACTTGTTCAGGGTCAGCCGCATGCCGGTGCGCGAAGCCTTGCGCCAGCTCGAAGCACAGGACTTGCTGAGCGTCACTGCACACAAAGGCGCGGTGGTTGCCCCGCTGATCCAGGGCGACGCGACAGAGACCTACGAGCTGCGCATCCTGCTTGAATCCGAAGCCCTGCGTCAGTCGATCCCGCTGTTGACCCAAGCCGATTACGAACGCGCTGCCGGCTACATTGAAGAGCTGGAAATTCAGCACGACTATAGCCAGATCGGTCGGCTCAACCGCTTGTTCCACATGGCCCTGTACAGCAAGGCATCCAATCAGCGCCTGCTACGGCTGGTCGAAGACGGGCTCAATGAAGAAGAACGGTTCCTGCGCTTCAATCTTGAAGCCATGGGGCTGGGCAAACTGTCCCAGGACGATCACCGGGCGATGCTGCAAGCGGCGATCCAGCGTGATATCGAAGGCTCGGTGGAACAACTCGAGAAGCATCTCAACCGTGGCGTCGATGTCATCACCCGCTACCTCGCCAGTTCCGCCGCCCAAAGCCGCAAAGCCACCCGCTGAGCCTCCCCCACGCCAAGCAGGTCTGCCTGGCGAATAACCCGCTTACAAATCCCCCCTCCGATCAGCCGCAAACAGGCTGGCAGATCGGCACTCGCGCTCTAACCTCCCCCACGCTTGTCAGCCCGATATTTGCAGCCGAGATGACAAATCGGTAATAGCCGAGATGGCGATTTACCCGCACTCTGAATCCGCCAACCCAATAAAAAACGGGCGACGCGCCGCACCGCCGGCACAGTCCCCGCACACCAGGAACCTACGGAAGGAGCCTTGTCACGGGGAAAATGGGAGTCAAATGGCGCCGGTCACGGTCAACTTCCGCCCCCTTTAAATCAATTAGTCCCTTCTATTAGAAAGTTGCTTCGAGTGAGGCATTCACTCTTATTATGCAATTTTGGCCGTTATTAGCCGAAAGGAGCAACTACGCCCAAATAAAACTTAACCCAAAAGTTTTATTGGAAACGCTCATACTTAAAAAACCCGCAACTTAAAATAATTAAAAATACACTTGTTAAACACTGTTTCGCTGTATTAGCTTTCTCTCGCCGAGTTCGAATTGCGCGCTTCACTCCGGCACTCACCCGGCGCAGCCAGTGCTGCTTCAACGGTCTGAAACAAGGCCAAAACCGCATGACCGTTAACATGCAGCCCGCGCTTTGTTTACTTAACGGCGGACTTTAAATGGCCGCCTGAAGTCAAGCCTGACGAAGTTTCATTGATTACGTTGTTGCAAGCGTTGTTCCATTTCATATCAATGATAAAGGACATCATGATGCCCAATAAGAACCAACTCGCCCTGAAAAAAGCGGAACTCAGTATTCACCCGATCTTTTCCGAGATCACTTCATTATCGGTATTGCGTCGTTTCATGGAGACCCATGTGTTTGCCGTTTGGGATTTCATGTCTCTGACCAAGCGCCTGCAACAGGAACTGACCTGCACCCGTTTACCCTGGCTGCCGCCGCGTGATCCTCGCGCTGCCCGGCTGATCAACGAAATCGTACTGGGTGAAGAATCGGATGACCGCCTGGCCGAAGGTCACTACAGCCACTTCGAGTTGTATCTGGATGCGATGCGCGAAATCGGCGCGAGCACCACGGCGGTGGAGCGTTTTGTCGCGCTGCAGCAGGAAGGCGTGAGCCATGACGTGGCACTGCAGAGCGTCGAGGTCGATCCGGCGGCGGCGCAGTTCGTTCGCGACACCTTGCGCATCGCCTTGCATGCACCGGGGCACAGCGTTGCCGCCGCGTTTTTGCATGGACGCGAGAGCGTGATCCCGACCATGTTCCAGCGCATTCTCGATGACTGGGGCATCGGGATCGAGCAGGCACCGACCTTCCGCTACTACCTGGAACGACACATCGAAGTCGACTCCGAAGATCACGGCCCGGCAGCCGAACAACTGCTGGAGCGCCTGGTCGACGGCGACCCGCAGCGCGAAACCGAGGTCTACGCCAGCGCCATCGCCGCCGTGGAAAGCCGTATCGCCCTGTGGGACGGCCTGCGCCTGAGCATGCGCGAACCGTTGGCGGAGGTGGCCCAATGAACGCCGCCGACTATCAATCCTTCGCCGAGGCGTGGGAAAGCCGCGCAACCATCCGCACCCGGCCACGGCGCGTGCTCGAAAACGACGAACGCCTGATCTACCCGCTCAGTCGCCAGCCGTTGGTGCTCAGCGAAACCTTCCTGCGCGAGTGTCCGCAGCAACGAGATTTTGCTCTGATCCAGACGCTGTACAAGTTCATCAACGACGTGGTGATTTTCGAAACCGAGATCGTCGACAAGACCGCGCGCAGCATCGCCAAGAATCGCTTCGCCGTGGCCTTCCCGTTTGCTTGCCGTTACGACGCGATGACCGTGGTCGTCGACGAGGATTACCACGCCTTGGTGGCAATGGATTTCATGCAGCAAACGGTGGCCATGACCGGCATCGAACCCATTCAGTTGCCCGATGAAATCGAGCTGAGCCGGGCGATTCCCACCGCTGTAGCGCTGGCACCCGAACACCTGCGCAGCGCCGTGGAACTGATCTGCGTGGCCATCGCCGAAAACACCGTGACCGGCGACGTCGCGGCGTTTGCCCGAGACGACACGGTCAAACCGTCCATCAAGGGCTTGATGGCTGACCACCTGCTCGACGAGGGGCGTCATTCGAGCTTCTGGGCGCGGATGGTGCGCATCTATTGGCACACCGCCAGCGACGCGGATCGCGAGGTCATTGCGCAGATCCTGCCGGTGTTCATCGGCCACTACCTGACCAATGACATCCAGAAAGCCTTCGACCTGCGTCTGATCGACGCCCTTGCCGTCAGCGACGCAACCCGTTGCTCACTGAGGGACGAAATCAGCGGACTGGCGTTCCCGATCAATCGCCATCACCCGCTGGTGGGCAACATCGTGAAGTTCTTCCACCACAGTTCGCTGCTCGACACACCGTGCGTGCAGCACGCCCTGCGCGACTACCTGGTTTGACAAGGAGGCCGACATGAAACGTCTCGACATTTTGCTGATTGGCGCCAGCCAGGCCATGACCGATCTGGCACAGGAACTGGAACAACACGGGCACACATTGCAACGCAGCGCTGGCACGGCATCGACGGTGGACTTGATCATCGACGATGGCTTCATCGGCGCCGGCGATCGCTGCGCCATCCCGCACCTGCATTTGCGTCTGGGCATCGGCGCGCAAAGCACAGCGGGTTTGCCGACACTCGACCTGCTGTGCTTCCTCGGCTCATCACTGATCAGCCGTGTGCCGATTGGCGATGAGCCGTCCGGCAACGGCCAGGCACTGCGCCAACGGGTGCTGACGCATATCGTTGATGAAGTGGCACTGCTGGTCAGCCGCTTCTCCCGCGATGCGGACTATTTTCAGCAGGCCGCATGGCTGAAAGCGCCCTATTTCGAGCGGATGGAAAACCTGCTGTTTCTCGACAGCCTGGCCTACGTTCATCGTCGCAACGACACGGCGAATGCGGCGCTGCTGGAGCAGGCGCAGGTCCCCGTCATCGAGCGTCTGCAACAGAGCTTGATTCGCCACGCCGACAGACCGGCGCTGCACTTCGCCGAGCAGTCGATCAGCTACGGCCAGTTGCACGCCCACAGCTGCGCGATTCAACAACGCTTGCAAGCGATGCTGGAGCAGTCTCCGCAGCCGTGGGTGGTCGGCATCTGCCTGCCGAAGAGCCCGGCGCTGTTCGCCTCGATCCTGGCGATTCTGGGCAGCGGCGCGGTGTACCTGCCGCTGGAGCCGAGCCATCCCCTGCGGCGTCAGCAGTACATCCTGCAAAACGCCGGCGCCTTGTTATTGCTGCACGACGGCGAGCATCCACTGAGCGCGACGATGGCAGGGCTCGACGTCAGCGGCATCGCCAGCGCCGAAGCAGACCTCGACCAGCCATTGATGCGGCGGCGCCCCGAACGTGAGGCGCCGTGCATGGCGCTCTACACGTCGGGCACCACCGGCCATCCCAAAGGCGTGTTGCTCAGTCAGGCCAACCTCGCACACTTCACCGCGTGGTACGCCGACTACGTGAAATTGTCCGCCGAGAGCCGGGTGTTGCAGTTCTCGTCCTTGAGTTTCGACTCGTCGCTGATCGACATCTTCCCGAGCCTGCTTGAGGGTGCCGAACTGGTGGTGCCCGACGACACGCAACGGCGCGATCCATTGCAACTGGTCGCGCTGATCCGTCGTCGGCAACTGAGCCACGCATTCCTGCCGCCGGCGCTGTTGAGCATTCTGCCGCTGGAACAACTGGACGGTGTGCAAGTGATGACCGGCGGTGATGTCTGCGAGCCGTTCGTCATTGAGCAACTGACCCGTCACGGCACGCTGCATAACCTGTACGGCCCCACCGAAGCCACGGTGCTGATCACCGCGCGTCAGCTCACTCCGGGTGACAGCAATCGCAGCCTCGGCGCACCGATTGCCAACAGCCAGGTGCTGATTCTCGATGACGATCTGCAACCGGTGCCGGAGAACACTGTGGGCGAGTTGTTCATTGTTGGCCCGGGGGTTTGTCTCGGTTATCTGAACAATCCGCAGCAGACCGCCGAGCGCTATCTGACCCTGAATCTGCCCGACGGCCAAACATTGCGCGCCTACCGCAGCGGCGACATGGCGAAGTGGGGCGAGCACGGTATCGAGCTGTGCGGGCGGCGCGACAATCAGGTGAAGATCCGTGGTTTCCGGGTCGAACCGGAAGAGATCGAACGCTGCCTGCGCGAGAGCCGGTTGTACCGTCAGGTCGCCGTGGTGATCGACAGTCAGCGGCGGATTCTGGCGTTCCTCGCCCAGCCACAATCGGACACCGCTCGCGATGCCCTGAAGGCTCACGCCCGGCAGTTTTTGCCGGACTACATGCAACCGGTGGCGTGGACCGAGCGGGTCAGCATGCCGTTCGCCAGCAACGGCAAGGTCGACCGCAGAGCGCTGCTGGAAATGCCGGTGAGCGTGCAGGACAACGGCCCGAAATGCCTGCCGGCGAACGCCGACGAAGCATTGCTGCTGGACATCTGGGCTGAGCTGCTGGAGCTGCCGGGCAGCGACATTTCCACCGACGAGAGCTTCTTCAATCTCGGTGGTCATTCGATTCTGCTGTCGCGGATGCTCCTGCGTTTGCGCGAAGAGTTTGGCCGCAGCATTTCGATCAATCGCTTCATCGAACTGCCGACGATCCGCAAACTCGCGACGCTGGTGCGTGGCACCGATAACAACGCCGTGCTCAGCGCCCGGGCGATGGCCGACGCCGAACGCCCGCTGGATATCGAGCCGCTGCCGATCAGTCGCATGGGCGATGTGCACAAGGTCATCGTTACTGGCGCCAACAGCTTTGTCGGCGTGCACATCGTCGAGGCGCTGCTCGGTTGGGGCGCCAGCGAAGTCGCGTGTCTGGTGCGTGACGGTGGCGGGCAAACGGCGGCGCAGCGCTTTGCCGAGTCACTGCGGGAGAATCGCCTGGAGCATCTGGATCTGCGTCGTGTGCGGGTTTACTCAGCAGATATTTCGCGCCCGCAGTTGGGCCTGAACGACGACGATTATCAACGTCTGGATCGTGAGTTCGGCGCGTTGGTACACAACGCCGCCAACGTCAATCACGTACTCGATTACGAGTCCTTGGCGGCAGACAACGTCGAGCCGATTTTTGCCCTGCTGCGACTGTGCGAAGGGCAGAGCAAAAAGGTCTTCAATTTTGTCTCGACACTGTCGGCGTCCAGCACGGTCGATGCCGATGGCCGGGTGCTGGAACTGCCTGCCGCGTCGACTCCACCGATCTACATTCGCAACGGCTACAACCTGTCGAAATGGGTCGGCGAGCGCATCCTCGAACGCGCGCGGGAGCGTGGGGTATGGGTCAACCTGTATCGCCCCGGGAACATCAGTTTCAACAGTTTGAGCGGCGTGTGTCAGCCGCACAAAAACCGTTTGATGCTGATGCTCAAAGGCTCGATCCAGCTCGGTCAGGTGCCGGCCTTCGCACTCAATTTCGACCTGATGCCGGTGGACTTTCTCGCCCGGTTCATCGCCTTCCATGCCAGCCGTTACGCGCCGCAGCGCGCAGTGTTCAATCTGCACAATCCAGAGCCGCTGAGCTGGGATGCCTACGTCGCGTCGTTCCGCGCAACCGGCAGCGAGTTCTCGCTGGTGAGCGTCGCCGACTGGCAGCAGCAACTCGGCCGCGTCGATGTCGACAACGCGCTGTTCGGCGTCCTCGGTTTTTACCTCAACGGCTTCGAGGAAGACATCGGCGACATCTCGCTGATCGGGCATGCCAACGCCCAGGCCGGCGTACAGCAGATGGGCGCGCACTACCCGCGCAAATCCCCGGCGCTGCTGCGTCGCGGCTGCGATTACCTGAAAGAAATCAACTTCATCTGACTCAACAACAAGGAGCATCACCATGAGCACGCTGCAACCCGACACTCTGATCAAAAACCCGCAAGGCTGCCACGTCGTTTCCTCGATAGAAGTACCTGCGGACGCTGCGCAGGTCTGGGCGGTGGTCGGTGACTTCGGCGGTTTCGACCGCTTCATTCCGGCGCTGTCGCACATCGACATGACTGGCGAGGGCGTGTCCTCGTTGCGCAAGAAGTTCTTCAAGGATGGCAACGTAGTGGTCGAACAACTCAACTCCCGCGATGAGCAGGCGCGGAGCATGACCTGGACGACGATCTACAACACGTTGGGTGTGGCGAATCTGTGGGCGGCGATGGAGGTGCAGTCGTTGGGTGCAGGCAAATCCCGGGCGACGTGGACGATCATTGCCGAGCCGGCTTCGGCTGGTGAGGAAGCGTTGCCGGGGTTCAGGGATTTTGTGCAGGGGTTTGCGGATGACGGGATGGGGAATGTGTTGAAGCTGTTTGTTTAAGACTTGGTTTTGGCGGTGAATGAACCACCGCTTTCGCGAGCAAGCCCGCTCCCACATTTGGAAGCCATTTCCCTGTGGGAGCGAGCCTGCTCGCGAAGACCGATGACGCGGTCAGATTTTGAAACTGTCGACCAGTTGCTTCAGGCGATTGGCCTGCTGCGACAACGCATCACAATCCTTCAATGTTTCATTGAGATTGGCCACGCTCTGCTGGTTCAACAGGTTGATCTGGTTGACGTCGACATTGAGGGTTTCGACCACGGCGGTCTGCTCTTCGGTCGCCGCAGCCACCGACTGGTTCATGCCGTCGATTTCGCCGATGCGCTGGGTCACGCTGACCAGACGCAAACCGGCCTGATTCGCCACTTCCACGCTCTGCTCGCTGGACGCCTGACTGGCGTTCATCGTGGTCACCGCTTCACGCGAACCGACCTGCAGCGAGGTGATCATTTTGTGGATCTCTTCCGCCGACTCCTGGGTGCGATGGGCGAGGTTACGCACCTCGTCCGCCACCACCGCAAAACCACGCCCGGCTTCACCGGCACGGGCCGCTTCAATGGCCGCGTTGAGCGCCAACAGGTTGGTCTGCTGCGAGATGCCTTTGATCACATCGAGAATGTGCCCGATGTTGTCAGTGCTGGCATTCAGGGTTTCGATCTGCGTGCACGACAGGCTGATCTTCTGCGACAACTCGGTCATTGCCAGAATGGTTTGTTCAACCACCTGACGACCGTCATCAGCCTGTTCGCTGGCGCCGCTGGCGTGTTGCGAAGCGTCGGCAGCGTTGCGGGCGATTTCCTGCGTGGCAGCGCCCAACTCGTTGATTGCGGCAGCGACACTGTTGGTGCGCGCACTTTGCTCATCGGAACCGACGATAGATGCGTTGGACGATGCCATCACCCGTTGCGAGAGGTCATGTACGTGACGGGTTGCGGAAGACACTTCGGAAATCGAGGCGTGAATCCGCTCAACGAACTGGTTGAACGCGCTGCCCAATTCACCGAATTCGTCTTTGCTCTCGACGACCAGACGACGGGTCAGGTCGCCTTCGCCTTGAGCGATGTCCTGCATCGCGCGGCCCATGGTGGTCAGCGGACGCATCAGAACGTTGATCAACAAGCTCAACAACAACGCAATCGCGCCGACAGCGACGAACATCGCGATCAACGCCGAGGTACGGAATTGGCTGAGTGCGGCGTAGGCCTTATCGCGATCAATCGACAGACCGATGTACCACTGCGCATTCGGCAGATCGCTGACCGGGGTGAACGAGAGGATGCGCTCCTGACCATTGAGCACCACGTTCTGGTTGCCCTTCTCGATGCGCACGCTGGTGTTCGGGTAGATGTCCTTGAGGTTCTTCATCACCTGGTCTTTGTCCGGACTGACGATCACCTGACCGTCAGCGCTGACCAGGAATGCATGTCCCAGACCACCGAAGTCCACCGAGTTGATGATCTTCACCAGGGTTTCCAGGCTCAGGTCACCACCGACCACGCCGAGCAGCTCGCCGTTCTTTTTCACCGGCATGGCGATGGTCACCACCAGCCCACCGACGGCCGCCATGTACGGCGGCGTCAGCATGGTTTTGTCGGCGGCAACGGCCTGCTTGTACCAAGGGCGCTGACGTGGATCGTATCCGTCCGGCATCTTCGCATCAGGGCGCTGGGTGAACACGCCGTTAGCCTGACCGACATAGGTGAACTGGAAGTTCGAGGTGAACGCCGGTTGATCGACCAGGCCCGGAAAGTCGGCGTCCTTGCCCTGATGGGCGACGTTCTGCGCGAGGTTCTCCAGCACCAGAATCCGCCCGCTCATCCAGTTCTGCACGCTGCTGGCGGTCAGATCGCCGGCCTGCTGCACGGAGGACTGAAGGTTCTGGCGAATGGTATTTCGCTGCAGATAATCGTTGTAGAGGGTGAACAGCGCGAACGCCAGGACCACGACGCCTGAGGCGGCCAACAGGATTTTATGGCTGAACTTGAGATTCATTTCATGGGACTTCTTTTGCCAAAAGGGGGGATGCGTTACGGATGCAACATTCCATGTACAGCGCAGGCAGCGTCTTCTGGCTGCTCTGATTTGGTGCACGCATGTCTCACCAGTCTGTCGGCACGTATCGGAGAAATCTTAGGGTTGCGCGGGAAATGGATGACATTCCTGGCAGATTCCCGCCGAACGGTGCGCTAGAGCGGTCGGCGTACAACTTTTTATCGCGGTTGCAAGAGCAGCAGTTGCAAATTCTGTAACCCTTGATGACAATGCGAGTAATTATCATTTGTGACGTTCGCGTTCATGTCCTCACCTGAGTTAGCAGTACAGGCGCTTTACAGGAGTCATCACGGCTGGCTCAACGCTTGGCTGCGCGCGCGGCTGGGCAATGCAGCGGATGCCGCAGACCTCGCCCAGGACACGTTCGTGCGTCTGCTGCAACGCACCGAACGCCTCGAACTCAAGGCGCCGCGCGCCTTCCTGCGTACTGTCGCTCGCGGCCTGGTTATTGATCACTGGCGGCGCGAGGAAATCGAACGGGCCTATCTGGAAACCATCGCGCATCTACCCGAAGCCGAAACGCCGGGTGCCGAAGCCCGGGCACTGGTGATCGAGTTGCTGGAAAGCATCGCGCGCATGCTTGAAGGACTGAAGCCGAAAGTACGTCAGGCATTTCTCTTGGCACAGTGCGAAGGTTTGACCCACAAGCAGATCGCCGAACAGATGGGTTTGTCGCTGCGCTCGGTAGAACGCTACGTCGCCGACGCGCTGTATCACTGCTACGTGCTGCGGTACGAAAGCTGATGGCTGTGGATAACGTTTCTCTCAACCGGCGCAGCGAGCCGCAGCAGCAAGTGGTCAAGCAAGCCATTCACTGGCTGCTGCGCTTGCGTAACAACCATGGCAACCCACGTTTGAACCGCCAGTGCGAGCAGTGGCGCGCTGAGCACCATGAGCATGAACTGGCCTGGCAACGGGTGCAGTCACTGCAAGCCGAGTTGAGCACTAACCTGCGCGCGGTGCCCGGTGCGCAAGTGGCGTTCAACACGCTGGAAAACAGCGCGCAAGGTTTGGGCCGGCGACAGGCGTTGAAGTTGTTGTCTGGCGCCTTACTGATGGGCTCCGCAACGTGGTTGGCCAAGGACACGGCTGCGTGGCAGCAGTGGAGCGCCGATTACGCCACGGCCACTGGCGAGCGACGCGGCTTCCAGCTGCCGGACGGCACGCGCATCGAACTCAACACCGCCAGCGCCGTGGATCTCGATTACACCGCGCAGCAGCGGCTGATCAAACTGACCCGTGGCGAAATCATTGTCACTTGTGGCGGCGCTGATGAAGGCGCGGCTTTCGAGCGACCGTTGCGCGTGCAAAGTCGCCATGGCACTTACGAGCCACAGGATGCGCGGTTCATCCTGCGCCAGAACAGCGATTGCACACGGCTCAGTGTCACCAGTGGCCGCGTGGCCATTCATTCCTCTGGCTCGACTATTGAGGCACTGGCCGGACAGAGTTATCTCATCGATCACCATCAGGTGCGCGTGGCGCCGGCACTGGATATGGATGTCGGCGCGTGGGCCGACGGTTTGATCGTCACACGCAATATGCGCCTGGGTGATTTTCTCAGCGAAGTCGGACGCTATCGTCAGGGCTTTCTGACCTGCACTTCGGACGTTTCCGACTTGCGCCTGTCTGGCGTTTTCCGCCTCGAAGACACGGACAAACTGTTGGCGATTCTGCCGCAGACCTTGCCGGTGCAATTACGCTACCGCACCCGCTGGTGGGTGGCCCTGGAACGTGTCGTCTGAAATTATTCTGGCGGGTTTTCGCAGACAGTCCGGCTTAGTCAGTAAGCACTTCAACTCAAGCGTTTGCGACTTCCTACGGAAACCTACAATGACTGTCCGCGCCACTTGTCAGAACCCTCCGAAATTCACCTGCGAATCGAATGTTTTGCGTCATGCCGTTCGAGCAGCGCTGTTGTCTACCGCGCTGGGCGTGGCAGTGTTGCCGAACCTGAGCGTGGCGGCCAGCACCGTTAACAGTGACGTCGGCCATCGTTACAACATCGCCGCCGGCCCCTTGGGCGAAGCGCTGAATCAATTCGCGCGTCAGGCCGGTATCACCTTGGCAATGACACCGCAACAAACTCAGGGGCGGCAATCGCCGGGCGCACGGGGTGAGTATTCGACTGATCAGGCACTGAGTCACTTGCTCGACGGGTCCGGGCTTGAAGCGGTCAGTCAGGATGGCAGCAACTACACCTTGCGGCCGATCACGCAAACCGAAGCGCTGGCTCTGCCAACCACCGACATCAAAGGCTTCGCCCTTGGCAACGCGCTGGGCAGCATGGACGGCTACAACGCCACTCACAGCCAGATCGCCACCAAAACCAGTACCGCGCTGCTGGAAACTTCGCAAAGTGTGTCTGTGGTCACTCGCCAACAAATGGACGACCAGGGCTCGCAGACTGTCTCGCAGGCTATGCGCTACACCCCAGGCGTGCTGACCAACCCGTATGGCGCGACCCACCGTTATGACTATGTCGCCATGCGCGGTTTCAACGACGGCTCGGTGGATAACATCTACCTCGACGGCCTCAAGTCGATGGGCGACAGCGGCACCTACAGCACCATGCAGGTCGACCCGTATTTTCTCGAGCGCGTGGACATTCTCAAAGGCCCGTCGTCGGTGCTGTACGGCCGCAGTTCGCCAGGTGGCCTGGTGGCACTGACCAGCAAAAAACCGTTGTACGAGGCTTACCATCAGGTGCAAGCCACAGTCGGCACGCAGGGGCAACGCGGGGTCGGTTTTGATTTCAGCGGCCCGGTCGATGACGACAAGCGCATTGCCTATCGTCTGACTGGGTTAACGGATCAGTCCGACACGCAATTCGACCACAACAAGGAAAAGCGCTTCGCCCTGGCACCGACGCTGAGTATCGATTTCAGCGAAGACACCTCGCTGACCTTGCAGGCTTATCTGCAACACGATCCGGATGGGGGCTACCACGGCGGTGTGCCAGCCGATGGCTCGATTCATCAGCGCAATGGCAATCGGATCTCCCCGAGCTTCTTCGAAGGCGAGCCGGGGATTGACGGCTATTCGCGTGATCAGCAGTCGTTCGGTTATCAGTTTGAGCATCGCTTCAACGATGTCTTCACCGCGCGGCAGAACTTCCGTTACCTCGACTCCAAAGTGAATATGGATCAGGTCTACGCCTATGGCTGGACCACGCCAACCAGCAACGAGCTAAACCGTTATTACACCGGCGGTGACGAGCGTCTGCATGCGTTCATCGTCGACAACATGCTTCAGGCTGAATTCTTCACGGGGGCGACCAAACACACGGTGTTGATGGGCGCCGATTATCAGCGACGCAAAACCGTGGTCGATTGGACCAGCGGCGGGCTCGCGCCGATCAATGCGTTTAACCCGGTGTACGGCAACTCGGCGATCGATATGTACGGTGAAACCAGTTATCTGCGGCGCCTGGAGCAAACCGGGGTTTACCTGCAAGACCTGATCGAGATGGACAAATGGCGCTTCTCGCTGGGCCTGCGCCAGGACTGGGTCGAAACCTCCGACGAAAACCGCATCGCCGAAGCAGGGCGCCCTGAAGGAACAGAGATCAACGACCGCCGCACCAAACTCACTGGCCGTGCTGGCGCGCTGTACCTTTTCGATAACGGCCTGGCGCCTTACATCAGCTACTCCGAGTCTTTCAACCCGAACTCCTATGCCGACAGCGCCGGTAACCCGCTGGCGCCTACCGATGGCACGCAATGGGAAGTCGGCCTGAAGTATCAACCGCCCGGCACTGACAACCTGTTCACCGCATCGCTGTTCCGCATTGATCAGGAGAACCTGGCGACCAAGCTTCCGCAGGAAAACTTCTATCGCGCTGTAGGCGCTGTCCGCTCGCAAGGTCTGGAGCTGGAAGCGCACATGCAGTTGACTGACAACCTCAAAGTCCTCGGCAGCTATACCTTCACTGACATCGAGTATTCGAAGTCGATGGTCAGCACGTTGAGCACGCCGACCGATGTGATTGAAAACAAAGGCAACTCGCCGACGCAGGCACCGCGACACATGGCGTCGTTGTGGGCGGACTACAAGTTCGACAGTGCGGCACTCAATGGCCTGCGCCTGGGCGGTGGCGTGCGCTATGTCGGATACAGCTGGGCAGATGCAGAGAACACCATGAAGGTGCCGTCCTACACCTTGTTCGACGCCTCGATTGGCTATGACTTGGGCAAGGTCGGGCTGAAGGGCGTTGACCTACGCCTGAATGCGAACAATCTGACCAATGAGTCCTACGTGGCATCCTGCGCCAGTCTGAACTTCTGCTACATGGGCGAAAAGCGCAATGTGGCGGCAACGGTCAGTTACCAGTTCTAAACCTTTTGTCCTGTGCATAAAAAAGCCAGCCTCTGATTTTTCAGAGGCTGGCTTTGTCGTTCCTGTGGAGAAATTTTCATGCGTGCGTTTCTGGTTTTATTGCATCGGTATATCGGCTTGGCCACAGCGGTGTTTCTGCTGCTGGCCGGCGTTACCGGGAGCATTCTGGCGTTTAACCATGAGCTGGACGAATGGTTGAATCCACAGTTTTATTCAGCCTCTGCGCAGGGAATGCAACTGCCGCCAGGAAAGCTGGTGGATGCGGTGCAAGCTGCGCATCCGAAGCTGCAGGTCTGGTACATGGAGTATCCGCACGAGGCGGGGCACACCGCATTGCTGGCAGCGGTACCGCGCAATGATCCGGCGACAGGCAAGCCGTTTGATGAACGTAATCAGGTGTTTTATCTGGACCCGGTGAACGCTGAACAGAAAGGGCAGCGTTACTGGGGGGCGTGCTGTTTTCAGCGGGAAAACCTTGTCCCGTTTATCCTTGAGTTCCACTACAACCTGACATTGCCGGGCAACTGGGGATTGTGGCTGATGGGTTTGGTGGCCATCGCCTGGGTGATCGATTGTTTCGTCGCTTTGTGGCTGACCTTGCCGCGTGGCAAGCCCTTCTGGCAGAAGTGGTCGACGTCCTGGAAGATCAAGGGTGGGCATGCGTATCGGCTGAACTTCGATCTGCACCGTGCCGGTGGATTGTGGCTTTGGCTGTTATTGCTGCCGATCGCCGTGAGCAGTGTGGCGATGAACTTGCCGAGTCAGGTGTTCAAGCCTGCGGTCTCATTGTTTTCATCGATTGAACCGAGCGTCTATGAGACACGAGGGCGGATGCCTGTCGGTGAGCTTGGGGTAACGCAGTTGAGTTATCAACAGGCATACGAGAGGGCGTTGCAGGAGGGTAGGCGGTTAGGACTGACTGCCGCGATCGGGGAGTTGTATTACAGCTTTGAGTACAACTTTTACGGTGCAGGATTTGGTCAACACGATACAGACGCTCATGGCAAATCCTGGTTGTTCTTTCACGGTACGGACGGGCGATTACTGGGGCAGGAGCTCGCAGGACAGGGGACGCTGGGGGAACAGTTTTACCGGCTGCAGTTACCGATACACGGGGGCCGGATCATTGGTGTCACCGGGCAGGTGATGATCGCGCTGCTAGGACTCTTGATCGCGGGGCTGTCGGGGACTGGTGTCTATGTCTGGTGGCGCAAATGGCAAGCACGACGCATGAGCAAGACACGTAAAGCGATTTGATAGTGGATTTTGGAAGGCGCTGAAATGACAAAACCCCTGTCTGCGTTAGCAGACAGGGGTTTCGGAATTTAATCTTGACGATGACCTACTCTCACATAGGGAAACCCCACACTACCATCGGCGATGCATCGTTTCACTTCTGAGTTCGGGATGGGATCAGGTGGTTCCAACGCTCTATGGTCGTCAAGAAATTCTGTATCTGGCCCGTCAACACGGTAACAAGCCAGAAAAAACGGATGTTTCTACTAAAACAAAACCCCAACTGCTTTCGCAATTGGGGTTTCGGAATTTAATCTTGACGATGACCTACTCTCACATGGGGAAACCCCACACTACCATCGGCGATGCATCGTTTCACTGCTGAGTTCGGGATG
>NZ_CAXAPT010000024.1:0-28228 GCF_963970475.1 Pseudomonas sp. EA_5y_Pfl2_R50 | reverse complement strand
CTGACCACGCCCACGCCAGATGCGGCAGCAGATGCACCGGACAGGTGTCGGGGTTGTAGAGGTCGCGCAGCGGGACAATCGTCTTTTCGAAAAACGCGGCCTCCATGGCCCGTTCCAGTTGCGTGCTATTGAGCGGCAGTAGACTTTTCATATCAGCCCGCCAGCCTCACGTTGTAGCGCGTGCAGAACGCCGCCTGAGCCTTGGTCGGGGCCAAGTCCTGCCACCCAACCAACTCAACCCGGGCAACGCCGGCAACGTGCAACTGAGCGTCAACAGCGGAGCGTGCGACCTCGACGCCTAGCCGCTTGCGTGGATTGATCCAGCCGGCCAATCGGCTTTTCGCTTCGGCCAAACTGGCATCCGCTTCAGGGCCGGCGCCGGCCATATGCAAGATGGCGTCAATCTCGTAGCGGATCACCTGCGCGCTCTGCACGGTCACCCGATCACCGACCGGGCGCACGTCATCGTCATTCAACGCAGCGGCCACTGTCGCCAGCAGTTCCGGCGGCGCTTCGCCCTCCCCGTCCAACCCCAATACCGTGACCGTGACGTAACAAGGCTCTGGACTTTCGGCCGTAGCATCTGCCACCAGCCCTGATGCATTGCGTGCATGCAGGATGTAGCTGTTACGCGGGCCGGCCGTGGTCAATCCCTCATAGGCCAACTGAATGCGTTCGCGAAACGGGTCGTCTTCTTCCATGACCTTGGGCACCGGCGGCACCGCCAGCAGATCCTCGGCCTGGATGACCAGGCGCTTCAGATTGACGTTAGCCCCTAACTGATCGAGGTCACCGCGAATGGCATGCGCGAGCAGTAGCGCCTTGCCGGCGTCATTGACCCGGGCGCGATTGCCAACCTTGATATAAGCCCCGACCTCAAGCGTCTTAACCACTGGATCGCTTTCCAGCGCGGCCGTCCAGTTGCCACCCATGTACCCGCGAAACACGCCCAGCCCTTCCTGATAAACCTCTTCGAAGTCCAGAGGCTCCAACACGGTCGGCGCCGGCAACGACGACAGATCAACAGTACTCATGCGGCCACCTCCAACGTGACGCTGTCGCCCAGGTACTTCCCGACGATTTGCATATTGATTTGCCCGCCAATGACGGAAATGACGCGCACCTGATCCAGCTTCAAACGCGGCTCCCAGCGCCCTAGAGCGCGGGCGACTTCAGCCTGTACGGCGCTTTTCCAGCCTTCGTTGATGGGCAAATCGACAAACCGGCGCAGCTTGCTGCCGTACTCCATACGGTGCCGGCGACTGCCCAGCGGCGTGCCCAAGATGTCTGGGATGGATTGGCGCAGGTGCTCGATGCCGGAAATGGGTTGGCCGGTGTGGCGATCCATTCCGATCATCTATGTCACTCCTTGAACGGCTCGTATTCTTCGCTGGCTTTCAGGAACTTGACCGCTTCGATGTCGGAGGCCGGCACCACGACCGTCGCCTTGTCGACCGGATAGGAACGGTCAGTGCCGGGTACGATCAACAGTCGCGACGTGTAGAGCTTGTCGCGGAATTTCAAGGACTCAGGCGCTGAGTAAGTTGAGGATGACAATGCCGGTTCCGAGGACGCTTGCACCTCAGTGATGGTCGTGTCGATCTTGGCCATGTATTTCTCCAGGCATGAAAAAGCCCGCACTGGGCGGGCTGTCGTAAATGAATTAATGCGTGTGGTGGTTACTGTTGCCGGTGGCGTCAATGATCGCGCCGGCGCTGGTGATGCCCTTGGTGACGTGCAAAGCACCTTCGATCATCACCGCCGCTTTCAGGTTGATGTTGCCGGTGGTCACGCTCACGGCGCTATCGGTTACAACCGCTTCCGTGCTGGCCACTTTGATGCTGACCGTGCCGCTCGGCAGGGTGATGGTGTAGCTCTTGGCCTGCCAGTCGTAGATCAGCGAGCCGCCATCATCAAAACGCCAGACCTCGACATGGTCGCGGTTGTCTGGTGGGGGACCGGCATTGCCATACAGGCCCGGTACAAACGTGCCTTGCGACACGTCACCGCTGGGGCTGATCAAACTGCCCTGCTCGCCCAAAGACGGTGCCCGCCAGTGCCTGGCCTTGCCGGCGGCGATGCTGTGCCAGCGCACCCAAGCGCTGACCCATTCACTGCCGTCCGACACGCGACATACCGGCGGCGAAGCGGACAGGTCCACCGCGACCACGTAGCAAGCCTTTACCGCCCCCGCGATCATGCGGTCATGCTGGGCGCTGGCGTAACTCACGGAAGATCCTCGGGCCTGAATGGTCCGTCACCCGGCTCAACGTCAAACACCAACGTCCCCGGTGGCTGATCCGGCCAAGGCCAGCAGGTTTCACCGAGGTAGATCTGCTGTGTCCATTCCACGACCCAGACCGTGTAGCCGTCCAGTTCGGGTTTGGTCCAGTCCTGCATGGCCTGAACGAACTCAGCCGGCTCGACCTCTACGCCCCAAGACTGCGCCCGTAGTAGAACGGCCAACTGACCCGCCAAGAACACTGCTTGCTGATGATGGTCGGGCTGGATCGGATCGGTGATCACCCGCGCCTCAAACTTGCAGGCCAAGCAGGTTTCTCCCGTCCCCGGATCAACGCCCGGCTCCATTTCTGCCAGTTCCACCAGCACCGCCGGCAAGGCGATGCGATCATCAATGTTGGGCCAGACCGCGACCGTCTGAACGCCCGGCAAATGATCATGAAGATGTCGTTCGATGGCTCGATATAGCTGCTCAAGACTGAATGGTTCGTCGACTGAATCCATCACGTCATTTCCCCTTCAAGTACTTCTGCACTTCGAAATTGAGTTCCTGCTGCAGGACATGCACCAGGTGTTCGTCTGCTTTACGCACCCAGCTATCGAAGTGCGGTCGGGCTTGCTCCAGCGACACCTTGGCCTTGGCCAGCGGGAAGCGGTTGTCATGTTCAGCAATCCAGCCCGAACTCGCGCCGCCGGCTGCACTGACATCGCTATCGGGGTAATCCGAAGATTTGAAGTGCTTGCTGCCGACGCGGATCCAGACATCTGCGCTGCCCCCATAGACTCGCTTGTGGAACGCGCCCTGGAAGCGTCGCCCCGCGACTGACACACCGGATCGGGTTTGCCGTGCCCGGCCTATGCGGCTGGCTTCCATAGCGTTGAGGCCGAACCACAATTTGCCGCTGTTCGCGCCGCCGCTGACTGGGTAGGCCCGCAGACGTTGCCGTACAGCGGCGACCGCAATGCGTTCCTGCCGGCCGACGGCGCGAGCGATGTGGGTAGCAAGCCAGCGCAAGGTTTTATTGATCGCGCGACGCTGGGCATTGGATGCTGCTTTCGGCACCAAGGCGGCAAAGTCCTGAAAGGCTTTCAAGTCTGCCGCCGAGGTTTGCAGCGAGATCATCCCGCCACTGGCTGAGGGTTTGAAATAGCTGCCGACGCTCATGCTTTAGCCCTCAAAAGCAATGCCACCCAGCCTGAACCATCTGGCTCCAGCTTGACCAGATCGTACTGGCCTCCCCCGTCCTGCTTTGCCAGATCTACAACGACCAATTGACCCGGTTCAACACCCGCCGCATCGACGACGCGAATCTCAAATTGCGGCTCGCGCAATGCGGTGTTGATCCGCCCCACGCGCGGCTGCAGCCATGGCGCGGAAAAGAAACCGGCGATATCTCGACCGCCGACCGTTGCCATGTCGCCCAAGCCATCCAACACCAGGGCGTCCATGTCGTCGCTCAATTCGCGAAAACCCATCACTCACCGCCGCTGTCGTCGTCCTCATTGGCAACGCCCGATTTCTGGCGCAGCAGTTCTTGGGCTCGGGGGTCCTTGAGCGGAGCGATACGCCCTTCGGCGAGTAACGCTTCCTCAACCCCTTTACTTGGCGGACTGTAAGGCTCGCCCTTCACAACAACGACGCGGCCATCCTGCACGCAACCGTCGATCACCAGAAAATCGGCTTTCTTGGCCATGTCACACCACCTTGGCGTAAATGAACGCATCCGGTTCGAGCAGGCCAGCCAATGCCGCACTCTGCAGCTTCAGCCAACGAGCGCTCGGCTCTTGGGTCACCCAGCTCTTAGGGAAGCGCGCCGCTTCGACCAAGCCGCTTTCCACGGCTTCCAGATCTTGAATCGCCCCGTACAGCATGGCGTTGCGCGTGGACGTCGAGCCGAGAATCAAGCCACCTGCCGGAATCATTGGCTGCTCGTCATCCTCGTCGTCCAGATACCACTCGTCGTAACCGTAAAGGTCAACGCCGGGATCATTCAGATAGCCCAGGTAAGTCACGCCGTCGGGCAGTTCCTCTGGCTTGATCAAGCCCATGTCAACGCGGCGAGTGTTGAGTTGTTTCATCACCATTGAGCTGGATTGAAATGCATCCAGCGCTTCGCCGCTCATGGCTACGGTGTTTGCAGTGCGGCCGGAATCCTTGGCGATCTTGCGCTTCCAACTACGAAGATTGGCAATCGGATCGCCGTCTTCAGTGCCCCACTGACCGCTGCCCAGGCTGATCTTGTGATCGGGGGCCATCAGGAAGTCGATGGTGTCATCCACCCCTTCCCCCACGACGCGAACCTTTCCGGTCGTAAGTGCTTGGGCGCACATCCACTCTTCCCGGCGGATGATTTCGTCGTCGAGATCGCGCAGATCCTTACCGAGCAATTGCCCGGCACGCTCCAGCGGAGTACGCGAGGAAAACGGGTTGTCGCCGGCAGAACGCTTGAGCACCAGCTCGGCAGTGGTTTCGCGCTTGGGTTGAATGTACGGTGGGCTGTAAGTGCTGGTGGTATAGCCTTCACGCAACGACACACTGCCCGGCAGGCGCGGATTAACAAACGGCGCCATTTTGCGCTTGCCCTTGATGATGTCGATGTCCACGGTTTTGGTCGGGAACGTGACAGGACTGCCACCGTTGAAAAAAGTTTTCAGCAAAAAGCGCCGCGCGGTTGGCATCTGCTCAACCGCTTCAAGCATGGTGCGGGTATCAAAAATATCCATCAAAAACTCCGAATTAACGAACGAACAGGCACAGGGGACGCAGCGCAGCTTTTGCCTGCGCCAGAGTAAAACCCTCGCCGAGTGTGAGTTGACTGGCCAGCACTTCACCGGTCAGGCGGATCGGCGCTACCTGCGCGCCTGAGGTCGTATCAGTGGACTGATCCAGTACAGCCGCAGGTGCTTCGGAGCCATCGGTTGCTGCGGCCTTGCACAGCACGTATTCGCCACTGGCCGTTACTTGCCCAAGGACGGCGCCTCGATTGAGCTTTTGGCCGGAAGCGATCACGGCGGTGTCGATCATCACCGGGAAAGCACCGGCGGACAGTTGGTCCGGGACATAGGTTTGGCGTTCTGGGTTGCTCATGAAGTTCTCCAATCAGCGGCGCGAGGCGCCCTCGACGATGGCGTTTACGACGGCCTTGCGCTCACCCTGAGCGGCATCGCCCGCAGGAGTGGACGTCGATGCACCGGTGGCGTCGGCTTTGATGGCGTTAAGGGAAATGCCGCGATCCTGCGCAGCCTTGAATAGCTGTAGCGCTGTAGCTTCAACCGTGGAGCCTGCTTCGATGGCAGCGGCAATTTCAGTTTCGAAACCCTTGCTGGCCATGGCATTGATGCCAGTAATGCGTTGCCGCTCTGCAGTAGCGCCTTCCTCGCGACTTTGGGTGCGGATGCTTTCGAGATCCGGCTGATTGGCCTGAGCGATTTCGATGGTTTGCGGATCCGTGCCGGCGGCCAGCGCCTCACGCAACTCCGCCGTGCTGCTGACGGTGGTCATGTTGTATTTCCTCGGTTGAGTGGCGGCCGGTTTGGCCAGTTCGGTAATCAATGTTTCAAGCGACCCCAGACGGTGAGCCAAGCCGTACTCGACAGCCGCGGCGCCAACGCGCAGGCCGCCGAAGTCGCCCATCTCTGGGACACGCTCCGGCTCCACGCCCAGGTTGCGGGCCACCTTGGCGACGAACACATCACCCATGGCGTCGACCGTTTCGCCGACCTTGGCCCGCCCTTCTTCGGTAGAGAGATCCACGCGCTTGTTCGGGGCATTGCGGCTGACGATCTGGTAGCGCTTACGGCCGTTGGATTCCTCGCCGCCGACCACGGCTTCAACGACCACACCGATACTCCCCGCCAGTGCCGTTTCGTCGATGACGATTTCGCTGGCAGCTGACGCAATCCAATAGGCCGCGCTTGCACCAGTGCCGCCGATGTAGGCAACGATACGTTTATGGTCACGGGCCGCATGGATCTGGTCAGCCAGTTCGTTGATGCCGGCAGCGACGCCTCCTGGGCTGTCGATGTTCAGGATGATCGCGCTTACCTTGGGATCCTCGAGCGCAGTCTGCAGGTCGGTGGCCAGCACCTGAGTGCTGGTCGCGCCGCTGATCTCGGTAAAAAGGTTGGCATAGCGAAACACCGGACCGACTACCGGGATGATCGCCACACCATTGCGTACTGTGACAGTGCGGCTGTTATCCAGCCGCATGCCAGTGCGTGTTTCCAGCGCCGCTGGATCACCTACGCGGTCTGCAATGGTTAGCAAGTTATCCAGGGCGCCGGGCAGCATCAGCCACGGCTGCGATGCAGCCAGCTCGAATGCACGGGGCATGGTTATTCCTCATTGGGATTGGCGGACGGCGGTGTTTCCTGCTCCCGCCCTTTGGGTAAAACGTGCAGGCCATCGTTGCGCCTCTGGGTGACTTCGCGCACGCGCTGCCGATACACCTGCTGCCACGGCTCGCCGGTCATTGCGGCGGTTTCCAGTGTTTCGTTGCTGACACCAATCTCGATGCGCTTACCGGCGGCGTTGGCCTCTTTCAACTCATCAATGGCGCCGCGAGCGGGGCCGATCCAGATGGCCTGGCAGTAAGCTTTGCGTTTAGCCGGGTCCGCATAACCCGGCAAAGTGATCAGTCCACGGGCCACCGCCTCATCGATCAGCAATTCCCGGCTGGGCTGGCAAAAGTCACAAATCAACCACCAGCGGCGCAGGCTGTAAAAACGCCACGCCTGCAACATCGCCGCACGGGCTGCGCTATAGCTGCTGCTGTAGTGGAGCAACAGCTCTTCCATCGGTTGCTCTAAAGCAGCGCCGATTTCCTTGACCACTGCCGTAAAGAACGGATCGAATTGCGCATTTGGCCGCGCAGGATTAGCGATTACCGGTTCCTCACCTTGGCCCAGGTCGACAATCGCCCCCTCGCCCAGAGCCAGTTCGCCGTCAGCCGTTGTGTCACCTGCGGGACCGTCGCCTTCGTTGGCTAATGCGGTCAGCGGGAGATTCCCTACCTGGAAGTCGTTGGTTTTTTTGATGAACACCGTGAACATTGCTGAGATCACCGCCGCCATCAGCTCGGCGCTGCTGTAGCGCTCCAACTTCTGCAGCGGTTCCAGCACCGGAGCCAGGTAAGGCGCTCCGCGCTTTTGTCCCGGACGCTCCTTGTCGGCCATGACGTGCATGACGCGGCGCCGGCCCGTGGCCTCGCCAAAGGCTGGCAGACGCTCCCATTTAAGCGCCTGGCCGGCGGTGTATTCGTTGGGGTATCCGGTACAGACGTAATACGCCAGCGGCGCTCCCATCCGGTCGAACTCGACACCGTCCACGAGGTTTGCGCCGTCAAGTTGCCCGGCTGGATTGCAGACCCGGTCCGATTCGATCAACTGCAAGCGCGTGCTGAAGATACAGCCGGGGCGCTCATCGTCAGGACTAGCAATCAGCACGTCACCACCCACCATGGACGAGATCAATACCAGTGCTTGTAACTGGTAGTGGTTGAGTGTCGCTTCGGCATCGCATTCGCGTGGATCATCGGCGTACAGCGACCACAAGCGATCAAGCTGATTGTTGATTTTCTCAGCCTGCGTCTCGTCGAGACCTAATGCGTCATGATCGATCTGTGACCGGCAAACCAGCCCGGTTCCTACGACATTGGTGCGCAAGCGCGTGATCGCCGCACGGGCTATCAAGTGATTGCGCATGGCGTCTCGCGAGCGAGCAACCAGCATTCGACGCTCGTTTTGGTCGAGATCTCGACGCGGACTGCCAAGACCGGGAATCCAGCTGGCCATGCTGCGCAGTACGCGAGAAGCCCCCCGCCATCTCGTCTCAACACCGCCCCCGCCCCCTTGGGCGACGATAGGCTTGGACTCGTTTGCCGACTTGGCGAGTTTGAGGGCCTCGCGCATCAGCAGCTCGGCCGGGTCTTTTCGAAAAAATCCCATAGTCAGATCTTCATGTAGGAGACGCGGTTGCGGCCACGTCCCTGTTGTTGAGCCTGTTCCAACGCGACCTCTCTGGCGTACTGCTGCTCCAGAAGACGCAAGCTGTTCAGCTCAGCGCGATAAAGCTCGCGATCCGCACGGCGCAGGCGCTGGCCTTTTTTCAGGACGTCAGAGATCGCCGCCCGGACTTCCGCGAGGCGCTGTTGTGCGTCTGTCATGTGTGTTTCCTTAATAGCCCGCGCGACTGCGGGTGCCCCGCCCACGAGCGACAGCTCGGCGCGGTACCGGTGCGACCGGTTGTTCGGTGCTGAACAGGGTTGGCTGCAGCAACTGCTGCTCCAACTGGTCCCATTCGTGATCGCGTAACAGATGAGTTTTCAGGCTGCGAGCCGCGTGCAAGGCATACACCTCGCAATCCAGCGCTTCGTTGCGACGGCCGGCTTTCTTTTGCCAAACCATTTTGCTGGGGTTACGCGGGTGCGGTGCCAGGACTTCGTTGGTGAGTTGCTCGTAGTAGTCCGACCGGATCTCGCTGTACCAATGCATGCGCCCCGGACCGGCACCTTTGAGGCGCAGCCGCCCATCAATGAGCGTCTTCGCTTTGTGCGTGCCGACGATGTGGACTCGCAGGCCGTATTTCGCAGCCTTGGTGTTGTCCTGCGATGTATCCACCGACTGCGGAGGCTTGGTAAAGATCTCCTTGTCGCGACTGTCGATAGAGGCGCCTTTGATCGCCATCACGTTGTAGCGTTGACGATCCCGCACGTAGGCATACACCGCGTCACTGGTATTGCCGTCAGAGCTGTCGATGCTGACCGCCGATACGGCCAGTTGTGCACCACTTTCGACCGGTATGGGTTGGGAAATAACCCGATCCAGTTCTTGCCAAACGGCGTCATGGGGATCGATGGGGTTGCCGTGAAGCTCACCCCAGTACAAGCGCCACGACTCCTCGCCTCGTCCCCAACCGATGATTGTGAGAGCGAGGCGGTCGCCTTGGACGTCAACGCCAACGGTGATCAGCAGGACACCTTTCGGCGCTGTCAGCTCCGCGTAAGGCTCCGCACGCTTTTCCAGCTCATCGGTCTTCGGTGCATCGCTCTGATACTCGTAGCTTTCGCCCTTGGAGCTGTTGACGAAGGCGATCATCGGGCCGATGTTGCCTTGTGAGGCCGCGTGTTCGGCCTGGAGCTTTTTCTCCATCAACACCTGGAAACGCGATCCCCAAAACGTCGCGTACAGCTCGTTGAGGATGTAACCGGCGATCCCCCGAAATTCTGCTGTAGCCGACCAGCGACCGTGCTTAAGGTTGGCGTTCTTCTGGTTGTCATCCCAGATTCCACCGCAATGCGGGCAAGAGTAGAACGTTTTCTCCGGCCGCTTCTTGCCGTAGACCTCATGTAGGTATTCCGGATCCTCGTCGCAGTGTAGGTTGTCGAAGCTCAACGCGTGCTCTTGGCCGCATTCATGACACGGCACCAGGCCGACGCGCTTGTCCGACAGTTCCAGCTCCGCATCAATGGCGGACAAGCCCTTGATCGTCGGTGTACCGCCGATGATGATCTTCGAACGGCGAAACGTTTTCAGTCGTTCCTTGGCCAGCTTGATACTGTCGCCCTGGCCTCGCAGGTTCAGGTTGCAGTCGTCCGGCTCTTCAATGGCAACGCGCGGCACTGGCGTGGACTTCACACTGGCCGGGCTGTTTGAGCCCACCATTTTCAGGAAGCCGCCCGGGAAGCGCTTGAAGTCCTGCCGCTGCTGCAGCTTGCGGCTTCGCAGATCGACTTTCTTTCTCAGCCGCGGCGTGGCTTCGATCATCGGTTCGAGCTTTTCACCAACGTACTGCTTGGCCGCTTCGGCCTTGGGAAACAGAACCAGAATCGGTGACGGATCAATGTCGATCCACTTGCCCAGGGCGTTACCCAGAACACCCGACGTCCATGCCACCTGCGCCGACTTGCGTCCGACGATCTCACTGACAGCGGGATCATCCAGCGCTTCCAATGGACCGCCGGGCCAGATCAGGTGAGGAGTAACGTCAAAGCGATATTTGCCGGGGCGCGCAGCCTCTTCCGGTGCGAGCCAGCGGTATTTGTCCGCCCACTCGATAATACTCATGCGAGGCGGCGGCGCCCATTTGCGGCAAGCGCCGCGCAGCGCTTTAGTCGCCGTCTTCCTCAAGGCCCTCCGTATCGTCCGGTTCGTCAGAATATCCATCTGACGCGGCATCATCCTTGTCATAGTCAGAAAGCCTCCTCAGGATGGCTTCAATGGGGTCGCGAATCAGTTGCTCGTCGACTTCCACGTCGTAGCGCGCCGAGAGTTCGGCGGCCAGCACATCGGGGAAAGAGTTGAGCAGCTCCACTTTTGCAGCGGTGATCATTGCTTCGAAGCGTTCGATCAAATCAGCAGCGATGACCACCTCGCCAAGATCCTTGGCCATCGCGAGTTCTTCACGATCAGCGCGGATCCGGTCGAGGCGATCGCGGGAAGATTCTTTTTTGCCGTTGAGTGCGGCCTGATGCATCAGCCACTGGATCACGGCTTCGGTGTCGTATTGGTTTTCGTTGCCCCGACCGAGGCCGAACTCGGTCACAGGCATGCCGTCGTTCTGCCATCGGGTCAGGGTGCGTTCATCGCGGCCGACGATCTCGCTCAAGTCGGCCTTGCTGACTGTCTTTCCCATGTCTAACCCTTTGAAAAGACGGACATCCCTGTGAAATTCTCAGCTGCAGAGATCCCGCGAGTTCCGTAACCCGTGTAGGGGGCGGCCCTCGGGGAGGACCCGGAAAAAACCGGTGCCCCGCTCCGCCCCCGCCTCTTAGGTGCGATCGGTCGATGCCGATTCGGAAAGGCCAAGCCGCTTGGCAGCCCATCGTTCATACAACCCGATGGCAACGTCCGCGCCGGCCATTGCTGTGAGGCAACCCAAGGCGCCCGCCGTCCAAAGCGACATCCCGGCGGCGATCATCAACATCATCGCCGTCACCCCGCAAACAATGCAGGCACCCGACCGAAGCGCCAACCTGCGCAACAACGCCCAACCTCGCGCCCCATCCTTGTCTGCTCGCCACATCTCCCCCGATACGCCACCGACCAGAGCCAGGACGATCACTAACCAGATTGGCATTTCCGCCAGTGCTTGTTGCTCATTAGTCATGTTGTGCCTCAAGAAAAAACAATGGTGCGCCGGAAAAAGAAAACCCCGCCGGAGTGGCAGGGTTTTAGGTGTCTCGGTTCGTAAACGCGATGGAATGTTCCGCTATTGCTAAGTAAGTGCCTCAGGCGCAGATCGCATATCGTGGGGACTTTTTACCCGCTGAGTACGGAACCGAAAAGAGGCTATTTTCGGTTATTCAGTTCGATGCAACTTTGACGCACTTTGAGCAGACTTTGAGGCAAATCACCCCGACCAACGGTTAGCCACTTCCTTGCCTTAGAACGCTCATTGAGAACTTCATACAGTCGGACATGAAGTCTGTGCACCAGGTCGTAGTAGGTTTGCTTCGCCTTCGATACGTATCCCAATTCATGCATCTGTGCCGCCCACGTTGGTGCCGGATCTTCACAATAACGAAGCACTGCCAACCGTTGCATGCGCTCACCGCGCCCGACGTCCCGTGCGATCTCGGATAGCGCAGCACCTACTTCCTGTGCCACGGCATCTGGACCAACTCCGGCCCCGAGAATAATTCGAGACCCGGGAGTCCCACGGGGAGCACAACCTCCCCACTCTATAATCGCGGCCATCGGACTGCCCATGCTACTGGTCTCGCCGTTGCGGCGGTACTGCTCGCCCCAGTGAATTAACAACACATCCATGTCTTTGATCATGCTTTTTGCCCCAAAACCGAACCCCACACAAAAAGTTCAGTACCCAACACAAACCCAACACACTTCAAACCCTTTAAATTCAATGCGTTCAGCCAGATTGAGTGGGGTGTGTTGGGTTTGTTGGGTCTTTCAGCCTTCGCATAGAGTTTTTTGTGGTGCTGTCTAGAGGGAAAAGAATGGAGAAAAAACCGCGTGCACGCGCGTGCGCGCATGCAAACCCCACACACCCGACACAGTGCTACACCTTCGTTGATTTTGTTGGCTCGTAGCTGTGTTGAGTTGTCATAAACAGCCCCACACATACTCAACACACCCGACACACTGGAAACAGTTTTCATGCTGCTAACCCTTTTACGTGCTCCCATCCCTCGACGTTCCATCCGGCAAGCTTGGCATTAGCCCGCCAGGACGAAACTGTGCGCCCAAGCTCTGCCGCCTTCAGTGAGAGGAGCGGAGAGGCTGAAGGATCATCTGGGACAAAGAACGCGCCAAATCGCCGGTTGTTTCCATCAGTCCATGGTGTAGAGCGAGACTTTTCAACTGATGAAGCAATGAATAAGGAGAACTTCGTTTGACTCATCGAGTGCTCCTTATTTCGATGGCACCACTCGAGAAACAACGCGTAAAGATCGGAAGACAGGCACGCGCCCCAAAGGCCGGCGCCCAAATCGCCAATCTTCCAAAGGTGCAGAAAGGTTTGCCAGCCGGCGCGACTCAGAGCCACCAAGCGTTCACGTGCCTCTGTGGATGGCGGGCGCGTTCGTTGATTGAAGTCACCCAGCTCAACCGACAACAACCAGCCATATAGCGCTGCTACTCCGCCTTGCTCAAGCTCTCGGCCGATGGCTTTCTGACGTTCCACGGGCAATGTTTCCTGAGGCCAAATAACGAGCATTCGTCGGTCGGTATCGCTGATGGGCCACGGTAGAATCTCGTTACTCAAGAACACCGCGTTCATGTGGTTGGCCTCTTCCCAACCGTTGATGAATTTGGATTCCATCCGTACCGTTTTGCCCGTGACCAAATGTTTGATCTTACCCACTTGGTTATACCGCTGATCGCGGCTAACAACCTCTTCAAAGACAGCCCAAAGCTTGCGGCTTTGCCACGCATTAAAATTGCTCTCAAGTTGGGTCTGCCCAACGGTAGCGGCGTACTGCCCATATAGCCTGCCTAGAGTGTCGGCAAAGAAAAGACTCTTACCGGATCCCTCCATGCTTGAGTGCATCAGCACTGCAGTGTCCATCTTGGCGCCCAAGTGCTGCAGCGGATACGCGAGCCAGCGGGTGAGCCAACTGGCTGCGGCTCCATCGTGATTGCACAAAAATGAAATCAGCCAGCGAAGATTCGAGCACGCAGCATCATCGCGAACCGGCTCAAGCGGCAAGCCATCGAACGTATTGATATAGACGGCTGGATCCTTGGTCATAGTGGGGTCGAACACGATGTGTTCAACGTCTACGGTGCGCCGCTCGCTGCTATTGAGCCATAACGGATAAGTGTCACCGAGGGCCATCTTGACCGCACCCTCAGCAATACGCCTTTTCTTTTCCCGATCCCAAACGTCTTTGGTGCCATCGATGTACACATAGCGATCCGTGGGCGACATGCCCAAAGCACCGCCTTTTTTGCCGGCCATGCGCCGCGCCTGTTCGATGTCGCGAACATGCTCATCGGAGATCAGGCGCTTGCCGGTGTCATCCAGCCAAGCCTTAGCCAGCGTTTTGCCAACCCGGGCTTCAAATGCCGACCTCTTCATCACCTTCGACTGGTCACAGTCCCACACATGCGTTGTGCCCTCGACCAGGGCAAACCGACGCAATACATGCTCGAGAGTCAACTCCTCCCCCGCCCCCCCGATAGCTGGAGGAGCAACCACACTTAGAGCGCTGGCGTTGTCAGACATGAAGTTACCCGCTTGAACCAATGGGGGCGGGGGAAGATCGTGCGGATCCGGGCGCGAGGAATGCTGCATTCCCAGCAACAGGGCCGCAGCTTTAACTGCACGGGACTGATCACCGCCGTGCTCAAGCAAGCAGTACACTTCAAAGGCATCGTTCTGATGACCGTTCGCCAGCGGGTCGGCACCGTGGTGGGAATAAACTTTGCGTTCAGCAACGCTGATACCCGGTAACCCTGTACTGCTCTGCGGATACAGCCACTTGCTACCGCGCTTGATGTAGCCATGAGCGCGCAACAGCTCTTCTACATCGTAACAGCGGTTGAATTCATCAATAACCGAAGGTTGCTTGCCACCTGCCGGGGCCGAACGTTTGATCACCTTACCCGGCGCTTTTCTTGGTTTAACCGCCCAAGGGCAGGCGAGCTCAGCATCACGTTTGAAAATGTCCCAATTGTTCCAGATCGCAAGCAACTCAGGCGTCAGATCAGGCAAACCTTCCTCCGCATGAGGTGGTGTTCTCCAGACGTACGGTTTACCTGTACCAGGGTGAATCGAGGGCGGCAGAAGGTCTTGCACAAGACCCGCACGTAACTCAAAAACCGTGAAACGTTTGTAGTCTTCAGCTTCAACCCGTGCTGCGGCCTCCCCCGCTATGTCACCGAGCGCCTTCGCCGCTTTGGCTTTAGCGATCAGTGCTTTGTAAATCGAGCCGTCAGGATCTTTCTCGTTCGGCCAAGCAAGCGAGTGACGAGATAGATCGAGGCCCTCCGGGACACGGAACATAATGCGGAAACGCGCAGGGTTACCAACTACGGTCGGAAACACCAATGCCATGGCGTCCAAGTCAATCTCGAGCAATTCATAAAGGATATGACGGGTCCATTGCACATCATCAACATCCAACGAGCAGATGCGACTTGGCCCCAAGACCACGCCAAGATTATGGGAAGGATTGTTTTGCCAAAAAAGAGCGGCTTGCGCCGCTTCGATGATGTAGCCACAGGGCTTGTTCCAACCAATACCCTTGGGAGCTTTCTCGCCCGGCTCAATGGGCACCAGTGCGAGATTGAAGGTATCAATGTAACGCTGTGCCCAAACTGATGTAGGCACACTTTTGACCAACTCACTCATCGGCCCCGCTCCCGCAGCTCTTGGCAATAAACGCAAGTCTCGCAGCCCTCAATAGACCTCTGACGACGTTCTGGAATAGCTTCATCGCAGTCCGCACAGAATTTCGCACTTGCCTTGCCAGTCACCGGTCGCGGGTGTCTGCTGAGTGCGATCTGCAAAAAATAATCGGCTTGCTCGTTGGCGGTATCAATGACATCAGCCATGGTCGTGCCCCTCCATCGCCTGACGCGCACCGGCCATGATGCCCAGCACCGCACGGATAACATCTGCGCCATGCTTCTCCAACTCGGCGACCTCGTGCGGTTCCCATACGTTGTCTGCTGCACCTTCGTGCATGCTGGAAACAAACAGACCGGTTTCGTGTAGCAATTTGCTGACTGCGAGAAGTGCCTGTTTTGTCGGTGCTGCAGCTTCTGGCTTGTACCAAACCATACCAGCAGGACGCATCAGGGCATCCAACAATACCGGACTAGCCGTGAGTCGAATGACCTCCTCCAGCTCATCCGGATCGAGCCATCGCTGTTCGAAGTCGTGCTTCAATTTTTTCTGAAGGGTGTCGTAATCGATGACCATGTCCAACGCCAAAGCGGTTACCCCGCCCCTGTAGGAATGACCGGCGCGGTAAAGCGCTTTTCGTAAAGAAAGAACCGGCTCAGCGGCCGGATGTTTTGCGTTGCGACTCATAACCGTAAAAACTCCTTTTACGGTCTAGCCACAGGAACAGGCACAACCTATCCTACGACTGCGACCGATATACATTGCTGTGTGTCATCGCCGCCAGGCCGGGGGATCTTTGGTGAGAGGCCCCGGCTCGGCACCTTTTCTTGTTACTGCTTTACTTCTGAGCTTTTCTCTTGCTCAAAAAGCCGTTCAATCGCCTTACCAGTTTCGTACCGAATATCCGCGCCTTTAGCAGCTCGAAATATTGTTGGTTGCGTCGTTCCGACGCGTTCTGCGATTGCACGCTGCGAATAGCCAAGCTCCAGAAGTACGCTGAGCATCTTTTGAATAGTCATGTGATTCACCAATGCGTTTTCGCATTAGCCGGATAATACGCATCCGTATCGACGAGCGCAATACACTCCCAATACGTTTACGAATCAGAGGGCCATCATGTGATAGGCACGCGTATAGCTCAGCGCATGACAGAGCTTCAGCTATCTGAGGGTGAGTTGGGCCGAAGATCCGGCGTACCCCAACCGACGATCCACAGAATAATCACCGGTGAATCGCTGAGTCCGAGACAGTCAAACGTTGAAAAAATCGCGAAGGCTCTCGCTGTTACTTCCAACTGGTTGTGGACAGGCAAGAACATTGGGAACGATACAAATGCGTTCGCACAATCCAATGTTGAGCCTGGCCCCGCTATCAAAGGTTCGGTCCCGTTGATTTCATGGGTGCAAGCAGGAGCATGGTGCGAAGCAATAGACATCATGAACGTAAGCGACGCGGAGATTTGGCTTCCATGCGCGGTTTCTCATAGCAAAAGAACCTACGCACTGCGCGTGCGCGGACTGTCGATGTTCAATCCCCATGAACGGCGTTCGTTCCGAGATGGCGATATCATCTACGTCGATCCTGCGAAAGATCCAGAAAATGGATCTCTAGTAATCGCCAAGTTAACGGACAGCGATGAGGCAACGTTCAAGCAACTTGTCTTGGAGGGGCACCGCCAGTTTCTGAAGCCCCTCAATCCATCGTGGCCGGAACCTATAATTGAACTGCCCCCAGACGCCGCGATTTGCGGGGTTGTGATTTCAAAACTAGAAATTTTCTAGCCTCCAACATCAACGAACAAAAAACCGCCCCCTCTTGGCGGTTTTTTTACGCTCGCGCCAATATCAATACACAAACGTATTGACCGAACCTATACGTATTTGTATTGTTCGCATCGTAAACCTCTCACCAGAGTACTAGCGATGTCCTTTCCAACTCCCAGACAAAATGCTTCTAAGACGCCCTTTTCGACCGATGACGTACTAATGACGGTCCGCCAAACCTTGTGTGGTGACACACGATGAACCACTTTCAGCTAGCTCTCATACAACAAGACCTACTGCATCAAATGCTGCAAACAGGCGGGCAAGCGAGCTGTTCAATGCAGCGCCCTGCACTGACCATTCAAGCCCGGTTTGACGTTGAGTTGACTGACGAATACGCAAAAGTCCGAGTTGATGTGTCAGGGCACACAGATCACGTGAGATTGCGTCGCGGAGATCGAGCCAATCACCTGCACCTACGTGACTTCATGCATGAACTGGCCAACCGCCAGATCATGGAAAACCCCAAGGTGGAGGGAGTTCGTCATGAATCGCACTCTTGATCAGACGGCAGCCTTGTTTGGCATCAAGTCCCGCGCCTTTCGCAAGGCACTTCGAGAACTTCGCATTCTCACGTCGACGGGTGATCTAGCAAGCCACCATCGCTCTAGCGGCCACCTGTTCTCAGATCCGCGAAGTGTTCAATTGGGTCCAAATCGTCTCAAACATTACGCAGTCGTGTTGGTTACCGAGAAAGGCGTGCAGTGGCTCGCAAAAACACTCGGCATCGAAATTACCGACAAGGAGGTGGCAGCATGAAAACCAATTACTACAACGCCTATACCCAGTCTGTGGGTGCATTGAAGCTGATCCCGATTTATCTAAATTGTCCTGGCGTGATAAGCCGGTCAACGCTCGTTGGGGCAGCCACAGAAGCCATTCAACTGCTCGAAAGCATTCCAGCGATGAGCGTGGAGCTCGCCGAGGTCTTCCGTTGTGTGAATGCAGTCGTCTCTGAAGATCAGACGGCTTACGTCACACCTACTAACTCTCCCGAATATCCCTTTGGCGCGGTTGTGGCGGATAAAAAAGGACAAGTCTGCGCTGCGGCTATAGGCCGTAGCAAGGAAGGATTGGCTGAAATGATTCGCCTCAAGCTTCTGCCGCAAAACGAGGGGCACGGGGAGGACGCAGCGTGACCAGCACACTCAATCAACTCAGGAAGCAGTTCGACACCCCCTGCCCGCTCCTGGCCGAAGTCCGTGAACGATACTTTTCGCATATTCGGACGGACCGCCATCTATTGCGCGAAATAAAAGCCGGCCACATCAGGATTACGGTGACCCACCTGCACAGCTCAGTCCGGGCGAAACCGGTGGTCTACCTGCATCACCTGGCCGACTACCTCGATGCCCAAGCCGCCACCGCAGCGGCTTAAACCGAAGCCACTCAACGGAGAAATGCATATGCAAACCTCACAAATCCCCCAAGTGGCAGAGGCGCTAATCGAAACCTACCAACTCGACAAGATTCCGGAAGACAAGATGGCGGATTTAGTCGGCACGACCCGCCGGGCGTTGCAAGGGAAACGTGCCAGAGGCGTCATTCCCCAAGGTGTATGGAACACGATTGACAGCAGGATTTACTACAGCATCAGGAGATACGAAGCATGGCTCGAGAGCCAATGGGATTGCCCACCGGAGTTGAATTTGCTGGACAGTCCGTCCGCATTCGCTTCACCTGGAACGGGCAACGCCGCTGCGAAACCCTCCCCTATCCCCAAACGCCGAAGGGGGTTAAGGCTGCCGCCGACTTACGCGCTAAAGTAACCAGTCTGATTAAGCATGGGGTGCTGGATGATCAACGCTATGGCGAGCTGTTCCCCAATTCCGCTTATGCCACCTACTCAGCGACTCCCCGCTTCGGGGAGTACGCCCAGAGTTGGCTCAACAGCCGAGAGATCGTGGCCGGGACCCGAAAGAACTATCTCGGCTCGCTCAATCTTTACTGGATGCCGTATCTGGCGATGCTCCCCATGGACAGCATCACGTCGATGATTCTGCGCAAGGTGGTAGCGAACACTGAATGGCCCACCCCTGGTGTTAAGCGCGCTGCGATCCAGCGTTTGACCACCGTATTTGGCACCGCCGTGAAAGACGGTCTGATCAACCGCAACCCGGTAGAATCCATTGAGTTGCCGGTGAAGGCCAAGAAACCCATCGATCCGTTCGCGGCGGGGGAAGCCAACCAGATCATCGATCACCTATATAATACGCTAGCCCACTCGATGAGGATCTACGCGGCGTATTTTGAATTTGCGTTCTATACCGGCATGCGCCCCAGCGAGATCGCGGCACTACGTTGGGAAGAGGTCGACAGGGAAAAGCGGCTGGTCAACGTGTGTCGGATCGTCGCTGATTACAAAATCGAGGAGCGAACCAAAACCCGCAACGAACGCCAAGTCATGCTCAACAGTCGAGCACTGCACGCCATCAAACAGGCCGAACTGCTGGCGAAGCAACGTGCTTTGCAAAGCCGGCGCAAACGCACCGAATCGCCCTATGTGTTCCCGCCAACCAAGAACTTCGAGTTCATACAGCAATCGAGTGTGACGGACAAACACTTCCAGGCTGCACTAACCGAATTGGGGATTCGAGCCCGCCGGCAATATAACTGCCGACACACATACGCCACCATGTGCCTCATGGCGGGTATGAACCCTGCATTTATTGCCACTCAACTGGGACACAGCGTGCAAATGTTGCTCTCGACCTATGCCCGATGGATTAACTCCAGCACTGATTGGGCCGAACTCGGGAAACTCGAAAATAGCCTGATTGATACAAAATTGGTAAAAACGGAACACATATCTCCCTCAAAACTTTATGAAATAAGCTTCTGACAGACAGAACAAAAGCCACACTAAACTTCCCCGCGATCACCGCAGCATAAGGCTGGATATTTTAAACCGACGGCATCGCGGGCATAGCGTCTTTGATGAAGGCGTTTAGATCTGGCCAGAAAGGTAGGCGCTCGCGTCACACCAGCGAGGCGTCGAACTGTGCAAAGGCAACGGAGCGATTTTTTTCATCGACTCGGCTGGTCGTGCTGTCTCTGCGCCGGCTCCTGCAAACATTCCGCTTGAATTTTTTCCATGTACAGCTAGGGTCAGTTAAGCAAATGTGACAGACGCCGATAACTTGGAAACACCAGTGAATTCTGAAGGACTGAAAATGTTTAACACCCATCTAAAACAAGAGTTAAATGAAGCAACAAAAAAAATAACAATATATGAACAGCTAATCACTGGTTTGAATGAAGAAACTTTAGCCTTCACGACTGATGAAAACTTACACATTATTGATGCCAACTCCAATTTTCTCCGCGCATTGGGATACGACATCAACTCGATTAAGCGCCCTCTAAGCGAGATCGTGCCAAATTATGTGGTGAACCTACCTTGCTACCGCAACCTACGTGACGCCATTGGAAAAGGCCGCTCAATAAGCGACAACTATCGTTATTTACACGCTGACGGACGCTTGGTTTGGTTATGGGGACTATGGCAGCCAGTAAAAGATAGCGCTGGAAAACTAGCGAATATCAAATTTTTCGGAAGGGATATCACGGACTCGATGAACCTTGCTCGAGAAAATGAAGCCCTTATAAAGGCACTTTCACGCTCTACCGCAATCATTGAGTTCGACCCTAGCGGCACTATTCTCACCGCGAACGCTCCCTTCCTCCAAACAATGGGTTATACCCTCGACCAAATCAAAGGTAAGCACCACCAGATATTCTGCGAACATGGAGAGGCATCATCTCCGGAGTATTCAGTCTTTTGGGAGACCTTGAACAAGGGTGAGTTTGTCGCAGGGCGATTCAAGCGAGTGGATAGCCACGGCCGCACAATTTGGCTCGAAGCTTCGTATAACCCCGTTTACGACACTCAAGACAAGCTATATAAGTTCGTCAAATTTGCCACTGTCATTACCGATCAGGTAGACAGAGAATCTGAGGTCAATGAAGCAGCAAGCATTGCCTATGATATATCGCAAAACACGGACTCTAAAGCTAAAGAAGGTGCATTAGTCGTTCAGCAAGCTGTAGACATAATGCGACAGATATCTATCGAAATGCAATCTGTGTCACTTAGCATCGAAGACCTAGGAAAGCAATCACATCTAATTAGCTCAATAGTCCAAACAATTGGTAGCATCGCTCAACAGACCAATCTCTTAGCTCTTAATGCTGCAATTGAAGCGGCCAGGGCTGGAGAGCAAGGACGTGGCTTTGCTGTAGTGGCAGATGAGGTTCGACAGCTGGCAGGTCGCACTAGTACTGCTACGGAGGAAATAGTCAGTGTTGTGAGCAAAAACCAAGATCTAGTAAATAAAGCCGTAAAGGACATGGCGGGTAGCAAGCACCAGGCAGAGCAGGGTTTAGTACTTGCTAGTCAAGCCGGGTCGGTCATCGTGGAAATCCAAGAGGGAGCGAAACAGGTTTTAAGTGCCGTCGAACGTTTTTCCAACCAACTAAAACAATAGATGGCCCAAGCCTAAGCTAGCAGTGTCATACGAGGACTGATAAGCTTGGAGCATTACTTCCAATCGACATCAACGAAGTTGATTTAATGGCTATTAACACGCTAGACAATCGAAATCAATACTAATAACCATGAGGAGATCGTTGTAAATGCCAATTAACGAAACTATCCTTAAAGCATTATTAAGTACCGAGGAGCGAGCAGCGATAGCGGAAATCGAAGCTACAACAAGTATTGTGCAACTCGTTGCCCGCATGACTGGCATGCGCTTTGCTGGGATTGCCAAGTTCACAGATAAAGATTGGATAGTTTGCTCTACTTTCAACCCTATTGAACTAGGCATTAATACCGGCGACACGCTTGAATTGGAAACGACAATCTGCAATGAATTTCGGCGGAACCCACAAGTTCTTTTTGTACCAGAGATAAGTTTAGATGGCAGATTCTCGTCTCGACCAGTTGTAAAGAAACACATGTTGGAAAGCTACGCAGGTGCGCCTATTTTCCTTCCCGATGGGCAGCTTTGGGGGGCGCTATGTGCTTTGGACTCAAGGCCTATTATATTTGAGAATCCAGACATGACGGAAACGCTAGCTTTATTTGCTCGCTTAATAGGATGCATTTTTTATACAAACTCAGCAACAAACGGACATACTACTCCACAACTAAAGCAGATCGCTGAATATTAAATATTTATAAATGCGGGCCCACGAGACCTGATGGCCGACATCAATAACTCCGATAAATCGTCTACATGAGCGGGGTCAGGTTGGGCGCGTTTGGCTCCATGGGCCATGCCAGCGGGGTGGTGTCGGTTGGCATTGCACACCCGTGGTGTATTTAAGGTGGCGTCAATAGGACGCATAACACAGCCTAGGATTAGCCTGCACGTTCAGCTCCGTGATCCCAGCAAAACCATGCAGACGAATCGGACGCTTATCGGACGCAGCTAGAGCAAATCCGACGCGCGCGACAGGCAATAGCCCTGAACAACGGCAAGCTACGGCAGTGGTAGTGTAAAACCGCTGACTTGGATCGCGCTGCGACGGAGACATAGCGGTCCTTCGGACTTCAGGATATTGGGAAGTTCCGAAGCCAGCGAGGAGGTTTCACATCTGCTGAAGTGTTGATCGTCTCCCCCGCTCCCGCACACGATTGATCGAATTGGAGGTTCGCGCAAGTCGGCAATACAACTGCCGACACACATACGCTACCATGTGCCTCATGGCGGGTATGAACCCTGCGTTTATTGCCACTCAGCTCGGTCATAGCGTTCAGATGTTGCTATCGACTTACGCCCGATGGATCAATTCCAGCACTGACTGGGGTGAACTCGGTAAGCTCGAAAACAGCTTGATTGGTACAAAATTGGTACAGGCAGAAACGGTACCCCTCTGAAACCCTTATGGAATCAGCCCCTGTGACACTGGAACAGAACTACACCGCGATTCTCGGCCAACTGGGCGAGGACGTGTCCCGCGAGGGCCTGCTCGACACGCCAAAGCGTGCCGCCAAAGCCATGCAGTACCTCTGCCGCGGTTATGAACAGACGCTCGAAGAGGTCACCAACGGTGCCCTGTTCAGCTCCGACAACAGCGAAATGGTGCTGGTCAAGGACATCGAGTTGTACTCGTTGTGCGAACACCACCTGCTGCCGTTCATCGGCAAGGCGCACGTTGCGTATATCCCGAGCGGCAAAGTGCTGGGCCTGTCGAAGGTCGCGCGGATCGTCGACATGTACGCTCGCCGCCTGCAGATCCAGGAGAACCTGAGCCGCCAGATCGCCGATGCGGTGATGCAAGTCACCGGCGCCCTGGGCGTCGCCGTGGTGATCGAGGCCAAGCACATGTGCATGATGATGCGCGGTGTCGAGAAGCAGAATTCGTCGATGATCACCTCGGTGATGCTCGGCGAGTTCCGTGAAAACGCCGCGACCCGCAGCGAATTCCTCAGCCTCATCAAGTAATGTGCAGCACGAAGAAAACCGGCATTCATCGCCGGTTTTTTTTCGCCCGAGAAAAATCGGGTAAGCTGCGCGCCTTTCTCAATCTGCACCGTGAGGCTTTAAACGTGTTCGTCAAAGCGCTTCGTGTCGGCCTCGGCCAACTGGTTATCTTCATCGATTTCATCACCCGTCCAGGCAAGAAAAAACGCCCTACCGCTGCTCAGGCTCAGGTAGACGCGGCAGCCAAGGATCTGACGCTGTATCAGTTCCACGCTTGCCCGTTCTGTGTGAAAACCCGTCGCACTCTCCATCGCCTGAATGTGCCGGTGGCGCTGAAGGATGCGAAGAACAACGAGCAGGATCGCCAGACGCTGCTGGAACAGGGCGGCCGAATCAAGGTGCCTTGCCTGCGCATTGAAGAGAATGGGCAGACGACGTGGATGTATGAGTCCAAGGTGATCATTGATTATCTGGATAAGCGGTTTGCGGCGGTCTGATGTTTATAGCGGGATTTGACTGACGCCCTCGCGAGCAGGCTCGCTCCCACCCTTTAGAATGCATTTCCACTGTGGGAGCGAGCTTGCTCGCGAAGAGGCCCGCACTGACACCGCAAGTTTCAGACAAAAATAAACCGGCTATCGAGCCGGTTTATTTGTTTCAGGCCGCCTTCTCCAGCTGCGCCTTCCGTACCACCGCCGCCAATCGCTTCAACCCTTCATCCAGCCGCGCCGGATCGATGTGGCTGAAATTCAAGCGCAAATGCCCGTGGTGATTGTCCGGTTCCGGGAAAAACGGTTCGCCCGGCATAAACGCCACGTCATTGACCAGCGCCTCATTGAGCAACGTTCGCGTGTCCAGCGGTTGCTTCAACGTCAGCCAGAAAAACAACCCACCCTGCGGCACGTGCCAGTCGGCCAGATCAGAAAAATGCGTTTCCAGTGCCACCTGAAAAGCGTCGCGTCGCTGCCGATAGAAGCCTCGCAGTTCACTCAGATGCTGTTGATAGTGTTCGGTGCCGATCCACTGCAGCGCCTGCCACTGGCCGATGCGGTTGGTGTGCAAGTCCGCCGACTGCTTGAGTTTGAGCAGATGCGGGAACAGATCCGCGCTGGCGATCAGGTAGCCGACGCGCAAACCCGGCAACAGGGTTTTCGACACCGTGCCGGTGTAGATCCAGCTGGATTTGTGCAGACGTCCGGCTATCGGCTTGGCGCTGCCGCCGTCGAAGGTCAGTTCGCGGTAAGGCTCGTCTTCGATCAAGGTCACGCCGAACTCATCCAGCAACGCGGCGACGGCGGCGCGTTTGGCTTCGCTGTAGCGCACGGCAGACGGATTCTGGAATGTCGGGATCAGGTAGATGAACGCTGGCCGGTGCTGTTCAAGACGACGGCGCAATTGCGCCAGGTTCGGGCCATCGGATTCTTGCGGCACTGTCAGGCAATCGGCGCCAAACAGCTGGAAGATTTGCAGCGCGGCAAGATAGGTCGGCGCTTCGAGCAGGATTGGCGTGCCCTTGTCGATGTACAGCTTGGCCGCCAGATCGAGGGTTTGCTGAGAACCGCTGACCACCAGCACCTGACTCGCCTGGCATTCCAGGCCAAGCGCCCTCGCCTGCGCCGCTAACGCTTCGCGCAACGCCGGCTCGCCTTCGCTCATGCCGTACTGGCCGAGGGACAACGGCATGTCGGCCCATTCGACTTTCGGCAGCATGGCTTCGGCTGGCAAACCACCGGCGAACGACATCACCTCTGGACGCTGGGCGGCGGCGAGGATTTCACGGATCAGAGAACTTTTAAGGCGCGAGACACGTTCGGAAAAAGCCATGGTGGTCACCGGTAGCGAGGCGTATGAAAAATGAGTCAAACTGATTGACTGAAATTACGACAGCTTGAGCGAGTACGTCAACATGATTGACCTTAAAAACCCATCCAGTCAGCAACAGGCCATGGAAGCGTTTTTCTTCGGCTATCAGGCGTTCACCGCCAAGGCCGACGAAATGCTCGAACGTCGCGGGTTGTCGCGGGTGCACCAGCGCATTGTGTTTTTCATCGCCCGTTATCCGAGTTTGAGCGTGAAGGAATTGCTCGGCTTGCTCGGCGTGAGCAAGCAGGCGCTGAACATGCCATTGCGGCAGTTGCAGGAGATGCACTTGGTCGACAGCGTGGCGTCGGCGGCAGACAAGCGTAAGCGGCTGCTGGCGTTGACGGCGGAAGGCGGGAAATTCGAGCAGGCGCTGCGACGCGAGCAGGTGAAGTTGCTGGAGCGGGTGTTTGCCGAGGCTGGGGAGGCGGCGGTGAATGGTTGGTTGGCGGTGAATATGGCCTTGGGTGAGAGTCGGGCCCATCTCGATTGAATCCTCTGGCCTCTTCGCGAGCAGGCTCGCTCCCACTTTAGATCGCATTCCCTTGCTCGCGAAGGCGTCCGGACAAACGATATATCCCTAAAGACGGAACTTCCCCAAACAAAATCAAAAACAATATTTGCTTTATTTGTACACAAAAGCATAATCCACAGCGTGCGAGTTCCTGACCGCATGGTCAACAAATTCGCGTATGCCTCAAAGGGCCGCTGCCACCCCTCATGGGTCCGGCCCTGGAAATAACAATAAAACTCTTGAGGAGTACTTGCTGTGGAAAGCCGCAAATCCGAAGCATCGACGCTGGACCTCTCGCCACCATTACGCAGTGGCGTGCTGGAACGTCTGTTTAAACTCAGCTTGCACGGCACCACGGTGAAGACCGAGCTGATTGCCGGTCTGACAACCTTCATCACCATGGCCTACATCATCTTCGTCAACCCGAACATCATGGCCGATGCCGGGATTGACCACGGTGCAGCGTTCGTCGCCACCTGTATCGCTGCGGCACTGGGCTGCCTGTTGATGGGCCTGTACGCTAACTGGCCGGTGGGCCTGGCACCGGGCATGGGCCTCAACGCGTTCTTCACCTACACCGTGGTCGGCACCATGGGCTACAACTGGGAAACCGCGCTGGGTGCGGTGTTCGTCTCCGGTGTGCTGTTCATGATCCTGACCTTCTCGCGCATTCGTGAGTGGCTGCTCAACAGTATTCCAGTCAGTCTGCGCTTCGCGATGGGTGCCGGTGTCGGACTGTTCCTCGGTCTGATCGGCCTGAAAACCGCCGGCATCGTGGTCGACAGCCCGGCGACGCTGATCAAGCTCGGTTCCCTGCGCGAGCCTGGCCCGCTGCTCGCCGCCATCTGCTTCCTGATGATCGCGATCCTCAGCTACCACCGCGTGTTCGGCGCGATCCTCATCAGTATCATCACCGTCACCCTGGCCGGTTGGGGTCTGGGCATCGTGCACTACGAAGGAATCATGTCGACGCCGCCAAGTCTGGCGCCGACCTTCATGGCGATGAACGTGGCCGGCGTGTTCAACGTCAGCATGATCAGCGTGGTCCTCGCCTTTCTCTTTGTACACATGTTCGACACCGCCGGTACGCTGATGGGCGTCGCCCAGCGCGCCAATCTGGTCAACGCTGACGGCCGCATCGAAAACCTCTCCCGCGCGATGAAGGCCGACAGTGCTTCCAGCGTATTTGGTGCCGTGGTCGGTGTTCCTCCCGTAACAAGTTACGTAGAAAGTGCCGCCGGTGTGGCCGCTGGCGGTCGGACTGGTCTTACCGCAGTGACCGTAGGTGTGCTATTTATAGCCGCAATGTTTTTCGCACCGCTGGCCGGCATGATTCCTGCCTACGCCACCGCGGGTGCACTGATCTACGTTGCGATGCTGATGATGGGCGGCATGGCCCACATCGAGTGGGACGAAGCCACTGACGCTATCCCGGCCATCGTCACCGCCATCATGATGCCGCTGACCTTCTCGGTCGCCGACGGCATCGCAATGGGCTTCATCACCTATGTGGCGTTGAAAGCCGGCACCGGCAAGTACAAGGAAATCTCCGTGAGCCTGTGGGTGCTCTGCGCGATCTTCATCGCCAAGTTCATCTTCCTGTAAGCGCTACGCGGTTCACGCTTCAAATCAGCCTCACCCTCGCGGGTGGGGCTTTTGTGCATTTTGATAACAATAGAAAGGAGCAAAGTGATGAGTCTGGAAACCTGGCTGCTGTTCAGCGGCGCTGCACTGGTGGTGATCCTTATTCCGGGGCCACTGTCGTTGCTGATGATCAGCAACAGTCTGAATTACGGTCTGCGTCGTTCTTACCCGGCGTTTCTCGGCGGCGTCATTGCTTCGATCTGTTTGCTCAGTGCTTCGGCGCTGGGGCTGGGCGCCCTGCTGCTGGCTTCCGAGCACTTGTTCAGTGCACTGAAGATCGTTGGCGCGCTGTACCTGTTCTACCTCGCCTGGCAGAGCTGGCAGCAATCGCGTCAGCCGTCGGTGGGCGCTGAAGTGCCCCAGGCTGCACCGACTCCGCGCTTTCGCACGCTGTTCGGGCGCGCGTTTGTGCTGGGCGCGAGCAATCCGAAGGACATTTTGTTCTTTGCCGCGTTTCTGCCGCAGTTCCTCAGCGCGCAGCAGTCGTTTCTGCCGCAACTGCTGATCATGATTGTCACCTGGGTAGTGCTCGATTTGTGCTGCAAGCTGGCCTACGGGCTCGGTGCACATGGTGCGGCGCGGTATCTGCGTAGCGGCAAGGGGCAGAGCTGGTTTAACCGGGTCAGTGCCGGGTTGTTCAGTGGTGCGGGTGCCGCGTCCCTGTTGAGCCGCTAAGAGCAAAAGCTTCGCGAGCAAGCCCGCTCCCACATTTGCAATGCATTTCGAATGTGGGAGCGGGCTTGCTCGCCAAGGCGTCAGACCAGACAGCACTTTCCTCCTGTCTAGTCCTGAAATAGGTTTACACCTGTTTCAGTCTCAAAACGCCCGATGCACCGCATCGGGCGTTTTGTATTTCAGGGACAAGTGAGGTCGCTTACGGTTATAAATTTCTATCGATTCTTCA
>NZ_CAXAPT010000023.1:0-33212 GCF_963970475.1 Pseudomonas sp. EA_5y_Pfl2_R50 | reverse complement strand
TCAACTTGATCGACGACCGCCAATTTAAAGCTCAGCGTGTAATCACGCTGACTGCGCCTTTTGCCTGATTCCATTGGTTCCTCCTGAGGATAGGTCAGAAGGTGTAAACCTTATTCAGGACGGGACATCCAGACGAAAAAAAGCCCGCAGTGTGAGCGGGCGAAAGACCAAAGAAGCTATATGCGCAGTCGCTTCCCGGTGGGGGCAGCTGCTTGGGGGTCAACTGCCCCGGTACGTGGAGTAGCTGTACGGCGAAATCAGCAAAGGCACGTGGTAGTGATCCTGTTCGGCAGCGATGCCGAAGCGCAGCACAACCACGTCCAGAAATGCCGGCTCCGGCAACTGGACACCACGGGCGCGGTAGTAATCGCCCGCGTGGAACTGAACCTGATAAACCCCGGTACGGTAGTCATCGCCTTGCAGCAGCGGCGAATCGACCCGGCCATCGCTGTTGGTTACGGCACTGGCGACCAATTCCAGTTGCGAACCTTCAACGCGGTACAGCTCGACTTTGATCGAGCTGCCCGGGCAGCCGTGTGCAGCGTCCAAAACGTGTGTTGTCAAACGTCCCATTGATTCTGCGCGCCTGCCTGCGTGGAAGCAGTCAGACCTCGCGCCTCCCGAAGTCAGTTAAAAAGGAGACCGCACCGATTCGGAGCACGAAAAGCTGCGGCGAGCGATTGATTAAGACACTTTTCAAAAAAATTGTACACAATAAAAACGACATTTTTTCCTTCACCCCCGTCATTCGGGCGTTTGCCCCCGATCTGCCAGTGCAGTGCATGAACATTGAGCCTCCTGTCCAATATCTGACTGGTCAGGCAGGTTTCTTGCAGGCTCACGCCATTACCAGCAAAAGATGACAGTCGGTGAAAAATGCAAAAAATCAGGCTTACAAATTGCGAATAAAGTTGTATACAATCAGCCCATCGCTGTGACGCCAGCCTGCCAGGCCGCCACACCAATCTGTCAACGAACAAGAAGGAAGACTGCAGTGAGCGCTGACTACCCACGCGACCTGATCGGTTACGGCAGTAACCCTCCTCACCCACACTGGCCGGGCAATGCCCGCATCGCCCTGTCCTTCGTGCTCAATTACGAAGAAGGCGGCGAGCGCAACATCCTGCACGGCGACAAGGAATCCGAAGCGTTCCTCTCCGAAATGGTTGCCGCCCAGCCGCTGCAGGGCGCGCGCAACATGAGCATGGAATCGCTGTACGAGTATGGCAGCCGTGCTGGCGTCTGGCGGATTCTGAAACTGTTCAAGGAATTCGACATTCCGCTGACCATCTTCGCCGTCGCCATGGCCGCCCAGCGCCACCCTGACGTGATCCGCGCGATGGTCGATGCCGGTCACGAAATCTGCAGCCACGGCTACCGCTGGATCGACTACCAGTACATGGACGAAGCGCAGGAACGCGAGCACATGCTCGAAGCGATCCGCATCCTCACCGAAATCACCGGCGAGCGCCCACTGGGCTGGTACACCGGCCGCACCGGCCCGAACACCCGTCGCCTGGTCATGGAAGAAGGTGGTTTCCTCTACGACTGCGATACCTATGACGACGACCTGCCCTACTGGGAACCGAACAATCCGACCGGCAAGCCGCATCTGGTGATCCCGTACACCCTCGACACCAACGACATGCGCTTCACCCAGGTGCAGGGTTTCAACAAGGGTGACGATTTCTTCGAATACCTCAAAGACGCGTTCGACGTGCTCTACGCCGAAGGTGCCGAAGCGCCGAAGATGCTCTCGATCGGTCTGCACTGCCGCCTGATCGGCCGTCCGGGTCGCCTCGCTTCGCTCAAACGCTTTATCGAATACGCCAAAAGTCATGAACAGGTGTGGTTCAGCCGTCGCGTCGACATCGCGCGTCACTGGCACGAAACCCACCCGTACCAAGAGGCCGCGAAATGAGCCGCTTTCAAACCCTGCAACCGTCGACCCTGAGCCGCGACGCTTTCGTCCAAGCCTTCGCCGACATCTACGAACATTCGCCATGGGTGGCCGAGAAGGCCTACGACCTGGGCGCAGATGCTTCGATCGACGAGATCGAAACCCTGCACCAACGCATGAGCGACATCCTGTTGAGCGCCGATCACGCCAGCCAACTGGCGCTGATCAATGCTCACCCGGACCTGGCCGGCAAAGCCGCCGTCCAGGGCCAACTGACCGAAGCCAGCACCAATGAACAGGCGGGCGCCGGTATTCACCAATGCACGGCCGAAGAGTTCCAGCGCTTCACCGAGCTGAACGACGCCTACAAAGCCAAGTTCAAGTTTCCCTTCATCATGGCGGTAAAAGGCAGCAACCGGCATCAGATCCTCGCGGCGTTCGAAACGCGCATTCACAACTCGCAAGACACCGAGTTCAAATGCGCGCTGGCGCAGATCAACAAGATCGCCCTGTTCCGTTTACTGACTCTTTAGCAAGCCTGACCCGAGTGCATCAGACGCGGAGAGCACCCAGGGTCTTGCAAGCATCCCCAGCCACTTATTCAAAGGCAGACAAGAAGAATGAAAGCTTACGCCGTACCTTTCGAAAAATTCGTCAACCTGGCCGATGCCCGTCTGGGCACCAAAATCATCTCGGTCACCGATGACTGGTTCGCAGACGCCAATCGTCTGTTCCAACCGACTCCGGCCGTATGGAAGGAGGGCGTGTTCGATGACAACGGCAAGTGGATGGACGGCTGGGAATCGCGCCGCAAGCGCTTCGAAGGCTTCGACAGCGCGGTGATCCGTCTGGGCGTACCGGGCTCGATCAAAGGCGTGGACATCGACACTTCATTCTTCACCGGCAACTTCCCGCCATCGGCCTCTCTGGAAGCGTGCTTCCTGGCCTCGGGCGAGCCTGATGAAAACACCCAGTGGACTGAAGTGCTGTCGGCCGTCGAGCTGCAGGGCAACAGCCACCACTACCACGAAATCAGCAACGAAAAAGCGTTCAGCCACCTGCGCTTCAATATCTACCCGGACGGCGGCGTTGCCCGTCTGCGCGTGTACGGCATTCCGTTCCGCGACTGGTCGGCTGTGGGCGACAACGAACAAGTCGACCTGGCTGCTGCCCTGAACGGTGGCCGTGCCCTCGCCTGCTCCGACGAACACTTCGGCCGCATGAGCAACATCCTCAACCCGGGCCGTGGCATCAACATGGGCGACGGCTGGGAGACGGCCCGTCGTCGCACGCCAGGCAATGACTGGGTGATCGTCGCGCTGGGTCATCCGGGCGAGATCGAGAAGATCGTCGTCGACACCCTGCACTTCAAAGGCAACTACCCGGACACCTGCTCGATCCAGGGCGCGTTCGTGAAAGGCGGTACTGACAGCCAGATCGAAACCCAGTCGCTGTTCTGGCGTGAACTGCTGCCGAGCCAGAAGCTGGAAATGCACGCCGAGCACACCTTCGTCGAGCAGATCAAGGCACTGGGCCCGATCACCCACATCCGCCTGAACGTGTTCCCGGATGGTGGTGTGAGCCGCCTGCGCGTTCTGGGCAAAGTAGCGAAGTAAGCGGCGCGCCCTTCGCGAGCAAGCCCGCTCCCACAGGGGAATGCATTCCAAAGGTGGGAGCGAGCCTGCTCGCGAAAGCGTCAGAACAGTCAACACAGAATTCGGATAAGAAGAACAGCATGCGCACACTAACGATTGAACCGCTGACCAAAGAAGCCTTCGCCCCTTTCGGTGACGTCATCGAAACCGACGGCAGCGATCACTTCATGATCAACAACGGTTCGACCATGCGCTTCCATAAACTGGCGACGGTCGAAACCGCTCAGCCTGAGGACAACGCGATCATCAGCATCTTCCGCGCCGACGCGCAGGACATGCCGCTGACCGTTTGCATGCTGGAACGCCATCCGCTGGGCAGCCAGGCTTTCATTCCGCTGCTCGGCAACCCCTTTCTGATCGTGGTCGCGCCACTTGGCGATGAACCTGTATCAGGCTTGGTCCGCGCCTTCGTCACCAACGGCAGGCAGGGCATTAATTACCATCGCGGCGTCTGGCACCACCCGGTGCTGACGATCGAAAAGCGGGATGACTTCCTGGTGGTTGATCGCAGTGGCACAGGCAATAACTGCGATGAGCATTTTTTCAAAGAGGATGAGCGTTTGATCCTCGCCCCCCACCAATAAGAGAAGGTCTGATCACTCGACAACAAGAGTGACAGGCGAGAGGTAAAGACTGTGGAAGCACATCTGTTGGAATGGCTGAACCTGAGCGTGCGCTGGGTTCACATGATTACTGGCGTGGCCTGGATCGGCGCGTCGTTCTACTTCGTCTGGCTGGAGAACAACCTCAACCGCGTCAACCCGAAAACCGGTCTGGCCGGTGACCTGTGGGCGATCCACGGTGGCGGTATCTATCACCTCGAAAAATACAAACTGGCCCCGCCGGCAATGCCGGACAACCTGCACTGGTTCAAGTGGGAAGCCTACTTCACCTGGATGTCGGGTATTGCGCTGCTGTGCGTAGTGTTCTACTCCAATCCAACGCTCTACCTGCTGGCTCCGGGCAGCACACTGAGCGGCCCTGAAGGCGTGGCCATCGGTATCGGTTCGCTGTTTGTGGGCTGGTTCGTCTACTCCTTCCTGTGCGACTCGGCCCTGGGCAAACGTCCTGCTCTGCTCGGCTTTATCCTGTTCGTGCTGATCATCGGCGCGGCGTATGGCTTCAGCAAAGTGTTCAGCGGTCGCGGTGCATACCTGCACGTCGGCGCGATCATCGGCACCATCATGGTGGGTAACGTGTTCCGCATCATCATGCCGGCGCAACGTGCACTGGTGGCGGCGATTGCCGAGAACCGCACGCCGGACCCGGCGCTGCCCGCCAAAGGCCTGCTGCGTTCGCGTCACAACAACTACTTCACCCTGCCAGTGCTGTTCATCATGATCAGCAACCACTTCCCGAGCACTTACGGCAGTCAGTACAACTGGCTGATCCTGGCCGGGATCGCGGTGCTGGCCGTGTTGGTGCGTCACTACTTCAACACCCGTCACGACAGCCACAAGTTTGCCTGGACGCTGCCAGTGGCCGCGGTAGGCATGATCTCTCTGGCATACGTCACCGGCCCAACACCGATGTCGACCGCACCGGAAGTGGCCAAGGCGCCAGCCAAAATCGAATACCAACCGCTGCCGGAAACGGCACTGGGCGGTGGCGCGAAACCGGCTGAAGCGGCGGCACCTGTGGCGCCCGCAGAAGCACCTGCAGCACCGGCGCAAGCCTCAAACGCCGGTCCGGCCTTCGACAAAGTGCACAACGTGATTCAAGAACGTTGCACGGTTTGCCACTCGGCCAAACCCACCAGCCCGTTGTTCAGCGCTGCACCCGCGGGAGTGATGCTCGACACCCCTGAGCAGATCCGCCAGAACGCGGCGCGCATCCAGGCGCAAGCCATCACCACGCAGATCATGCCACTGGGCAACATCACGCAGATGACCCAGCAGGAACGTGACCTGATCGGTGCATGGATCGCCCAGGGAGCGCAGACCAACTAAGCAACAAAGCTTCGCGAGCAGGCTCGCTCCCACATGGACTCCATCGATCCCTGTGGGAGCGGGCTTGCTCGCGAAAGCGTCGGGGCAGTCAACGTGATGTTGAATGTTATGGCCTCTTCGCGAGCAAGCCCGCTCCCACAGGTTTACCTGACGCAAAGAAACAGCTGTGAGCAACCCGGCAGCTGTTAATCACAAGAATAAAAAAGATCCGAGGTGTTGCATGTCCGAGCTGTCCAAAGCGCGCATCCCCGACGCACCCGCCATTCAGCGTTTGCCCCTTTTGCAACTGATCCTGGTCGGTTTGCAACACGTTCTGCTGATGTACGGTGGTGCCATCGCGGTGCCGCTGATCATTGGACAGGCCGCTGGCCTGAGTCGTGAAGAAATTGCCTTCCTGATCAACGCCGACCTGCTGGTCGCCGGTGTCGCCACCATCGTGCAGTCCATGGGCATCGGCCCGATGGGCATCCGCATGCCGGTGATGATGGGCGCCAGTTTCGCCGCAGTCGGCAGCATGGTCGCCATGGCCGGCATGCCCGGTATCGGCTTGCAAGGCATCTTCGGCGCGACGATTGCCGCCGGTTTCTTCGGCATGATCATCGCGCCGTTCATGTCCAGGGTCGTGCGCTTCTTCCCGCCTCTGGTGACCGGCACGGTCATTACCTCGATCGGTTTGTCGCTGTTCCCCGTGGCCGTGAACTGGGCCGGTGGCGGTGCTGCCGCCGCACAATTCGGCTCGCCGATTTATCTGGCCATCGCCGCCCTGGTGTTGGGCACCATTCTGCTGATCCACCGCTTCATGCGCGGTTTCTGGGTCAATATTTCCGTGTTGATCGGCATGTGCATCGGCTACGTGCTGTGCGGCGCCATCGGCATGGTCGACCTGAGCGGCATGGCCAACGCGCCATGGATTCAGTTCGTCACCCCGCTGCATTTCGGCATGCCGAAATTCGAACTCGCACCGATCCTGTCGATGTGCCTGGTGGTGGTGATCATCTTCGTCGAGTCCACCGGCATGTTCCTCGCGCTGGGCAAAATCACCGACCAGGAAGTCTGCCCACGCATGTTGCGTCGCGGCCTGCTGTGTGATGCCGGCGCCTCATTTGTCGCCGGGTTCTTCAACACATTCACCCATTCCTCGTTCGCGCAGAACATCGGCCTGGTGCAGATGACGGGCGTGCGCTGCCGCTCGGTGACCATCGTCGCCGGTGGTTTGCTGATCGTGCTGAGCCTGTTGCCGAAAGCCGCATTCCTCGTCGCCTCGATTCCACCGGCCGTATTGGGCGGTGCAGCGATCGCAATGTTCGGCATGGTCGCGGCCACCGGCATCAAGATCCTGCAGGAAGCCGACATTGGTGACCGTCGCAACCAGTTGCTGGTCGCGGTGAGCATCGGCATGGGCCTGATCCCGGTGGTTCGCCCGGAATTCTTCGCGCACCTGCCACTGTGGATGAGCCCGATCACTCATAGCGGCATCGCCATGGCAACGCTCAGCGCGCTGACGCTGAACCTGTTGTTCAACATTCTCGGCGGCAAAGAGCGCGCGGCGATCAACGACTGCCACGCGCACCAGCATTAACAGCAACACGATTTACCCCTGTGGGAGCGGGCTTGCTCGCGAAAGCGGTATGACATTCAACCCATCAGTTGACTGAAAGAACGCCTTCGCGAGCAAGCCCGCTCCCACAAGGTCAAGCAACAGCTCTGCGCCTCAAACAATAAAAACAAGTGGGAGCAACAGATGATTCGTACACAAACCAACGTGTTGTTGAGTGGCGGCCTGCTGGCCGCGAGTCAAGCCATGGCCGGCGATCTCCTGCTGTGGCAGACCAACAGCCTCAGCTATCTGTACGGCAAGAATTTCGCGATCAACCCGTCGATCCAGCAGACGGTCACGTTCGAGCACGCCGACAAGTGGAAATACGGCGACAACTTCCTGTTCGTCGACAAGATCTTCTACAACGGCAAAGAAGATGCGAACAAAGGCCCGCACGCCTTCTACGGCGAATTCACCCCGCGTTTTTCGTTCGGCAAGATCTTCGACCAGAAACTCGAATTCGGCCCGATCAAGGACGTCTTGCTGGCGATGACCTATGAATACGGCGAAGGCGACAGCGAGGCCTACCTGATCGGCCCCGGCTTCGACCTCAAGGTGCCGGGCTTCAACTACGTCACGCTGAACATCTTCCGTCGTCAGACCGAGGGCCCGCGCCCCGGCGATGGCGTCTGGCAGATCACCCCCGCCTGGTCGTACAGCTTTCCCTTGGGCAATTCCGATGTGCTGATCGACGGCTACCTCGACTGGGTAGTCGACAACGATGAGAACTCACGCGGCACCTACCACGCCAACCTGCACATCAATCCGCAGATCAAATATGACCTCGGCAAAGCCCTGGGCTGGAGCCAGAAGCAGTTGTACGTCGGCACCGAATACAGCTACTGGAAAAACAAATACGGCGTCGAAAACACGCACAACTTCGACACCAATCAAAACACCGCCAGCCTGCTGGTGAAGGTGCACTTTTAAGATGGCCCGCAACCGTGCCCCATACCTGTCGTCGGTGCTCTGTTGCGGGGCACTTGAGAGCTGGCCGAGGAGTCAGTATTCTCCGCGGCCTCTTGAATTCGGTCTAAAAAAAAGCCCGGATTTAATTCCTGACCGACGAGCCAACTTATCCCGGCCCCGGTCAGTACCGAGGCATCCCGAAAACACGCTCATTCGACTGTTTTTCAGCAGCCGAACGGGCGTTTTTTTGCTTTTCGAAAGCCTTGGCTCAGCTTTTGCTAACAGCACAGAAGCTGACCGACTGGATGACTTTTGCGGTTACGAAAAAAGGCGCCACACCAGAGCGCCGATCTTAAAAAAATAAACGTGGAACACCTACTTTGGGAGCAACCGAATGAAACGTATGTGCACCAGCCTGATGCTCGCGGGATCGATGTTGGCCGGCGGCCAGGCCATGGCCGATGGTCTGCTGCAGTGGCAGAACAACAGCCTGACCTACCTGTATGGCAAGGATTTCCAGGTCAACCCGCGCATCCAGCAGACCGTCACCTTCGAACACGCCGATGCGTGGAAGTATGGGGATAACTTCTTCTTCCTCGACAAAATCTTCTACAACGGTGACAAGGACTTCAACAACGGCCCGAACACCTACTACGGTGAGTTCAGCCCGCGCATTTCGTTGGGCAAGGTGCTCGACCAGAAGATCGAATTCGGCCCGATCAAAGACGTTCTGGTGGCGATGACTTACGAGTTCGGCGAAGGCGACACCGAGTCGTACCTGATCGGTCCAGGCTTCGACCTGGCGATCCCGGGCTTCGACTACTTCCAGTTGAACTTCTACCAGCGCCACACCCAGGGTGCTCGCGCCGGTGACAACGTCTGGCAGATCACCCCGGTCTGGTCCTACACCATCCCGGTCGGCAAGTCGGACATCCTGATTGACGGTTTCATGGACTGGGTCACCGACAACGACTCCAATTCCAAAGGCGATTACCACGCCAACCTGCACTTCAACCCACAGGTCAAATATGACTTGGGCAAGGCGTTGAGTTTTGGCGAGAAGCAGTTGTATGTCGGTGTTGAATACGACTACTGGAAAGACAAGTACGGCATCGACGACACCGGTGCGTTCAAGACCAATCAGAGCACCACGAGCTTCCTGGTGAAGTTCCACTTCTGATTTCAAGAGCTTCGCGAGCAGGCTCGCTCCCACATTCGACAGAGTTCCAATGTGGGAGCGAGCTTGCTCGCGAAGGCCTCCCCGCAGATTTCAGGCCGGAACCACCGCTTCCGATAGTCCGAGAAACCGGCACAGCTCATCGCGCTTGGCCAACGCATCACGCCGCCCCAGATCAATCAACTCGCTGCAATACCCCGCCTCGAACAGCAGATAGCTCAGCACCCCCGCCCCGCTTGTTTTCGTCGCCCCCGGCCCACGCAGAAACAACCGCAACGCCGCCGGCAGTTCCTGACGATGCCGCGCCGCGATCTCATCGATGGGCTGACTCGGCGAAATCACCAGCACCTCCACCGGCGCCACACCCAGCTCGCGGGTCGGCGTGCCGGCGGGCATCAAGTGGCTGAACTGGTTGAGACGCTGCAGCAACTCGATGTCGCTCTCCAGACTGTCAATGAACGTGCTGTTGAGCATGTGTCCGCCAATCTGTGCCAGCGTCGGCTGCTGACCGGTGTAGGCACGCTCCAGCGGCTGCTGCGAATCGAGTCCGCGCGGATTGCCGCTGACACCGACTACCAGCACGCGACTCGCGCCCAGATGCAGCGCCGGACTGATCGGCGCCGATTGCCGTACCGCGCCGTCGCCGAAATACTCATCACCGATTTTCACCGGGGCGAACAACAACGGAATCGCCGAACTGGCGAGCAGATGCTCCACCGACAATTGCGTCGGCACACCGATACGCCGATGGCGCAACCACGCATCGATCTTGCCGCCGCCCTGATAGAACGTGACGGCCTGACCCGACTCATAACCGAACGCCGTCACCGCCACCGCATGTAATTGCTTGCGCGCGATGGCGTCGGCGATGCCGGGCATGTGCAGTTTTTCATTGAGCAGTTCACGCAGTGGCGAACTGTTGAGCAGCGCCACCGGCAGTTGCCGGCCTAGGCCGAGCAGGCTGTGGCTGACAAAGCGGCTGGCCTGACGGATCACCCCGGGCCAGTCACTGCGCAGCACGCGATGGCTGCGAAAGCCTTGCCAGAACAAGGTCAGGCGTTCGATGGCGGCACGAAAATCGGTGGCGCCACTGGCCAGGCTGACCGCGTTGATCGCGCCCGCCGAAGTACCGACGATCACCGGAAACGGATTGTCCGCGCCCAACGGCAGCAATTCGGCAATCGCCGCCAGCACCCCCACCTGATAAGCCGCCCGAGCCCCGCCGCCGGAAAGAATCAAACCTGTGACCGGTTCAGCTGGGCTCATCGCAACACTCCATGGTGCTTAAAAGGATGGGTGATTCAACCGCGTTTGGCGTACAGCTTCGGCTCGCCCGGTGGACGGCTCTTGAAGCGTCGATGCGCCCACAGGTATTGCTCGGGGCAGGCACGTAACGCGCTCTCGACCCACTGGTTGATGCGAATGCAGTCGGCCTCTTCGGTTTCGCCGGGGAAGTCTTCCAGCGGCGGATGGATCACCAGTCTGTAGCCGCTGCCGTCCGCCAGACGCTCCTGAGTGAACGGCACGACCAGCGCCTTGCCGAGACGGGCGAATTTGGTGGTCGCGGTCACGGTCGCGGCCTGAATGCCGAACAGCGGCACGAAAATACTTTGCTTGGCGCCGTAGTCCTGATCCGGTGCGTACCAGATCGCGCGGCCCGAACGCAGCAGCTTGAGCATGCCGCGGACGTCGTCGCGCTCCACTGCCAGCGAATCGAGATTGTGCCGCTCCCGGCCCTGCCGCTGGATGTAGTCGAACAATGGATTCTTGTGCTCGCGGTACATGCCATCAATGGTGTGTTGCTGGCCGAGCAGCGCCGCGCCGATTTCCAGGGTGGTGAAATGCGCCGCCATCAGAATCACGCCTTTGCCCTCACGCTGAGCCTTTTGCAAATGCTCCAGGCCTTCGACGTGGGCCAGTTTGGCCAGACGCTCGCGGGACCACCACCAGCTCATCGCCATTTCAAAAAAAGCGATACCGGTGGAGGCGAAGTTTTCCTTGAGCAGACGTTTGCGCTCGGCAGCGGACTTTTCCGGGAAGCACAGTTCAAGATTGCGTTTGGCAATGCGCCGCCGGTCGCCGGCCACGCGATACATCAAGGCGCCCAGAACTCGACCGATGGTCAGCAACACCGGATACGGCAATTGCACGATCAGCCATAAAAGCCCCAGACCGCACCAGAGCGGCCAGAAGCGTGGCGATAAAAATGCTTTTCGAAAACGCGGGCGATCCATTAAAGCTTCCGTAAATACAGTGGCCGGGCATTCTACATCGTTCGACCCGGCTTGCGGCTCGCGGGCGTTCTCGTTATAAGTCTCGGCACTTTTAGTGACAAGCCGTTGTATGCCGACATGAGCAAAACCGAACCGTTAGACCAAGATCCCGTGTTCCAGCTGAAGGGCAGCATGCTGGCCATTACCGTGCTGGAACTGGCCCGTAACGACCTCGACAGCCTCGATCGGCAATTGGCCGCCAAAGTTGCGCAGGCGCCGAACTTCTTCAGCAACGCGCCGCTGGTTCTGGCGCTGGACAAGCTGCCCCCAGGCCAGGGCGCCGTTGATCTGCCGGGCCTGATGCGTGTATGCCGTCAACATGGCCTGCGCACCCTGGCGATTCGCGCCAGCCGCATCGAAGACATTGCCGCCGCCATCGCCATCGACATTCCGGTGTTGCCGCCGTCCGGTGCCCGGGAGCGGCCACTGGAGATGCCTGAAGCCGAAGTCAGAAAGAAGCCGGAAAAGCCGCCGGAACCGACCGTCAAACCGACGCGCGTCATCACCACGCCAGTACGTGGTGGCCAACAGATATATGCCCAGGGTGGCGATCTGGTGGTGGTGTCTTCGGTCAGCCCGGGGGCGGAACTTCTCGCCGATGGCAACATCCATGTATACGGCCCGATGCGTGGTCGGGCGCTGGCCGGCGTGAAGGGTGACACCAAGGCACGGATTTTCTGTCAGCAATTGAGCGCTGAACTGATCTCCATCGCCGGTCATTACAAGGTTTCCGAAGATTTGCGTCGCGACCCAATGTGGGGTTCGGGCGTCCAGGTCAGCCTGTCGGGCGACGTGTTGAACATCATTCGGCTTTAACGGATACTGCCGCATTTTCCAAGCATCTCTAAAACGTAGCGAAAACGGCTCAAACGAAGTAGGAAAAAGGCCAAAAGCCAAATTCCAGCCAAGGCTGTCCGACTGCAGTAGTTTTCAAGAGATGTTTTTCAGGGGCTAAAAAGTCCTTCTTCCTTAGGGGTGAAACACCTTGGCCAAGATTCTCGTGGTTACATCCGGCAAGGGTGGTGTGGGTAAGACCACCACCAGCGCCGCTATCGGTACCGGCCTCGCTCTGCGCGGCCACAAAACAGTGATCGTCGACTTCGACGTGGGCTTGCGTAACCTTGACCTGATCATGGGTTGCGAGCGCCGCGTGGTGTATGACTTCGTCAACGTGGTCAACGGCGAAGCCAACCTGCAACAGGCCCTGATCAAAGACAAGCGCCTGGAAAACCTCTACGTACTGGCCGCCAGTCAGACCCGCGACAAAGACGCGCTGACTGTCGAAGGCGTGGAAAAAGTCCTGATGGAGCTCAAGGAACAATTCGAGTTCGTCGTCTGCGACTCCCCGGCAGGTATTGAAAAAGGTGCCCACCTGGCCATGTACTTCGCTGATGAAGCGATCGTCGTGACCAACCCGGAAGTGTCCTCGGTACGAGATTCGGACCGCATGCTCGGCCTGCTGGCGAGCAAGTCGCGTCGCGCCGAACGTGGTGAAGACCCGATCAAGGAACACCTGCTGATCACCCGCTACCATCCGGAGCGTGTGGAAAAGGGCGAGATGCTTGGCGTTGAAGACGTCAAGGAAATCCTCTCGGTGACGCTGCTTGGCGTGATCCCGGAATCCCAGGCGGTGCTTAAAGCCTCCAACCAGGGCGTACCGGTGATTCTCGACGACCAGAGCGATGCCGGTCAGGCGTATAGCGATACCGTCGACCGTTTGCTGGGCAAAGAAAAAGCCCACCGTTTCCTCGATGTCGAGAAGAAGGGATTCTTCGAGCGCCTGTTTGGAGGTAGGTAATGAACCTTTTTGACTTCTTTCGTGCCAACAAAAAGCCAAGTACCGCCTCGGTAGCGAAAGAGCGTCTACAGATCATCGTGGCGCATGAGCGCGGCCAGCGCAGCACGCCGGATTACCTGCCAGCCTTGCAGAAGGAACTGGTCGACGTGATCCGCAAGTACGTCAACATCGGCAACGACGACGTACATGTTGCACTGGAAAGCCAGGGCAGTTGCTCGATTCTGGAACTCAACATCACCCTGCCTGATCGCTGATTCGATCCGGCCGGTACGACGGCGGTTCAGGGTCATTCCCTCGTTGGAATGAGCCTGAACCGCCGTTGGCATTTGTTACGAGGCTGTTTTAATGCCGCTGTCCAACATCCGCATCATCCATCAGGACGCCGCCGTACTGGTGGTCGACAAACCGACGTTGCTGCTTTCGGTGCCCGGTCGCGCCGACGACAACAAGGACTGCCTGATCACCCGCCTGCAGGAAAACGGCTACCCGGAAGCGCGTATCGTCCATCGCCTGGACTGGGAAACGTCCGGCATCATTTTGCTCGCCCGTGACGCCGACACGCACCGCGAACTGTCTCGCCAGTTTCACGACCGTGAAACCGAGAAGGCCTACACTGCGCTGGCCTGGGGTCAACCGGAACTGGACAGTGGCAGCATCGATCTGCCATTGCGCTACGACCCGCCGACCAAGCCGCGCCATGTGGTCGATCACGAATTCGGCAAACACGCATTGACCTTCTGGCGCGTGCTGGAACGTTGCGGCGACTGGTGTCGCGTTGAGCTGACGCCGATCACCGGCCGTTCTCATCAACTGCGCGTACACATGCTGTCCATCGGTCATCCGCTGCTGGGTGACGGGCTCTACGCCCACGAACAAGCCCTCGCCGCATGGCCGCGCCTGTGCCTGCACGCGAGCATGCTGAGCTTCACCCACCCGCAAACCGGTGAGCGCCTGCGCTTCGAGTGCCCTGCGCCGTTCTGACAAGCAACGGTTTACCCTTGTGAGAGGGGCTTGCTCGCGAATGCGGTGTTTCAGAAACAGATAGGCTGACTGACACAGCGCTTTCGCGAGCAAGCCCGCTCCCACAATGATCAACTTCAGCCCCGCGCCAATTCCCCGGCCGATGCGTTAAACTCGCGCCCATTGCTGTCTGGAGCTTCTTATGCGCGAAGAGTTGAACCAAGGCCTGATCGATTTCCTCAAGGCCTCCCCTACCCCGTTCCATGCCACCGCCAGCCTTGTTCAACGTCTGGAGGCCGCCGGTTTCGTGCGCCTCGACGAGCGCGAGACGTGGCACACCGAGGCCAATGGTCGCTATTACGTCACCCGTAACGACTCCTCCATCGTCGCGATCAAAATGGGCCGCAACTCGCCGCTGCACGATGGCATCCGCCTGGTCGGCGCCCACACCGACAGCCCCTGCCTGCGGGTCAAGCCGCAGCCGGAACTGCAACGCCAGGGCTTCTGGCAACTGGGTGTCGAAGTGTATGGCGGTGCGCTGCTGGCACCCTGGTTCGACCGCGACCTGTCGCTGGCCGGCCGCGTCACCTTCCGCCGCGACGGCAAGGTCGAAAGCCAGTTGATCGACTTCAAGGCACCGATCGCCATCATTCCGAACCTGGCCATTCACCTCAATCGTGAAGCCAATCAGGGCTGGGCGATCAACGCGCAGACCGAACTGCCGCCGATCCTCGCGCAGTTCGCCGGTGACGAGCGTGTCGACTTCCGTGCCGTGCTCACCGATCAACTGGCCCGCGAACACGGCCTGAACGCCGACGTCGTGCTCGATTACGAGCTGAGTTTCTACGACACGCAAAGCGCTGCCGTGATCGGCCTCAATGGCGACTTCATCGCCGGCGCGCGCCTGGATAACCTGCTGTCATGCTACGCCGGCCTGCAAGCCCTGCTGACCGCCGACACCGACGAAACCTGTGTGCTGGTGTGCAACGACCACGAAGAAGTCGGTTCCTGCTCGGCCTGCGGCGCCGACGGCCCGATGCTCGAACAGACACTGCGTCGCCTGCTGCCGGAAGGTGACGAGTTCGTTCGCACCATCCAGAAATCCCTGCTGGTCTCGGCCGACAACGCCCACGGCGTGCACCCCAACTACGCCGAAAAACACGACGCCAACCACGGGCCGAAACTCAACGCCGGCCCGGTGATCAAGGTCAACAGCAACCAGCGTTACGCCACCAACAGCGAAACCGCCGGTTTCTTCCGCCATCTGTGCATGGCCGAAGAAGTGCCGGTACAAAGCTTCGTGGTGCGCAGCGACATGGGTTGCGGTTCGACCATCGGCCCGATCACCGCCAGCCACCTGGGTGTGCGCACGGTCGACATCGGCCTGCCGACCTTCGCCATGCACTCGATCCGCGAACTGTGCGGCAGCCACGACCTGGCGCATCTGGTCAAAGTGCTGAGCGCGTTCTACGCCTGCCGCGAGCTGCCTTAAACGCTCAAAAGCTTCGCGAGCAAGCCCGCTCCCACAGGTTGAAATACATTCCAGTGTGGGAGCGGGCCTGCTCGCCAAAGCGGCAGTCCCGACGAAACAGATTTCATGCCCGAACCGACTCTATTCTGATGCACATCAGAACCGCTCCGCCAAAACCCGCCTAGACTTACATCATTCATTTCGACAAGGCAGTCTCCATGATCTCGATGTCTTCGTTCCACGCCATGCTCATTCCCATTCTGTCCGGAATGATCCTGCTGGCCATCGGTTTCAACTTCCGTGACAAAAATGCCGGCGTCTTCGCCATGTGGGTCGGCATGCTGATGATTCTCGCCACCGTGGTTTACAAGATCCTCGCCAAACTCAACGAATAAATCCGCGCCCGGCTCGCATTGACTCTGGCGGGCTCGTACACTCCAGCGAATCCGCCCCTTGCGAGGTTGACCGCCTAGTGTTTGCTCGTCTTTTTGCTTTGCCCAGTCTGTTCCTCGTCTGCCTGATGACGCTGCTGCCGCTGGCGCCCGCGCAGGCGGTTGGACTGCCCGGCCTGCTCAACACCAACAAGGCCCAGCCCGAAGCCCAGGAACCGCTCGGCCAGTCCCTCGACGAAGTCATCAAGTCGCTGGAAAACGACAAACAACGCGCACAATTGCTGACCGACCTGAAGAAGCTGCGCGACGCCACCAAAAAAGCCCAGGCCAGCCCCGAAGAAGGCGTGCTGGGCTTGATCGGCGGGACCCTCGCCAATTTCGAAAAGCAATTCACCGGCGCCGACAGCCCGTTGAACCGCTGGGGCAACGAATTCGACCTGGCCAAGGACGAACTGAGCGCGATGATGCTGCCGGCCAACGAGTGGCTGCCGATTATCTTTGGCTTCGCCATGATCCTGATGGTCTGGAGCCTGCTCGCCGCAGCGCTGATCTGGCTCGGTCACCGGGTGCGCATGCGTTTCGGTCTGACCGAAGAACTGCCGCAACACCCCAGAGCCCTGGACATGCTGCGCTTTGCCTTGCGCAAACTCGGGCCCTGGCTGATCGCATTGGTGATGACCGTCTACATGAGCTACGCACTGCCCTCGTCACTAGGTAAAAGCCTGGCGATGGTGCTGGCCTACGCGCTGGTGGTCGGCACCTGTTTTTCGGCGATCTGCGTGATTGCGTTTTCCCTGCTCGACGGCCCGCACCGCCATCGTGCGCTGTACATTCTGCGTCACCAGGCGTTCCGGCCGTTGTGGCTGATCGGCAGTTTCGCCGCGTTCGGTGAAGCATTGAACGACCCGCGCCTGATCGAAAGCCTGGGCGTGCACCTGGCGCACACGGCCGCAACCTTCGCCAATGTGCTCGCGGCACTGTCGACCGGTCTGTTCATCCTGCGTTTCCGCCGGCCGATTGCGCACCTGATCCGCAACCAGCCGCTGTCACGACGCCTGACCCGCCGCGCCCTCAGCGACACCATCGAAATCCTCGGCACCTTCTGGTATGTCCCGGCGCTGGTACTGGTCGGCATCTCGCTGTTCGCGACTTTCGTCTCCGCCGGCGACACCAGCACGGCCCTGCGCCAATCGCTGATCTGCACCGTGTTGCTGGTGATGTGCATGGTGATCAACGGCCTCGTGCGCCGCCACTCACTGAAACCGCAACGCGGACCGAAACGCCACGCGCTCTACTCCGAGCGTCTGAAAAGCTTCTTCTACACCCTCGCGCATCTGGTGGTGTGGCTGGTCTTCATCGAGCTCGGCCTGCGCGTTTGGGGTCAGTCGCTGATCGGTTTTGCCGAAGGCGAAGGACATGACGTCAGCGTCAAACTGTTCAGCCTCATCGGCACGCTGATTTTCGCCTGGCTGATCTGGATTCTTGCCGACACCGCCGTGCACCACGCCCTCACCCGCTCGCGCAAAGGCCTGGCCAACGCCCGCGCACAAACGATGATGCCGCTGATCCGCAACGTGCTGTTCGTGGCGATTTTCATCATTGCGCTGATCGTCGCCCTGGCGAACATGGGCATGAACGTCACGCCACTGCTGGCCGGTGCCGGTGTGATCGGTCTGGCCATCGGTTTCGGTGCGCAGTCGCTGGTCGCGGACTTGATCACCGGTCTGTTCATCATCATCGAAGACTCGCTGGCCATCGACGACTATGTCGACGTCGGCGGCCACCTCGGCACCGTCGAAGGCCTGACCATCCGTACCGTGCGTCTGCGCGACATCGACGGCATCGTCCACACGATCCCGTTCAGCGAAATCAAAAGCATCAAGAACTACTCCCGCGAATTCGGCTACGCGATTTTCCGTGTGGCGGTGCCGTACAACATGGAAATCGATGACGCGATCAAACTGATGCGCGAAGTCGGGCAGAAGATGCGTACCGATCCCCTGCAACGGCGCAACATCTGGTCGCCGCTGGAGATCCAGGGTGTGGAAAGCTTCGAGTCCGGCAGCGCGATTCTGCGCGCCCGATTCAAGACCGCGCCGATCAAGCAATGGGAAGTTTCCCGAGCGTTCAACCTGTCGCTCAAACGCCATCTCGACGAGGCCGGACTCGATCTCGCGACACCACGCATGAGCGTACAAGTGATCACTGCTGGCGGCGGGCAACCGAAGGAATAGCACTCAAGAGCGCGGTTGCAGTCACAGGCAAGGAAGCCCGACAACAATAATCAAGGAGAAACCGATGCAACTGACGCGCATTGCCCAAGCCGTTCTACTGACCCTGTTCGCCAGCCACGCCGGCGCCGCGACGCTGGAAAGCACCCGCACGCAAATTGCCGAACAAGCGCAAAAGCTAGAGCCCGAACTGCTGGAAACCCGCCGCGACATCCACGCTCATCCAGAACTCGGCAACACTGAAAAACGCACCGCCGAACGGGTCGCCAACCAGCTCAAGGCCATGGGCCTGGAAGTGAAAACCGGCGTCGCCCGCACCGGCGTGGTCGCCGTCCTCAAAGGCGCCCTGCCTGGCCCGACCGTAGCCCTGCGCGCCGACATGGACGCCCTGCCGGTCAAGGAAATTTCCGACCTGCCCTTCGCCTCAAAAGCCAAAGGCACCTATCTCGACAAGGAAGTCGACGTGATGCACGCCTGCGGCCACGACGCCCATACCGCGATCCTGCTGAGCACGGCGAAAATTCTCACAGGCATGCGCGACACCTTGCCCGGCACCGTGGTGTTCTACTTCCAGCCCGCCGAAGAAGGCCCAAGCGACTTCATCCCCGACGGCAAAAACACCTGGGGCGCAAAAATGATGGTCGAGGAAGGCGTAATGAAATCACCGAAACCCGACGCCGTCTTCGGCCTGCACGTCTGGGCCGGCGTCCCCGCCGGCCAGATCGCCTACCGCCCAGGCGCCACCCTGGCCAGCTCCGACGACCTGCGCATCAAAATCCTCGGCAAACAAACCCATGCTGGCCGCCCTTGGGACGGCATCGATCCGATCACCGTCGGCGCGCAAACCATCGTCGGCCTGCAAACCGTAGTCAGCCGCCGCACCGATATTTCGTCTTATCCGTCAGTAGTCAGCATCGGCACCATCAACGGCGGAACGCGCTACAACATCATTCCCGAATCCGTCGACATGACCGGGACGATCCGCTCCTACGACTACGGCATCCGCCAGAAGCTGCATGCCGACGTCCGCCAGACCGTGGAAAAAATCGCCGAAAGCGGCGGTGCCAAAGCCGACGTGACCATCATCGAAAAATACGACCCGACCATCAACAACGCAGCGCTGACGGAAAAAATGCTGCCGACCTTGAAGTGGGCGGCCAAGGATGACGTGGTGAATGCACCGCTGGTGGGAGGCGCGGAAGACTTTTCGTTTTTTGCCAAGGAAGTGCCGGGGCTGTTTGTTTTTCTGGGCGTGACGCCACGGGATCAGGACATGAGCAAAGCCGCGCCGAATCACAATCCGGGGTTCTTTGTCGATGAGTCGGCGTTGGTGGTGGGCGTGAGGACATTGGCCTCGTTGGCGACGGATTATTTGTATGCCAATGCGGGGGCGGGTAAGTAGAGATGAGGTGACTGTGGGAGTGCCTTCGCGAGCAGGCTCGCTCCCACATTTGGACCGTGTGCAGTCTGCCAGAAATTGGTCGGCTCCCAGGCCGCCATCGCGAGCAGGCTCACTCCTACAAGGGATCAAGTACATCCGCAAGAAACAGGTCGGCTGTCAGGCCGCCATCGCTGGCAAGCCAGCTCCCACAGGGATTGAGTCCAACCGGCAAACCTATATCGCTTCGGCTTCTCACCACTCAACACAATGAGCGTTAGCTCGAGTACCGCTTTTGATCTTGATCCACGGGCGACGTCGGAAGGCTGAGTGGAGGGATTGATCCGGGGGTGGGAGCGCAGCGACCGTTTGGCGCAGCCAAACACAGCGAGAGGAGGTGCAGCGAAGCAAACCGTAGGCGCTGCGCCCGGATCGATCTCGGAGCGAAGGAACCCCGAGCCCCAGCGAGCGGGCCGCACGTAGGAGCAAGCCTTTTGGGTTACCTTTTCGGCGTTTGGAAAAGGTGACCCGCCGTAAGGGCGGAACCCTAAGTAGCCGTTACCGCAGCAACGGATATACACCCAAAACGATCAAACCACATCAACCGATACGTGAATCGCATCATGCCGCCAAAACTCCAGATCACAATCGATCAACCGCTCATGCTGATCATAATTGACCCGAGCAATCCGTAAACCCGGACTCCCCACCGACACCCGCAAAGCCGCCGCCGCATCCACAGACAGCGACGTCGGCACAATCTCAAAGCGCACCCGCCCATAGTGCAAATCGTAATGCCGCGCATACAACTCGGTCATCGACTGATTCAAATCAAACTCAAGAATCCCCGGAAAAAACTGCGGATTCAGATAATGCTCCACATACAGCACCAACCGCCCATCAATGCGCCGCGACCGGCAAATCTGAATCACGCTCGACAGCGCCGGCAACTGCAACCACGCACACACCGCCGCCGACGCCGGCTGCAACCGCGCCGAAATCACCTCGGTCGAAGGCACCCGCCCCTGCGCACTGACCATCGCGTGAAAGTGACTGCGCTGCATCAGGTTATAGGCCAGACGCGGCGGCGAAACGAACCAGCCTCGGCGCTCCTCGCGATAAATCTGCCCCTGCGCCTCCAGTTGCAACAAGGCCTCACGCACAGTAATCCGCGTGGTGCCGAACAACTCACTGAGCTTGCGTTCGGCCGGCAACTTGCTGCCCGCCGCCAGCAGACCGTGATCGAGTTGCTCCTGCAACACCTGGCCAATGGCCGTCACCGCTTTTGTTGCCTCATCGCGCATCAACGTTACCTATCTGGACTAGACCAGCACTGTTTCAGGGCAAAACCGCACGGCACTCGCACCGTTTGCGAGTCATACAAGCCTAGGCAGTGCAGATGACCGCGAGATGACAAAACTCCCCAACGGTCATCAAAACGACTTGCAATACATCGGCCAAGTGCCTTGCCTACCGGGGCTTGAGGCATGGTCTACGCTTAGCGAGCACCCGCCAATACCTGGCTGATAAACGGCCCGTCGGGCAGCCACCGACATCAAAATGTCATCCAGCCCGCTTAAATTGGCTCAGGTATTGCTGACCTAGACCAACACATACCGCAATCGCAGCGTTGAACACGACCAAGGAGCTTCGGAATGAAACAGCTTTTCCTGGCAACACTGTTAGGCTCGACCATTGCCATGTGCACCTCCGCCATGGCGGCCGGCACCGATCTGAAAACCCTCGAAGCCGCTGCGAAAGCGGAAGGCGCCGTCAACAGCGTCGGCATGCCCGATGACTGGGCCAACTGGAAAGGCACCTGGGAAGACCTGGCCAAAACCTATGGCCTGAAGCACATCGACACCGACATGAGCTCGGCCCAGGAAATCGCCAAGTTCGCCGCCGAGAAAGACAATGCCACTGCCGATATCGGCGACGTCGGTGCGGCCTTCGGCCCGATCGCGGTCAAGCAAGGCGTGGTGCAACCGTACAAGCCAAGCACCTGGGATCAAATCCCGGAATGGGCCAAGGACAAGGACGGCAACTGGGCGCTGGCGTATACCGGCACCATCGCCTTCATCGTCAACAAAAAGCTGCTGCATGGTTCCGAAGTACCGACCAAGTGGGCTGACCTCAAGGGTGGCAAATACAAGGTTTCCATCGGTGACGTGAGCACCGCCGCGCAAGCCGCCAACGGCGTTCTGGCTGCTGCATTGGCCAACGGTGGTGACGAGAAAAACATCAAGCCTGCCTTGCTGTTGTTCGCCGACATCGCCAGGCAAGGTCGCCTGTCGATGGCCAACCCGACCATCGCCACCATGGAAAAAGGCGAAATCGAAGTCGGCGTGGTCTGGGACTTCAACGGCCTCAGCTACAAAGCCAAGATGGCCAACCCGGATGACTACGTGGTGCTGATCCCGTCCGACGGCTCGGTGATTTCCGGTTACACCACGATCATCAACAAGTACGCAAAAAACCCTAACGCCGCCAAGCTGACCCGCGAATACATCTTCAGCGACGCCGGCCAGACCAACCTCGCTCGCGGTAACGCCCGCCCGATCCGCGCCGAGCACCTGCAACTGCCGGAAGACGTGAAGGCCAAACTGCTGCCGAATGAGCAGTACAAAAAGGTCACGCCGATCAAAGACGCCGATGCGTGGGAAAAGACTTCCAAGGCCCTGCCACAGAAGTGGAACGAAGAAGTCATCGTCGAGATGAAATAACGCGGCTGATCACTACTGCGTGATCTGTTGAAGATCCAAATGTGGGAGCGAGCCTGCTCGCGAAGGCGTCGTGTCAGTCAACCTCAATGTTGAATGATCTGCCGCATTCGCGAGCAGGCTCGCTCCCACAAGGGATCTCGATTGAGTCTGAAATTTCCTGTTTCGCGGAGTTTTTGCCCCTATGAAGCACAACGTCATCCTTGTCGTGCTCGACGGCCTCAACTACGAGGTCGCGCGCCACGCCATGGGGCATCTGCAGGCTTATGTTGGCGCAGGACGCGCCGCGCTCTACCAGTTGGAGTGCGAACTGCCGGCCCTGTCCCGACCGCTTTATGAATGCATCCTCACCGGCGTGCCGCCGATTGACAGCGGCATCGTCCACAACAACGTCTCGCGCCTGTCCACTCAGCGCAGCATCTATCACTACGCCCGCGATGCCGGTTTGAAAACCGCCGCTGCGGCTTACCACTGGGTCAGCGAGCTGTACAACCGCTCACCGTTCGTCGCCACCCGCGACCGGCACACCGACAACCTGTCGCTGCCGATCCAGCACGGGCATTTCTACTGGAATGATCACTACCCGGATTCGCACCTGTTCGCCGACGCCGAAAACCTGCGCCTGCGCCACGCCCCGGACTTCCTGTTGATTCACCCGATGAACATTGACGATGCCGGGCACAAACACGGCCTCGACTCTTCGCAATACCGCAACAGCGCGCGCTTCGCCGACATCATCCTCGCCGACTATCTGCAGGGCTGGCTCGACGCTGGTTATCAGGTGCTGGTGACCGCCGATCACGGCATGAACAACGACCGCTCGCACAACGGCCTGCTGCCAGAAGAACGCCAGGTGCCGCTGTTCGTCCTCGGCGATGCGTTCACCCTCAATGCCGACGCCACACCGAAGCAGACGGACATCTGCGGCACAGTCTGCGAACTGCTCGGCGTGCCCCACGACAAACCTGTATGCCGGGAGCTGCTCAAGTGAATTCCATGACTCGCGGCAAATGGCTGGCGGCGCTGTGCCTGGTGCCCTTCGCGCTGTTTTTTATCGTTTTCGAAATCGCTCCGCTGATCTGGGTGATGATCAACAGCCTGCAATCGGAAGAATCCGGTTGGGGCTTCGCCAACTTCAGCACGATCTTCAATTCGAGGTTCTACTTGCAGGCGATCCAGTACAGCCTCGAGATCAGCTTCTGGTCGAGCGTGTTCGGCATCATCATCGCCGTGCTCGGTGCCTACTCGCTACGCCGGGTCGACTCGAAACTGCGCAACTTCGTGAATGCCTTTGCCAACATGACCAGCAACTTTGCCGGCGTGCCTCTGGCCTTCGCGTTCATCATCCTGCTCGGGTTCAACGGCAGCATCACCATCATGTTGAAGCAGTCGGGGATCATTCAAGACTTCAACCTCTATTCGAAAACCGGGCTGATCATCCTCTACACCTACTTCCAGATTCCCCTCGGCGTGCTGCTGCTCTACCCGGCCTTCGACGCCTTGCGTGAAGACTGGCGCGAGTCCGCCGCGCTGCTCGGCGCCAACGGCTGGCAGTTCTGGCGGCACATCGGTTTGCCGGTATTGACCCCGGCGCTGCTCGGTACGTTCGTGATCCTGCTGGCCAACGCCCTCGGTGCCTACGCCACGGTGTACGCACTGACCACCGGCAACTTCAACGTCCTGCCGATTCGCATTGCAGCGATGGTTTCCGGCGACATTTCCCTCAACCCGAATCTGGCCAGCGCCCTGGCCGTGGTGCTGGTGGCGCTGATGACCATCGTCACCGTCGTGCATCAACTGCTGTTGAAGAGGAGCTACCATGTCTCGCGCTGAATCCGGCCCGGCCGGCCTCTACCACCGCGTCGTGGTCTACCTGCTGTTCGCCATCCTTTTACTGCCGTTGGCGGGCACGCTGGTCTACTCCGTCGCCAGCAGTTGGTCGGCGACCATTCTGCCCAGCGGTTTCACCTTCAAGTGGTACCTTCAGCTGTGGAGCGACCCACGCTTCCTCCACGCCTTCGGCCAATCTTTGGTGGTGTGCGTCGGCGCGCTGGTGCTGTCGGTCGTGCTGATTCTGCCGCTGCTGTTCGTGGTGCATTACCACTTTCCGAAACTCGATGCGCTGATGAACATCCTCATCCTGCTGCCCTTCGCGGTGCCGCCGGTGGTGTCCTCAGTGGGCCTGTTGCAGCTCTACGGTTCCGGGCCGATGGCGATGGTCGGCACGCCGTGGATTCTGATCGGCTGCTACTTCACCGTGGCGCTGCCGTTCATGTACCGGGCGATCACCAACAACCTGCAAGCGATCAACCTGCGCGACCTGATGGACGCCGCGCAACTGCTCGGCGCCAGCACCTTTCAGGCGGCGTTCCTGGTGGTGCTGCCGAACCTGCGCAAAGGCCTGATGGTCGCCTTGCTGCTGTCGTTCTCGTTCCTGTTCGGTGAGTTCGTCTTCGCCAATATTCTGGTCGGCACGCGCTACGAAACCTTGCAGGTTTACCTGAACAACATGCGCAACAGCAGCGGCCACTTCACCAGTGCGCTGGTTATCTCGTATTTCTTTTTCGTGCTGGTCCTGACCTGGATCGCCAACATCTTGAACAAGGACAAAAGCGAATGAGCTACGTCAGCGTCCAACACCTGCAGAAGAACTACGCAGGCACCACGGTGTTCAGCGACATCAACTGCGAAATCAACAAGGGCGAATTTGTCACCCTGCTCGGTCCCTCCGGCTGCGGCAAATCGACCTTACTGCGTTGCATCGCCGGTCTGACACCCGTGGATGGCGGCGAGATCCTGCTTGATGGCGTCGATATCGTGCCGTTAAGCCCGCAGAAGCGCGGGATCGGCATGGTGTTTCAGAGCTATGCCCTGTTTCCCAACATGACTGTCGAACAGAACGTTGCCTTCGGTTTGCGCATGCAAAAGGTCAATGTCGACGACAGCCATAAACGTGTCTCGCAAGTGTTGCAACTGGTTGAACTGAATGATTTCGCCAGTCGTTATCCGCATCAGTTGTCCGGTGGTCAATGCCAGCGCGTTGCCCTTGCCCGTTCGCTGGTCACGCGTCCGCGCTTGCTGTTGCTGGATGAACCGCTGTCGGCCCTCGATGCGCGGATTCGTAAACACCTGCGTGAACAGATTCGCCAGATTCAACGCGAACTGGGCCTGACGACGATTTTCGTCACCCACGATCAGGAAGAAGCCCTGACCATGTCTGACCGGATTTTCCTGATGAATCAGGGAAAAATCGTACAGAGCGGCGATGCTGAAACCCTGTACACCGCGCCAGTCGATGTGTTCGCTGCCGGGTTCATCGGCAACTACAACCTGCTCGACGCCGATGACGCGTCGAAACTGTTGCAGCGCCCGATCAACCACCGCATCGCGATCCGACCGGAAGCCATCGAACTGAGCCTCAATGGCGAACTCGACGCGCAGATCCGCAGCCACAGCCTGCTGGGCAACGTGATCCGCTACCGGGTCGAAGCACGCGGCGTGGAACTGGTGGTGGATGTACTCAACCGCTCGGCCGCCGATCTGCACCCCGATGGCCAGCGCCTGGCACTTTCCATCGATCCGACGGCCCTGTGTGAGGTCGCTTAAAAGCAGCTGCAAGCTTCGAGCTACAAGCTTCAAGCTGTAGACTGCGGCGTAACTGATTTCAATTCTTGCAGCTCGACGCTTGTAGCTCGCAGCTGTTCTCGGAGAGAACCGATGGCTTTGGCAATTTTTGATCTGGACGAAACGTTGATCCATGGCGACTGCGCCACACTCTGGAGCGAGCAGATGGGGCGCCTCGGCTGGGTTGATCCCGAGTCGTTCATGCGCAAGAACAACGATCTGATGGACGCCTACAGCCATGGAAAATTGCGCATGGAAGAGTACATGGCATTCAGCCTGGAACCTTTGATCGGGCGCACGCCGGAAGAAGTCGATCATCTGGTCGGGCCGTGGGTGGAAGACTTCATCGAACCGATCATCTTCAGCGACGCAACCAAGACCATCGCCGCCCACCGCAAGGCCGGCGACCGGATTCTGGTGATCTCGGCGTCGGGCACGCACCTGGTCAAACCGATTGCCGATCGCTTGGGTATCGATGAAATTCTGGGGATTGAACTGGAAGTCGCCCATGGCGTGTACAGCGGCCACACCGTCGGCACCCTGACGTATCGCGAAGGCAAGATCACTCGTTTGCTGGAATGGCTCGATGCAGAAGAAGAAAATCTGGAAGGCGCGAGCTTCTATTCCGACTCACGCAATGATCTGCCGTTGCTGCTGAAGGTGGATTTTCCGCACGTTGTGAACCCGGACCCGGTTCTGCTGGAACATGCCGAAAAAGCCGGCTGGCCAATTCATCACTGGAAGTAAACAGAGATCCAAATGTGGGAGCGGGCTTGCTCGCGAAGGCGGTGGATCAGTCAAGAATTTATCGACTGACACTGCGCTTTCGCGAACAAGCCCGCTCCCACAATGGTTGTGTGGTGTCAGCTCAGGCTGTCGTCAATCACCAACACCAGTTTGCCGGCGACTTTATTGCTCGCCAGTTCGGCAAACGCCGCTTCGGCATCTTTCACCGGGAAGGCCTTGGCCAGTTGCGGACTCAAGCGCCCTTCAGCGAACAACGGCCACACCTGCTGGCGCAGATCACTCAACAGATCCGCCTTGAACTGATCGTCCCGGCTACGCAACGTCGAACCCAGCAGTTGCACACGCTTGCCCAGCACCTGAGCCAGGTCCAGTTGCGCCTCACGGCCGCCCATCAGACCGATCAACACCCAGCGCCCATCCAGTGCCATCAGCTTCAGATTCAGCGCCGAATACTGCCCCCCCACCGGGTCGAGAATCACATCGAACGGCCCGAAGTCACGCAGGCTTTCCAGGTCATCGGTGCGCACCACTCCGCCCTGCGCACCCAGCGCCTCACAGTAAGCCAGGCGCTCGGCTGAACCGACGCTGACCCAGCAAGGATTGCCAAACGCCTTGCACAACTGAATGGCCGCTGAACCGATTCCACTTGCTCCGGCGTGCAGGAGAACTTTCTCACCCGGCTTGAGCGCCGCGAGTTGAAACACATTCAGCCAGACTGTTGCGTAAACCTCGGGCAATGCCGCGGCCTCAATCAGCGAAACCCCTTCGGGTACCGGCAGCACATGCCGGCCGTCAACCACGACCTCTTCGGCCATCCCGCCCCCGGCCAGCAGGGCGCAAACCCGGTCCCCGACCTGCCAGGCACTGCCCGCGCCAACCTCGCTGATCACCCCGGAACACTCAAGACCGAGTACCTGACTGGCGCCAGGGGGTGGTGGATAAAGTCCTGCTTTCTGTAATAAATCGGCTCGATTGAGGCCGGCTGCCGCCACTCGGATGCGAACTTGTCCTACATCGCATGTAGGACTCGGCTCCTCAACCCATACCACTTGACCTTCAACGCCTTGCAATGCCTTCACAGTGCCTCCATAGTGAGTCTGGACTGAGCCCGAAGCTGTAGCGCCGGGCTTTTTGCATTATGCGACCGGATCTCGTAGAACCGGCGACTTCAAAGACGGCCTAATATGCGTTATCAATTGTCCCCGCGTCGAATCAGCATGAAGCATTTGCTCCCCAGCACCGCCCTCGCTCTTTTCATCGGTATCGGCCTCTTGCCGGTGTCGGGCAATACATTCGCAGCCAACAGCTGGGACAAGTTGCAGCCTGATCGCGATGAAGTCATCGCCAGCCTGAATGTCGTCGAGTTGCTAAAGCGTCACCACTACAGCAAGCCGCCGCTCGACGATGCGCGCTCGGTAATCATCTACGACAGCTACATCAAGCTGCTGGACCCGTCGCGCAGCTATTTCATGGCCAGCGACATCGCCGAATTCGACAAGTGGAAGACGCAGTTCGACGACTTCCTAAAAAGCGGCGACCTCAACGCCGGCTTCACCATCTACAAACGCTATCTGGACCGTGTCAAGGCGCGCCTGGACTTCGCCCTTGCGGAGCTGAACAAAGGCGTCGACAAGATGGACTTCAACACCAAGGAGACCTTGATGATCGATCGCAAGGATGCCCCTTGGCTGAAATCCACCGCAGAACTGGACGACCTGTGGCGCAAACGCGTCAAAGACGAAGTCCTGCGCCAGAAGATCGCCGGCAAGGAGCCGAAGCAGATCCAAGAAACCCTGACCAAGCGCTACAAGAACCAGTTGGCGCGTCTGGACCAGACCCGCCCGGAAGACATCTTCCAGGCGTACATCAACACCTTCGCCATGTCTTACGATCCGCACACCAACTATCTGTCGCCGGATAACGCGGAAAACTTCGACATCAACATGAGCCTGTCCCTCGAGGGCATCGGTGCCGTGTTGCAAAGCGATAACGACCAGGTGAAAGTCGTGCGTCTGGTGCCGGCAGGCCCGGCTGACAAGACCAAGCAGGTTGCCCCGGCCGACAAGATCATTGGCGTTGCCCAAGGTAACAAAGAGATGGTCGACGTGGTCGGCTGGCGCCTGGACGAAGTGGTCAAGCTGATCCGTGGTCCCAAAGGCACCGTGGTACGTCTGGAAGTGATTCCGGCGAGCAATGCGCCGAACGACCAGACCACCAAGATCGTGCCGATCACTCGTGAAGCGGTGAAGCTCGAAGACCAGGCCGTGAAGAAGTCCGTCCTCAACCTGAAACAGGACGGCAAGGACTACAAGCTCGGCGTCATCGAAATTCCAGCGTTCTACCTCGACTTCAAGGCGTTCCGTGCCGGTGATCCGGACTACAAGAGCACCACGCGCGACGTCAAGAAACTGCTGACCGAACTGCAGAAAGAAAAAGTCGACGGCGTGGTCATCGATCTGCGCAACAACGGTGGCGGTTCCCTCCAGGAAGCCACCGAGCTTACCAGCCTGTTCATCGACAAGGGCCCGACCGTGCTCGTGCGTAACGCCGATGGCCGTGTCGATGTGCTTGAAGATGAAAATCCGGGCGCGTTCTACAAAGGTCCGATGGCGCTGCTGGTCAATCGACTGTCCGCTTCGGCATCGGAGATTTTTGCCGGCGCCATGCAGGACTACCACCGCGCACTGATCATCGGTGGCCAGACCTTCGGTAAAGGCACCGTGCAGACCATTCAACCGTTGAACCATGGCGAACTGAAACTGACCCTGGCCAAGTTCTACCGGGTTTCCGGCCAGAGCACCCAGCATCAGGGTGTCCTGCCGGACGTCGACTATCCGTCGCTGATCGACACCAAGGAAATCGGCGAGAGCGCCCTGCCGGAAGCCATGCCGTGGGACACCATCCGCGCGGCGATCAAACCGGCGGCCGACCCGTTCAAGCCGTTCATTGCCCAGCTCAAGTCCGAACATGACGCCCGCACCGCCAAGGATGCCGAGTTCGTGTTCATCCGTGACAAGCTGGCCCTGGCGAAGAAACTGATGGAAGAAAAAACCGTCAGCCTCAATGAAGCGGAGCGTCGTGCCCAGCACGCCGATATCGACGCCAAGCAGCTGGCCATGGAGAACATCCGTCGCAAGGCTAAGGGCGAAGAACCGCTCAAAGAGCTGAAGAAAGAAGACGAAGACGCCCTCGCCGCCGCCGAGCCGGACAAGGTCAAACCAGAAGACGATGCTTACCTGAGTGAAACCGGGCGCGTGCTGCTGGATTACCTGAAGCTGAGTAATCAGGTGGCCAAGAAGTAACGTGATGGCAATTTAATTCTGACGATCCCCGGATAGTCATCAAACAGTCATCATTCTGTCGTGCAATAAAGGACTGGGAGCCACTCTCTTCATCGAGAGCGCTCCCAGTCCTTTTTTTATCGCCAGAGATTGCCATGACCACGACCGAACAGCTGGGTGCCTTGAGCTCGATCCTGACTCAAAGCGGATTACACAGCCTGTTCCAGCCGATCATCTGTCTCTCCGAACGCCGCATTCTCGGTTACGAGGCCCTCACCCGTGGCCCGTCCAACAGCCCGCTTCACTCGCCCATTGCGCTGTTCGCCGTGGCGCGCCAGGCAGGGCGCCTGAGCGAACTGGAAATCGCTTGCCGGCAATCCGCGTGCCGCCGTTTCAACGAGCAACAGCTACCGGGTAAATTGTTCCTCAACGTTTCGCCCGAATCCTTGCTTGAAGCCGCCCATCAACCGGGACGCACGCTGCAATTGCTGCAGGACTTCGGTATTCCGCCGAGCCAAGTGGTGATCGAACTCACCGAACAGACGCCAATCGACGACTTTCAGTTGCTGCAAACCGCGCTGCATCACTATCGGGCGATGGGTTTTTCCATCGCACTGGATGATCTCGGCGCCGGCTACTCGAGCCTGCGGCTGTGGTCGGAACTGCGCCCGGATTACGTGAAGATTGACCGCCACTTTATCGACGGTATTCATCAGGATGCGTTGAAGCGCGAATTCGTCGGCTCGATTTTGCAAATCGCCAAAGCCTCGCGGGCACAGGTCATTGCCGAAGGCATCGAACTGCCGGAAGAACTCGCCGTGCTGACGGAAATGGGCGTTGACCTGGTACAGGGTTATCTGCTTGGTCGTCCACAAGAGCATCCACCGCGCGATGCCCGCACCCTGATGCCGAAACACGACAGCAGCGCCGTGGCGCTCAACGACGAAGGCAGCGACCTCAGCGCCCTGCTCAACGAGCAACCGGCGGTGAACCGCAACACACCGACCGCCACCGTGCTGGAAGCTTTTCGTCGGCAAGCCAACCTGAATTCGCTGGCGGTGCTCGATGACCAAGGCCAACCCTGTGGCATCGTCCATCGCCACTCCCTGTCGGATGCGTTGCTCAAACCGTTCGCCACCGACCTGTTCGCGCGCAAACCGATCAGCCGCCTGATGAACGACGACTTCCTCGCCGTGGAAATGAGCCAGTCGTTGCAACAAGTCAGCCGCCTGATCACCAGCCGCGCCCGCCAACGCATCGAAGAAGACTTCATCATCACCCTCAACGGCGGCTACCTCGGCCTCGGCCGGGTGATCGACGTACTCAAACTGATCACCGAACTGAAGATCCAGCAAGCTCGCTACGCCAATCCACTGACCCTGCTGCCCGGCAACGTCCCCATCCAGCAATGCCTGACGCGCTTGCTGCAACAGGGCCGCGAGTCGGTCATCTGCTACGTCGACATCGACAGCTTCAAACCCTTCAACGACATCTACGGCTACGGCCGCGGCGACGAAGTGTTGCTGTGCCTGGCGCAATGCCTCAACGAACGCGTAGACCCGAGTCGCGATTTCGTCGGCCATATTGGCGGCGATGATTTCCTCCTCGTCCTCGGCCCGGAAGACTGGCGCAAACGACTCAATCAGTTGCTTGATGACTTTCAAAGCCAATGCCGCCGTTTCTATCGGCCTGAGCATCTGGAGGCCGGCTGCTTCATCGCCCCGAATCGCCAAGGGGTGCGGCAGGAGTTTCCGCTGTTGTCGCTATCGATTGGCGTGGTCCGCCTGCACCCCGAAGCCTGCACGCACTTGGACGCCAGCCAGCTTGCGGAAATGGCTTCGCAGGCGAAGCATCATGCGAAGAATGTGCCTGGGTATAGCGTGCATGTTATCGAGAGCATGAAGGCGCTGCCCTTTATCGAAGCGCGAGTTTCAGGCCATCGTTGATGTTATAGAACAACCGAAAAACTACCATGTAGACCGATCTTCACTAGCGGCCTTTGCTAGATCATGCTCCCAAACCACCTTCGCGAACTGGTAGATGTCCTGGAAAAAACCTCGGGGGTTTTCTAGGGCGTCCCACTCTTCACGAGGCCAACTTGCAGCTTCGTACGGATCGATTTCAAACAAAAGCTGAAAGTCGTACTTTGGATTTCTGAGTTTCTCTTCCAAGCTTTCAAGCAATACCAACTTGTGTCTATAGGAAAGGTACGGCAGATTCAGACAATACTTTTTAATTAACAACTCTCTATCGGCAGAAACATTGGGATTATAAATCTCAAGCTCTGCGCCTCGAGTTTCTTCCCGATCATAAACATCAAGCACACCTACAAACCACATTAAATTCGGCTCAAACGCTTCGTTAAGGTAGGGATTTTTCAGCATCACTTCACCTCTGTAGGAAATCCTGTAAATGGTTTTTGCGTGTTTACTTCATCAAACTTTACCTCAAACCAATTTAGGTGCTCATTTAAAATAGGATTTTGAACATCCCTCCTATTTGGCCTGTACCCACGGCCTGCATCCGGCAGCTCCAGCCTCACTATTGGATTGTTATTTTGGTCAACTCCGTTATGCATTATCAAACCATGCTTATCTTTTGTCATCGCTTTATTTAACGCCGCCAAGTGCATTCGCCAATTATAAAACTGTGAACTACGGTTACCTAGCGCACGTCTTGGAACAACTCCTGTATGAGGGTTCGCGCCATTAATAGCTCGCTGTTTAAGTGCCCTATCCGAAATTTCCGGGCTGTGCTTTTCAACGGTGTGCATGCCATAAATATTTTCATATTCAATTACCCGTCGCTTCGCATTCGCCTCCGCCAACTCATCAATCCTCGCTCTACGCTCCTGGGCCGTCATCTTCGGCAGCGCTGGCTCACCCTCATCAACCCTAGCGCCACTTGCCCTACCCGGCACCGCACATCCTGGATTATTCGGCGGCGGGCAGTTGGAGCTCAACCCCAACGGATCAACCCACCCCGTCGGATTCGGCACGTACTGGTACTGATTCAACCCACCGGCCAACTTGATCGGATCGGGTGTCAGATACCTTCCCAGCCGCGGGTCGTAATAACGGTGCCGGTTGTAGTGCAGCCCGCTTTCGCCGTCGAAATACTGCCCCTGAAAGCGCAGCGGCTGGTCCAGGT
>NZ_CAXAPT010000022.1:0-35383 GCF_963970475.1 Pseudomonas sp. EA_5y_Pfl2_R50 | reverse complement strand
TTAAATTTTAAATAAATAATATTTTGCATTACAAATCAGCCTGAACTAGGTTTTTCACGTCTTGCCGGCCACCTCGACCGGCCAGTCAGCGCGCTGTTCAAAATTGGGGGCGCGTTGCTTTTACAACCGTGAAAGTCATCTAGGAGATCGACCATGCAAGCATTGGAAAAAGACTTGGATACCGAACTGCAACTGGACGAATGGTTTGAAGCACCGACCCATGAGGCCGCCGTGGAAATGATGCAAGCCGACGCGGTGGTTCCGTTCGGCACGGCGATGTGGCCTCTGTAAGACATCCCCGGGCAGGCACGATCCGGCCGGTCGTGCCTGCCGCTTTTCTTCGGTCAGTCAGGGAGGACACATGGATAAGCCCCGCGCGATCTCGCATTTCCTTTACTACCTCGAACATCACCCCGCCCTCGCCGGCCTCGACTCGGCGAAGGTACTGCTCGGCCACACGGCTGATTACGAAGCACTGGCCGGCGCCATCGCCGAACAGGCCGACGATCATCCATGCTTTACCTTCAGTGCCCGGCGCCTGGACCTGGACAGCACCGCAACGCTGGCCGCGGCGATTGCCGACAGCGATCTGTACATTTTCTTCTACGACTCTTCCACCTTGCCCAACCCGCGCCCCGACGGGCCGGAGTTCGTCCGCGCGCTGCAGGCGGTGATGGCGGAAAACTGGAAGAAGTCGCTGCTGTTCAAGGATTACGGCGATTATTTCTACGACACCTTCAGCGTCACGCCGCAGCGTATTGCCGGGCTCAACAGCCATCTGATCCAGCGCATGTCCCAGGCAACAACGCTGAGCTTCAAGGACGATCAAGGCTCATGGTTCGAAGCGCCCATGAGTAGCATCAAGAAGTGGACCGACATCAACGGCGTCGGCAACTTCGACCTCGCCCCCGGCGAAATCGCCACCCACAGCGAAGCCATCAATGGCCACGTGAAATTCAAGGGCACGTTCCTCAGCACCATTCCGTTTGCGCGCAAGTACGGCGTGCTGGAATCGCCGCTGGAACTGTGGATCGAGAACTCGACCATCAGCCGCATCGCCACGGACGTGCCGGGGCTGGAGCATGATTTCAACAAGTATCTGGACGCCAATCCGTCGAACCGGCGGATTGAAGAGTTGGGGATTGGCACCAATGAAGGTGTGAAGGATTTGTATGCGCGTAATGCCGGGTTTGAGGAGCGGCATTGTGGCTTGCACCTTGGCTTGGGCGGTGGCGCAAAAGGCAGTCATCACCTCGATCTGATCTTTTCGGGTGGAGTGTTGGCGTTGGATGACAAGCCGGTGTTTGACGGGCGCTTTGTGTTCTAGGCGACTGACGCCTTCGCGAGCAGGCTCGCTCCCACAGGGGATTTATGTTCCACGCAATTCCAATGTGGGAGCGAGCCTGCTCGCGAAGAGGCCGAATCAGTCGCTATATAACTTCTGCCAGACGAAAAAAAACGCCAACCCTGAGGTTGGCGTTTCTGCTTCAGCTTGAAGCTTGCCGCTAGAAGCTCACAGCTGCCTTATTCCGGCTTCTTGCGACCAAATCCTGGACGCTGACCAGACCCTGCCGGTGCACCACGACGCTTGCCCGACGGCTTGTCGCCGTCGACCAGCTTGATCCCCGGACGCTTCGGCGCAGGCTTGGCCGGACGCTTGTTGGTGGTGTCCGCTGGACGATCCGCCACTGGCGTACCGCGACCGCCACGCTCGCCACGTTCAGTGCGACCGTTGGCCGGGCGCGGAGCGCGCTCGCCGTCACGGACAACTGGCTTGCGACCTGGACGCTCGCCTTCGATCTGCGGCTCGCGGCTTGGGCGTGGGCCGGTCGGCGCACCAGCAGCAGGACGCAACGTGCGCACGCGCTCGGTCTTGGCCATCGGCCGCGACGACTTGCGCTGCATACGTTCAAGCTTGTCTTTGCTCTTGGCGTTCAGTTGCGGCATTGCCACTGGCGTCAGGCCGACTTCAGCACTGAGGATGTCGACTTCGTACTGGCTCATTTCGCGCCAGCGACCCATCGGCAGGTCGGAGTTGAGGAACACCGGACCGAAACGCACACGCTTCAGACGGCTGACCACCAGCCCCTGGGATTCCCACAGACGACGAACCTCACGGTTACGGCCTTCCATCACCACGCAGTGATACCAGTGGTTGAAGCCTTCGCCGCCCGGTGCCTGCTTGATGTCGGTGAACCTGGCCGGGCCGTCTTCCAGCACCACGCCAGCCTTCAGGCGTTCGATCATTTCGTCGTCGACTTCACCGCGTACACGCACGGCGTATTCACGGTCCATCTCGTAGGACGGGTGCATCAGACGGTTAGCCAGCTCACCGTCAGTGGTGAACATCAGCAAACCGGTGGTGTTGATGTCGAGACGACCGATGTTGATCCAGCGGCCTTCTTTCGGACGCGGCAGCTTGTCGAACACGGTCGGACGGCCTTCCGGGTCGTCACGGGTGCAGATCTCGCCATCGGGTTTGTTGTACATGATCACGCGGCGTACCGATTCGGCCGCCTCTTCGCGCTTGATCACCTTGCCATCAATGGTGATGGCGTCGTGCATGTCGACGCGCAGACCGAGGGTGGCGTCTTTGCCATTGACCTTGATCCGGCCCTGGCTGATCCAGGATTCCACGTCACGGCGCGAGCCGACGCCGATACGGGCGAGGACTTTCTGCAGCTTTTCGCCTGCCGGGCCAATTTCCTGGTCGTCTTTCTGATTGATGTCACTCATCTGGGCACCTCCCGGTGTGGTCTGTTCAGGCGTTCTGAATTGGACGCCTGAAGCGTTGAAATCTGGGCTCTCGACCGAAGGGATCGGCGAAGGGTCGCGAATCATACGCGGATGTGGGCCATCGCGCATCAGAGACTAGCTGATCAATCGACAGTTATTTCTTTTTCCGCCGACCGGCGCCACCGAGTTTGATCAGGCGCAGCGCGGCCTCGGCGAGCACGGTGCGCTTGTCGTCCTTGTCGAGTTTCTTCCAGGCCTTGATTTCGCGCTTGCTGCGACCGCAGCCGAGGCAGATGTCCTCACTGAATTTGCAAACGCTGATGCACGGGTCTTTGGTGGAGCTCATCAGCATCTCCTGACTGTATACAGGTCCAAATGTGGGAGCGGTCTTCTTCAGGGCGGGTCAGTCTTCGAATTCGCGGCGTTCGGCTTCGATGGCTTCGGCCAGGGCGCGGGCTTCGGCCTCTTCTTCGCTCAGCTCGGGTTCGGGCGCGGGTTGTTCGAGGGCAGCGACGGCGGCCAACAGCTTTTCCCGGGCTTCGGCGACGCCGAGAATGTCTTCTTCCGGTTCGGCTTCTGGCTCGGCTTCAAGTTCAACTTCAAGGGTTGGTTCGGCGATCTGTGGCTCAGTCTCGACGCCTGCTTCAACCGTCGGCGTCTCACCGTCAACCGCATCACGCAGCAAGTCGTCGAAGTCGGTCTTGATCCCCTCTTCCATGCTGTCCAGTTCCAGCAACAGCGTGTGGAAACTGGTCTCTGCTTTCTCTTCCTCCGGCTCGGCACTGGCATCGGCCAGGTCCTGCAGACCCTGCGGCACTGGCGCATCGTCGAAATCGAGCACCGGCTCGGCCTCCATCTCGCGCAGTTCGGCCAACGGAGGCAGGTCTTCGAGGTTCTTCAGGTTGAAGTGGTCGAGAAACGCCTTGGTGGTGGCGAACATCGCCGGTTTGCCGGGGACATCACGGTAACCGACCACGCGAATCCACTCGCGCTCAAGCAACGTCTTGACGATGTTGCTGTTCACCGCCACGCCACGCACGTCTTCGATCTCGCCACGGGTGATTGGCTGGCGATAGGCAATCAACGCGATGGTTTCCAGCAAGGCACGGGAGTACCGCTGCGGGCGCTCCTCCCACAGTCGTCCGACCCACGGCGAAAATTTTTCGCGGATCTGCAAGCGGTAGCCCGAAGAGACTTCCTTGAGCTCGAACGCGCGGCCCTCGCAGGACTTGCCCAGCAGCGTCAGGGCCTTCTTGAAAACCGCCGGCTCGGGGCGTTCGCCCTCTTCGAACAGTTCGAACAGGCGTTCAAGGGATTGCGGCTTTCCCGAAGCCAACAGAAAGGCTTCAAGCAGGGGCGCCAGCTCGCGGGGTTCAGTCAGGTTCATGTTTCGACTCGTTATTCGGCTCGGGCTCGCACGTGGATCGCGGCGAACGGCTCATTCTGCACCAGCTCGACCAAGGATTCCTTGACCAGTTCAAGGATCGCCATAAAGGTCACCACCACACCCAGCCTGCCCTCTTCGGCCGTGAACAGCTCGACGAACGGCACGAAACCGCCGCCCTTGAGGCGTTCGAGCACATCGCTCATGCGCTCGCGGGTGGACAATGCCTCGCGGCTGACCTGGTGGCTTTCAAACATGTCGCCACGGCGCAGCACTTCGGCCATGCACATCAAGATCTCTTCCAGCGCGACATCCGGCAACAGCTTGCGCGCACGGGCTTCCGGGGCGTCGAGCTTGGGCACGATCACATCGCGACCGACCCGGCTCAAGCCGTCGATACCTTCAGCCGCAGCCTTGAAGCGCTCGTACTCCTGCAAGCGACGAATCAATTCGGCGCGCGGGTCGTCCTCTTCGTCTTCGACGGTTTCGGCGCGGGGCAGGAGCATGCGCGACTTGATCTCGGCAAGCATCGCCGCCATCACCAGATATTCGGCGGCCAGTTCCAGGCGCACCGACTGCATCAACTCGACATAACCCATGTATTGACGGGTGATTTCCGCCACGGGAATGTCGAGGATGTTGATGTTCTGTTTGCGGATCAGGTACAGCAGCAGGTCGAGCGGGCCTTCAAAGGCTTCAAGAAAGACTTCCAGCGCATCCGGCGGGATGTACAGGTCCAGCGGCATTTCCATGACTGCTTGGCCATAGACCATGGCAAACGGCAGTTCCTGCTGAGCGCCGGCCTGGGGATCGACAACGGTTTCCACTGCGGACATTCAGGCCTCGACCATGAACGGCGCGGGATCGCCACAACCGACGCGGATCACTTCAGGGTCGTCGCCCGTCAGGTCGATCACCGTGGAGGCTTTGATGCCGCCGAAGCCGCCGTCAATGATCAAATCCACCTGATGTTCGAGCAGTTGGCGCATTTCGTATGGATCGCTGAGCGGGTCGTCATCACCGGGCATGATCAGGGTCACGCTCATCAGCGGCTCACCGAGTTCGGCCAGCAATGCCAGCGCAATCGGATGGCTCGGCACACGCAGGCCGATGGTGCGCTTCTTCGGATGCAGCAACAGACGCGGCACTTCGCGGGTGGCGTTGAGAATGAAGGTGTACGGCCCCGGCAGGTGCGCCTTGAGAATGCGGAAGGTGCCGGTGTCGATCTTGGCGTAGTTGCCCAGTTGCGACAGGTCGCTGCAGATCAGCGCGAAGTTGTGCTTTTCGTCCAGCTGACGCAGGCGCCGCACGCGCTCGATCGCGGTCTTGTCGCCGATCTGGCAACCGATGGCATAGGAAGAGTCTGTGGGATAAATCACCACCCCGCCCTTGCGGATGATCTCGACCGCCTGTTTTATCAGGCGCGCTTGCGGGTTTTCCGGATGTATCTGGAAAAATTGACTCACATTCTCTACCTGTTCAGACGGCGGCAATAACTGTGTCATGTTTGAACCGACCCCACAGGGGTGGAAGGTCCTCGGGAACCGGCCGGTACTGGCCGATCTCTGACCAGCCGCCTGGGCCATGGAAGTCACTGCCGGCGCTGACCAGCAGACCGAACTCACGGGCAAGGATTGCCAGGCTGCCCACCTGTTCCGCAGGCTGATGGCCATTGACCACCTCGATTGCATGCCCGCCTGCTTGAATATAGTCGGCAATCAGCTTTCGGCGCTTGCTGCGGGTGAAATCATAGTGACACGGATGCGCCAGGCTGACCCAGGCATTGGCGGCGCGCAGGGTACCGACGGTGTCTTCCAGTGTCGGCCAGTGCAACTTGACGTCACCCAGCTTGCCGGCGCCAAGCCATTTGCGGAATGCCTCGGCGCGATCCTTTACAAAACCCTCACGCACCATCCAGTCGGCGAAATGCGGACGGGCCGGCGCGTTGTCGCTGTCGCCCAGTTCCTGCTGGATCTGCCGGGCGCCGTCGAGGGCACCGGGCATGCCCTTGAGGGCGAGCTTGCGGCTTATTTCTTCCGACCGCAGCCAGCGGCCATCGTGCAATTTGGCAATCGCCTCGACCAACGGTGCGGCGTTGACGTCGAAACCGTAGCCCAACACATGAATCGTCGCGCCGCCCCAGGTGCAGGACAATTCGACGCCGTTGACCAGTTGCATGCCCAATTCGTTGGCGGCCGTGCGCGCTTCGGCGAGGCCTTCGAGGGTGTCGTGGTCGGTCAACGCCAGGACTCGCACGCCGTTTTCGAACGCACGCGCAACCAGAACCGCAGGCGCCAGGGCGCCATCGGAGGCCGTGCTATGGCAGTGCAAATCAACATTCACGGAGAGTTGTAACCTCAAATCAGCCGGCGCTATCGCGCGCCCATATGTTTGTTATTATGCCGCCACATCCAGCTTCTGGCTCTCACTGTGAAACAATTCATCGATTTCATCCCGCTTCTGCTGTTCTTCATCGTTTACAAACTTGATCCACGGGTCGTCGACATCGCTGGCCATGAAGTGACTGTAGGCGGTATTTACAGCGCCACGGCGATGCTGATCATCAGTTCGCTGGTGGTGTACGGCGCGCTCCTCATCAAACAGCGCAAGCTGGAAAAGAGCCAATGGCTGACCCTGATCGCCTGCCTTGTATTCGGCAGCCTGACCCTGGCCTTCCACAGCGAAACCTTCCTGAAATGGAAGGCCCCGGTGGTCAACTGGCTGTTCGCCCTCGCATTCATCGGCAGCCACTTCATCGGTGACCGCCTGCTGATCAAGCGCATCATGGGTCACGCGCTGACCCTGCCTGACCCGGTCTGGACCCGCCTGAACATTGCCTGGATCGCCTTTTTCCTGTTCTGCGGGACTGCCAACCTGTTCGTCGCCTTCACCTTCCAGAGCATCTGGGTGGACTTCAAGGTGTTCGGCAGCCTGGGCTTGACCCTGCTGTTCCTGGTTGGCCAGGGCATTTACCTGTCCCGCCATTTGCACGACGCCGATACCACAACACCAAAAACCGAGGACTGACATGCTCTACGCCATCATTGCCACCGACGTCGCCAACTCGCTGGAAGCGCGACTCGCCGCGCGCCCTGCGCATCTGGAACGCCTGCAAGCGCTCAAGGGCGAAGGCCGCATCGTACTGGCCGGCCCGCACCCGGCCGTCGACAGCAATGATCCGGGCGCAGCGGGTTTCACCGGCAGCCTGATCGTCGCCGAGTTCGATTCGCTGAGCGCGGCGCAAGCGTGGGCTGATGCTGATCCGTACATTGGCGCAGGTGTCTACGCCAATGTGGTCGTGAAGCCGTTCAAACAAGTCCTGCCTTGAAAGTCCCGTGATGAGGGGATTGCTCCCCTCATCGTTCGCGACGCTGCCGCTGAAACTGAACCTTCCTGGTTCCTGCCGCTCTCAATCGCTCATTATTCTCGTTTGCCTGCCGACAACCTGCCCAATATCCATTTGGAAGCAGGTGTCGCAATGCGCAAGGGTTCGTTGTGTCTGATGTTGGTCACGTTGTCGATCATGGCGCCCGCCCATGGTGAAGAAACCACCGAGGGTGGCAACTCCACGCCATTGTCGTTAAGTGCCGGCAGCCAGATCACCGAGTTGCAACAGCGCCTCAAAGCCAGCGAGCAGCAGCGGGAAGAGCTGAACAAACAACTGCAGAATGCCGACAACGCACGCGAAAGCGCCCAGCTCGCCCGGCTGCGCCAGGAGAACCAGCGCCTCAAGCTGCAACTCAAGGAAGCCCAGGCCAGCCCGCTGCCGCGTCTGTTGACCGAACAGCAGCAGTGGTTCGTTACGGGAGCCGGGGTAGCGCTATTGGCGCTGCTCTGCGGTATCTTTGCCAGTGGAGCAAGCCGAAAACGTCGGCAATGGCTAAATTGAGTGAGTCATGAGCGAGCTGTTACTGATTGATGATGACCAGGAGTTGTGCGAACTCCTGAGTAGCTGGCTGAGCCAGGAAGGCTTCCAGGTACGTGCCTGCCACGATGGCCAGAGCGCGCGCAAGGCATTGGCCGAAACCGCGCCGGCAGCGGTGGTGCTGGACGTGATGCTACCGGACGGCAGCGGTCTGGAACTGCTCAAGCAACTGCGCAGCGATCACGCCGACCTGCCGGTGCTGATGCTGTCAGCCCGTGGCGAGCCACTGGACCGTATCCTCGGCCTGGAACTGGGCGCCGATGATTATCTGGCCAAACCTTGCGATCCGCGCGAGCTGACCGCGCGCCTGCGCGCCGTGTTGCGCCGCAGCCATCCGGCGGCGGTGTCGACTCAGCTTGAACTCGGCGACCTGAGTTTCAGCCCGGTGCGCGGCGTGGTCAGCATCGACGAGAAAGAACTGACCCTCACCGTCTCCGAAAGCCGCCTGCTCGAAGCGTTGCTCAAGCAACCCGGCGAGCCACTGGACAAACAGGAACTGGCGCAGCTTGCCCTCGGGCGCAAGCTGACCCTGTACGACCGCAGCCTCGACATGCACGTCAGCAACCTGCGCAAGAAGATCGGCCCGCACCCGGACGGCCGCCCGCGCATCGTCGCCCTGCGCAGTCGTGGTTACTACTACAGCCTGTAGAAAGTGTCAGGTCAGCGCTCTAACGTCTTTACCCAAGCTTTACGTAGCGCTGACCGCCGCTGACCTTGATCTCCGTAATCTGAACTCATCCGGAACGTACCGGGAACGAGACAAGGAGATACACCATGCGCAAGACTCTTATCGCTCTGATGTTCGCTACCGCTCTTCCAACTGTGGCCATGGCCATGCCGCAGGATGGCGGCCCGATGGGCGGCCCGCTTGATGGCCCACGCCACGGTGGTCAGATGCACGGCATGCACGGCAAAGGCCCTTACAGCCAACTCGACCTGTCCCGCGAACAGCGCGAACAGATCCGCAAGATCATGGGCGAGCAGATGCACGAGCGTAAGCAAGTGGTCGACAAGTACCTGGAAAAACTCTCGCCGGCAGACCAGAAAGCCATGAAGGACGAGATAGCGGCCAACCACAAGAAAGCCGAAACCGATGTACGTGCGGTGCTGAAGCCGGATCAACAGAAGAAATTCGACGAGATCCAGAAGAAACAGGCCGAACGCCGCGCTGAATGGGCCGAGTTCAAGGCGTGGAAGGCGCAAAAGGCGCAATAATGTTTTGACCCATGGCCCATCGGCTAAACCCGATGGGCCTGTTGCCACTCAATCCCACATTGGTTTTGTATTGTTTTGAGGATGTTCTGTGCGCTCACTGTTCTGGCGTATTCTCGCGAGCTTCTGGCTGGCCATCGCTCTGGTGGCGGGGCTGTCGATTCTGCTGGGGCACATGCTCAACCAGGACGCGTGGATTCTCAGCCGCCACCCGGGCCTCAGCACCCTGGCCGGCGAATGGACGCAGACCTACGAAGCCCAAGGCGAAGAAGCCGCGCAGAACATCCTCCAACAGCGCAAACGCCAGTATCACATCGACGTTCAAGTGCTCAACGAGAGCGGCGACCCCGTGGTACGCGGCACCTTCCCGCGCCGTGCGGCTGCGTTCGAGGCGCGGCAGAACAACGATGACCGCCGCCTGCCATGGCGGCGTCTGACCGATGAATTCACCAGCGAAAAAACCGGTGACACCTACCTGTTCATCTACCGCATCCCGCACCCGGAGCTCGACGCCTGGCACCGCGAAAGCCTGCTCTGGCCGCTGAGTGCGCTGGGGATCGCGCTGGTGGTGTTGACCCTGTTCAGCCTGCTCGTGACCTTTTCCATCACCCGCCCGCTCAGCCGCCTGCGCGGCGCGGTGCATGATCTGGGGCAGACGACCTATCAGCAGAACAGTCTGGCGAAACTGGCCAATCGTCGCGATGAATTCGGCGTACTCGCTACCGACTTCAACCGCATGGGCGCGCGCCTGCAAAGCCTGATCGGCAGCCAGCGCCAGTTGCTGCGCGATGTCTCCCACGAACTGCGCTCGCCGCTGGCACGATTGCGCATTGCCCTCGCGTTGGCGGAACGGGCCAATCCTGAAGAACGGGAAAAACTCTGGCCGCGCCTGACTCGCGAGTGTGATCGCCTCGAAGCGTTGATCAGTGAAATTCTGGTATTGGCGCGGGTCGATGCCGATAACGCCAGTGCCGAAGACGTGGATTTGAATGCGTTACTCGGCACATTGCAGAAGGATGCGAAGCTTGGGTCGCCCGAGCAGATCGTGCGCCTTGATGCCGAGCCGCAGTTGAACCTGAAAGGCTGGCCGACCATGATCGAGCGCGCTGTCGACAACCTGCTGCGCAACGCTCAGCGCTTCAATCCGGAAGGTCAGGCGATTGAAATGCAAGCGTCGCGTCAGGGCGAAAAAATCATTGTGAGCGTGCGCGACCATGGGCCGGGGGTGCAGGCCGAACATTTGAGCCAGTTGGGCGAGCCGTTTTACCGGGCGCCAGGGCAGACGGCTGCGGGCCATGGCCTGGGCCTGGCGATTGCACGGCGGGCGGCGGAGCGGCATGGCGGGAGCCTGACGCTGGCCAATCATCCGCAGGGCGGGTTTATTGCCAGCCTGGAATTGCCGTTGGTGCCCGGAGCGGTGGTGCAACCCTAAGAGCCACCCTCACCCCAGCCCTCTCCCGGAGGGAGAGGGGGCCGACCGAGGTGTCTGGCGCTATGCATCGACCTGAAAGACCGAGTCGATCATGGATTCTGCATCCGGAATCAACCTTGTATTCGCCTTAAATTGAAGCCGATTACGGATTCAGCAAATGTCGCCCATGTCGGCGCACCTCTACAACATCCCCCCATCAGTCCCCTCTCCCCTTGGGAGAGGGTTAGGGTGAGGGGCTTTTGATCTTCAGGCCTTGGCGGGCCAGGCGCTGACGAACTCGGTCAGGTCGACCTTCTCCGCCACGCGCGGTTCTTTCTGCGGCGTGCCGAGGTACAAGAATGCAATCACCTCTTCACCGTCGGCCAGGCCCAAACCTTGGGCGACATGTTTCGAATACGCCAGATCACCGGTACGCCACACCGCACCAATCCCCTGCGCATACGCCGCCAGCAGAATCCCGTGTGCGGCACAGCCAGCCGCGAGCAATTGCTCGGCCTTCGGATACTTGACGTGCTCCTGCAACCTGGCGATCACCACAACCACCAACGGCGCCCGCAGCGGGCCGTTGCGGGCCTTGTCGATCATTGCTTCAGTGACTTCGCCATCCTGCATTTGTGCAGCCTCGGCCAGCAGCTCGCCCATCTGCTCGCGCGCCGCGCCTTCGACAGTCAGAAAGCGATACGGCTGCAAGTGACCGTGATCCGGCGCGCGCAACGCTGCGCCAAACAGGGCCTCGCGCTGCTCGGCAGTGGGGGCCGGTTCGACCAGACGTGGAACGGAAACACGGTTGAGCAAAGCGTCGAGAGCCTGCATCGGCCACCTCCTGAAAAATAAGTGCGGCTATTCTAGCTTTATCTGCCAAGAGCATGCCGGTTTACATGCCCGGCCCCACGGGTAGAATGGCGCCCTTCCCACATCAGCCCGAGCGGACTTCATGGCGTTGCCGACCTTACGGATCATTGGTTTTATCATCGGCATCTTCCTGATCACGCTGGCCGTGGCCATGGTCGTGCCCATGGCCACCCTGGTGATTTTCGAACGCACCAGCGACCTGCCCTCGTTCCTCTGGGCGAGCATGATCACTTTCGTCTCCGGCCTCGCGCTGGTGATTCCGGGCCGTCCGGAACACATTCACCTGCGCCCGCGCGACATGTACCTGCTGACCGTCAGCAGTTGGCTGGTGGTGTGTATTTTCGCCGCGCTGCCGTTTCTGCTGACGCAGCACATCAGCTACACCGATTCGTTTTTCGAAAGCATGTCCGGCATCACCGCCACCGGTTCAACCGTACTCAACCATCTGGACGACATGTCCCCCGGCATCCTGATGTGGCGCTCATTGCTGCACTGGATCGGCGGCATCGGCTTCATCGGCATGGCGGTGGCGATCCTGCCCTTGCTGCGCATCGGTGGCATGCGCCTGTTCCAGACCGAATCCTCGGACCGCTCGGAAAAGGTCATGCCGCGCTCGCACATGGTGGCGCGGCTGATCGTGGCGGCCTACGTCGGCATCACCATCCTCGGCAGCCTGGCGTTCTGGTGGGCCGGGATGAGCCCGTTCGACGCGATCAACCACGCCATGTCGGCGATTTCCACCGGCGGGTTCTCGACGTCCGACCAATCCCTGGCCAAGTGGACGCAACCAGCGGTGCACTGGGTGGCGATTGTCATCATGATTCTCGGTAGCCTGCCGTTCACCCTGTACGTGGCGACGCTGCGCGGCAATCGCAGGGCATTGATCAAGGATCAGCAGGTGCAGGGTTTGCTGGCGATGTTGCTGGTGACCTGGCTGGTCCTCGGCACCTGGTACTGGTGGACGACCAAACTGCATTGGCTGGAGGCGCTACGCCACGTGGCGCTGAACGTGACCTCGGTGGTCACCACCACCGGTTTCGCCCTGGGCGACTACAGCCTGTGGGGCAACTTTTCGCTGATGCTGTTCTTCTATCTGGGCTTTGTTGGCGGCTGTTCCGGATCGACGGCCGGCGGGATCAAGATCTTCCGTTTCCAGGTCGCCTACATTCTGCTCAAGGCCAACCTTAATCAACTGATCCACCCACGCGCGGTGATCAAGCAGAAGTACAACGGTCACCGCCTCGACGAAGAGATCGTGCGCTCGATTCTGACCTTCTCGTTCTTCTTCGCCATTACCATCTGCGTGATCGCGCTGCTGCTGTCGCTGCTCGGCGTCGATTGGATGACCGCCCTGACCGGCGCCGCCAGCACCGTCTCCGGCGTCGGCCCGGGGCTGGGCGAAACCATCGGCCCGGCGGGTAACTTCGCCACGCTGCCAGATGCCGCGAAGTGGATTCTGTCGTTCGGCATGCTGCTCGGTCGACTGGAGATCATTACGGTATTTGTGCTGTGTATTCCGGCTTTCTGGCGTCACTGACCACATTCGGCGCCTGCAACAGCCGCGCCCGGTAATCGCCGGGCGTGGTGTCGAACCAGCGGCGAAACGCGCGAAAGAAATTGCTCGGATCGGCAAAACCCAACAGATAGGCAATCTCCAGCAAGGTCATGCTCGGCTGCGCCAGATACTGCTCGGCCAATTCGCGGCGGGTGTCATCGAGCAATTGCTGAAAGCTCGTGCCCTCCTCCTGCAAGCGGCGCTGCAAGGTACGCTGCGATAAATGCAGAGTCTGCGCCACCGTGTCGCGTTTGGGCTCACCCTGCGGCAGTAGACGACACAGCACCTGGCGGGCCTTGTGGGTCACGCGACTCTCGGAGAACCGCGCCAGATATTCCCCGGCAAACCGGTCGTGCAACAGCGCCATGGCTTCGTTCGCGGTGGGCAGCGGTGCTTCCATGTCGGCACGTTCGAAGATCAGCGCATCGTAAGGCGCGTTGAACACCAACGGTGCGTGGAAGGCTTGTTTATAGGGCTCCAGATTATCCGGCTGATCCCCCTGCACCAGCACTTTGACCGGATGCAGCGTGCGCCCGGTCAGCCAGCCGCACAGGCCCAACGCACACGCCAGTGAGGCTTCAGCGCTTTGCCGGGTCGGCGGCAGGTGATCGCCGTGCACCGTCAGAATCAGCGCGTAACCTTCTTCCAGCAGACGAAAGCTCAGGTCGGCACTCTCGGCGATAATCCGCTGATAGCGCACCAGCCGCTGGAAACCCTCGGCCAGCGTGTTGCTGGACATCAGCGCGTAACCGGCAACGTGAAACGAGGCCGGACGCACCACTTTGCCCATGTTCAGGCCGATCGCCGGATTGCCGGACAGCTCGACTGCCCGTTGCCAGAGCCGGGTCATGGAGTCCTGCGGGAAACGCGCATCCGGATCATCCAGGGCGGCGTAATCGAGCCCCAGTTGCCTGAACAGAACCCGGCAATCCAGGCCGTCCATTTCCAGTGCCTTGACAATCCCCATCGCCCAGCTTGCAGAAGTCGTTCGTTCGCTCATGGCGTTATTCTTTTACATGATGGACCGCATGTTACGGCCTGATTTGCGAAGGATACTAAAGTGGCGCCGATTGTCACTGGCCCACGCCAATGATCACTCTAGACTCAAATAAGCTACCCGCAGAACAACTCGTCGCCAGAACAATAACCACAGAGATAGCGGTCGTGGAAAACACCAAGCATTTCAAAAGCTTCGCTGAGTTCTATCCGTATTACCTCAGCGAACACAGCAACAGTACCTGCCGTCGCCTGCATTTCATCGGCACCACACTGGTTATTTTCATTCTGGCGATGACCATCGCCAAAGGCGCCTGGCTGCTGTTATTGGCCCTGCCGTTAGCGGGTTACAGCTTTGCCTGGATCGGGCACTTCTTCTTTGAAAAGAACCGGCCGGCCACTTTTCAGCATCCGCTGTACAGCCTGTTCGGCGACTTCGTCATGTACCGCGACATGATCCTCGGCCGCGTGGCGTTTTAGATAACAAGAACAATGAGGATGGCCGATGAACGCCAATGCTCGCTTCACCCATATGAAGGACGGTACTCATGAAGACTGGGCGATCATCGCCGCCGACTTCACTGCCTACGCCAAACAATTACCCTCGCGGATCGTGACCCATCTGAAACTGCTTGAAGGCGACTTCGGTGGCTTCCCGGTAGATCGCCTGACCCACTCGCTACAAACTGCGACCCGCGCCTGGCGCGATGGTCGTGACGAGGAATACGTGGTCTGCGCGCTACTTCACGATATCGGCGACACGCTTGGCTCCTACAACCACCCGGACATTGCAGCGGCCATTCTCAAGCCGTTCGTCAGTGCCGATAATCTGTGGATGGTCGAGAAGCACGGGGTGTTTCAGGGCTACTACTTCTTCCATCATCTGGGTATGGATCGGCATCTGCGCGAGCAATTCAAGGAACATCCGCAGTTTCAGGCAACGGCCGAGTTTTGTGCCAAATACGATGCAGCCGCGTTTGATCCAGCGTATGACACCCTGCCGTTGAGTTTCTTTGAGCCGATGATGGAACGGTTGTTTGCGCAGCCGAAGAACTCGATTTACAAGGCTGCAATGCAAGAACACAGCCCGGCCTGACTCTCAGCGCCCCTCCCACAGGGGATTCGGGTTGTTCAGGCAAGCTCGGCGACTTTGGCCGCTTTCAGCTCCGCCTCGCGCGCCTGGGCGTCCGCCAGTCGATACAACTCAATCGTGCCGTCCCAATGTTCGATCAGCGCCGTGCACGACTCCACCCAATCGCCACAATTGAGGTAATCCACCTCGCCCACCTTGCGGATCTCGGCATGGTGAATGTGCCCGCAGACCACGCCATGCAGCTCGCGTTTCACGCACTCATGGGCGATGGCTTCTTCAAAGTCACTGATGAAACTCACCGCTGTCTTCACTTTGTGCTTGAGGTACGCCGAGAGCGACCAGTAGCCGTAGCCATAACGCGCCCGCCAATGGTTGAGCCAGCGGTTGAGGGTCAAGGTAAATTCGTAGGCCGAATCGCCAAGAAAGGCCAGCCAGCGGTGATAACGGGTGATCACATCGAACTGATCACCGTGGATCACCAGCAGATGGCGACCGTCGGCCGTGACATGCACCGCCTCGTCGACCAACTGGATGTTGCCCAGAATCAGCTTCGAATAACGGCGCAGGAATTCGTCATGGTTGCCGGTGACGTAAATCACCTCGGTGCCGCGCTTGCTCATGGTCAGCAAACGGCGAATGACGTTGGTGTGCGCCTGTGGCCAGTACATGCCGCCGCGCAGTTTCCAGCCGTCGATGATATCGCCGACCAGGTAGATCTTGTCGGCGTGGTAGCCCTTGAGAAATTGCGACAAGTGTTCGGCCTGGCAATCCCGCGTGCCCAGATGCACGTCGGAGATCCACAGGGTTCGCACCCGTTGTTTACGGCTGGGTCTGGCGAGCTCGGCGCTGGTCATGGGCAACCCTCTGCGATGTTTTCGTCAGCGTGCGCCCGCCGGGTTAATCGACCATGACAACTGTGCGTCAGTCCTGTGACAGCGCAGACCGGGCGCGGCGGTGTAGACTGGCGGCCTGCCCGGAGACTCTGCCATGCGTCCGATTTTCAGCCTGCGTCAGTACACCCACGACCTGATCGTCCACAGCCACGACCACGCACAATTGGTGTTCGGCTTGTCCGGCGCGCTGGATTTCGAGGTCGAGGGTCGTGGCAGTCAGGTGCGCCAGCAAAGTTTCGTGGTCGTTCCCAGCGGCGCGCATCACGCCTGCGGCAGTCCTGACGGCAGTCGTTGTCTGGTCATGGACATCCCTGACGAGCAATGGCTGCGCGACGCCCTCGGCAACCATGCCGACGCCAGTCGCCGCCTGCTCGACCAACCGGCGCGCTTGTCCCTCGACGCGGGGCAAAGCCAATTGGTCAGTTGGCTGGCGAACAGCCCGGTCAGCGATCCGGTGATTGCCCAGCAAGGCGCGGTGCTGCTGCTGGCCAGCCTCAATCACGCCCGACCCGCTGAACTCGTGGCCCGCCGCCTGCCTTACGCCGCACTGGATGCGCACATCGACCAGTACGCTGCGTATCCGTTGCAAGTCGCCGATCTGGCCCGGATTGCCGGCCTGTCCAGCGCTCGCCTGCACGCCCGGTTCATGGCCGAATGCGGACAGACGCCGATGGAATACATCCGCAGCCGGCGTCTGCACAAGGCTGTCAGCCTGTTGCGCGAGACAGCCCTGCCCGTCGGCGAGATCGCCTGTCGCGTCGGTTACAGTTCGCAAAGTGCCTTTTCAGCCGCCGTCCTGCGCGAGTTCGGCTCATCGCCCGGTCAGCTGCGGCGCGATTCCCGCGACAACAGACGATAGCCTGCCGACAGACTTTATCGCTCCAACGCGCTTCAATGGGCAGGAGCAGCCGTCGAAAGCTGCGATCCGATCGTTTCCTCGCTGACGATCAACCACAAAAATCGTGTCTGGATTAAGGATTGCAATGACTCCGCGTACCGCCCTCGGCGCTCTGCATATCGGCGCTTTGATGTTCGGCCTGACCGGCGTGTTCGGCAAACTGGCCGCGGCCTCCCCTGCCGTGATCGTGTTTGGGCGCGCGGCGTTTGCCGTGCTCGCCCTGGCCTTCTTTGCCCGTTTTTCCAGCCAGAACGCCTGGCAGAAACTCCAGGCCATGGACTGGCGGCGTCTGGTCCTGGGCGGCGTCTTGTTGGCCGGGCACTGGGTGAGTTTTTTCATGTCGGTGAAGATCGCCGGCGTCGCCATCGCCACATTGGGTTTTGCCAGTTTCCCGGCGTTCACGGTGATTCTCGAAGGGCTGATCTTCCGCGAGCGCATTCGCGCCAATGAGATTGTGCTGGTGGCGTTGGTCAGCGTCGGTCTGGTGCTGGTGACGCCAGCGTTCGACCTCGGCAGTGGTGCCACCGTCGGCCTGCTCTGGTCGGTGCTGTCGGGCCTGTTGTTTTCCCTGCTGTCACTGACCAATCGCGCCAGCTCCGGGCGCATCCCGGCGGTGCAGGCGGCGCTGTGTCAGAACGTGGTGGTGGCGCTGTGTCTGCTGCCGGTTGCAGCGCCGCAATTGAGCGAGGTGCGCGCACTGGACTGGTTGTGGATCGCCCTGCTCGGCGTGTTCTGCACCGGCGTCGCGCACAGTCTGTTCGTGGCCAGTCTGGCGGTGATCAAGGCGCGCACGGCGGCAGTGGTGTTTGCCATGGAGCCGGTTTACGGCATTACCGTGGCCTGGCTACTGTTCAACGAAAATCCGACCCCGCGCATGTTGATGGGCGGCGCGCTGATCATTGTCGCCATCGCGGTCTCGGCGCGAATGTCCGGCAGCGTCGACAAGAAAGCCGTCGCCGCCGAGGCCGCGTCTCACTGAGTGCGGTCGTTATGACCGAGGTCGCGGTCAGGGTCGATCCGGTCGCGCACCCGTTGCTTGAGCACCTTGGCCTCGGGAAAACCGCCATCGGCCTTGCGCTCCCAGATCTGCACATCGTCGCAAGTAATCTGAAACACGCCGCCGGTGCCCGGCACCAGTGACACTTTGCCGAGGTCGTCGCCGAAGGTGCTGAGCAGTTCCTGCGCCAGCCATGCGGCACGGAGCAACCACTGGCATTGGGTGCAATAGGTGATGACTACTTCTGCTTTTGCGACAGTCATGTTCACTGAAACTCCTGAGACAGAGGGCGCCGCTATAATAGCCGGCTTTATCGCTCGCCCCGAGACTCACAATGCGCCGTCTGCTGTTCTGCCTGCTGCTTGGATTGCTCCCCCTGTTCGCCGATGCCGGCGTTGATGCCAGTGAGGCCGTGCGGCCAAAAGTCGGCCTGGTGCTGTCCGGCGGCGCTGCTCGCGGACTGGCGCACATCGGCGTGCTCAAGGCACTGGAAGAACAAGGCATCAAGATCGATGCGATTGCCGGCACCAGCATGGGTGCGGTGGTCGGCGGGTTGTACGCCTCGGGCTACAAGATCGACGAGCTGGAAAAACTCGCGCTGAACATCGACTGGCAACAGGCGCTGTCTGACGCCCCGCCGCGCGAAGACGTGCCGTTCCGGCGCAAGCAGGATGACCGTGACTTTCTGGTGAAACAGCAACTAAGCTTCCGCGACGACGGCAGCCTCGGTCTGCCACTGGGTGTGATCCAGGGTCAGAACCTCGCGCTGATGCTGGAAAGCCTGTTGGCCCACACCAGCGACACGCGCGATTTCGACAAACTGCCGATCCCGTTCCGCGCCGTGGCCACCGACATCGCCAACGGCGAAAAAGTGGTGTTCCGCAAAGGCCACCTGCCCCAGGTGATTCGCGCCAGCATGTCGATCCCGGCGGTGTTCGCCCCGGTCGAACTCGATGGCCGGCTACTGGTGGACGGCGGCATGACTGACAACATTCCGCTGGATGTCGCCCGGGAAATGGGCGTCGACGTGGCCATCGTTGTCGACATCGGCACCCCGCTGCGCAACCGCAAGCAACTGACCACCGTGGTCGATGTGCTGAACCAGTCGATCACCCTGATGACCCGGAGCAACTCCGAAGAACAACTGGCGGCGCTGAAACCCTCAGACGTGCTGATCCAGCCGGCGCTGGCGGCGTTCGGCGTCACTGATTTCGGCAAGGCTCAAGAGATGATCGACGCTGGTTATCGCGCAACGCGAGTCCTCGACGCGCGACTCGCCGTGCTCAAACCCACGGAATCGCGCGACGCCGAACTCGACGCCGCACGCTCGCCGGGCCAGCGCACGCCGATCATCACCGCGATCAGGATCGAGAACAACTCGAAAGTCGACGACGATGTGATCCGCTATTACATCCGCCAGCACGTGGGCGAGCCGCTCGACCTGGGCCGTCTGCACTCGGACATGGGCACGTTGTACGGGCTCGACTATTTCGAGCAGGTGCAATATCGCGTGGCACACAAAGGCGATAACCACACCTTGGTCATCAGCGCCCGGGGCAAACGCAGCGGCACCGATTACTTGCGCGTCGGGTTGAACCTGTCCGATGACATGCGCGGCGACAGCGCTTTCAACCTTGGCGCCAGTTACCGCATCAACGGCATCAACCGCCTCGGCGCGGAATGGCTGACCCGGGCGCAGATTGGTGACAAACAGGAGCTCTACAGCGAGTTCTATCAGCCCCTGGATGTCGGCTCACGCTACTTCATCGCGCCTTCGGTGGTGTTCGAAGCGCAAAACGTCGATGCCGTGCTCGACAACGATCCGATTGCCCAGTACCGCGTCGAGCGTTATGGGATGGCCCTGAATGTCGGTCGGCAGATCGGCAACAATGGTGAAGTGCGTTTCGGCGTCGGCGAAGCCTGGGGCAAGGCCGACGTGCGCATTGGCGACCAGGACCTGCCTGGCGAGAGTTTCAACGAAGGTTTCTATTCGTTGAGGTATTCCTATGACTCGCTGGACAACGTCTACTTCCCCCACGAGGGCAAGGACATCAGTCTGACCCTGCTGCAATTCGAGCCGAGCCTGGGCTCCGACAACCGCTATCGACAGTGGGAATTCAAACTGGACAAAGCCCTGAGCCACGGGCCGGACACGCTGATTCTTGGCGGACGCTATGGTCGTACTCTCGACGACACCAACGTAGTGACCTCCAGCTTCCTGCTGGGCGGTGCACGCCAGTTGTCGGGGTTTCGCGAAGATTCGATTTCCGGACAGAACATCAGCCTGCTGCGCGCCGTGTATTACCGGCGCCTGACGCCGCGCTCGTACCTGCCGCTGGACTTCCCGCTGTACGCCGGGGCCTCGCTGGAACGCGGGCGGGCATGGAACAACGACAATGAATTCGACAGCGGCTACATCAATGCAGCGAGCGTGTTCATCGGTTTTGATACGCCGTTGGGGCCATTGAATTTCAGTTACGGGTTGAACGACGCAAATGAGCAGGCGGTGTATCTGAACCTCGGCCAGACCTTTTGATTGATGTTGTCGGGGCTGGCGCCTTCGCGAGCAAGCCCGCTCCCACTGTCGGGGTGCATTCCCACGAGGGAGCGCTCTTGCTCGCTGAGGCGTTTCTCCCTTCAACCCATCGGTTACGGCTGAAAAATCAACGAATCCCCGTCAACAACGTCCGCGCCGTTTGCTTCAAAGGTTCATCGCCTTCCTTGAGCAATTCATTGAGCAAGGCAATCGCGCTGTCGAGGTCGCCGTCGTCGATGCAAGTCTGCGCCTGTTCGAGCTTCAGTGAAGCGGTAGGCTCAGCCGGTTCGGACAATGGCAGCTCCAGAGGTTCCAGCCCCAACGATGGCTCCGAATCAGCAAACTCATTGAGAAAATCGTCATCCAGCGGCTGTGCCTCCGGCTCGGGAATCCACTCAAGTTCCGACTCTTCACTGGCGACCGTCTCAGGCAATTCGAAATCCTGCGGCAGAACCTGCAGGCTTGATCCGAGACCCGGCTGGCCCGACGCCGGCTGCACCGGGGGTGGGCGACTGTCTTCCAGATCCCAGCTGGAATCCATCGACAGCGCGCCGAGGTTCAACTCGAAATCATCCTCCGGCACTTCAGGTTCGGGAGTTGCAACCACTGCCGGGGCAACAACGCCGGGCAGCGGTACGACTGCCTCCGCCAATGGCGTCGAACCGTGCAATTTCGGATGACGGCTGCGGACATCCTGCAACTGTTGTTCGTCCACACCGAGGTGGCGCAGGTGGATTTCCTGTTCTTCATAGGCGGCGTTATCGCCCTGACGGCCGAGCACTTCGAGTAGTTGCAGCGGCAGATCCCGGCGTTCCGGCTCTTTGTGCATGGCTTCGCGCAACAGCCCGGCGGCTTCGGCGAGGCGGCCGTAGGCCAGATAGATCCCCACGGCTTCCAGTACGTCGCCGCCCGTTGGCTCTTCACGATGATCGGTCGCGGCGTGAACCCTGACGGACTCAGGATTTTCGTTTTCATCCACCTCGCTTTCATCGCGCAGTGGCAACACTGGCAGCGGTTCGTCCCCTTGAGCCTGGTGTTGCTGCCGGCGGCGAACAAACAGCGCACCCAAAGCCCCCAGAAGCAGCAACAACCCACCCAGCAGAGGCCAGTTCAAGCCGTCCTCCGCAGGCTGCACCGGCTCAGCCACCGGGGCCGGTGCCGGTGCCGGGGTCACCACGGGCGAAGGTGGCGGTGGTTTCGGCAACGCGGCCAGAAGGGCCTGCAATTTGGCAACCTCGGACTTGCCATCAGCGATTTGCACATCCTGCGCCTGCACCCTGGCGTTCAGTTCGTCGACGGTTTTTTGCAGTTGCCGGGCCTGCAACACGCTGGCTGCCAATTGCTCGCTGAGCGCGTCGTTGGTCGAGACCGTCGGCGCGGATTGCGCCGGCGCGGTCTGGCGCTTGCCCTGGGCTGCCTGTGGCGGCGCCGCAGCCGGTTCGACCGCAGGAAATTCCGAAGACTGCGCTAGTGGATCGGGCTCATCGGTGGCCGGCACAATGCCCGGTGAGCCCGGCGGATCGATCAGCACGGTGTATTCGCGCAGCAGGCGGCCATTGGGCTGGTTGAGTTGCACAAGGAAATTCAGGAAGGGTTCGTCGACAGCTTTGCCGGAGGTCACCCGGATCATCTGCCGGTTACCACGCAGGATCGGCGTGAACTTGAGGTCATTGAGGAAGAAGACCCGTTCGACCCCGGCCTGGCCGAATTCGTCCGCCGTGGCCAGGCTCACCGAGAGATCCTGTGGCGTCAGACCGCCGACATCCACCAACGCGATGTCGGCCTTGAGCGGCTGGTTGAGGGCTGAATGAACGGTAATATCACCCAGCCCCAAAGCCATCGACCAGGTCGAATAGCTGAACAGACCAGCGACCAGCAGCCATTTGGCGCCGCTGCGCACTACCACGTGCCGACTTGCGAGCATGAGCATCCCTTAAATAAGCAAAACCGACTTCTATGCGTCCGCACATCCGGTACGAACACGATATTGCCCAGTAGTTCTTATAGACGGCTCAGCACAATCTCTCAAAAAAACGGCACGGGGTTGTGCCTCAAGATTTTTCCAGATTGCCCAGAATGTGTCCGTGAACGCGCATGCACACCTTTAAATCCGCCTCGTCGACGCCTTCGAACAGTTCGTGGCGCAATTGTGTGGCAATGGTTTCAATTTGTTCGATCAGCGGCAGGGCCGGTGCACACAGGACGATTTTTTTCGCCCGACGGTCTTCCATCACGGACTGGCGTTGCACCAGGCCCTGGCCTTCCAGACTATCGAGCAACCGCGCGAGGGTCGGGCCCTCGACGCCGACGCTTTGCGCCAGCTCACGCTGGGTCGGCGCCTCTTCAAAACGCGCCAGATGCAGCAGCACCAGCCAGCGCGCCTGGGACAAGCCCAGGCCGGCCAGCCGACGATCCAGTTCGGCACGCCAGCCACGGGACATCTGGGCCAGTTGCATGCCAAAGCGGTGTTGATCGGTTAACGGCATAAAACACTCACGGTCAGACTGAAAACAAAGAAAATCTAATTATTAGCCAGCTAAGCATGAGCTGCAGTTATAGGCAAGGGTCGCTCTGTACTGAATCGTTACAACTGTATGGGGCTTGGCGCAAAAGCCCTCTCACATCTCGAATTCCGATTGCAGCGCAGCCCGCACGCAGTAAAGGACGCCTTCCGGCACACGCCCGGCGAACAGCTCCGCCACTTCGGCGACCGACGGCAGCTCACTTTCACCATCGAGAAACGCGTCCTGCACCTCGCCCATCAGATCTTCAGGCAAGTCCAGCGCCTGTTCGAGGGACAATTGCTGCTTGCCGATGGCCTCGGCGAGCATGGTATAGACGTTCTTTTCCGAGCATTGCAACTGCCCGGCGATCTGCAATGGGGTCATGCCGGCGCGAGCCAGGGTGATCAGTTCGTGGCGCACATCGGCCACCACCTTCGGCGTCTCGGCTTCGCCGCCGAGCACTTCGAGGAAGGCCTCGCCATAGCGCTCCAGCTTGCGCGCACCGACACCGCTGACCCGGGCCATTTCCGCCAGCGAAGTCGGCTGGCTGCGGAGCATTTCCAGCAACGTCGAGTCGGGGAAGATGACGTAGGGCGGCACGCCATGTTCTTCGGCGAGTTTGCGGCGCAAGGCGCGCAGGGCTTCCCACTGCTCGCGCTCTTCGCCACGCACCAATTGACTGGCCTGGCTCTTGCTGCCGCTCTTGGCGGTGACTTGCGGTTTGAGGTCGCGGCGCAGCTCCAGGGTCACTTCGCCTTTGAGCAGCGGCCGGCAGGTGTCGCTCAGGCGCAGGCCGCCGTAGCCTTCGTGGTCGACATCCGCCAGCCCCCGCGCCACCAACTGACGGAACAGCGAGCGCCATTCGCTTTCGCTCAGGGCCTTGCCGACACCAAACACCGAAAGATGCTGATGACCAAAGCTGCGGACTTTTTCGTTGTCCTTGCCGAGCAATACGTCGACCAGGTGACCAACGCCATAGCGCTGACCGGTGCGGAAGATCGCCGACAGCGCCTGGCGCGCAGGCTCGGTGGCATCCCAGGTCTGCACGCCATCGACGCAGTTGTCGCAGTGCCCGCACGGCTCGGGCATGTCTTCATCGAAGTAAGCCAGCAGGGTCTGACGACGGCAGCGGGTTTCTTCGCACAGCGAGAGCATCGCGTCGAGCTTGTGCTGCTCCAGACGCTTGTGGCGCTCGTCGCCTTCGGAGTTCTGCAACATCTGCTTGAGCATCACCACGTCTTGCAGACCGTAGGCCATCCACGCATCCGCCGGCAGACCGTCACGGCCACCGCGCCCGGTTTCCTGGTAATACGCTTCGAGGGATTTTGGCAGGTCGAGGTGTGCGACGAAACGCACGTTGGGCTTGTCGATGCCCATGCCGAACGCGACGGTGGCGACCATGATCAGGCCTTCCTCGTTGAGGAAGCGCTTCTGGTGATAGGCGCGCAGGTCGTTGGGCAAACCCGCGTGATACGGCAGCGCCGGAAAGCCCTGCTCGCTGAGGAATGCGGCAACCTCCTCGACCTTCTTGCGCGACAGGCAATAAACGATGCCGGCATCGCTGCGCCGCTCGGCGAGGAACGCCAGCAACTGCTTGCGCGGCTGTTCCTTGGGCACGATGCGATAAAAGATGTTGGGGCGGTCGAAGCTCGACAGGAAGCGCTCGGCGTTCTGCAAATGCAGGCGGGTGACGATTTCTTCGCGGGTGCGTTTGTCAGCAGTGGCGGTCAGGGCGATGCGCGGCACGTCCGGGAACATTTCCGCCAGTTGGCCCAGTTGCAGGTATTCCGGGCGGAAATCGTGGCCCCATTGCGACACACAGTGCGCTTCGTCGATGGCGAACAGGGCGATGTTCAAGCCTTGCAGGAACGACAGCATGCGCGGCTGCACCAGGCGCTCGGGCGCCAGATAGAGCATTTTCACCTCGCCGCGCTTGATCCGCGCCGCGAGGTCGCGCTGCTGCTCGGCGCTCAGCGTGGAGTTCAGCGCAGCGGCGGCAACACCCAGCTCCTCGAGGGTGGCGACCTGATCGTCCATCAAAGCGATCAGCGGCGAAACCACCACCGCCAGGCCGTCGCGCAACAGCGCCGGCACCTGAAAGCACAGGGACTTGCCGCCACCGGTAGGCATCAGCACCAGCGCATCACCGCCGCTGGCCACGCGCTCAATGATTGCACCCTGACGGCCACGGAAACTGTCGTAGCCGAAGATGTCCTTGAGGACGCGTTGAGCCTGTTCGAGCATAAAAACTCCAAAAATCTACCGAAACATCCCTGCAAGGCTGGTTCATCACGGGCAAAGCTGCACCGCAGAATCGTAAGAACGCATTGCATGACAGCCGCAATACGGGCAGGGATCGCAAAACGGGGCAGTATACCCGAGGGCTTCCATGCGCAGGGTGCCGCTGATAAGACACGTACTGTAATTGGCCTCACGCCGCCTCACAGGGTTATTCATGCGATCCTGTAATTGCGGCAAATCTGCCGTGCGGCTGGCTTGAGCGCTCAAGAAGGCCTAGAATTCCCGCATTGTTTATTCCCCCAAGGTAGCCCCGTAATGTCCTTCGCTGAGCAACTAACCCGCCTGCAAGTCTTTCTCGACGCCGACGAGCTGCACGAAGAGGCGCTGGATTACGTGGCCGCCCACGGTTACCTGACCGCGTTGTCGATCTGCTCGGACATCGTGCCGGATCGTGAGTGGATCGACGCCCTGTTCGCCGAAGAGCCGCATTACAGCAGCGACGCCCAGCGTGCCGAGATCGAAGCCACGCTGATCGGCCTCAAGGCACACATCGCCCGCCAACTGGCGTCCGACGAGGAGTTCGAGCTGCCGTGCGAACTGGACCTCGGTGACGATCCGGATGACTCCGAACTGCGCGGCTGGTGCATCGGGTTCATGGAAGGCGTGTTCCTGCGTGAAGCCGCCTGGTTCGAGACCGCCGAAGAAGAAGTCAGCGAAATGCTCCTGCCGATCATGGTCGGTTCGGGTCTGTTCGACGAACAGCCGGAATTCGAAGACATCGCCAAGGACGCCAACCTGATGGACGACATGATCGTGCAGATCCCGGAAGCCCTGACCGCGTTGTACCTGCTGTGCCAGGCGCCCGACGAAAAACCGGCGATCCTCAAGCCACGTCACCACTAAGACCCGGCCTATGGACAACCCCATAGGCAACCGTCCCCTGATGTTGCGCTACGTGCTGCTGGCCATCGGCTGGCTCAGCGTGGCATTGGGGGTCATCGGCATTTTCCTGCCGGTGCTGCCCACCACCCCTTTTCTCTTGCTCGCAGCGGCCTGCTTCGCGCGCAGCTCTCCGCGTTTCTATCAATGGCTGGTCGAGCACCCGAAACTCGGACCGTGGATACGCGACTACCTCGACGGCAACGGCATCCCGCTCAAGGGCAAGGTCTATGCGATCGGGCTGATGTGGGCGAGCATTCTGTTTTCGTGTTACCTGGTGCCGCTGCCGTGGGCGCGGGGGTTCATGTTGACGAGTGCGGTGTTGGTGACGGTTTATATTTTGCGACAGAAGACCCTGCGCAAGCCTTGAAGCACTTTCAGCCGTTAAACCGTTGCGCTTAAAAGCAGTCACAAGACATACCTTTCAGGCTACGCATCCTGGCGCCACTACCTACAGCTACGCAGAATCCGGTGAATCGGGCGCTGGATGATCTGGAGTTGCCGCCGGCGTGATGAACATCACCTGAGCCTGTTCGCGAATGCGTACACAGACAACAAAAACCCCGCCATGTCTGACACAGGAACGGCGGGGTTTGTCGTTGCAGACTTCCGGTCACACAGTGTCCACCTTCCATGAATCATGACCTGGCCGTTCGTCTTAAACAGGGTCGTACCTGTCAGACCTGACAGTAGGCAGACACTAACGCAGACGTTCTAATCCATCCATATCCGGGCCGGCATTCAGAAATGCCTGGTACTTCTATGGAAGATACGCGCTGATGAACACACCCATGACAAACGCCGCTCCCGCACCCAATCAACAAGTCGTTGTTTTTCCACGCGAGCGTGGCATTGGTATTCTGGCTGTGGACCCTCCCTACCCCGTTGGTTTCAAACAGCAAAGCGACGGTTCGTTGGGTGTAAACATCTCTATGGTGAAAAGCGATCTTGATGGATTGCTGGCCTACATCCTGCCCTACTTGAACATGGCCGTAGGCGACTACATCAAGGTTTGGATTGGAACAAAAAATGCGCCTGTCGCCGAATTCTCGGTTACCGAAGCGCATTTCGATAGTGACAACGGTGCCAAAAACATCCCTTTCCATATCTCAGCCAAAGCCATGGAAGACCGATTCCCTGAGACCAGAAAGGAGCCCTTCTGGTACAGCGTCCAGCGCATAAGCGGCAACCCCCCGGAAGAATCGGAAGCTGTTCCGTTGTTTTACAAACATCCGGCGCCCGGAGAACCGGACACTGACGGCGGCAAGCCATTTAACCAAGGCCTCAAGTTGCCTGTAGCCTCGGAAAACCTCGTCGATCAAACAGTGATCGACGAGGGGCTGTTCGTGACCGTGCCGGAGTACTTCAATCAATCCATCGGTGACCTGGTGACGCTTGCCTTCGGACATCTGATCCTGGAGATCACCGTTATCGCATTGGGTGACATTGTCTTTGAGCTGACACCGCAAATGCTCGCCACTCTGAAGCCCACCGACAGCTTGGTGGTGCGCTCGCAAATGTTCGACGTAGTGGAAAACTCCAGCGGCTGGTCCGATGCGCTCATCATCCCTTTCAAACCGGGTGTCGTGTTGCTGCCCGCACCGATTTTTTTACAGGCTGATTCCAATAACGTGGTGAATCACGCTGCGCTCTCGGGCGACTCGGCGGAAATACTGATTACGGGCATATTCAAAACGAATGATGTGGTCGTGCTTTTACTGGAAGGCTTCACCGCAGGCGGCGACCCGGTCAGCCACACTTATACCCGGACACTGACGGCCAATGTCAGGACTCTGCAATTTTCAGTTGAAAACTACCGGGTAAAAAACGTGATCAGAGGGAACTTACGCGCCTCTTACACGAAGACCACAGCAGGTAAGCCCCAGCTCTCGAAACCGGCTGATGTGACCATCTCCGGTGGAGCCTTCAGTTTGAACCCGCCGACTGTCTCGCCGCTGGAAAACGACACATTGCCGGTGGATACCGCCATGGCAACAGTGCAATGTGCCGACTACTGGCCCTTGAAAGCCGGCGCCGTCGTCGAACTTCGATGGCAAACCACTGACGACGCCGGCGTTGCAGCTTTAATCGTTTTGCAGCAGCTCGTCACCGATCCGATGTTGCCGATCGTCTTCACAGTGCAGGGCAAATACATCAAGCCTAATCCCAGCGCTCCGCTGACGGTGCAATGCGCAATCACCAATCCGGGAGAGGTCGCGGTCGCTTCCGACCTGCTGCAATTAAAGATTGGCGATGAGAAAGCCATCGTGCTCAATCCTCCGACGCTTGTAGGCGTCGCCCCGCCGATTGACCCGCTGGGTGGAGACCGGACCATCAGGGTCGAATACTCCGCGAGCAACCCGGGGGACCAGGCCAGACTGATCGAAATGAACGCTGCGACCGGCGCCCCTTCCTTTGGGCTGATCACACTGAACCAAAACAACCGCGCCCATTGGGTGATGGACACCAGGTTTCTTGTTGCCCGTCAGAACACAACCGTTGAATGTCGCTGGAACTTGAGGCGCAACGGCAAAAGAATCGCTTCATCGCCGGTTGCGTACTTCGAGATCGCGCCCATCGCACCTGAAGACTCTCGGCTACCAACGCCACGCATCAGCGGGGTTACAGGGGTCGTGGAGGTGAAAAAGCTGACAGCGGCCAATATGCTGCAAGTCGCTTCATGGCCGGGACAAACCCAGGGACAAGCCAAGTATCTAAAACTTCAAGGCACACACAAAAACGGCGCGATAGTCAGCCATCAAGCACTTGACGGCGAGCTGACGGGAGCGGAACAGGGCTCAACAACAGCATTACTTCTCGACTGGTTCCTTGATCTGAAAAACGAAACCGACCTCAGCATCTTTTTCTCGGTGGTTCTGGGTTACGGGCAACAGCCTCTGCCGTTTCCAATACAAACGTACAAGGTTGCATCGTTGGTAGAGCTGCAACCGCTCATTACCGCAGTGCAGGCACCGCATGGGGAGGTGCCTCACAACACCGAAACGATTTCCCCCACCCTGACCATTACTTGTCGAGGCAGCGTCAACGAGCAAATCGAATTAGTGGTGAACGGTGCGGTGCAACAGACTGTTTCCACCAACAGTGCGGGGGACGCGTCCGGCTCCGTTTCGATCCCGAACCATGACGCCTCTAATTCAATCGTCGCCCGGGCAAAATATGGCAATAACCTGTCTTCCCCCGCCCGCAATGTGATCCTTCGCCGCCCTTTGCAAATCGATACCACGCCCAGGCTTCTGGAAGGGTACAGGGTGTACGCCGGCTGGAGCGAAACGGGTGCCCGGTGGCCTGGAAACTGGCAACAACTCAGCCCCTCTTACGGTGTGGGCAAACGCACTTTCAGATCCAGCGATCCCGCCGTGGTATCCGTTGATGCCAACGGGGTAATCATTGGACTCAAATGGGGAACTGCGTGGATCTACATTCAAGATAGCTTCACCACCCATTCGATCCATGTGGACGTAATCAATATCTACAAGCTGGACATTTACAGGGCATACATGGACTTTAACAGCGCGGTGAACTGGATGAACCGCGTCAGTGGATCGATCCCGGTAACCAAGGCTCTTGGGGCCATGAGAGTGGTTTATGGACCTGACAGCAGCTGGCCTTTACTTCCGGGGTGGGACTCCTGGCAGTGCGAAGAATGTGGTCCGGGTATGGCGTTACGGTATTCATGGGTAAACGCCGGAACGATATGTAGACCTTCAAATGTCCAGGCCTGGCCATGGTGCCTTAGACGGTACTGAGTCAGAGCCGCTGCCTGCTCAACATCGGTTACCCAATGGGGTTGCAACATTTCGGTGACAGCCTCTGTCAGATCGGCAGAATCGGGCGCTGGATAATCTGGAATGACCCGCTTCAAAACACACCCTGCAGGAGCTGCCGAAGGCTACGATCTTTTTATTTTAGGAAACAAGATCAAAAGATCGCGCCAGCGGCAGCTCCTACAGCGGCGGCTGATATAAAAAATCGTCGCCCCGAGCAACCGGGGCAGCATTCGGCGTAAAAAACCCGCCGTCCCGATCAACCGGGACGGCGGGTTTTGTCGTTTCAGGCCCTGATCACACCGTATCCACCTTCAACGAATGATCATTCAACATCCCGCTGATGATCGTCGCCGTGTCGTGCCCGCCAGCGACCACGCCACCCGCCCCCGGCGTTACACCGTAATGGCTGGCGAGGTTGACGCCAGCCAGGTCGATGGTCTGGTTCGGTGTGGCGCCGGCCATGGCGCTGACGTCGATGCTGGTCAGCACCGAGGCGCCGCTGCCGGTGACGGTGAAGTGCAGGTAGTCGTCCAGCGACGCCGTGCTGCCGTTTTCACCTTGCAGCAGTTGCGACAGGTCGAGCTTGTCGGTGCCGGGGGTGAAGTCGGTGATCAGGTCGTGGCCGCTGTTGCCCTTGAGCCACTGGAAGGTGTCGGCCCCCGCCCCGCCCGTCAGGGTGTTGTTGCCCATACCGCCGATCAGCAGGTCATCACCGCCGCCGCCGTTGAGGATGTCGTTGCCCAGGCCGCCGTTGATCACGTTGTTATTGTGGTCGCCGGTGAGGGTGTCGTTGAAGTTCGAGCCGACGAGGTTCTCGATACCGGTCAGGGTGTCCGTTCCCGCGCCGAGGGTGTTTTGTGCAGCGAGCAGGCCGAGGTTGACCGTCACGCCGGCGGTGGCATTGGCGTAGCTGGCGGTGTCGATGCCGGTGCCGCCGTCAAGCAGGTCATTGCCCGGGCCGCTGTAGAGCAAGTCGTTGCCGGCACCGCCATGCATCTCGTTGTTGCCGGAACCGGCAGTGAGCACATCGTTGCCGTCGCCGGCATTGAGGATGTTGTTGCCGCTACCGGCCACCAGGAGGTCATCACCGGCGGTGCCGGTCAGGGTGTGGCCGTCCTGATAGGTGATGGACACGTTGGCAGTGTCGCTGCCGCCGTGGTTGTCGTTGGCGGTGTAAGTGCCGTGGAAGTCCGGGGTGACATCGTGGGCCCCGGCGTAGTTGACCGTCATGGTCAGCTGATAGTTTTCCGCCGCGTTGGGGTTGCCGCCGCCGGTGTTGGTGAGGTTGGTGACATGAATCCGGTAGGTGCCATCGGCGCCGGCGGTGATGGTGCCGCCGTCGCCGATGGCAACGAACGCGCCGCCGTTGAGCGAATATTCCATGGCGATGCGCCCAGCCGCCAGGTTGTGATCCAGGTTCAGCGTTTCGCCCTGTTTCAGTTTGACGGTGATCAGGTCTTCATCGTTGGCATTGGCGTTGGTCACCGCGCCGAGGTAGCCGCTGATCACCAGCACCGCAGTCATCGCTGCGGTGTTGGCAGCGAAGGCCGTGCGCACATCGGCGAGGGTCTGGTTGGCGGCGGAGTTGCTGTTGCCGTTGAACGTGATCGCGCCGGTCCCGGTGAAGTCCGCGCCCTTCGCTACCCAACCGGTGTTGAACGAGGTGGGCGTGGCGCTGAGCTTGTCGCCGTCCGGATCGCTGTCGTTGGCCACCAGCAGGTCGGCCGGCACCACAATATTGCTCGACAGCACGTTGGTGATGACGTGGTCGTCCACCGCCACGGGCGGCGCGTTGGGAATCACTTTCACGGTCAGGGTCGAACTGGCGAGGTCGCCATCGTTGTCGCTGACGGTGAAGCCGATATTCTCGGTGATCACCACCGCCGTGGTTTTCTGCGAAGTGTAGGTGTAGTCGCCCGTGTCGAGGTTGATCACCAGCGTGCCGCTGTTGTTGGTGGCGATGCTCACCGTGTTGTTCACGGTGTTGAAGGTGCCGTGGTTGGCGCCGCCGGTTGCCGTCAGCGAACCCTGGCCGCTGAGGGCTTTCGGATCGTAGGTGTAGGTGGTGCCGTCGATCACGATGGACTTGATGAAACCGCCATCGGCACCAAATGTACCGCCCTCGCCCAGCAGCGAACCGGTGACCGGTGCACCGACCACGGTGCCGGACAGTACCGAGTTGAGCTGGTTGAGATCGGTGACCACCACCGCATTGGTGTTGGTGTGGCTGATGCCGTCATAGGCCAGTGGATCGAGGTTGGCGTTACTCACACCGCTGCCCAGGCCAATCGCGTAGTTCTTGATGTTGTTGGCGTCGAGGAAGTTTTTCAGCGCAGCTTCATCGCTGGTGCCGATGTCCTGACCGGTGGTGGGTTTGCCGTCCGAGAAGAAGTAGCCGACGTTCTGCGCACCGGTGAGTTTGCCCGAGGTGTTGAACGCAGTTTGCAACATCGCCACCGCGGCGTCGTAGTTGGTGCCGCCGCCAGCGGTAAGGCCGGCGAGAATGGTTTTCGCCGTCGCGACATCGACCCACACCGACGTGCGGTCGGTGGCGCTGCTACTGAAGGTCACCAGTTGCACCTTCACATCGCCGAGGTCGTCGTACTTGTCGAGCAAGGCGCTGATCGCCTGCTTGGCCAGGGCCAGCCGCGACAGGCCTGGCACGCCAGAGGCGTCGGCCATACTCCCGGAGATATCGAGGACGATAAGCAGGTTGGAATCGATTTCCACCGCCGCCACCGAGCGGTCCGACGCCACTGCTTTCGGCACGTCGTCGACGATGTTGACGACGAGGGTGCTGGTGGTGCTGTTGCCCAGCGCATCGGTGGCTTTGTAGGTGAAGCTTTCGCTCAGCGTGTTGGCGCCATCGTTGGCGTTCGGCGTGGTTTTCGGCGCCGAGGTCAAGGTGTAGGTGTAGGTGCCGTCGGCGTTGAGCTGGATCTGGCCGTAAGTGCCGGTGGCGCTGCCGACCAGCGTGTAGGTGATCGCGCCCGTACCACCGGTGACCGCGCCGACCAGCGTACCGGTCGCGGTTTCGCCGGTGTTGCTGGGATCGCTGCCGGTGACCGTACCGGGGGCAAGATCCGCACCATCCTTGCTCAAGTCGAGGGCTCTTTCGAAGACCGTCACGTCCTGATCGACCGAGGCGACGAGTTTGCTGTCGGCAACGTTGATGGTGATCGTCGTGGTGCTTTCGTCGCCATCGCTGTCGCGGATGGTGTAGGTGAACGTGTCGGTGGCACCCGGCGGGCTCACCGAGTTCGGATTGCTGTGATAAACGGCATTGCCGGCGGCATCGAGAGTCAGGTAACCGAAGTTGCCATTGATATTGCTGTTGAGGCCGCCAATCGCCGACGTCCCGGTGTTGCTGCCGGCGCGCACGCCGATCACTGTCGCAGTGCCATCGGCACCGCTGGTGTCATTGCCCAGCACGCTGACGTTGACCGTCCCCCCCTCCGCCACCGACCCGGTGTCGGCGTAGGCGGTCGGCAAGTCATCGACGATGTTGACGTTGATCTGACCGTTGGCGGTGCTGCCATCAATGTCGGTCGCCACCACGTCGAAGTTCTCGGTGAGGCTGTTGGCGCCGTTGCCGTTCGGATGGCTTTCGTTATCCACGAGGGTGTAGCTGTAGCTGACCACGCCCGTGGTCGCATTGAACCCGGTGATGGTCAGCGTACTGCCCAACGGCGTTACGGCCGATTGCGGGAAGCCTGCGGCCACGCCGTTGCTGACCACCGCGATGCCGCCGACGGTCAGGGTTTGCAGACCGTCCAGTGCGGTGACGGTGAAAGTGCCGCTCTGGGTCAGTGCAACGGGGTTGGGGCTGGTGCCGTCGCTGAGGTTTTTCTCGTAGACGGTGAGTTCGCCGCCGTTGACGTCGAGGCCGTTGAGATAAACCTGATCGTCGTTGTTGTGGATGTTCAACACCAGATTGGCGGTGCTGGTGTCGCCATCGGCATCGGTCAGGGTGTAGGTGAACGTCTCCGTGCCATTACCGCCGCCGTGCAGGTTCTTGAAGTCGGCATCATTCGGGTTGAGGGTGTAGGTGTAGGTGCCGTTGGCATTCAGCACCAGGGTGCCGTAGGTACCGGTGAACGTGCCGGCAGTGACCGGCCCGGCGTTGGCGCCGGTCGGTACGCGGTCGGCGCCCTGGATATCGTTGTCAAGGACGTTGCCGGTCAGCGTCAGCAGGCTTTCCGACGCCGGGGTCGCGTTGCTGTCATTCATCGCTTTGGGCACGTCATCGACGATGCTGACAACGATGTTGCTGGTGACGATGTTGCCCAGCGAATCCTTGGCCTGATAGGTAAAGGTTTCGGTCAGTGTGTTGGCGCCATCGTCGGCGTGCGGCGTGGTGCTGGCCGGTGAAGTCAGGGTGTAGGTGTAGGTGCCGTTGGGGTTGAGGACGATCTGCCCATGGTTGCCGGTGGCGCTGCCCACCAGCGTGTAGGTGATCGCTCCGACCGCGCCGGTGACCGAGCCGACCAGTGTGCCGGACGCGGTTTCGCCGGTGCTGTTCGGGTCGCTGCCGACCACCGTGCCAGCGGCCAGATCCTGGCCGTCCTTGCTCAGGTCGAGGGCTTTTTCGTAGACGGTGACGTCAGTGTCGCTGACCGCTTTCAGGCAGCTGTTGTAGACGTCGATGGTGATCGTCGTGGTGCTTTCATCGCCGTCGGAATCGCGCACGGTGTAGGTGAACACGTCCACTGCGCCCGGACCGTTCACCACGTTGGGATTGCTCTGATAGACCGCGTTGCCATTGGCATCGAGGGTCAGGTAACCGTAGGTGCCGTTGATCTGCGAATTGAGCCCGCCGATGGCCGATGTCGAAGTGTCGGCACCGGCGCGCACGCCAACCACGGCGCCGGTCACGGCCGGGCCGTCGGCGCCACCGATGTCATTGTCGAGCACATTGCCGCTGACAGTGCCGCCCTCCGCCACCGAAGCCGCGTCTGCATGCGCGGTCGGCAAATCATCAACGATGTTGACGTTGATCTGGCCGCTGGCGGTGCTGCCATCGGTGTCGGTCGCGACGACGTCGAAGTTCTCGGTGAGGCTGTTGGCGCCGTTGGCGGTTGGATGCGCTTCGTTGTCGGTCAGGGTGTAGCTGTAACTGACCACGCCCGTGATCGCGTTGAACCCGGTGATGGTCAGGGTGCTGCCCAGCGGTGTGATCACCGACTGCGGAAAGCCTGCGGCCACACCATTAGTGATCACGGCGATGCCACCGACCGTGAGGGTCTGCAAACCATCCAGAGCGCTGACGGTGAAAGTGCCGTTTTGGGTCAGCGCTGGCGTGTTGGGGCTGGTGCCATCGCTGAGGTTTTTCTCGTAGACGGTCAGTTCACCGCCGTTGACGTCGAGGCCGTTGATGACCACTGGATCGTCGTTGTTGTGAA
>NZ_CAXAPT010000021.1:0-46980 GCF_963970475.1 Pseudomonas sp. EA_5y_Pfl2_R50 | reverse complement strand
ACCTGGACCAGCCGCTGCGCTTTCAGGGGCAGTATTTCGACGGCGAAAGCGGGCTGCACTACAACCGGCACCGTTATTACGACCCGCGGCTGGGAAGGTATCTGACACCCGATCCGATCAAGTTGGCGGGTGGGCTGAATCAGTACCAGTACGTGCCGAATCCGACGGGGTGGGTGGATCCGTTGGGGTTGAGCTCCAACTGCCCGCCGCCGAATAATCCAGGATGTGCGGTGCCGGGTGGGGCAAGTGGCGCTAGGGTTGATGAGGGTGAGCCAAGCCCTCCAACTCCGAACCATAAAAACTACTATTTATATCGGGGAGACGACCGAGAACCATGGGAAATTTTTGAAACAGGGTTTGAGCCTTGGGGTGACAGCACAGATTTGTTCCTTCATGCCTTGGATAACAAAAGTCCCCCAAGCTGGTATGTAAGTACTTCCGTTTCCAAAGAGCAGGCTACCAAGTTTGCGACTGGCTACGGGTTCGCTGATGGCTATGTGTACGTTCTGAAAAACATTCGAGGCATCGATGTCAACAAAGAGCTCGGGGCTCTCTCACCCCATCGTCGCGAGGCCGAAATTGCCTTTCCCGGAGGAGTCAAGAGTCAGGACATCGTTGGAGCAACACCTGTCAACGAAGACGGTAGCTACAAAGGCTATTCAGTGCTCAATCCAAACAGGAAAAAATGATGAAACTAGTAGAAATCCAAATCCTTACTGCACAAGGTCTAGAAACCGCTGTTATTGAATGCGACAGAAGGCACAGCACTTTAACTTTCATAAGAAAAGATTGCCAAGCCAGAACCTATACTTCCTACGATCTATACGGATCTTTTGGTGCATTAAGGGCAGATTTTCCGGACATAAAATTCTTATGTAAAGGATCAAAAATCAATGTCCATCCATCGAACATGAGCTCTCAAATGTCTTCCGGTCTCGTGGCCTATGAACTCCGTAACGGAGAACCAGCAGATGATGGAGATATTGTTCGAATTTTTGACTTCGAAGATACAGATCTTACAAACGACATTGAGGATCAAAAAGCATTCTATCGATCCTGGATGGCATCTTTTTAGCACGCGCCAACGTTGATTTTTCGCACAATGGCTATTGATCGAAGGGCCTGTGAAACCCAGGCCCCTGAATCATCGGGCGCTCACCCAATGAGCACGCTCAGCACCGCACGCAATTCACTGCTCATCCTCATCCTCCTCATACTCCATATCCGCCTCATCAGCATCATTCAACGGCACCGTCGCATCATCCATCAGCGAACCCGGGTCCTCATTCCCCGGATCATTGATGAACGGCAATCCACTTGGGCCTTTTTCTTCTTTGCCTTCGGTTTCGGGTGTCATGGCATACCTCGGGGATCTGATGGGTTGTATGGGTTCGAAAAGCCCTACGGCCAATCGTTCCAGAGTCTGACCGCCAGAAACGGAAAACCCGGCACAAAGCCGGGTCTGCGTTAAACCGCACAATCAATGATGGCGATTCTTATGTTTGTTTTTATGCTTGTGGCCGCCACCTGAATGGGACTTTCCGCCATCGTCACCCAGATTGTTGCCGACCGCCCCACCTGCCGCGCCGCCCAATCCTGCACCAATCGCCGAACCGGTTGATCCGCCAAGGCTATTACCCACCACCGAGCCACCCGCGGCGCCGAGACCACCGCCAATCGCCGCTTCGGTGCGATTGCGCTTATTCGCGCCGACCGCACCGCCCGCTGCGCCGCCTACCCCGGCACCGACCGCCGCACCCGTGCTGCCGCCGAGTTGACCGCCGACCACGTTGCCCAGCACGCCGCCAAGGCCACCGCCCACGGCGGCCGAACCGTCTCCGGCGGCCATCGCGCCTTGCGCCACCAGCAATCCGAAAAACAGTGCAGATAATGACAATCGCATATGAACCTCACAGTTCCCGAATCGGGACAGTTGACCCAGGTAAGGGCTTATGTGAATTGGAGGCACCTACGGGAAAATCGTTCAGCAACGAAAAAGCCCGGCAAGCGAGCCCGGGCTTTTTCTCAACGACGATCAGTCTCAGTGACGCTTGTGGCCTTTGGACAGATTGCTGCCCACTGCGCCACCTGCCGCGCCGCCCAGGCCCGCGCCGACGGTGGCACCGGTGCGGCCGCCGAGGCTGTTGCCGATGACCGAACCACCGGCGGCGCCCACACCGCCGCCGATGGCGGCTTTGGTCCGGCTGCCCTTGCGCGCGGCCATTGCGCTGCCCGCTGCGCCCGCGACGCCAGCACCAATGGCTGCACCGGTGCTTCCGCCCATTTTCTGGCCGACGACATTACCCAGCGCGCCACCCAAACCACCGCCCAGCGCAGCGGTGCCGTCACCGGCAGCCATCGCACCTTGAGCAACCAGAAGACCCAGAACCAGAGCGGGCAGTGTTAGACGCATGACGTGAACCTCAACAAATCGGAATGGCGCAAAAGGGCCGGGATTGAATGCTCTCGGGGCGCAAAAGTCCAGACGACATCAAGGACCTGCGCGCACTCAGCGCCGATTTGACAGCGATTCTGCAAAAGGTTTTATGACAGGCAAAAAAAAGCCCGCTGGGGAGACGGGCTGGAGACTTGCTTTCTAACGGATGGCTTCACCCTACTGCGGTGAACGTGAAAAGTTTGTGAAAAAAAAACAGAATTCACCCATTCGTTCGTAGGACATTTCATTTGCAGCACGCAGACATAAAAAACCCCGTTGGTTGACGGGGTTGTTCATCCAGACCTATTTCCTGGCCCGCGCTGTGACCTTGGGTAAAAACTTCGCCTTCGGCCCCTTGGGTGCCGCCGACTTGATCTTATCGGTCTGCACCGGATCTTCGCCAAACCCCGCCTGATAATCGGTTTGGCCGCATCGCACGCAGTTGTTGAATGAAAACTCAGCGCCGTCATCTTCGATATACGGATCAGTCATCGTCTCTCCCCTCTGCAACGGGCCGACACCGGCAAAGCCTTTCTGCCTGAAAAAATATCGACCTCCAAGGCTTTTGAGACTAGCTGGTCATTACTGGACTTGTGGTTCAGTCCCGCTTATCCCCGACGAATGGACGATACAAATTAAACACGCTGCGACGACCTTTGGTCGGCCGTCGCTAAAGATTCGCGAAAATCGGCCGCTGCGCTCTTTCCTACAAATGAATCTCAAGGAGAGATCATGCAGATCAACGGATTTCCAAATATGCCAGTCGTAAAACTCACGGACGAGCAGATCGCCGCCGGTAAGGCCGGGGGAGAAAAACTCAAGGAAAAGATTGCTTCAGGTGAAATCACCATCACCTATCCCGACAAGCCCGTTCTGCAACCTGGCGTCATTTACCACCCGAGCCAGCCGGCCACCCCAGATCAACCGACCAATGCCCTCCCTCTCGTCGCCGTCGATACGCCCCTGACGTATGACTCCAGAGGAACCGTGGTGCTCAAACCACAGGGCTGACCAACGGCGCAGGGCCCATTCCACACGAATGGGCCCACCCGTCGCAAACGCAATCGTCAGCGCAACCTGACCGCCGTTCCCGTCACGAACACCACGACCATACCGCCCTTGCCCGCCGGCATGCTGATCTCGAAATCCAGCCCGACCACCGCGTCCGCCTGCAAAGCCCGCGCTCGCTCCTTGATCTCGTCGGTCGCCTGAATCCGCGCTTCCTTCAGCGCACGCTCCAGCGTCTGAGAGCGCCCACCAAAAAAGTCGCGCATGCCGGCAAACATATCGCGAATGACATTCACGCCCTGCACCGACTCGGCGCTGACAATGTCCAGATAGGCAGTGATCTGACGCCCTTCAATGGCATGCGTGGTAGAAATAATCATGCACTTGGTCCTTTTTCCATAGAGATTGCGACTGTAACCCGTGAGCGAGATAGGCTGGCAGGTTCGGGCGAACCGCTTCCTGACGAAGCCTTGTCGTTCACGGCAATGTTCTACACCATCCGCCACCAGCCAGTGGCGCTCTGATCGGAAACAGCCTCGACTGGCTCCGCTACTTGTGACTGACGTTGCGAAAAAACTGAACCTGTTACCAGCAATGAGCCCTTTTCCAGACGCCAGAAACCACAAAACCCCTGACTTCTTCCGAAATCAGGGGTTTTGTGTTTACTTAATTTGGCGGTGAAGGAGAGATTCGAACTCTCGATACAGTTTCCTGTATACACACTTTCCAGGCGTGCTCCTTAAGCCACTCGGACACTTCACCGTATCTCTTCAAACATGTTCTGTCTGTCGAGGCGCGCTAATGTAGTCGAAAGCTTTTCCGATGGCAAACTTTTTTTCAGAATTTTCATGCGGTTAAGAGGAAAAGCCACTTTCGCCTCGGGCGGCCCATGGCAAACCGGCCAATCTTCGGTGGGCGCGCGCCTTCTATATAGGAGGCGAAGCATCCTGCGTGTGGCTCGCTATGCGGGATGAGCCGGGAAACGGTGACTGGCGGGTCAGTCACGGCGCTTTACCTGGCTGGCGGCGGTGGGTAACGTCTGCCCATCTTTCTTACAAGGAATCGCGTCATGAGTGAGTTGATTGCCTACCACCTCGAAGACGGTATTGCGACCCTGACCTTGAACAACGGCAAGGTCAATGCCATTTCCCCGGACGTGATTGCGGCGTTCAACGCGGCGCTGGATCAGGCAGTGACTGATCGTGCCATCGTGATCATTACCGGCCAGCCCGGGATTCTGTCCGGTGGCTACGACCTCAAAGTGATGACCGCCGGGCCGAAAGAGGCTGTAGCACTGGTGACCGCTGGCTCCACCCTCGCCCGTCGCCTGCTGTCTCATCCGTTCCCGGTGATCGTCGCGTGCCCGGGCCATGCCGTGGCCAAGGGTGCTTTCATTCTGTTGTCCGCCGACTACCGCATCGGTGTCGACGGCCCGTTCAGTATTGGCTTGAATGAAGTGCAGATCGGCATGACCATGCACCACGCCGGTATCGAACTGGCCCGTGATCGTCTGCGTCGCTCAGCGTTCCACCGTTCGGTGATCAACGGCGAGATGTTCGATCCGAAAAGTGCGGTGGATGCCGGCTTCCTCGACAAGGTGGTTGCCGCTGAAGAATTGCAGGGCGCCGCGCTGGCCGCTGCGCGTCAGTTGAAGAAGATCAATATGCTCGCGCACAAGAACACCAAGTTGAAGGTGCGCAAGGCGTTGCTGGAAACACTGGATAACGCGATCATCCAGGATCAGGAACACCTGGGCTGATTCCCACGGTTGGCCCGCAAGAAAAAGCCCGACCATCGTGTCGGGCTTTTTCTTGCGGGCTTGGTTGAAATTGGCGTGACCGCTCTAGGACGCGTCTGACAACCCTGTCGGAAACATGCGCTTAAACATCGTCTATCTCCGGACTCTATAGCGGCAATTGCCGAAAACAGTGCACATCCGTACACTGCGCCACCTTTTGTCCCGGTGGGGCCTGCAAATGCTGTTTGTGTTTCGTATGTTATTGATGGGCCTGCACTTTATTCTCGCGGGCCTGCTTGGCGTGATCCTCGGGATCTGCCGCCCGTTCAATCCGGATAACAGCCGCTTGTGCGCTCGCCTCTACGCACTGCCGGCCATGTGCATTTTGCGTCTGCGGGTGAAGTCCGATGTCAGCGGCTTGATGAACAAGCCTGCCAGTTGCGTGATCATCGCCAACCATCAGTCCAACTACGATCTGTTCGTATTCGGCAACGTCGTACCCTACCGCACGGTTTGCATCGGCAAGAAGAGCCTGAAGTGGGTTCCGCTGTTCGGGCAGTTGTTCTGGCTGGCAGGCAATGTGTTGATTGACCGCGGCAATGCGCACAAGGCCCGTCAGTCGATGCTGACCACCACTCACACCCTGCAGAACGAAGACACCTCGATCTGGGTATTCCCGGAAGGCACCCGTAACCTCGGAGAAGAATTGCTGCCGTTCAAGAAAGGCGCGTTCCAGATGGCGATTGCGGCCGGCGTGCCGATTGTTCCGGTGTGCGTCAGCAGCTATATCAAACACATGAGCCTGAATCGCTGGCGCAGCGGGAAAATCCTCATACGTTCGCTGCCGGCGATTCCTACCGCCGGACTGACCATGGATGACATGCCCATGCTCATCGATCAGTGCCGCGAGCAGATGCGCGAGTGCATCGAGTCGATGGATCGGCAACTGCAAGCCGCCTGAAAATGGAACCCGCCCTGCGCGGGTTTTCTTTTGCCCGCTGAACTGTGCAGATTTCACTGACTCTCAAGCAGCGACATGGCTAAGCTGAAGCCTTGCATTCCCTGCCATCTGCCAAGAAGAAGTGAATCACCACCATGGGTCGAGTTGTTGCTGCTGCGGTGTACAGCGCAGGTAAGAAAATCACCAATATTTCCCTTGATGAAGGTGCGGCCTGGGCCGCGAAACCCGGCCATTTTGTCTGGATCGGCCTGGAAGAGCCCGACGCGCAAGAGCTGTCCAACCTGCAACGTCAGTTCAACCTGCACGAACTGGCGATTGAAGATGCATTGGAAAAACACAGCCGACCCAAGCTGGAAACCTTTGGCGACGCTTTGTTTATCGTCACCTACTCGCCCATTCGTGAAAACGGGATTCTGCAATTCATTGAAACCCACATTTTCGCCGGCAAGGGCTACATCATCACCGCGCGTAACGGCCATTCAGCCTCCTACGCCCATGTCCGCCAACGTTGTGAAGCACGTCCACTGCTGCTGGAGCACGGGGAAGATTTCGTCCTCTATGCCCTGCTTGATTTCGTCATCGAGAACTATCAGCCGGTCGGTGAAGCGATCCATGCCGAAATCGATGAACTTGAGCGCAACGTGCTGTGTAGCGCCTTAAACGAGCGTGACATTCAGAAGCTGCACGGCTTGCGTCGCGATGTTGTACGCCTGCGCCGGTACGCGGCACCGATGGTGGAGATTGGCGAGGAATTGCAGAAGCTCAGCTTCCCGTTTATCGACAAGAACATGCGCCCGTACTTTCGCGATGTGCAGATCCATGTCACGCGTCAGATGGAAGACCTGAGCACGCTGGCGGACATTGCCAGCCAGACCATCGAGATTGGTGTGTTGCTTGAGGCATCACGGCAGAGCGTGGTGCAGCGCAAATTCGCTGCGTGGGCAGCAATTCTGGCGTTTCCGACAGCGGTGGCCGGGATTTACGGGATGAACTTCCAGAACATGCCGGAGTTGAGCTGGCATTACGGCTATTTCGGCGTGCTGGGGTTTATTACGGTGGGGTGTGTGAGTTTGTGGGCGAGCTTCAAGAAGTCGGGGTGGTTGTAGCGCAGACCGCGTTGACTGGGACATTCGCGAGCAGGCTCGCTCCCACATTGATCGCAAGACCTGATGTGGGAGCGAGCCTGCTCGCGAAGCTTTTTAGCCTCAGACGGTTTCCGGCTTGTGTGCCACAAAGCGCATCATCCACTCCGCAACCGTCGCGCCGTGGTGTTCCTGCTCAAGACTGGCCACGCCCTTGCTGTAGATCTGCGAACCCAACGCTTCCTGACGCAAGTCCAACAACGCGCGGGAATAATCGTGGATAAATTCCGGGTGGCCCTGGAAGCACAGCACCTGATCGTTGATGTGGTACGCCGCGAACGGGCAAAAATCGCTGGAAGCGATGACGGTAGCGTTTTCCGGCAGCGCGGTGACCTGATCCTGGTGGCTGATCAGGAGCGTCAGTTCTTCACGGACCGGGCTCATCCACGGCGCCTTGGCCGCGAGTTTGTATTGATGGGTGCCGACGCCCCAACCTTGAGTCGCGCGTTCGCTCTTGCCACCGAGCAGCAACGCCAGCAATTGATGGCCGAAGCACACGCCAAGCAGTTTGTCGCCACGCTCGTAGCGTTTCAGCAGGTATTCCTTGAGGGTCTGAATCCACGGGTCGGTGCCGAACGAATCGGCCTTGCTGCCGGTCACCAGATAGGCATCAAAGGTCAGGTCGTCGCTCGGGTATTCGCCCTGCATCACGTTGTAGACGGTGAACTCAGCGGCAATCGGTTGTTGCGAGAACAGGCGCTGAAACATCTGCCCATAACCCTGATATTGATCGACCAGTTCCGGACGCAGGATGTCGGTTTCCAGAATGCAGATGCGTAGCGACATAAAAAATACCTGACACGTGATGGGAATAATGAACACCCCAGAGCCTGCCTTGAAACACCCTGGCAAGGCAAGCCCCGGAATGCGCACTGCTCCTGAAACAGGGCCCTTAGAACATTTCACCTTTGGCAGCTTTCTCCAGCAATAGCGCCGGCGGTGCAAAACGCTCGCCGTACTGCTCGGCGAGATACTGCGCGCGGGCGACGAAATCCTTCACGCCATATTGATTGATGAACTGCAGCGCGCCTCCCGTCCACGGGGCAAAACCAATACCGAAGATCGAGCCCACGTTGGCATCCGCCGTCGAAGTCAGCACGCCCTCCTCCACGCAGCGCACGGTTTCGATGGCCTGCACGAACAACAAGCGATCACGCACATCCTTCGGCGAAATCTGCCCGTCGGCTTTCTCGAAGCGCGCCTTCAATTGCGGCCACAAGTGCTTCTGGCCACCCGCCGGGTACTCATAGAAACCACCGCCTGCAGCCTTGCCCGGACGTTTGTATTCGTTAAGCAGCAAGTCAATCACGGCGAACGCCGGGTGCTCAATCAGCGGTTTCCCATCGGCCTGCAGGTCCTTGGCCGTTTGCTTGCGGATATGGCTCATGAGGCTGAGGGAAACTTCGTCAGAGATCGCCAGCGGCCCGACCGGCATCCCGGCCTTGCGCGCTTCGGTCTCGATCATCGGCGCGCTGACACCCTCGCCGAGCATGGCGATGCCTTCGTTGGTGAAGGTGCCGAAAACCCGCGAGGTAAAGAAGCCGCGACTATCGTTGACCACAATCGGCGTTTTCTTGATTTGCAGCACGAAATCGAAACCGCGCGCGAGGGTTTCAGCGCTGGTCTGTGCGCCTTTGATGATTTCCACCAGCGGCATTTTCTCTACCGGGCTGAAGAAATGCAGGCCAATGAACTTGCTCTGATCCGGCACGGCAGTTGCCAGGCCAGTGATCGGCAGAGTCGACGTGTTGGAGGCGATCATTGCGTCGGCGCCCACCACACGCTGAGCCGCCGCAGAGACCTTGGCTTTCAGTTCGCGATCTTCGAATACCGCTTCAATGATCAGGTCGCAACCGGCCAGATCGGCATCGCTTTCAGTGGCGTGAATACGCGCCAGCACGGCTTCACGCTGTGCGGCACTCATCTGACCACGGGCGACTTTCTTGTCCAGCAACGCCGCCGAATGCGCCTTGCCCTTCTCGGCGGCGGCAAGGTTGACGTCCTTGAGTACCACCTCGATCCCCGCCCAAGCGCTGACAAACGCAATCCCCGCGCCCATCATCCCCGCACCGAGCACGCCGACCTTCTGGGTTTTATACGGTGCAAAACCCTGTGGCCGCGAACCGCCGGCATTGATCTCGTTGAGCTGAAACCAAAACGTACCGATCAGGTTTTTCGAGATCTGCCCGGTGGTCAGCTCGGTGAAGTAGCGTGTTTCAATCAAGTGCGCGGTGTCGAAATCCACCTGTGCGCCCTCAACCGCCGCACACAGAATCTTCTCCGGCGCAGGCATCGTGCCTTGGGTTTTGCTGCGCAGAATTGACGGTGCAATCGCCAGCATTTGCGCCACTTTAGGATTCGATGGTGTGCCGCCGGGAATCTGATAACCCTTGACATCCCAACGCTGCACCGCAGCCGGATTAGACACAATCCAGGCGCGAGCCTTGGCCATCAGCTCATCGCGATCCGCCGCCAGCTCTTCGATCAGCCCGGCCTGCAACGCCTGCTGCGGACGTACCTTCTTGCCTTCCAGCAGATACGGCAGTGCCTTCTCGATTCCGAGCATGCGCACCATGCGCACCACTCCACCGCCCCCCGGCAGCAAGCCAAGCGTCACTTCCGGCAGACCGAGCTGCACCGAGGCGTCGTCCAGCGCCACGCGATGATGGCAGGCGAGGCAGATTTCCCAGCCACCGCCCAGCGCCGCGCCGTTGATCGCCGCAACCACCGGTTTGCCCAGGGTCTCCAAGGTGCGCAATTGCCCCTTGAGGGTCAGCACCATGTCGTAAAAGGCTTTGGCCTGGGGCTTGCCGACTTTGATCAATTCATTAAGGTCGCCGCCGGCAAAGAAGGTTTTCTTTGCCGACGTGATGATCACGCCGGCGAGGCTGTCTTTTTCCGCCACCAGCCGGGAGACACACGCGGCCATGGCCTCGCGGTACACGGCGTTCATGGTGTTGGCGCTCTGGCCCGGCATGTCGATGGTCAGCACAACGATACCGTCCTGGCCTTTTTCGTAACGAATGGCTTCGCTCATAACAAGGTTCCTTGAATTCAGGGCTCAGAGGCGTTCGATGATGGTGGCAATGCCCATGCCGCCGCCGACGCACAGCGTCGCCAGGCCATAGCGCAGACGCCGCACTTCCAGCTCGTCGAGCAAGGTGCCGAGGATCGCGCACCCGGTGGCGCCCAGCGGATGGCCCATGGCGATGGAGCCGCCGTTGACGTTTACCTTTTCGGGGTCGACGGCCATGTCCTTGATGAATTTGAGCACCACCGAAGCAAACGCTTCGTTGACCTCGAACAGATCGATGTCTTCCACGCGCAATCCGGCCTTCGCCAAGGCTTTGCGTGTGGCCGGCGCGGGGCCTGTGAGCATGATGGTCGGGTCTGTGCTGGTGACTGCCGTAGCGACAATCCGCGCCCGTGGCTGCAGACCCAGCGCGCGACCTTTGGCTTCGGAGCCGATCAGCATCAGCGCCGCGCCATCGACGATCCCGGAACTGTTGCCCGGGGTGTGCACATGGTTGATGCGCTCGACATGGCTGTAAACCCGCAGCGCCGTCGCGTCGAAACCCATCTGGCCGATCATTTCGAAACTCGGCTTGAGCCTGGCCAGGCCTTCGAGGGTCGAGTCGGCGCGAATGAACTCATCGTGGTCGAGCAAGATGATGCCGTTCTGATCCTGCACCGGCACCAGCGACTTGTTGAAGGAACCATCAGCGCGCGCCCGGGCGGCTTTCTGCTGCGAATGCAGGGCGTAGGCATCGACGTCGTGACGGCTGAAACCCTCGAGTGTGGCGATCAGGTCGGCACCGACGCCCTGCGGGGTGAAATGGCTGTGCAGGTTGGTCTGAGGGTCCAGCGCCCAGGCGCCGCCATCGCTGCCCATCGGCACCCGCGACATCGACTCGACACCGCCGACCACCACCAGGTCTTCGAATCCCGAGCGCACTTTCATCGCGCCGAGGTTGACCGCTTCCAGCCCCGAGGCGCAGAAGCGATTGATCTGCACACCTGCGACGCTGACGTCCCAATCGGCCACTTGCACGGCGGTCTTGGCGATGTCCGAGCCCTGGTCGCCAATCGGCGTGACGCAACCGAGCACCACGTCATCGACCTGGCTGGTGTCAAGCGAAGTGCGCTCCTGCAGCGCAGTCAACAAGCCGGCGACCAGGTTGACCGGTTTGACGCTGTGCAAGGCACCATCGGCCTTTCCTTTGCCGCGGGGCGTGCGTAACGCATCGAATATCAAAGCTTGGGTCATGACGTCCTCGAACCTGTGCGGAGAGTGAATGCGAGTGCCTCCACTCTTCGCCTGCGCGGCGCCGGATTCAATGACCACAGCGCTCAATGCGGTTGACGCACACGCTCAGACGGACGGTCATCGACGCCCGGGTGAACCGGTTCAGGTCGGCGAGTTGTCTAGCAAGCGGGCGGCGAAGAAGCTGGCAATACGCCTCATGCCGTTTTAATTGCCGCAAGCAGTAGATAAATACGAAATGGATCTAAGCCAAGCGTAACGCGGGCCCTAAGGTAGAACATGTGCGTCAGTGTCGTCGGGTTTTGCCGAGGCAGACGTTCTTCAACAGGAAGTGCATCGCTTGCCGTCATGGATATGCAGGCAGGCATCAGGAAATAACAATAAAGGCGGTCAAGCCATGTTCAAACAACCGAAAGTTCGTCAAGCAGGGCTCATTCTTTTCGCCACGACGCTGTTGTTGATTTTGCCGAATCTGACCAAGGTGATCGGCTGACTCAGGCGCCAGGTGCTGTCAATCGCCACTAAAAATGTGACTGGCCTGCTACCCGGGCCAGCGTGGCTATGCCAACCTTCGTGCACTTCCACGACATGGACGGCGATCATTTGAAAGCGCTCATTGTGTTCGGGGCCATGCTGCTCAGCATGCCCTTGTCTGCTGCTCAACTGGATCTGCAACTGGGCGAGCACAGCCGCACCTGGCAGACCGAAGAACTGCTCAAGCATCCTCAGGTGCAAACCCTGACAATCAAGAACGATGTGTCCTACAAGAGGGACATGACCTATCGCGCTGTGCCTGTTGCCGCGCTGCTGACCGGCATCAAGCCGCAGGATCATCTGCAAGCCGTGGCACTGGACGGCTTTGCGGCGGAACTGGCCGCTGCGCCATTGCTCAATGCCCAGGGCGCACGGGCGTGGCTGGCGATTGAAGATCCGGCGCAGCCGTGGCCCGGGCTCTCGGAGGGCAAGCACAGTGCCGGGCCGTTCTATCTGGTCTGGACCGATCCGCAGGCGGGCCCTGTCAGCCCGGAGCAATGGCCGTTCCAGGTCGCCAGCATCAAGCGCATGGCGCCGGTGGCGGAGCGCTTCCCTGCCCTGCTGCCTGATCCAGCCTTGAAGGCTGATGACCCGGTGAATCTGGGTTTTGCGCTGTTTCAGAAAAACTGCCTGGCCTGTCACCGCTTGAATGGTGCGGGCGATGCGCAGTTCGGGCCGGATCTGAATATCCCCTATAACCCGACCGAGTATTTCGGCGCAGATTTCCTCAAGCGCTACATTCGTGATCCGCAGAGTTTGCGCCAGTGGCCGCAGGCGAAGATGCCGGGGTTTTCGGTAGAGGTGTTGCCGGAGGGGGATCTGGACTTGCTGGTGGGTTATTTGAAACACATGGCTGGGCGCAAAGTTCAGCCCTGAACCTCAGGGTGTTATCACTGGCCTCTTCGCTGGCAAGCCAGCTCCCACAGGGTAGGCGCCGACTTTGAATCAGCGGTAATTCTGTGGGAGCTGGCTTGCCAGCGATTGCGGTATCCCGAATCTACTGTTGCTGGACGGAGATGACTGGCGTCGGCGAGACGAATACCTTGGCGTGCATCTGCTCACACCCGCCGCCCCGGCGCATGCCGCGCACCGGGCAGGCATCCAGGTAATCCAGCCCCACCGCCAGTTTCAGGTGCCGCTCCGGCCGCGCCAGTTCGTTGGTCACGTCAAAGCTGTACCAGGCGTCATCCAGCCAGGCTTCCGCCCATGCGTGGCTGGCGAGATGCTCGCAATCCTCGCTGTACAGGTAACCCGATACATACCGTGATGGAATCCCGAGGCTGCGTGCGCAGGCGAGAAACGCGTGGGTGTGATCCTGGCACACCCCGGCCCGCCCGGCGAAAGCTTCAGCGGCGCTGGTGTCAACCTCGGTGGAGCCCGGCGTGTAGGTCATGTGCTGATTCAAACCGTGCATCAGGTCAATCAGCGCTGTGCGATCACGCCGCTGTTTGCAGGACTTCCCGGCGAACGCTCGCAGCGCTTCATCGGCTTCGGTCAAGCGGGTAAAGCGCAGGAATGGCAGCGCCGACTGGCTCTCGTGTTCGGCCTCACGCAACTCGTCGATATCGACCTGACCACGGGCGCCGATGATGATCGCTTCGTGGGGCTCGTCCATGGTCAGCACATGCAGGATGTTGCCGAACGGATCGAGTTGCGCGCGTACCGGGCGCGGCAGGTCGAGCTGCCAGCTCAGCACATGCTGACGCTCGCTGTCGTGGGGTGTCAGTCGCAAATACTGGATGCTTGCCCGCACCTGATCTTCGTAGTGATAGGTGGTCTCGTGGCTAATGGAAAGTCTCATGCAGCCTCCAGGTAGGAACTGTGAATGGCATTGCCCAGCTGGCGCACCAGCGGGATGAACTCGGTGAGCCAGGCGTGCAGGCCTTCTTCTAGGATTTCGTTGATGCCGGTGTAGCGCAGGCGCGCGTCCATTTCTGCCGCCAGACGCTGCGCCGGTCGACCATTGGCGCCGGGCAGTTGCGCCAGAATCTGATCGATTTCTTCGGTGCAGGCGCGCAATGAGCGCGGCACATCGGCACGCAATAGCAGGAGCTCGGCGACATGCCGGGCGCCGGGAGCGTCGCGGTAGATTTCGGTGTAGGCCTCGAAGGACGACAAGGCGCGCAGCAGGGCACTCCACTGGTAGTACGCGTGGGCGGTGCCATCGCTGACCGCTTCGGCCTGATCACCGGCCATTTCATAGCGGGCATCAAGCAGACGCAACGTGTTGTCGGCTCGTTCGATAAAAGTGCCGAGGCGAATAAAGCGAAACGCATCGTTACGCATGATCGTGCCGTAGGACGCGCCACGGAACAGGTGCGAGCGCTCCTTGATCCATTCGCAGAAACGGCTCATGCCATAACGGCTGAGGCCCTGTTCGGCGATCCCGCGAATCTCCAGCCATGTCGCGTTGATGTTCTCCCACATGTCAGCCGTGATACGTCCGCGCACCGCATGCGCACTGGCCCGCGCCGCGCCGAGGCAACTGTAGATGCTCGCCGGGTTGGCTGCATCGAGGGCGAAAAAGTGCAACAGGCGTTCGGCGTGCAACGCGCCATGGCGCTCCAGGTAATCGTCGAGGGTGCCGGTGATCAGCAGCGGCATGGCCAGCTCGTGCAAACCATCGCCGCGACCGTCCTGCGGCATCAGCGACAGCGAATAGCTGATGTCGAGCATCCGTGCGAGGTTTTCCGCCCGCTCCAGATAACGCGACATCCAATACAGATCCGAGGCAGTTCTACTTAACATGGCAAGCTTCCTTCAATCCTCGACCACCCAGGTGTCCTTGGTTCCACCACCCTGGGAGGAATTCACCACCAGGGAGCCTTCGCGCAGCGCCACGCGGGTCAAACCGCCGGGCACAACCCGGGTTTCGCGACCGGACAGAACAAACGGACGCAAGTCGATATGGCGCGGGGCAATGCCGTTTTCGACAAAGGTCGGACAGGTCGACAGCGACAGCGTCGGTTGCGCAATGTAGGCGTGAGGCTTGGCCTTGATGCGCTCGCGGAAGGCATCGATTTCCGCTTTGGTTGAGGCCGGCCCTACCAGCATTCCGTAACCGCCAGAGCCTTGGGTTTCCTTGACCACCAGATCTGGAAGATTGGCCAGCACATGGGAAAGTTCAGATGGGTTACGGCATTGCCAGGTCGGCACGTTCTTCAGGATCGGTTCTTCATCGAGGTAGAAGCGGATCATGTCGGTGACAAACGGATAAACCGACTTGTCGTCCGCCACACCGGTGCCGATGGCGTTTGCCAGCACGACGTTGCCCGAGCGATACGACGACAGCAGCCCCGGCACACCGAGCATCGAATCCGGGTTGAACGCCAACGGATCGAGAAATGCGTCGTCGAGCCGGCGATAGATCACGTCCACTGCTTTCGGGCCGTCGGTGGTGCGCATGAAAACCTTGTCGTCGCGCACGAACAGATCCGCGCCCTCGACCAACTCCACGCCCATTTCCCGGGCGAGAAACGCATGCTCGAAAAACGCACTGTTGAAGCGCCCGGGGGTCAGCACGACCACGCTCGGGTTATCAATCGCACTGGAGCTTTTGAGGGTGTCGAGCAGCAGATTCGGGTAGTGATCGATCGGGGCGATGCGCTGGGCGGCAAACAACTCCGGGAACAGGCGCATCATCATCTTGCGGTCTTCGAGCATGTAACTCACGCCGCTCGGGGTGCGCAGGTTGTCTTCGAGCACGTAGTACGTGCCGTCGCCATCGCGCACCAGATCGACTCCGGAGATATGCGAATAGATATCGCGGTGCAGATCCAGGCCCTGCATCGCCAATTGGTATTGCTCGTTGGCCAGCACCTGCTCGGCGGGAATGATCCCGGCCTTGATGATGCGCTGCTCGTGATAAAGGTCGGCGAGGAACATGTTCAACGCCTTGACCCGCTGGATGCAGCCGCGCTCGACAATCCGCCATTCGCTGGCGGGAATGCTGCGCGGAATGGTGTCGAAAGGAATCAGGCGCTCGGTGCCCTGCTCGTCCCCATAGAGCGTGAAGGTAATCCCGGCACGATGAAACAGCAGATCGGCCTCGCGTCGCCGTTGGGCCAGCAGCTCGTCAGGCGTGTCAGCCAGCCATCGGGCGAACTCCCGATAATGCGGGCGGACCTGGCCGCCGGCATCGTACATTTCATCAAAATAGGTGCGGATCATGCCGTACTCCTTGTCACCCGGACATACAGACCTTCGCAAGGCCCGTGCCATCGGCATAAACGCTTTGATTTCAATCGGTTGGATATTCACGCCACAGACACCGCACCATTCCTGTGCGGCAAATGCCCCAACCTGATTGCCCCCGCTTCATTGCGACGCACTGCATCGCCTATCACCAGCATAGTCAGAGTTGATTTCACTGCCCGACGCTGCCTGCGGATAATCCGCGCATTCGCTGCAACACTTCGCCGGCTACACCGTCACGAAGCGCCCGGCTCAACTGATCTGGATTGCCTCGGTAGCCCGCCCCGCTTTAACCCTGACCGGTTTCCTCTCCTTATCGGTCTTCCCTTTTAGCCACCCTCTCCGGTGGCTTTTTTTTGCCTTTTGGAAACGTTTTGAAAGCAAAAGCAGAGATCGTAAAAAACAACGGCCAACCCGAAGGTCAGCCGCTGTTCAACAAATGAAACCAGAGATCAGTTCAAACGGTGACGATTGCGCACCTCCTGCTTCACGCCCCAGCCCTCGATGATGCCACCCAAGGGCTCGACCACCGCCGAAAAGCCCTGCTCGAAATCGCCAATGTCGTCATAGGTCGCGTACATCACTTTGCTCAATTCCAGCGACCAGGCGCCGTCGTCGCGCGCACTGACCTGGGCATTGATGGATTCACCGCGAAACTTGCCTGCCGCCCTGCGCGCCCGCTCCTCGTCCGGGAAAATGGCGTAGAACTCGATGGGATGGAAACGGGAAAAATCGAAACCGCCTTCTTTCATGCGGCGCAGAACATTGCTGCTGATGTCTTCTTGATAGGCTGTGCTCATGAATCGTCCCCCTCGCATAGATGGATAGACTTTCCGTATTCCCGCCCCGGGCCTTGGGCCAAAGTACTACGGCAACGTGGTTGCACGCGGGAACAAGCATGTAGCTGACAAGACCAGACCTTAGCGATCCGTTCGCTGATCTCGCTTGCAGAGTAGCCCCAACCTGGAGCCGCTGCCAAGGCCTGGTGTGAAAGGTGACAGGAAGAATCTCAGACAGGAGTAATGCTGCGGATTTCGATGCTGTTCTGGGACTTCAGGTTTTTCACCCCGGCATCGGTGGTGCGACCTTCCAGATCGTTGAGATCCAGTTCGGCGGCGATGGGCAGGAGCCGTGCCTTGATCAGCCGAGCGGCCTCGTCATCGCTGGGGCATTGCGCGCGCTCGAACACCTCATCGACAATTTCACCATGATCGTCCACGAAAGTGACTTTCCACTTTTGCATCGGTGCCTCCTCGATCAAACCCGCAAATGGGCTTACCACTATCTCGACTGTGCACGCCGAAAGTTGGTTCAAAAGGATTGCAGCGGGCGAACATGAAGAAAACGACATCTTCAGACTGACATGACAAATATGGGAGCGAGCCTGCTCGCAAAGGCGGTTTATCACTCAACAAATAGGTTGGCTGACAGTCCGTTTTCGCGAGCAAGCCCGCCCCCACAGGGGATTGGCGTTGTTTCCAGCGTCAGATCCGCACGTTGCCCCGTGGTCCGGCAATCGCCCAGATGATCAGACCCAGCACCGGCAGCAGGATGATCAGCAGCACCCAGACGATTTTCATCCCGGTGGTCGCGCCGCTTTTCAGGACGTTGATGATGGCCCAGATGTCGAGGGCAAGAATGATCAGGCCGATCAGACCGTTGAACGTGGAACCCATGGTGTCGCTCCAGAATAGTGGCATGCACTTTTAGGATAGACGGTCACGCGCAGGGTTCCCTTTTATTGCATTTAAACGTGAACGGCGACTTTAAGCGCTTCGAGGGATGGTGCGGCAGCGATGCCGACTTCAGCGCACAGCTCCAGCACACGCGGCACATCGTTGCCGAAAACCAGCACCACTTGCAGCTCATCGTCGAGCAACTGGCTGAAGTTCATCAGCGTGTAACCGCCGTTTTCCTTGTTCAGGCTGCTCATCTGCACCTGGATGCGGTTGAGCGCGGTCAGCGCTTCGGTTCTGGCCAGTTGCTTGGGCTTGAGGTTGAAGTCCACACCCGGGCCGAACGAGCCGACAATCTGCGCGAAAAGGTCGACGTAGGTGTCCGCCTGGAACAACACGGTGTCCGGCAGACTACCGACCACGACCCACTCGCCCAACGGAATCGGGAAGGTGTCGTCGTAGTTGATGTCCGGGTTGGCGGCCAGAAAAGCATCGGCATCGGCGTAGGCCTGTGCGGCTTCGTCGGCCACGTTCAGGATCTCGTCCTCGCCCATGCAGCCGGAGCTGATTTTGCTGATGAGTTCGACGAGTGCGGCTTTCATGGGGCAGATCCTGTGGCGAAGGTGAAATTCGAGGGCGCGAAGGATAGCGCATTCTCTACTTCGCCACAGGCCATCGGTGCGCAATTCAGCCCAACAGCTTTTCCAGCTGCGCCGTGGTATCCACCGCGCCCATAGTCCGCGCGGCATCCAGCGCGGTCACGCCATTGGCATCCTTGGCCTGCGCGTCGGCGCCTTTGCTGAGCAGGTAATCAACGATTTCAACACGGTTGAACATCGCTGCCATCATCAACGCAGTCCGGCCATCAAACGACGAACCCTCGATCTCGGCACCCGCCTCGACCAGCGCCTTGACCACGGCGAGATCACCCTTGAACGCCGCGCCGGCAATCGGGCTCTGGCCGTTGCCATTGCGCATTTCCGGATCAGCCTTGTGCTTGAGCAGCACTTGCACCGCGTCAACGTGGCCGTAGTAGCTCGCCAACATCAGCAGCGTATCGCCCTTGCTGTTTTTCAGATTGACCGGCAAACCGGCCGTGACCAGGCGATCAAGCATCTCGGCATCACCGTCACGCGCCTTGTTGAAAACCTGCTCGGTGAATTCGGCAGCTTCTTCAGGGGTCATCTGGCGACTTTGGTCGGACATGGGGTAACTCCACTTTCACTCAATCGGAAAGCCGACAGTTTCCCGAGCGCGACGATGGCTGTCACCCCCTTTAACCAAAAATCGCCCATAGCCAGAATCAATAACGATGTTTGCCTTGATGAATATCGGCAAGTATTTCGTCGGTGATCTGCACATAGGTGTGACTGCCGGGCAACCACGCAAAAATCGGATCACCCCCCGTCTGGCCGGGGTCAAAGCCTTCGTTTTTCAGACGGGTTTTCTGGTATTTGAACGTGCCGGTGGTTTCCATTTTCACTTTCACCCGCAGGAACAACGGAACCGCGTAGGCCGGCATGCGTTCCCGGACAAACGTCAGTAACTCGGCGAAATCCAGCGTCGCCAGGGATTCCGCCGGAGTGATGGCCGCCATGCCGGCACGCCCGTTGGTGTTGCGGATTTCCACGCCGTAGGCCACGGCTTCGGAGATCAGCGGATGTTGCAACAGCAGGTTTTCGACTTCGGTTGTGGAAACGTTTTCACCCTTCCAGCGATAGGTGTCACCGAGGCGATCAACGAACTGCGCATGGCCGAAACCGATGTTGCGCAACAGATCACCGGTGTTGAAAAAACGATCCCCCAGGGCAAACACATCGTGCAGCACGACGCTGGCTGTTTTCTGCGGATCGGTGTAGCCGTCCAACGGCGCTTTTTCGTCGATTCGCGCCAGCAGCAGGCCGTTCTCACCCTTGCCGACCTTGCGCATGAAACCGTCGTCACTACGAATCGGCTCGCCGCTTTCATGGTCGTAAGCCACCAGCTCCCAGGCCATCAGGGAAAAACCGATGGTGTTGTCGAAGTTGAGGATGTTGGTGAACCCGATATTGCCGTCGCTAGCCGCGTACAACTCGCAGATGTGATCGACGGCAAAACGCGTCTTGAACTCGGCCCAGGCACCGGGCCGCAGGCCGTTGCCGATCATCTTGCGCACGTCATGCAGGCTGTCATCGACGCTGGGTGGTTGATCGACCAGATAGCGGCACAGTTCGCCAACGTAGCCGATGGTTGTCGCGCGGTAACGGCGGACATCGTTCCAGAACTGGCTGGCGCTGAATTTGCGCCGAATCGCGAAGCCGGAAGCACCGTTGACCGCCGATCCCCAGCACACGCAAAGCCCCGTTGCGTGATACAGCGGCAAGGTGCAATAGACGACGTCGTCGGGACGCATGTCGAGGGCGATCATGCCGAAGCTGGCCGAACTGCGCATCCAGCGCCCGTGCTTGAACACCCCGGCCTTGGGCAGGCCGGTGGTGCCGGAGGTGTAAATGTAGAAACACGGATCGTCGAAGAACACTTGCCCACTGCTCGACGGATTGTCGCTGCAGGCATCGGCGCTGGCGCTGATCAGATTGACGTAACCCTCAGGCGCAATCCCCGGATGGCTATGGGTGTCCTGATCCGCGACAAACCAGGTGCGCGGTGGCGCAATCGACACCTGTTCGCGCACTGTTGCAAACGCTGGCGTCAACTCTTCGCCGACGACGATGGCGACCGGTGCCACCAGATTCACGCTATGGATCAAGGTGTCGCGGGTCTGCGACGTATTGAGCAGCGCGCTGACCGCGCCGACCTTGGCCAGCGCCAGAATCGTCACCAGCAACTCCGGTCGGTTTTCGATGAACACCGCCACCACATCGCCCTTGCCGATGCCCTGCGCGATCAGGTAGTGGGCGATGCGGTTGGCCCACTGATTGACTTGCGAGTACGTCAGCAGCACCTCGCCCTGCAACAAGGCCGGGCCCTGAGGATTGCGCAGGGTCGCTTGCTCGAATGTCCAGCCAAGGCCACAGCTTTGGGTCGGGTCCGTGACGTTGGCCACCTTCATGCCCTTGACCACTCTGGGGATGGCTTTGGCAATCATCGGCAGTTTGCGGAGCATCATGCCCCAGGTAATCGTGTCGCTTGGCGCGTGACTCATGGATGCTCCCCGTTCGGCCTTGGCATGCAGGTCGATGTTTTTATTTTTCGGGCTTTGGCTTGAAGCAACCGGCGCATTCGAGCACGGGTCGAGATCGAAAATACGTCAGCGCTTCTCAGGCTGTACACGCGGTTTTTGCAATGTTTTGTATCCGCTGATCTTTCAGGAGCGTGGGTGATCTGCGGATCAGCGATTGGTTCCATCGAATCGACATCAATCCCGCAAAATGCAGGATGCACGATGGCCATTCATGCAGTTTGCACGACGGCCTGAATTTTAATATTTTTTAACTCTTTGATTTATAACGATAATTTTATTTTCAAATGCTGGCACAATCGCTGCAACCTCCTCTGCATGCTTGCCATTCAAGTGCATACGGAGCTGAAAGACATGAGCCTGATCCAAGAGAAATTTACCTCCCTGTTCTCCAACTTCGACGTCACCACCGCGCCACGTCCTGATGGCGGGATTCTGCTGACCCTGCGCAGCAACGACGGCAAAGTGTTTAAACGTGCACTGACTTATCAACAACTGCATGCCGGCGACCAACTGTCGTGGGCGATCAGCGCCATTCGCCGTGACCTGGCTGAACAAGCCAGTGAGTTGCCGCAAATTGGCATGTTGCAGAGCCAGCAGCGTTTTGCTCTGCCGACTTATCATTCGCTGTAATTTTTACAACGTTTTAAACAAAACCGGCCGTGAAGCTTTCGCTTCACGGCCGTTTTTTTGTGGCTGATGGAAAACCTGTTGTGGCTGCCCAGCGCCCCGCCTTCGCGGTTCAGACCACAGGTTCGCAGGCCTGCCGTTTGGGCGGCGGCAACAGCACGTCGAAAACGAAACTTACCGCGCTGGTGGTGTCGTCGATGTCAGTCACAATGGCTTTGATCGACTTCGAATCAATCCTCCAGACGCGGGAAGCGGCTGGCGATGTCTTCACCGGTGAAGTTGGCAACCCAGCCTTGCGGGTTGTTGAACAGGCGAATCGCCACAAAGTGCGGATGCTCGCCCATGTCGAACCAGTGTCTGGTGCCAGCCGGCACCGAAATCAGGTCATTCTTCTCGCACAGCACGGCATAGACGTAATCGTCGATGTGCAGGGTAAACAGCCCACGACCGGCGACGAAAAATCGCACTTCGTCTTCGCCATGGCGATGTTCTTCGAGGAACCTGGCGCGCAGTTCGGCTTTTTGCGGATGATCGCTGTTCACGCTGATCACGTCGACGGTGATGTATCCGCGCTCGGTCATCAGCTTGTCGATCTGCTCTTTATAGGCACTGATCACTTCTTCCTGGGTAGCGCCCGGCTGGATCTTCGCCGCGGCTTGCCAGCGGTCGAAGCGCACGCCTTGCTCGGCCAGAGTCGAGGCGATGTCTTCGAAATGGGTCAACACCTTGTTCGGAATGTCGGGGGTGGAAACGTGATAGACGGACAGGCTGCTCATTGGGGCAATTCCTCGGTATCGGCCTTGCCGTCCGGCTCTTGCAGACCGGTAGGGCACAGCATTTCATCAGGCAAACAGGCTGCTTCTGGTGAAGTCAGCCTTGGCGGTTCGTGACGCTGCGGGTTTTCAACTCGCATTCAAACAAAAATTCAAAGACCTCGATCTGCCGCAGCGCCGCGAACATAAAGAACACGCCCGGCGTCAATGCTCTGCTGGGCGAGTTGTTCACGCGTCAGGCTCATGGCCTGTCCTCTCGCATACGTGTCGCAATGATAACGGCAGCAGCGAGCGCCGCGAGACTGGCAATACTAAAGGTGAATGTCGCGCCGAGGGCATTCCAGCTGTAGCCGGCATACAACGCGCCCATGGCGCCACCGGTGCCGGCCAGTGCTGCATACAGCGCCTGACCCTGGCCTTGCTGACGCGCACCGAAACTGCGTTGCACGAAAGCAATGGCCGCCGCGTGAAAGCTACCGAACGTTGCCGCATGCAACACCTGCGCGAACAGCAACACTGAGAGAAATTCAGCGAACGATCCCAGCAGCAACCAGCGCAGCGCCGCCAGCAGAAAACTCGCCATCAGCACCCGACGCAAGGAAAACCGCGCAAGAATCCGGCTCATGACCATGAACATCAAGACTTCCGCGACCACGCCGACAGCCCAGAGCATGCCGATCACCCCGCGGCTGTATCCAAGTTGTTCAAGGTGCAGGGTCAGAAACGTGTAATACGGCCCGTGGCTCAATTGCATGAGCGCAACGCAACCATAAAACGCCAGCACGCCGGGGCTGCGCAGTTGCTTGAGAAAGCCCTCACCGCCCGGCCGATTGCCTTGGGGTGGTTGCGCGTTCGGCACCCACAAACTGCTGAGGACGATGCCGGCCATGATCAGCACCAGCGCCGCCGGGTAAATGTCGAGGCTCAGCCACTCGAACAGACGTCCGAGCGCAACCACGGTGATGATGAAACCGATTGAGCCCCACAAGCGAATCTGGCTGTACCGCGAGGTCTGACCCTGCAAATGCGCGAGGGTGATGACTTCGAACTGCGGCAGCACGGCGTGCCAGAAGAACGCATGCAGCGCCATGACCAGCGCCAGCCAGGCGTAGCTCTTGCTGACGAAGATCAGCGAAAAGGTTAGCAATGTGCACACCGCTCCAAAGCGCACGATGGCCAGGCGTCTGCCGGTGTAATCACCGAGCCAGCCCCAGATATTCGGCGCCACGCAGCGCATCAGCATCGGGATGGCGACCAGTTCACCGATTCGCGCCGGGCTGAATCCGAGGTGATCGAAGTACAGCGCCAGAAACGGCGCTGTCGACCCGAGCAAGGCGAAGTAGAACAGGTAGAAACTGGACAGCCGCCAGTAAGGGAGCGCCGCCACGGTTATGCCGCGACGACTTTGAGGTCCGCCATCAAAGCTGGCCCAGTACCGGCGTCGTCACGCGCACATCGGCGTTCTGGCCACGGTGACGCAACAGGTGATCCATCAGCACGATGGCCATCATCGCTTCGGCAATCGGCGTGGCGCGGATGCCGACGCAAGGGTCGTGACGGCCCTTGGTGATCACGTCCACCGGGTTGCCGTGCACATCAATCGAACGGCCCGGCGTGGTGATGCTCGACGTTGGCTTCAACGCCAGATGCGCAACGATTGGCTGACCAGACGAGATACCGCCGAGAATGCCGCCAGCGTTGTTGCTGAGGAAACCTTCCGGGGTCATTTCATCGCGGTGCTCGGTGCCGCGCTGGGCGACGCAGGCGAAACCTGCGCCGATTTCCACGCCTTTGACCGCATTGATGCTCATCAGCGCGTGGGCCAGTTCAGCGTCGAGGCGGTCGAAAATCGGCTCGCCCAGACCGGGCATGACACCTTCTGCGACCACGGTGATCTTCGCGCCAACCGAATCCTGATCGCGGCGCAACTGATCCATATAGGCTTCCAGCTCCGGCACTTTGTCCGGGTCGGGGCTGAAGAAAGCGTTTTCCTCCACTGAATCCCAGGTCTTGAACGGGATTTCAATCGGGCCGAGCTGGCTCATGTAGCCACGAATGACGATGCCTTGAGTCGCAAGGAATTTCTTCGCAATCGCCCCGGCCGCCACGCGCATCGCGGTTTCCCGCGCCGAACTGCGGCCGCCGCCACGGTAGTCGCGCTCGCCGTATTTGTGGTGGTAGGTGTAGTCGGCGTGGGCCGGGCGGAACAGATCCTTGATCGCCGAGTAGTCCTTGGACTTCTGGTCGGTGTTGCGGATCAGCAGGCCAATCGAGCAGCCGGTGGTGCGGCCTTCGAATACGCCGGAGAGGATTTCGACCTCGTCGGCTTCCTGGCGCTGGGTGGTATGGCGGCTGGTACCCGGCTTGCGACGATCCAGATCGCGCTGCAGGTCTTCGAGGGAAATCTCCAGGCCCGGCGGGCAGCCGTCGACAATGGCGACCAACGCCGGACCATGGCTTTCGCCAGCGGTGGTGACAGTGAACAACTTGCCGTAGGTATTGCCGGACATGCAGGACGCTCCGTGAAATCAAACCCAAATTCGTGATGCGCGCCAGTATACGCAGGCTAACCGAGTAGTTCATCCTCGAACCTTAGTGGTGCTGGCGAGTCCAACCGGCATCTTGGCGAATGATGGCGTGATGATGCTGCGAGTTTTGATCTTGAGTCTTACCCTGTTTACGGGCTTTGCCCAAGCGACGGTCCTACAACGTCCGGTCACTTTGGATACCGGCACCGGTGAGCTTTTCGGCTCGCTGTTGCTACCCAAGTCTGACAATCCGGTGCCGGTTGTCCTGATTATTTCTGGCTCAGGTCCTACGGATCGTGACGGAAACAACCCCGAGGGCGGGCGCAATGACAGCCTCAAGCGCCTGGCCTGGGTACTGGCCAAACACAACATCGCCAGCGTGCGCTACGACAAGCGCGGGGTGGCCGCGAGCCTCGCGGCGACACCGGATGAGCGCAATTTGTCAGTCGAAGCCTACGTCGCCGACGCCCAGGCCTGGGCGCGCAAGCTCAAGGCTGACCCGCGCTTTGGCCCGTTGATTCTGCTTGGCCACAGCGAAGGCGCGATGATCGCTACGCTGGCCGCACCGGATGTCGATGCGACGGCGGTGGTTTCCCTGTCCGGCAGTGCCCGCCCCATCGATCAGGTACTGCGTGAACAACTGGCGCGCAGCCTGCCGCCGCCGTTGATGCTGCGCAGTAACGAACTGCTCGACAGCCTCAGGGCCGGTCACACCGACGACAATGTGCCGCAACCGTTGCAGGTGATTTTCCGTCCGAGCGTGCAGCCGTATCTGATTTCGCTGTTCCGACAAGACCCGGCCAAAGCCTTTGCAAAGCTGAAGATGCCCGCGCTGATCGTTCAGGGCAGCAACGATATCCAGGTTGGCACCGAAGACGCGAAGCTGCTCAAGGCGGCCAAACCGGACGCCGAACTGGTGGTGATCGAAGGCATGAACCATGTCCTGCGCATCGTCAACAACGACATGAAGCGTCAGTTGGCGTCTTACAAGGACCCGAATTTGCCATTGGCGGCAGAACTGGGCACGAAACTCATCGAGTTTATTGACGGACTTCGCACCCGTTAACCGTTGTTCACCCTCCAGTCCTGACAAAAACGGCCGATAAGCCTTTGTCGCCAGCGCAATGGCTGGCGACAAGCAGGGCTTGGACAGGATCTCGCCGTTATGACTGATACCCAGACTTCACCCGACACCACCGCTGAAAAAGACGCACCGCCAGCGGTCGAGCTGCCGTGGGCGGATGTCCATGTCGAGCACCACAAAATGCTCCGCCTGGCCCCGCTGCAAACCGACCGCAACACCGGCGGACGGCCATTGCGTTTTGTCGAATTCGGCTACGCCGAGCGCAACAGCAAAGAACACAGCCTGATGCGCATGGCGATCAAACTGCCCGGCCAGCGTGTGCGCAAAGAACAGAATCAGCTGGATGTCTGGGTCAATCACACCACCCAGCGTGTGCATTTCGGCCCCGACAGCGGCTTGCAGATCGAACCGCTGAACCGTGGCATCGGCCGTTTCATGGCCGCGCAAGGCATCAACTGGGCGAAAAAACGCTGGCCCGCCTACACCGTCGACGGCATGGACTTGAACAACAAGGACGCGTTGAACGAGGACACGCGTCTGCGTCGTGATCACTTCCTGCGGGTTCACGGCTTTGATGTGGTGTACGCCGATGCCCAGCACTTGAAGGGCAGCGTCAAGGAGGTGCAGGTCGGTGATCTGCTGGGCGACTGGAACAGCGAAAAACTGCAGATCGTCGAGATTCTGGAAGCGGCGCAGATGCTTCAGCAGGCTGAGCAGAATCTGGCTGAGCAGGAAGTGAAGCTGAAGAAGCAGGAAGAGAAGGTCAGCAAATTCAAGCGTGAGGACGCGGGGTTGCGTTTCACGATTACCTGCCTGGTGGCGTTTGCAGTGTTTCAGGCGGGATTGTTGATCTGGATTGCCACGCACCGCTGATGGCTTGAGATCGCAGCGCGGCCATTCGCGAGCAGGCTCGCTCCCACAGGGAAATGCATTCCAAAGGTGGGAGCGGGCTTGCTCGCGAAGCTTTTAAAGGTCAGACGCGGGAAGCGAACAAGGCCTGATGATCGCGGCACTGCTCCGCGGTCAACATGAACACCCCATGCCCGCCACGCTCAAAGTCGAGCCAGGCGAAATCGACTTCCGGGTACAGCGCTTCGACGTGCACCTGGCTGTTGCCCACCTCGACAATCAACAAGCCCTTCTCGGTCAGGTGATCCGCCGCTTCAGCGAGCATTCGCCGCACCAGGTTCAGACCATCGTCACCGCAAGCCAGGCCCAGCTCCGGTTCATGCTGGTATTCGTCCGGCATGTCGGCGAAATCTTCCGCATCCACATAAGGCGGGTTCGACACGATCAGGTCGAAACGCTGACCTGGCAAACCATCAAAACCATCGCCCTGCACGGTATAAACGCGCTCGTCGACGCCGTGGCGTTCGATGTTCTGATTGGCCACCTCCAGCGCTTCGAAGGACAGATCGGCCAGCACCACTTCGGCGTTCTGGAACTCGTAGGCGCAGGCGATGCCGATGCAGCCGGAACCGGTGCACAGGTCGAGGATGCGCGCAGGTTCAGTGCCGATCCATGGGGCGAAGTGGTTTTCGATCAGTTCGCCAATCGGCGAACGCGGGATCAACACGCGTTCATCGACAATGAATGACATGCCGCAGAACCACGCTTCGCCCAGCAGGTAAGCGGTGGGAATGCGTTCTTCGATGCGACGCTTGAGCAGGCGTTGCAGGTTGACCAGTTCGTCGTCTTCCAGCGCGCAGTCGAGGTAGCTGTCGGCGATTTCCCACGGCAAGTGCAACGCGCCGAGTACGAGTTGCCGGGCTTCGTCCCAGGCATTGTCGGTGCCATGGCCGAAAAACAGATCCTCCCCATGGAAGCGGCTGACGGCCCAACGGATGTGGTCGCGCAGGGTACGAAGTCGGGAAGTGATCACGGGGCAGAACTCCTGAAAAAACGACTGGCGATTCTAGCAGCCAAAACGCGTCACGACGACGCGGGAAAAGCGCCAGTACGACAGTAGGAGTTTTCTTTTTTTAGCATCAGCCATTGAACAGAACGTGTAACTTGACAAGGCTGCAGGCCAATAACGACGGTGCCTACGATGGTAGCGATTCACAGAACCGCTCAGCCAGAGGACAATGTCGCAAAAGCCCCACCCCAAGGAGCCCCAGAATGTCCGTTCCAAAAACGATGTTTCAACTCAGCGGCCGCGGTTACGCAGCAGCCACTTTGAGCCATGCCACCGTGGTCATCATCGATGCCCAGAAAGAATATCTCAGCGGCCCCTTGGCCCTGAGCGGCATGGACGCGGCCGTCGCGAACATCAAACAAGTGGTTGCCGCCGCCCGTGCAGCCGGTCGCCCGATCGTGCATGTGCGTCACCTCGGCACCGTCGGTGGCCTGTTCGACCCACAAGGCGAACGCGGCGAGTTCATCCCGGGCCTTGAGCCGCAGGGTGATGAAACCATTATCGGCAAACTGCTGCCGAGCGCATTCCATGGCACCGAGCTGCTTGATCGCCTGCAAAACCTTGGCTCGCTGGACCTGATCGTCTGCGGCTTCATGAGCCACTCCAGCGTCAGCACCACCGTCCGCGCAGCGAAGAACCTGGGCTTCCGTTGCACCTTGGTCGAAGACGCCTGCGCCACCCGTGACCTGCCGTTCAAGGGCCGCGTACTCAGCGCCGAAGTCGTGCAGGAAGCGGAAATGGCGATCATGGCGGACAACTTCGCCACCCTCGCATTGACGCAAGACTTGATCTGATCCGCTCTGATGAGCGGCTCAGCGCGCCGCTCATCTGCAAAATCCTCTCATTTGCCGCAAATGCCATAGCCTCAGGAACAACCCGGTCAACTCCCGGTCGAAGGGCCGATACCCATTGAGGAAGGTCGGAATGAAGTTATCCGATGGATTTGACGCACGCCGCTTGCGGCCCAAAGGCCAAAGCAACTGGCGTTTTCGATTCGGCGCAGCGATTGCCGCCATTCTGGCGACGTTCGGCGTGCTGCTGGCGATGGCCGGCGCGGCCAGCCTGCTCGGGCGCCCACCGGCGCTCGGTGATTTGAACGCTACACCGATGGGCTCGGCGATCATTCTGGCGGTCGGTTTGCTGTTTCTGTATTTCGGTGTCGCCCTGTGGCGCCGCTGCCGCCGTCGCGCACGGCAATCGCGGGAACTGAACATGGCTCCGCACCTGATGAAAAAACACGATTGAATCACCGGCCTGGCTTTTTGCCGGGCCGTTTTGTTTCGACTTGGGTAAACTGGCCGCCCTTCGCGGAGGCTGACATGCAAGACGACGATTTTTCCCTGTTCAAAAGTGCGATCCAAGGCGTCAAGCCGATCAAGCACGACCGCGCCGACACCGGCAAACCCAAGGCTGACCGCGCACAGATCGCCAAGCTGCGCCAGTCCGCCACCGTGCGCACCGATGCCACTACCGTCGATGGCCTGTCCGACCAGTTCGTGATCGACGTCGGCCCGGAAGACGAGTTGATGTGGTCGCGTGACGGCGTGCAGGAAAGTCAGATGCGCAAGCTCAAGGTCGGCCAGATTCCGTTCGAAGGCAGCCTCGACCTGCACGGCATGAGCGTGGAAAAGGCCCGCGAAACCCTCTGGGCCTTTCTCGCCGAAGCAACCAGATTCGAAATCCGCTGCGTGCGCGTCACCCACGGCAAGGCCGTGCGTCTGGACGGCAAGCGGCCGATGATCAAAAGCCACGTCAATACCTGGCTGCGCCAGCATGCGCAGGTGCTGGGTTTCTGCTCGTGCCAGGCAAAACACGGCGGTGCCGGCGCGGTGTATGTGATGCTCAAACGCACCATGATGGAAGGCCGCGACGAATAATCGCGTAACACCGAACTTGCAGGGTTGTGTCCGCCACCGTACCCTTGCCCTTTGCGAAAATCCCCACAGGTAGTTTCATGTCCCTGGAACAGAATTACACCGCCATGTTTAGGGGTGGGCAGTAGGTTATCAGGGCCAATAAAATCAGGGAGTTAGCCCCAAGTACAACCCAGAATTTCATGCTAGTACGCAGTTATTGGTACAGAAATTGGTACGGGATTCATATCCCACATACATCGAAAAAGCCCCGCATCGTTTGCAACGATGCGGGGCTTTTTTCATTGTTGAATGAGGTTTAACCGTAAATCAAATGGCGGCTATCGGCCCAGCGTGTGTAAAAACGTTTTTCTGCGCGATTGGTGTCCAAAGTAGAACCGCAAATCGCGTTTCTACGCAAAATCCAGGTCTGCAAACCAGCCTGTAAATTTCAGTTTTAGCATAGAAGAGCCAACTTCAATTTTGGATCAGCGTTTTTACACACTCCGGGCCAAAAGGAGTCGGACGCGAAGGGCCGCTTTTGGTCGATTCTGTTGAAAAAATCGGTTTCCCAAAAGCGCTCGAGTATTGATAGATGAAAACACCTCTGTTGCACGCTGCTGTGTGAAATCCAAGTCCTAATCCGTCTGCCAAAAATTTAGATTTCAATCTCAGGCGCGTACTTTTCTGGCGTGGAATTCGAAGCCGACTTTTCAAAAAAGTCGGCCGTTACCGACCGGTCAAAACTCTCATCTATTGCCGGCCTGCACTGTGCTGTTCTAAACAGACTCGAGGCTGGTCTCGCTGAAAAAGGTATCTGCCAGTCAGCCAGCCGGATAAAACTGCGCTTGGGATTTGCCGGCCCTTTTGGCACGATAAAGTGCTTCATCGGCCTTAGCCAAAACGTCAGCGAAATCACCTTCGATCCAAACTGCGCCGCCAATGCTACAGCCAACCCTGATCACCACGCCATGTTATTAATTAGTGGAGGTAGCAGTGCGTTGAGCGTCAATGAAGCAGTAGGGAGCTAGCTTCCCCGAGCAGAAAGGAGAGACTGCTTCTTGCCGTTTGCGGCCGCTCGCTGGCTCCGATAATGGATCGGACGTATTGATCGGCTCGCCCCCGTAAATAAAGGCCAAAGCGGCATCTTAAATAAGCCTGTATCAGTTGCATACTAGCTAAATTTATTCAGTCGAAGATCCCGTTTTTGCTTCCCATCTCTTTAGCAATTTTTAAGCAAGCGTTTTCGACTCCAATCTGGACACTGCTGAGACTGTCAATAAGACGGGATTGAGGCAGGAGTAATGGGCAGCGCTTTTGGTGTCGCTCGGTTCAGCTTGCCTTGGCCCCATATTAATTTTGAGTTCGAATCTCTCCCTCACCGTCATACTAATCTAACGCAACCACTTGATTTCTTGAGAAAACTTGGTTTGTGCTTTGTTGGTGTCTGAGAAATGGCCATATGGGACAAATGCGCCATCCTGGTGGGCTCGATGAATGGGCGCACGGCTACTCTGATATGAGTAGCACGAACTAGACTTTCCGAAACTATCGCTCAAGGACGATCCACATGCCAGGTAACTCATATCCCAACATCATCACAGCCGATGCACTGACGTTGCTGTTGCACAACCAGCATGCGCTAGGTGCAGCGATGGAAGAAATCACCCATTGGATATCAGGGGCTGGCGCGGACAATGTTGCCGATAACGCCACTGCGGCCCTGGAAACACTGGACACGAATGCAAAAGCGATTTCAGATGCGATTATGCGGTTACGACAGTGCTAAGGAATCGCATGACTGGCAGCACACCGCCAAAAGCGAATATTAAGTATTGCTGAATTATTTGTGATTAATATGCACTCGCGAAGTCGATAAAATAAAAAGCCACGTATCACGTGGCTTTTTTCTAGCCGACTGAGAAATTAAAGTGATTGTAACGAAATACTGGCACTCGTTGAGTCTTGTTGGCTGTCTGCATCAATCCAGACCCATTGAGTACCGTCTCCTTGCAAGTTATTACTGATATTCTGAATCTGAGTAGCAACAATCGTGACAGCCCCTTTTTCCGAAGCAGTAGGTCCAATATTAGTAACTTGCCCAACGAGCAAGCCATTAGACGTTTCATTCACAACAAATACAGTCGCGGCGGCTTCTCGGAACTGGCACGAAATAAACTGGGTGATTTTGCTGACGATTGTCAGATTCATCCATTTCGAAGGCGGCACGGAATAATAACGATTATATTTGTTGAACGGATACTGCTCGCCGTTAGCCTGCAATGAATTGTTGCTCAGTCCGCTCGTGTTTGTCGGCATACTGGTACTGCCCAACCAAACTTCAACCTGTGCAATTCCACTATTGCTTGGTAGCGAAACTGATATTGTCTGAGTGTCACTGCCAGAGACGAATCCCAACGAGGCCAATCCGGCATTCGCGGTGGTACCTGGAACAGTAATAGTTGCAGGAGGCTGGCTATTACTCCATACAACATTTACGGCAGCATTGTTATCACTGCCGGCGGAATTATAAATGAAAATCCCGTAAATCTGACCAGGGCGCAACGTCGTGCAAGTGGCGGTGTCACCTGCATTTAAAGTGATTCGTTGGCCGCCATTCCAGTTAATTTGTGATGCCGCAATAGCAAAGCTTTCCATGGGATCGTCCTTTAATAGCTTAATTGTATGAGTTGATGCGCAAAACATCCTTAAGTCCGTTGCGCGAATACGAGAATAGATCCGTTAAAAAAAAGTGTTTTTAAATTTTTAGAGTGATTGGCTATTAAAGAATGATAGCTAACAGCCATTTGCGCTTTTCGCTGTAAAAGGTTGGTTTCCGTGACTAACTCCAGGCAGTATCTCTAGGCAGGAGGCAACTTCTCCATTGACCGTTAATCGCTATGAGCTGATTTCCGCCTTCGGTCGAAGCGGCCTATGGGAACGATGGCTTTCGCCGATTTTGTTGAAGAACTCGGTCATCTAAAACTGCCTGGTCATTGACCAGTAAAAAACGCCTTTTTGCACGCACCTGCGTGAAATCTGCGTCAGGAAACCTTTCCCAAAAATAAAGATTTCAATCCCGATCGCGTACTTTTCAGCTGCGGAAACCAGGTTCGACTTCTTCAACAGCCTCGGCCGAGAGCAGGCTTTGACGATCAGTGGATAGAGCGCACTCATGGCCATTGAAAATTTGATAAAAACACACAAGCACTATCACATGCGATCATGCAACTTCGGGGTGGTAGGGGGTAAACCAGCCTTACACCGATATGATTCGGTATAAGACAGGATGGCAACTGCAGGTGATTTCAAGCACCAGATGTTCGCTGATAACGGGAAGCTGCGGGCGAGCTTTCGCTAGCTGAAGTTATTTGCACCAGGTTGCCTGTTGCCTTCTCACGCGCACGATCTATGCCCCATGCGAGAGCCGTTGTCATCGTGTCGTTATGTAACTCATCATGAGCTTCTTCAAATAGGGCGACGCCTTCCTTGTTATAAACACCGATGAACAGCTGCGTTCGTCCCCTTCTAGATACTCTGGTCTGAACATCAATAATGCTGCCATCAATCAACACCTCATCGTGTGACCGGCAGTGCAAACCACAATCCGCCCAAAGCCAATACCTCGAACCTCTGCGCATCATGTCTAAGGTCTCCTTGACGTTTGAATTGAGTACCGCATCACTATTTTTAGTATGCAAAATAATGACAGTCAACCTCGGTAAATGTCCATTTATCGGATGAGCTCAATTACTGATAATTTCGCCCTATGTTCAATAGCCCCCCACACCCGGCACAGGTGTGGGGGCCTTTTTTCGAGTGTCGGAAACCACGCTGCTCAAGTCTGGTCTATCATTTCCCCGTCATCCGGATCCACACAGATACCCCTAGAGTTTCCAGCAGAGAGGGGAAATGTCGTACGTCTTTGAAGCTCTGGCCACCGTCACGGTGATCGCCCACTACCAAGAGTGTCCACCTGCCAAATTGACAACTCTCGAATGTCCGGTGCGCTGGAGTAAGGTCGGCCCCGATCGCACTCGTGTCAAACTGGCGCACTTTTTGGAAGGACCCAAGGGCGCCAATATCCTGCGCGTAATACTCCCTGACGGGCTGATGTGCAGGGGCAATCGTTGGCGAAAGCAACCAACCGCTGGGCGGCTGGCTGCTGATCAATGTAGAACCCGAAGAGCTGGGGTTTGCACTGCCGGCGAACGGCTCCGGTTCGAACGAGGATCAGGATGGATAAGGCATTATCTAGGCTGAATCTGCCGCACGCGGTGGAGATTCAAACGCTGAAACTTCTGCTGCAAATTGCCCGGGCGCACACGGCGGACGATCTTTTTCGCGCCAGTGACCGCGCCGAAGGGTTTGTGCTGGGCCTGGAGACGGCCAAGGTACTAAACGCGGCGAGTATCGAAGGTCTGTATACAGCCTTCGAGGCGGCCGCCACGGAGCGGCGGCAGGAGCCGCACAATGATCGGTGAAGGCATTCACGAAAACGTGTTACGCGCCCTGGTGGAGCAACATACGGTGCGTTAATGCTTGGTAGCCAAGGTCGACGGTGGCCCCGACTGGGGCTTGTCGATTCGCCGGGAACAGCGTCGCGCGCTGGGTGCCGGTGCGATCGAGACGTGTGCGGCTCCGCACATAGGCCAGCTTGACCGTGGTGGGGCGCTTTGCCAACAGCGTGGGGATTAAGCGATTAAGTGTAGAGCTGTGACCGGCGTCATCTTCAAAGCCAATTGCTTCACCTACCGTTTCTCAGATGTATTGGTTGATCTAGATTGCCGTAAATGACGGTTTGGATAAGGATTCAAACCCGTCCCTATATCCTTCTGGGCCACTTCAGGCCAATGAAATGCATGTTTTACCCTTTAGCAAGTGGCGTATTGTGGTCTGCACCGGCCCGTTAATGCCCTAATTTTGCCCTTGAGTTACGACCGCTCGGCTGACCAGCACCTATCGACAGGTCGTAAGATTCCTGACTGACAGCTATCGGCCAGACTGGAAGGTCACTACGTGCACCACCCGATATTGACAAGAGGCAATCCACTAAACGCTCTTTAGAAACCTGCGCCATGTCGTACTGGTTCGTATGTATAAATCGTCGTGGCGAAGGTTTACGGAAGTGCATAAGGCGTTTTACGTGTGTTAGGTACTATACTAATTTCGCCCTACTAATCAGAACAACCCTTGATCACCGCACAGCCCACTAGGCAGAACACGTGAAAGATTCGACACTTATTGCCGCGCTGCTCTGCCTGTTACTTGGCACTATCGTCAAGGCCGAGCAGTACCAGGTCGTTACTGAAGAGTGGGCGCCGTTCAATTACCAGGAGAACAATCAGATCACCGGCATGGCCACGGAGATCGTTCGAGGCATAATGGTACTGACCGGGGATGACTTTGAGGTGGTGGTACTGCCCAGTATGCGAAGCGCCCGTGCATTGAAAAACCGGCCCAAGACCATCATGTATTCTCTATTCCGCACGCCAGAGCGTGAACCGTTATACAAGTGGGTCGGACCGATAGTGGAGGAGTCCATTCACCCCTATCAGTTAGCCAATGCCCTGCAGCCGGTGAATTCCTTGGAGCAGCTACTGCATGCCCCAAAAATTACGACGAGACATGCCGGCCTCATACCCGAGATTCTGCAGTCGCGGGGCTTCAACAACCTCGAAAAAACTGCAACCGAGAGTCTGCAGCTCTATCGTATGCTACTAGCCGGGCGCACCGATATAATTATAGGCGACACCGATGCGGGAGTGGCTTACTACAGTCGCAAGTTGAACATCGCCCCCAGCGCGCTGCGGCAGATTCCCATCGAGCTCTATCGTTCATCGCTTTACATCGCATTCAGCCGCGACTGCGACGACGAACTGGTAGCCTCCTGGGCCAACGCCCTAGAGCAACTGCGCTACTCGGGCGAGCTGAAGCGCATCCAGGATCGATACAATCAACCCCTCGGGCGATGAAAGCGCGGAATCAGCGCAACCCCGCTTCGCATGTATCCATGCCTTGCTCTCACTCACGCGGAGCATAAGCAATGAAATTTTAAAACATACTGCCATCAGCCTTGGAAAAATGGAACGGCTCAACACGGCATGCCAAAGGAGCCTGCTGAGCAGATGATGCTTCACCAAAGTGAGCAGTCAGAGGTGCTCGAGTGGTTCAGGTCGACACTGCCGTTGGGAACGCTCGGAACAACGGACCGGATATGATCATTGCGAAGTAGCTTGGTCATAGTTGTACCCGCATGCTTGTCCCGCGCCTGCACTTACTAAGGAACACTATCGAGCAATAGCGGCCCTTGGTTGCGCGTGCGGTGCGAGACTCGACTCGAACCAGCCCTTTAGTAGCGATACATCGAATCCTACCTACCATGACACTAGAACTAGGCCTTGGTTACCGCTAGATAAGGAAGGTCTAAGTGCATCTTGTGCGTATTCGCGCTCGAAACTTCAGAGGCACCACCTACGTTAAGTCCCACCTTAATGGACACAGCGATTTTATCGGTGATGGACTTGCCCCTACAAAACCGGACACCAACTCCCCGTTAAATTGATGCAGCTGCCAAGCGCCTGAACTCCCTCGGTGAGCGATAGTTCAAAGCGCTGTGCGGATGCTGCTCGTTGTAATGCTCAAAGGCAATTGCCAGGTTACGCAGCGCCGTTTCTCGATCCGGCTTGGGCATGTGCGCCACGTAATCCCGCTTGATCGTCTTCACGAAGCTCTCGGCCATGCCGTTGCTCTGCGGGCTGCGCACTGGGGTAGTCACCGGCTGCAAACCGATCTGTCGAGCAAACAGGCGCGTTTGTTCGGCGGTGTAGGCCGAGCCGTTGTCGCTTAGCCACTGCACCGGCATGGCGGGCAGTTGATCACCGAAACGCTTCTCCACACTTTCCAGCATCAAGTCGCGGATATCGTCGCCGCTGTACCCGGTCGGGCTCGCGACCCAGCCGATGGCTTCGCGATCACAGCAGTCCAGGGCGAAGGTCACGCTCAGTTTGGCACCGTCCTCGCAACGGAACTCAAAGCCGTCCGAGCACCAACGCGTATCACTGGTTTCCACCGCAATACGGCCTTCGTGCCGACGCGGCACGCCGGGCTGTTTGATCCGGCGTTCAAGCAAAAGGTTGTGGTCACGCATCACCCGGTAAACCCGTTTCACGTTGACCGCCGGCAGCGACCGCTTTTCACGTGCACGACGCAGCAGTCCCCAGACGCGACGGTATCCATAGCTGGGCAGTTCGCTGACCTCTTGCTGGATTTCAGCGACCAGTTCTACATCGTTCACAGGCCTGCTTCGCCGCACTTTGGGCGATACCGATTGCTTGATTCGCACCGTTAATTGCGAGCGCGCCACACCGAGACATTCGCTGACCAGCTTCACTGGTCGTCCCCCGGCAACAAGGGTGAGTGCGCAATCCATTTTCGCGACCGGGCGATCTCCACGGCCTCTTTGAGGATTTCGGCTTCCATCGTTTTCTTGCCCAGCATCCGTTGCAGTTCACGGATCTGCTTGAGCGCATCGCTTAGCTCGGAGGCAGGCACCACGGCTTCGCCAGCACTGACCGCCGACAGGCTGCCGTCCTGATACAGCTTGCGCCACAAGAACAACTGATTGGCATTGATGCCGTTGCGCCGAGCCACCACTGAAACGCTTTGTCCTGGCTCAAGGCTCTCTCGAACCATGGCCAGTTTCTGCTCTGGGCTCCAGCGACGACGCCGCTCCTGGCCCAAAAGCTCACCACTCTTATCGTTGCTATTAGTCATAAACATAACCGTTTGCCTATCCCTTATCGTAAGGGGGAAACGGTGTCCTGTCTTTCATGGGGCTCGTTCAGGTGACCAGTAAGATATCATTATGCTAATAAAGACCAGACAACAGTTGTGGCGTGCCAAAATTATATTTTATGAAGATTTTTCTCGATTTTTTTCAAAAGAGATCTACTCTGAACGTATCAGGTGCCTTGCATTGGATGGAAACACTTATGGGTCGAACGGAACGTGATGCGTTCGAGGCGTCATTGCCTCACGCTTTATTAGCTCGCGCCGGTGACGGGTATGTAAATGAAACCGTCGACCATGATTGGAAAGTTTGGCAGCTCGCATGGTTAGCAGCGCATCAACTCCAACCTCTTCCTCCAGAAAAGTGCGTATTGAAATGCGAATTAACTAAAGATGAGATTGAGTACATAAAAAACATTTTTTAGAAAAAAGCCGCACAATTATAGGGTAACGTTGCTTTTGATTTTTAAGCTTAGGACTTGCCCATGAAGAAGCTCGACGGATTTCAACTTAAACTATTTTGTACCATCGATGACTTTTATAGCACAAATTACGTTTCTCAAGCGGAATTCAAAGCGCTCCTGCAACCTCTTAGTATAAATGATAGTGCCACTCCAAAATATTATCAGCATTGCTATACAACGATCAGACCCTGTTTGTCTATATTCATACCTCTCAAGCAAGCCACTGATCCAAAGGTTTGGGAAAGCATTATTGGCTGGATGAAGGGGCACAGCAGAAGAACATTGAGATTAAAATACAAAAATGTGTACGGCGATATAGTTACAATGGAAGAAATTCAACCTCTATTAGAAAGAACTTTAAAGGAATTAACTTCAATATCACACCACTGCACACCAACAGACAAAAATTAATTATTTAAATCTATTTCCGCCATTTACTGCGCGCTCAGAAATTAGTTTACGCAAGGGAAGTTTTGTTACAAAACCTCCTCCAATATTATAATTAACTTATCCAGACACCAAGGCTTCTGGATATAAATAGTCGATCGCGGGATAGTTGCCGGCGCTAATATCCGCTGGCGAAATCATTCATATTTAGCCGTACCTCTAGTTGCTAGAGTGCAGCCATCGTGGCCAAGGCTCCTTCGGTATTATTTAGCGTGCCATTTTCGGTTATCTCAAGCTCAAGTCGACTTGCTGAAAACTGAGTGGTGATCAGGTACTCACGTACGTCTTCATCTACGTCGCTGGGGGTAAACTGGGCCTGTTACGGGCTAAGCAAAGCACCACATCGTCGGGCCAAATTAGGGCTGTCTCTCAGGCTTCTTGCAATACCCAACGTCCTTAGGGAACCATCAGGTCCGTCTGCTCTGCCAGAGGAATGAAGAGGTCAGGACAGAGCAGGCCCTCAGTCGTCCAACTACGGCGCTGTGACATAAGGGAATGCAGGCGCATAAGTTTAGATGTCCATTTACTCTTACTCAGTAAGTGTTCTTCATTTGGGTACTTTCACTGGGGCATATGTTCCGACGTTCTGACGATACCCCTACTACAGCGTGAATCCTGGGATTAGGTACAAGCAAGGCGCGATCAGTGGAAGGTATGGCCACGGTCATAGCGTTCGGCGCATTTAAGCCACGAGAGATTTTCGACGTACGTTCCGAACATGCGCTGCCACGCGGCCGAGAGGTTTTCCTCGATGCGCAACAGGTTGATGGCCGGGGCAGTCGTCGCCGTCTCGAAAGTCTGACCCGAGACCTTGCCGGCGAAGGCATGGTGCTGCAGGTAAAAGAATCGGGCGGCACGCTGAATGTCGGTGAGGGTTTCGGGGCGGGTCATTTTCTGCCATTCGAACACCTGCCGCGAGCTCAGCGCCCATTTGAATTGGCGCACAAATTCTTCGAGGTGGTTCTGCACGACGCGGTAAAGCGTGACCAGGTCGCCGTTGATGTCGTTGAGGACTTCGACCGGCGATGGCTGGGGCTTCATGAAGTAGAGCGCGGCACTGCCGGCAAAGACTTCGACATAGCATTCGTGTGGCGGAAAATGCGGAATGAGGCGGTCGGCCAGGCGGCGTTTGCCGCCCATCCAAGGGATGATGGGTGTAGACATAAAAAGCAAGACCTTTACTGTATGGATAAACAGGTGCTAGGCTCGCCGCGCTTTGTGCACGGAGCAAGAGCCTTGGCTGGACTTGCAGGGACAATCTGCAGGGACGGCGGCCTGTCCGGATGTTGACGCATCAGGACAGGCAGCTCTTTTCACTTCGGTGTTGAGATTTCATTGGCGTATGCCTGACAGGCCGCGAGGGCAATCAGCCCCCGGTCTCCGTCATCGGTGACGCCGATAATTCGTTGAGCATGCGCTGGGTCAAGTTCGGCTCTTGTGGAGCCATGAACCACGCCGACGGTGGCGGTGGTGGCTGACAACGATCCGTTGCCGGCGCCGGTGGTGGCGTCGAGGAGGACTGACAGGCGCAGATCAGCAGTGGCAAGACGGTCGCGCAGGCGACCTTGATCACGTTCGGCATCACTCAAGACTCGGTAATGGGTTTGTTCACTGGTTGCCAGGCGCTGCTCGAGCTTGAGGCGTTTATCCTGTTCGGCACGCTGCTGAGCGGCCGAGGCCAGATTCAGTTGGTTGAGGGTTTCGGTGTGGAGCCGGGCCTGCTCTGCGAGCTGTTTGCCGTAGCGCCAATCCTGTACTTGCCAGGTAATGGACGCAGAACCACCGACCAAGACGACCAGCAGCACGCCTTTTGCCAGTAGCCGATACGGCGCCGGGATCAGTTCGCCGAAACGCATAGCACCGCCCTCGCCCGTCCCCACAACTCCAGCCGATCCTGTAGGCCGTTGAGGCCACCGTTGATCCTGCGGGTGATCGTGTTGAATTCATTTTGATCGGCCAGCGCGTTCAGTCCATTCACGGACCAGAACCATGCGGCCGACTCGGCGGCCCACTGCGGCAGCTCCAGCAGTTCAGGGGTGCGCAGCAATCGCTCGTCACCGAACAGCGCCAAGCTGCAGCGCAGGTAATTGTCGTGACCGGTGACCTGGATCAGGCCGCGACCGCGATAGCGCTGGCCATCACCATCCGCTGCCGGCGTGTTGCCCAGTTTCGCAGCCAGGCTGCCGGTGTCGTATTTGCTCAGGTATTGGTCGCCGCCCAGTTCCCGGACGTACTGCAGCTGACCCGACTCGTGACCGACTTGCGCCAGAAACGCGGCTTGGCGTTTCGGCGTATTGATCTGCCGATGAGCCATGGCTGCGTTGAGCGCGGATACAAAAACGCCCGCTTGGCGGCGGGCGTTGGGCATGATGCTTTGCAGCTGTTGTTCAGTGATGGACATACAAACTCCAGACGTAAAAAAACCGCACTCAGGCGGCGATGGGATGCGGTTACTGTTTCTCGATGTTCACGACCTTGAGGGGTGGTTTCGACCCTTTCTTTTTCTTGCTCTTGGATTTACCGGCTTTGCCGGCATTGCATTCGACCGTGGTCGACCAGCCGGACTGGGTGAACACCTGCTCGACCGAATCCGCCAGGTATTCGCCATCAAGCCCGACCTTGAAACCCTGAGCGATGATGGGACGCTCAGCGAAGATGTCAGTTCGACCGGGCATCTCAAGCCGCACATCAGCGGTCGAACGGTTGAACGCTGACAAACGGGCCTTTGCCGCCGCCTCAGCGGCGCCTTTATCTGGGTAGATATGGCGGTCGGTATGTACTGCCGGCAAGCCATCCGGCGCGTCATCGTTGTCGATGGTGACCACGGCGAGCTTGCCGTTCTTTTTGTCCTGATGCTTGGTGGCCACCGCCTTGTGCGAATTGCGATCACCGAGACTGAATTGCCAGCGGCTAAGGTCACTGCGGGTCAGCGTGATAGCGTCAAATGCTTTGCCGCTGGCCGTCTGGCCACCTTGGCGCGGCATCACCAACAGCTTGCCATCGGCGACCTTGGCTGTGCAGTCGTACTGCTTGGCCAGACGGGTGATGAAATTAAAATCGGACTCATTGAGCTGGTCGACCCGGGCGACCTTGGTCGACACCGGACACACCGGCGTCCAGCCATTGCGCGCGGCCACGTCAGCCACGATCTTCGACAACGGCACGCCTTCCCAGCTTCCGCTACGGATGGTTTTGCCACTGCCACGCACGTCGCTGGCCTTACCCTTGATCACGATCGTGTCCGGCGGGCCTGACACCTCGACCGTATCGACGGTGTAACTGCCCATACGCGTCAAGGTCGTTTCGGCATAGCCCAGGTAGATCTCGATTGAGCTGCCACGCCGTGGCAATTGCACTTGCCCATCACGGTCGTCGATACGCAACTCAAACTCGTCGGACTCCATGCCCGGCTTGTCAGAGGTTCGCAGCAACAACAGCCGATCGTTGATCTTGGCCGTGATGTCGGCCCCATCGGCGACAATGCGAAACATCGGAGTCATGGTTTTTTTCCAATAAAAAACCCGCACAAGGCGGGCCAGAAAAACAAGGTGTCGTTACGCGTAACGCGACGCGGCGCCGGCGAAGGCATAGCTCCAGGTCAATCCCACAAACTAACGCCTTCATTGGTCGGGCTGGGCAGATCCGGCAGGACGATGATCACGCCCAACCGGAAAGGCTGAGGCTCATCGGCCAGCCCCTGATTGGCATCGAGCACGGCCTCGACGCTGCCATTCAGATGGCCGTAAACGTTGTTGCAAATCACATCGAGCATGTCGCCGTCAGACGTCCTGCATATCGTCGCCATAGCGCTCAAACTCCAAAGTAAAACCCTGTTTGCGGGCAATCCCGCCATGCAGCAGTGCGGATTGTTCCTCGTTGATGTTTTTTAGGCACCACGTCCCGATCACCTCGCCATAGCCCGTGGTCAGGGTCAGCGGTTGCTGCCTGGCCCCGATGGAACGCAGCGTGTCGAGCTGCTTTAAACCGCCTTTGAAGCCCGGATAGATCGTGCCCTTGAGCGTCAACTTTTCATCGCCCATACCGATGGCCTGCTTCGCCGGCCGACGCGTCAGCCGCTCCTGCGAAGCCCACCGGAATTCGGTCGAACGGCTCAGCTCGTCGAAAGCGGCCGTGTCCAGGTTGAAGTAATACGGCTCAATCTTCGGGTCGCGCGGCTGAATGATCATCAGATGCGGGAACGGCTTCACCGCCTCCGGCGCTGGCGTGGCCTCCACGGCAAAGGAACTGGTGGGCACGATGTTGGCCAGCGACGGACTGACCTTGCCGGCAACGTTGTTAATCACCGTGGCCGCCTTGCCCGCCTGTTCCTTCAATGTGCCCAGCCGCTCCTGCACTTCGGCCGCCGCCCGGGTGGCGCGGCCGTACACCGCCGCCACCTGACCGACCTTGGCCTGAGCCGCGTCGACGCCGCGCATCACCCGCTGAAGCTTGGCGCCGATGGCCGGCCCGACGAACGGGATGTTTTCCAGCTCGGACGCGGCGCCGGTCAGTTCGCGGATCGCGCCATTGACCGGGGACAGCATGCCATCCGCACTACGCCGCCCGGTTTCCGCCGCCTCCACCAGATATTTCAGAGTTGATTGCATCTGTTCCATGTAAGCCATGAAACCTCCTTACACATGGGGTTCGTCGTACAGCGTGGCGGCGTTAGTCTTCGCCGCGTCCGCCATCATTCGCTGCATGTGCGGCATCAGATCCTGCGCCAGGCGCTGAGGGTCTTTCACATCCCCCTCTACCGTGACCGGCATACTCAGCGAATACTCAAACTTTTGATCCACCTTGGCCGGCTCCGGCTTCGCCGGCTCCTTGGGCTGGATAGCCAGCGCCGCCGACTTGAGTGGCGCCGTCACCGCCATCGAGCGCGCGACATCACCCAAGACAGGGCCTTGCTGCGCCGCTGACGCCATCATGAGCGGCGTGGTCGGCACCGGCGCCTTTGCCGTTTGCTCGGGCTTTTCATCCTCACCGCCGAACAGCGACTTACCCAACGACCCGCCCAGCGCCGCACCGCCCTGACTGCCCAGGTAAGCACCGAACATGCCGCCGATCGCGGTGCCGATGATCGGCACAACCGAACCAATGGCGGCGCCTGCTGCTGCACCGGCCATGGTGCCGGCCAGGTTGCCGGCAGCCGAACCGTAACCTTCGGCTTTTTCGTCCTTGGTCTTGGCGTTTTGAAAGGTTTCAAGCGCCATCGCGCCGGACTCCAGCAGCGTGCCGCCAGGAATGACCTTGGCCGCCTTGCTGACCTTACCGACTGTTTCTGCTACGACGCCGAGCTTGGACAATGCCCCACTTGGAACAGAAGGGACTGATGGCACCGGGATCGAAACAGGGGGACGCGAAGCCGGAACGGGTGGCCGTGAAACCGGAACAGATGAACGTGAAACCGGAACAGGTGGACGAGGCACAGATGGGCGAGGACCTCTCGAACTCGGCAACGACCGGCGCCGAGCGCTGCGCCTTGACCCACGCCCACGTCGGCGCGATTCGCCCGACGCATCCACACCGCCACCCATAGCGCCGGCATTGACGACGAAAACCTTTTTGACGCCGTCGTTACCTGCGCCACTGTCAGTACCAAGGCCACCGCCTGTTGCCGCTTCCTTCACCCGCGAAACAACATCCAGGCCAGTCGCTACCAGATCAAGTTCTCCGGGGTTTTTATTTGGGGCTTCGCTCCCATTCCTGCCACCGCGCGACCCACGCGCAAGGTTTAGCAGCCCCTTGCCGATCTTGATCGTGCTGAAGATACCCTTCAAGGCGATCAGCCCCGCCCCGACCGTGGCGATACCGGCAACTACCCCGGGCGCGCTATCAGTCAGCGACGTAATGCCTTTAGTGACCTTGGTCAACGACTCGGCCACGGTGTCCGTCACCGGGCGCAGCGCATCGCCGATGCTGCGCATGGCGTCATCCATCGACTGGGCCATTTCCGCCCATTTCTGCGATGACGACTCGCGCCGTTCGGCGAGGTTCTTGTCGAGGATGCCGGTCGCGTCACGCGAATCGTTTTTGAGCTGGCTGTACAGCGCCTTGTTCTGCATGTAGGCCGACAGTGCGGCCTTAACCTGCATGTCGGCGAACAGGTCGCCGGTGCGCAGGGATTCTTCCAGCGAGGCCATCATGGCCTTGGCCTTTTCAGGATCGGCTTGCTCGCTGATTTTTGCCGTGGCCTCGGCCATTTTCGCCGCACGTGCCGGATCGGTCGCCTGAATGTATTTCTGAGCCAGCGCCATACTGGTTTCGAGCGTCGACATGCCGTTTTGCAAACCGGTCTGCATCGATCCCTTGTAATCAATCCCGGCTTTTTCGTAAGCCTTGACCGTATCGGTCGAACCGATTTTACCCATCCAGTTTTTCAGGTTGTTGGCCGCTTCGTCCGAACTGCCGGCCTGCTTCATCTGAACCTGCAACATGGCGCCCAATTGCGTCACCGCGTCCAAGCCGGTGATGCCATTACTGGCCATGTTGGCCAGTAACTCGGGGAACCACTTGGCCATGTCGGCCGCTTCAAAGCTGCCCGCCTGCCCTTGGTACGCAATCGCCTCCAGCGCCTGCTGCATTTGCTTGGGGTCGGTGATTTTGGCGTTCTGCCCCAGGGCGTTGATCATCTTCGCCGTGTCGACACCGCTGGATCCCTGCCCCACGACAAACTTGGCCGCGACAGGCGCGTACTCCAGCGCCTTGCTCAGGTCCATACCGGCGCCGACCAACTGATTGACCACGTCGGCCACATCATTGCGCGCCATGCCGGTATCGCGCGAAGTGTCGATGATCTTGCGCGACATCTCCTGCTCTTGCGGCTTGTTGGCAATGCCGGCCTTGATCGCGATGTCACGGACAATCGCGCCAAAATCAGCGCTGACCTTGGCCGGTACCGCCATGGCACCAACACCGACCACCGCCGCGCCGACGGCGCCCTTCATGCCCTTTACGCCAGAATCAATCTGCTGATGACCCTTGGCTTTCAGCTCGGCTTTGTTGGCCGTCTGCCCCATCGAGCGATAGGCTTTTTCCAGCCGGCCGACCTCGATCCCCTGTTTTTTCAGGCTGTCGAGGTTTGAGTTCAAACGGTTGAGTAACTTGGACGCACCGGCCGCGCCGGTGTCGTGAGCCTTTTTCCATTCTTCGCGCAGGCGGATGGTGTCGCCAATCGTGCGCTGCAGCACGCGCGCTTTGTTGCCTTCTGCCTCGAGGCGCTTGATGCGCCCGGTCACATCCTTGAACGCGGCGCCGACCGTGGAACTGACGGCACCGCCGATCACCAGCCCAAGGGCGATTTTGTTTGCCATGTGATGGCCCCCATGTGCCCAGCACTACCCAAAGCGGCTCAATCCGTGAGCCACCACACCATATCCGCGAACGGCATCGACTGGATCTCAGCGGCGGAAAATCCGGTTTCCGCCGCCAGACGTTTCGCCGCCCACTTGATCACGCTGGGGTTAAAGCCCGTCGTCGTTGTCCATGCGAAAATAGCCGGCCTGCAAGCGGTTAAAATCCACCAGCTTCAGCCCCTCCAGATCCGCCACCGAAGCGCCGGACAACGCCGCAAACAACACCAGCTCGCGCTGCTCATCGTCGCCACCCACCTCACGGTTGGCCGCTCGCACGTCGCCCACGGTCGGCGAACGCAAGGCCAGCTTGTCGACGGTCACGCCATTGATTTCACTCGGACACGACAGCGTCACCAGCACCTGATCGGTGGTCAGCGACAACCACGCCGGCATCGAGTCCGAATAATCGGTTTTCGGTACCAGGTGCGAATACGCCGTTTGCACGCGGCGATAATCCGTCAGCTTGAGGCCTTCCAGATCCTTCAGTCCGACTTCGGCGAGACCTGCGAACAGCATCAGTTCGCGCTGTTCGTCGTCGCCGTTGGCAGCACGATCAGCCGCGCGCACTTCACGCACGGTCGGGTTACGCAGGTTCAACGTCTCGACGTCGATGCTATTGGCTTGGCTTGGGCGGGTCAGCGTTACGACGGCACCGACTGCACTGAGCGACAGCCAGGCCGGCAGGTTTTTAGCGATTACTTGAGTCATCTGGATCTATTCCTTACAGGCCCAGCGCGTTGCGCACTTCGAGCAGTTGGTCTGTGCCGTCGATCACCTGAATGCCGGCGACCATGTCGATTTCGTACATCAGGCGCCCGTCGATTTCGAGCTTGTAGTACGTGACCGAAACGGCGTGCTTGATCTCGGCCGCATCACCGGCTTTCCAGTCACCGAGATCGACCTCTTTGAGGCGACCGCGCAGAGTGGCAACGACCGCTGTCACCGCGCCCTTTTGGCCCTTGAAGGCACCTCGGAACGTGGCGTTGAACGCCGTGCCGTCAG
>NZ_CAXAPT010000020.1:0-60217 GCF_963970475.1 Pseudomonas sp. EA_5y_Pfl2_R50 | reverse complement strand
CACCTCTTTTTCAACTTCCTTTCGACTTCGATGAACTGAAGCAACCTGCTGCCGAAACCTAAATAACTCATTGAATCTCAAGGAGTTTTCCGTTTCGACTGCGCCGGAAGTGGGGCGAATTATAGACTTCTAAAATTCGCCGTCAACCCCTAATTTCAACCTTACTCAGTTTTCAGCGTAATACGGGCGAATGCCTTCTTCCCGGCTTGGCAAACGTGGGTTGCACCCAGTACATATATAAAGGAGCGATCCACCACCTCGCCATCGACGCGCACCCCACCCGACGCCAACAAGTCGCGCGCCGCGGCCGAGTTCTTAACCATGCCTGCCTTATTAAGGACAGCAGCAATCGGCATATCCTCAGTAGATGCCAGCTCGATCTCGGGAAGATCATCCGGCAACTCGCCATCTTTCATGCGATTGCCCGCCGCACGATGCGCATTGGCTGCAGCCTCCTCACCATGAAAGCGCGCAACAATCTCTTCAGCCAGCTTAATCTTCACGTCACGAGGATTGGCACCCGCCTCTACTTCGGCACGCAATGCATTGATCTCATCCATTGAACGGAAGCTGAGCAACTCGAAGTAACGCCACATCAGCGCATCCGGAATCGAAACCAGCTTGCTGTACATCACACCCGGCGCCTCCTGAATGCCGACGTAGTTGCCCAACGACTTGGACATCTTCTTCACGCCATCCAGACCTTCGAGCAACGGCATAGTCAGAATGCACTGAGCCTCCTGACCATAACCACGCTGCAGTTCACGCCCCATCAGCAAATTGAATTTCTGATCGGTACCACCCAGCTCTACATCCGCACGCAGAGCAACCGAGTCATAGCCCTGAACCAACGGATACAAAAACTCGTGAATAGCGATTGGCTGATTGGTGGTGTAGCGCTTGTCGAAGTCATCACGCTCCAGCATGCGCGCAACGGTGTATTGCGAAGTCAGACGAATGAAGTCAGCCGGCCCCATCTGATCCATCCAGGTAGAGTTGAACGCGACTTCGGTTTTCGCCGGATCGAGAATCTTGAACACCTGAGTCTTGTAGGTCTCGGCGTTCTCCAGAACCTGCTCGCGAGTCAACGGAGGACGAGTGGCGCTCTTGCCGCTCGGATCACCGATCATCCCGGTGAAGTCACCGATAAGGAAGATCACCTGGTGCCCCAGCTCCTGGAACTGACGCAGCTTATTAATAAGCACGGTATGACCCAGATGCAGATCCGGAGCGGTAGGATCAAAACCAGCCTTGATACGCAGCGGTTGGCCGCGCTTGAGCTTCTCGATCAGCTCGGACTCGACCAACAATTCTTCCGCACCACGTTTAATCAGCGCTAGCTGCTCTTCAACCGACTTCATAACAGACCCGCAAGGCTCAGATTCAAAGGGAACCAACCATACAAGAACGCGCACCAAATACAAGTTTTGCCCGGCACACGGACACCATTCCCCAGAACGAGTGTCTGTGGACTTGCTTCAGGGATGATTTGGTTATATTTTATACAGTTATTTCATCTTCATCATGTCATTCATCTTTTCCAATTCATCTTTTTTCAAAGTCAAAAATTACTTATGACCACAGACCCGTCTAAAGCGCCCCCGCTTTACCCGAAGACCCACCTGCTCGCAGCAAGTGGAATCGCCGCCCTACTGAGTCTGGCGCTACTGGTATTCCCTTCCAGTGATGTTGAAGCCAAAAAGACGACCCTGAGCCTTGAACTGGAAAGTCCTGCTGAACAGCTGGCACAAGATCAAGACGCTGCTGACGCCGTTCAAGCCACAAATGAGCCAGTAGCCTCGCCATTTGCCCAGATCGAAAACAACGAAGAAAACGCTCCGCAGACCGCCGAAACCGCACCCGCAGCCGCGCCGGCCGCTGATAAGCCAAAAGCTCCCGGTCATCGAGAAGTGACCGTAGCCAAGGGCGACACACTGTCGACCCTGTTTGAGAAAGTCGGCCTGCCTGCGGCTTCCGTGCATGAAGTACTGGCCAGCGATAAACAGGCCAAGCAGTTCAGCCAGCTCAAACGTGGCCAGAAGCTCGAGTTTGAACTGACCCCGGAAGGTCAGTTGGCCAGCCTGCAGAGCAAGGTCAGCGACGTCGAAACCATCACCCTGACCAAGAATGACAAGGGTTACGCCTTCAACCGGATCACAGCGAAACCTACCGTGCGCACGGCCTATGTTCACGGCGTAATCAATAGCTCGCTCTCGCAATCCGCAGCCCGCGCAGGCCTCTCGCACAGCCTGACCATGGATATGGCCAGCGTATTCGGCTATGACATCGACTTCGCTCAGGACATCCGCCAGGGTGACGATTTCGATGTGATCTACGAACAGAAAGTGGTCAACGGCAAGACTGTCGGTACCGGCCCGATCCTTTCCGCGCGCTTCACCAACCGCGGCAAGACTTACACCGCCGTGCGCTACACAAACAAACAGGGCAACAGCAGCTACTACACAGCTGACGGCAACAGCATGCGCAAGGCGTTCATCCGTACTCCGGTGGACTTTGCCCGCATCAGTTCGAAGTTCTCCATGGGCCGCAAACACCCGATCCTCAACAAGATCCGCGCCCACAAGGGTGTCGATTACGCAGCTCCACGCGGTACACCGATCAAAGCAGCCGGCGATGGCAAAGTACTGCTGGCGGGGCGTCGTGGTGGTTACGGCAACACCGTTATCATTCAGCACGGCAATACCTACCGCACGCTGTACGGCCACATGCAGGGCTTCGCCAAAGGCGTAAAAACCGGTGGTACCGTCAAGCAGGGCCAAGTCATCGGATACATCGGCACTACCGGCCTGTCCACTGGCCCGCACCTGCATTACGAGTTCCAGGTAAACGGCGTACACGTCGATCCACTGGGCCAGAAGCTGCCGATGGCCGATCCGATCGCCAAGGCCGAACGTGCTCGCTTCCTCGCCCAGAGCCAACCGCTGATGGCTCGCATGGATCAAGAGAAGGCCACCCTGCTGGCCTCGAGCAAGCGTTAAGCCATGCCTCTCTACATCGGCGTGATGTCCGGAACCAGTCTCGATGGCCTGGACATCGCCCTGATCGAACAGAACTCGGCGATCAAACTGATCGCCACTCACTACATCCCTATGCCTGAATCCCTGCGCGCAGAGCTTCTCGCCCTGTGCGCGAGCGGCCCCGACGAAATCGCCCGCTCGGCGATTGCCCAGCAATACTGGGTGAAGCTCGCCGCACAGGGCATCCACACGCTCCTCGATCAGCAGCAGCTCAAGCCCGAAGCCATTCGTGCCATCGGCAGCCACGGCCAGACCATTCGCCACGAACCGACGCGCGGCTTCACCGTGCAGATCGGCAACCCTGCCCTGCTCACCGAGCTGACCGGCATCTCGGTAGTCAGTGACTTCCGCAGTCGCGACGTCGCTGCCGGCGGGCAAGGCGCTCCTCTGGTGCCTGCCTTCCATGAAGCTTTGTTCGAAGAGCGTACCGGCAACCAGGCCGTATTGAATGTCGGCGGCTTCAGCAATCTGAGTCTGATTGAGCCGACCAGGCCTGTAGCCGGTTTCGACTGCGGCCCTGGGAATGTGCTGATGGATGCCTGGATTCAGCAACAACGCGGTGAAAGCTACGACCGCAACGGCCAGTGGGCGGCCAGCGGCACCGTTGAACCGAGCCTGCTCAAGGCTTTGCTCAGTGACCCGTTTTTTGTGACCCAAGGGCCGAAAAGCACCGGGCGCGAAGTGTTCAACCTGCCCTGGCTGGAACAACACCTGTCACGGCTGCCTGCCTTCGCTGCGGAGAACGTACAGGCCACGCTGCTTGAACTGACCGCAATGACCATCATTGAGTCGCTGCAAAGCGCTCAAGCGGATACCCGGGAAATGCTGGTCTGCGGTGGCGGAGCTCACAACGCGACACTGATGAAGCGCCTTGGCGAACTGTTGCCGAACACCACTGTCGCCAGCACCGCGAGCCACGGCGTTGACCCCGACTGGGTCGAAGCCATGGCCTTCGCCTGGCTTGCCCACTGCTGCCTCGAAGGCATCGCCGCCAATCGCCCGAGTGTCACGGGCGCCCGCGGTCTTCGGGTACTCGGCGCCATCTACCCGGCCTGATTGAATCGCCCACAGCAAAACGCCGCAGAACCGTAAGGCTCTGCGGCGTTTTGTCATCTGAAGCGAGGTGCGATCAGATCGAGAACGAGGAGCCGCAACCACAGGTCGTGGTGGCGTTCGGGTTCTTGATCACGAAGCGCGATCCTTCCAGACCTTCCTGATAATCCACCTCGGCACCGGCCAGGTACTGGAAGCTCATCGGATCGACCACCAGGCTCACGCCTTCGCGCTCGACAATGGTGTCGTCATCGGCCACATCTTCATCGAAAGTGAAGCCGTACTGAAAACCTGAACAACCGCCGCCCGTAACGAATACGCGCAGCTTCAAGCGATCATTCCCCTCTTCATCGACCAGGCTCTTCACCTTGTGCGCAGCACCGTGGGTGAATTGCAAAGCCGTGGGGGTGAAGGATTCGACGCTCATGCTGACTCTCTCCCGGCGTTACGCCGCCATAATGCGTGATGACGCGCATTATCCGCTTCTCCTAGAAAATCGGTCAACTATTGTTACGGTATATCAATAATCCGATCCTCTGCTCACCCTGCAAAAAGGCCCGTTCGGCGGGCCTCTTTGCTGTACTCAGGAAAATGTTACGGCAGCATACCGGCATGGGAAAGACCGAGGCGCTCGTCCAGCCCGAACAGGATGTTCATGTTCTGCACAGCCTGACCCGACGCGCCTTTGACCAGGTTGTCGATTACCGACAGCACCACCACCAGATCGCCATCCTGCGGACGATGAACCGCGATTCGGCAGACGTTGGCACCACGCACGCTGCGGGTTTCCGGATGACTGCCCGCTGGCATTACATCGACGAACGGCTCGTTGGCATAGCGCTTTTCGTATAGCGCCTGCAGATCCACCGAGCGATCAACCACAGTCGCATAGAGTGTGGAGTGAATGCCGCGAATCATCGGCGTGAGGTGCGGAACGAAGGTCAAGCCAACGTCCTTGCCCGCCGCGCGACGCAGCCCTTGACGAATTTCCGGCAGGTGACGGTGACCTTTGACTGCGTAAGCCTTCATGCTTTCGGACGTCTCGGAGTACAAAGATCCTACCGCCGCACCACGACCGGCACCGCTGACACCGGACTTGCAGTCCGCGATCAAACGCGAAGCATCAGCCAGACCGGCTTCAAGCAAAGGCAAAAAACCCAACTGCGTAGCGGTTGGATAGCAACCGGGCACGGCGATCAGGCGAGCTGCCTTGATCTGCTCGCGATTGACTTCAGGCAGACCATATACCGCTTCGTCGAGCAGTTCCGGCGCACCGTGCGGCTGACCGTACCACTTGGCCCACTCATCAGCGTCCTGCAAGCGGAAGTCAGCCGAGAGGTCGATCACCTTGGTTCCTGCCGCCAGTAACTCGCCCGCCAATGCATGAGCAACACCGTGCGGGGTTGCGAAGAACACCACATCGCAAGCGCCCAGGGTATTGATGTCCGGCACACTGAACGCCAGGCCGTCGTAGTGGCCGCGCAGGTTCGGGTACATATCAGCCACGGCCAGACCGGTCTCGGATCGGGAAGTGATCACCACCACTTCTGCCAGCGGGTGCTGCGCCAACAGACGCAGCAATTCGACACCGGTGTAACCCGTGCCGCCGACGATACCGACCTTGACCATAAACCTGCCCTCAACGAACCCACTGGAAAGCCGTCGATAATATGGGCCGCGCGCGCCTGCGACAACCGTCAAGGTGACGTGCGGACACACAAGCCTCTACTATCCGGCTTACCGTGAATGAGGAAATAACCAAAATGCTCTATCTGTGGATCAAAGCGTTTCATATCGTCAGTGTTGTGTGCTGGTTTGCCGGACTGTTCTACCTTCCACGACTGTTCGTTTATCACGCGCAGAGTGAAGACACGATCAGCAAGGAACGCTTCAGCGTCATGGAGCGCAAGTTGTATCGCGGCATCATGGGCCCCGCGATGATCGCCACGCTGATTTTCGGCGGCTGGCTGATCTATCTGAACCCGAGCATCTTCAGCATGGGTGGCTGGATACACGCCAAACTGACGCTCGTTGTCTTGCTGATCGGCTACCACCACATGTGTGGCGCTCAGGTAAAACGTTTCGCCCGTGGCGAGAACACCCGCAGCCATGTCTTTTATCGCTGGTTCAATGAAGTGCCGGTGCTGATATTGCTGGCTATCGTAATTCTGGTCGTGGTCAAGCCGTTCTAACTTCAATAACCACCACACTTCGGGGGACTTTCCATGTCGCTGCCCGCTTTGCTCGAACAACGTCTGCGCTTGCCCGTGGTGGTGGCGCCGATGTTTCTGATTTCCAACCCGGAGCTGGTACTTGCTTGCTGCCGAAACGGCGTGGTCGGTAGTTTTCCAGCACTCAACCAGCGAGAAAGCAGCGGCTTCAAAGCCTGGCTGGAACAGATCGAAGCGGGACTGGCGACACTGGCTAACCCGGCACCGTATGCCGTGAACCTGATTGTTCATAACAGTAACCCGCGCCTGCAGGCGGACTTGAACATCTGCGTCGAGCACAAAGTGCCCATCGTCATCACCAGCCTCGGCGCGGTGAAGGAGCTGGTTGACGCCGTGCACAGTTACGGCGGACTGGTGTTCCACGACGTGACAACCCGACGCCATGCAGAGAAAGCCGCCGAGGCCGGGGTCGATGGATTGATCGCCGTCGCCGCTGGTGCCGGTGGCCATGCCGGCACCTGGAGCCCGTTTGCACTGATCGCCGAGATCCGCCAGTTCTTCGACAAGACGCTGTTGCTTGCAGGATGTTTGAACCACGGCCATGAGATTCTCGCCGCACAGTTGCTCGGTGCGGATTTGGCCTACTTCGGTACGCGATTTATCGGCACCACGGAAAGTCATGCGCCTGACGCCTATAAGGAGATGCTGCTGACAGCCAAGGCTGCGGACATCATCCATACTCCAGCGGTGTCGGGCGTTCCGGCCAGTTTCATGCGCCAAAGCCTGGAGGCGGCCGGATTCGATATGGCAGCCCTGCAAGGCAAGGGAGAAGTGAATTTCGGCGACAAACTCAAGCCCATCAGCGACGAAGCCAAAGCCTGGAAGACCGTGTGGTCGGCGGGCCAGGGTGTAGGGCAGATCGATGACCTGCCAAGCGTGGATCAGTTGGTCGCCCGCCTTGACGCTGAATACCGCCAGGCCCAGGAACGCGCAGCGCAACTGCCACAACGCTGGCCACGCTAAAAATCAGGCCAGTCACTGGCGGACTGGCCTTACACTGACGACCTTTCAATCCATTCGCGACAAGGATGCCTCGGCCATGAGCGAACCCCGTTACAAGATCGTTTTCGACGGAGCTCTACAGCCCGGTGTCGACATCACCACTGCCAAGCTCAATCTGGCAGATCTGTTCAAAAGCGATGTGGCCGCCATCGAGCGTCTGTTCAGTGGCCGCGCCGTTGCACTCAAACGTGAGCTGTCCCACGGCGATGCGCAGACATATCTACAAGCGTTGAGCAAGACCGGCATCGACGCGCGAATCGAACCTGAAACGGCCATCGAACTGAATCTGGCGGACGTGCAGGAACACTCCGCGGCCATGGCGGAGCCGACTTCTCCGTATGCGCCACCCCGTGCGAATGTCGGCGCAAGCCTGCCGGCGTTCGCAACGCTCAAGCCCTTCGGGGTGGAAGGCCGGATCGGACGTCTGCGCTTTCTGGCATGGTCGATGGTGATGACCCTGGTGACTCTGCCGATCATCAGTATCTTTGCACTGATTTTTCTCGGACTGGTCAGTAGCGAGTCCACCAGTGGCCTGATCGGCGGCGGCATCATCGCGGTCTTTTTGTGCCTGGCGCTGATCATCGTCAGCATCCTGTTCTGCGTTCAACGCCTGCACGATATCGGCTGGTCCGGCTGGCTCTGGTTGCTCAACCTGGTGCCCTTCGTGGGCAGTTTCTTTCCTTTTGTGCTCATGATCGTACCCGGCGATAAAGTTGCCAACCGCTACGGCCCACCGCCCCCACCGAACAGCACTGCGGTCAAGGTGCTGTGCTCGCTGTGGATCGTGTTTATCGCCCTGTTTTTCCTGGGCGGCATTCTCGGCGGCATCTCGGCCATCCAGCAGGAATATGAAAGCACCCTCGAAAGCAGCTACGAAAGCGGCTCGGTGACCACTGACGAAATCGACGTGGAAGTCGAATCCCCAGCGAATTCCGCCGACGATGCAGCCGAAGCGGCACAGGCCCCTGTAGACTCTGCGAAAGAATGAACAGCGCTCCCTGCCGTGACACCCGCGTCGCCGGCGCGGAGCTGTTGCGATGGAGAATTGCATGACCCGTTACGCTCTGATCACTGGCGCTTCCAGCGGTATCGGCCTTGCCATGGCCGAAGCGCTGGCCCGGCGCGGCCGCAGCCTGATTCTGGTGGCACGACAACGTGATCAGTTGGAAAGTATCGCCATCGAGTTGACTCAGCGCTTCGGCGTTGAAGTGTTGTTCCGGGCCTGCGACCTCGGCGAGCCCCTGCGTCTGTCCGGTTTTTTGCTGGAGCTGGAAGAAGGAGACCGGCAGATTGATCTGCTGGTGAACTGCGCCGGCATTGGCACCTGTGGGCCGTTCCTCGCGCAAGACTGGATGACCGAGCAGGATCTGATCGAAGTGAACATCCTTGCCCTGACCCGTCTTTGCCATGCCATTGGTAACAGCATGGCGCTACAGGGTGGCGGGCAGATCCTCAACGTCGCCTCGGTTGCCGCGTTCAATCCGGGCCCGTGGATGAGCACCTACTACGCCAGCAAGGCGTATGTCCTGCACTTCTCGGAAGCCTTGCGAGTAGAACTCAAACAAAGCGCGGTGAAGGTTTCGGTGCTCTGTCCCGGCCCCACACGCACGGCGTTTTTCCGCACTGCGCAGCTGAACAGCGACAAACTCAACGACAGCAAAATGATGATGAGCCCTGAGGAAGTCGCGTTGTACACCGTGCGCGCCCTCGACAAAAACCGTGCAATCATAATCCCGGGGCGACGCAATCGCTGGTTCGCGTTCCTGCCAAGGCTGGGATCACGCTGGCTCAACCGCACCATTGTCGGCATGGTCAACAAGGCTTATTGCCCTCGCTGAAGCACCCGGATTCAAAGCCGTACACTCGACTCAGTCCAAACAACGGAGAAAACAGCAGTGGATACTCTGTTCACCAAGATCATCAACCGGGAGATTCCGGCCAACATCATCTACGAGGACGACCAGGTGCTGGCGTTCCACGATATCGCCCCTCAGGCACCGGTGCATTTTCTGGTGATCCCGAAGAAGCCGATACGCACCCTGAATGACCTGACCGAAGACGATAAAGCGCTGGCCGGGCACATTCTGTTTACCGCGCAACGCCTGGCGCGGGAACTGGGTTGCGAAGAAGGTTTCCGCGTGGTGATGAACTGCAACGAAATGGGTGGGCAGACCGTCTACCACATTCATATGCACGTACTCGGTCAGCGTCAGATGAACTGGCCGCCGGGCTGACACTCGACCCATTCCCCGTGGAAGCGGGTTTGCTCGCGAAGATGTCGGCACTTTCAACCTGCCAGCGCCTGTCCTTCTGCCTTCGCAAGCAAGCCCGCGCCCACAAAAAGCACGACCGCGCGGCAAATGACCCAGCGCAAACCTTCCCCGGCCGATTCGGTTAAACTGGCCGTCGAGATTCTTCCCGGAGGTCAGCATGACTACCCAACGTCACTACTCGCCAATTGACCGTCTTCTGTTGCAAGCCGACGCCGCGATGCGCACCCTGCTGCCCTTCAGTGGCCAGCCATACCGCCCATCGCCAGCCATTCTGCAACCGGACACGCAGATGAGCGATGAAGACACCCGTCACGTCGCCGGTCTGATGCGGATCAACCATACCGGCGAAGTCTGCGCCCAGGCGCTGTATCAAGGGCAAGCGCTGACCGCCAAGCTGCCGCAAGTGCGTGAAGCCATGGAGCACGCCGCCGAAGAAGAAATCGATCATCTGGTCTGGTGCGAGCAACGCATCCACCAATTGGGCAGCCATACCAGCGTGCTCAATCCGCTGTTTTATGGCATGTCGTTCGGGATCGGCGCGGTAGCCGGATTGATCAGCGACAAGGTCAGCCTCGGTTTTGTCGCGGCGACCGAGCATCAGGTGTGCAAACATTTGAATGAACATCTGGAGCAGTTGCCGGCGGAGGACGAGAAGTCCCGGGCGATTCTGGAGCAGATGCGCATTGATGAAGAGCATCATGCGGACAGTGCGCTGGAGGCTGGTGGTTTCCGGTTTCCAGCACCGGTAAAGTTCGGAATGAGTATTCTGGCCAAAGTGATGACCAAGAGTACTTATCGGATCTGAAGTCTGCGCGCTGGCAAGCCAGCTCCCCACAGGCCCTGTATTGAGCAATAAAAAAGGCGACTACCGCAAAGTAGGCGCCTTTTTTATGCCTGAAAATCTTAGGTCGGCGTTGCGCGCGTAGAAGATTTCCAGCAGTTCGTGTTTCACCCGGTCAGTCAGCTGAGCACGTTGCTCGGCAGACCGGTTGCTCTGCGTCAGGCGCTTCGCGTTGTACTCTTGATTGATCTACTCAACCGAGTTCGACGATTTCGTAATCGTGGGTGATAGCCACGCCAGCGGCGCCAAGCATGATCGAGGCCGAGCAATACTTCTCGGCGGACAGTTCGATGGCGCGCTTGACCTGGGCTTCCTTGAGATTTCGCCCCTTGACCACAAAGTGCATGTGAATCTTGGTAAACACCTTCGGATCTTCGCTCGCGCGCTCGGCTTCAAGGAAGGCTTCGCAGCTTTCAACGGCCTGACGGGCTTTCTTCAGGATGCTGACCACGTCGAAGTTGCTGCAACCGCCAACGCCCAGCAGAAGCATTTCCATCGGGCGAACCCCCAGATTACGACCACCAGCGTCCGGTGGCCCGTCCATCACCACGACATGACCGCTGCCGGATTCGCCGAGGAACATGGCTTCGCCAGCCCATTGGATGCGTGCCTTCATCGCCCAGACTCCACTGTAAAAAAAGGGTCGCCAGCTTAGCACAGGGCTTTGCCCGGACAGCGTGCGATCCTTCCTAGGACGGATGCCTCTACAACGTAGGTAATTTCTCGAATTTGCGACGACGTGTCTGTTAAGCTGGCGCCAATTCGCTGGCGCCCATGCCAGCTGTGCAGCGACCGCCTTCAGCGCCTCATAAAAAATCAAACATCACCGTGCAGTCTTTTCGGGATACAACCATGGTTGCTATTACCCCCACCCCAAAAATCAAGAACCTCGACAAGCTGTTGATGCATTGCCAGCGCCGTCGTCATGCAGCCAAGAGCAATATCATTTGCGCCGGCGACCGTTCGGACACGCTGTACTTCATCATCAAGGGTTCGGTGACGATCCTGATTGAAGACGATGATGGCCGTGAAATGATCATCGCCTACCTGAACGCCGGAGATTTCTTTGGTGAACTGGGCCTGTTCGAACAGGCCGGCCAGGAGCAGCAGCGCAGCGCCTGGGTACGGGCCAAGGTTGAATGCGAAACCGCCGAAATCAGCTACGCCAAGTTCCGCGAATTGTCGCAGCAGGACCCAGACATTCTCTACGTCCTCAGTGGACAAATCGCACAACGCCTGCGCAACACCACGCGCAAGGTTGGCGATCTGGCGTTTTTCGACGTCACTGGCCGGGTAGCACGTTGTCTGCTGGAGCTGTGCAAGCAGCCGGATGCAATGACTCACCCGGACGGCATGCAAATCAAAGTGACGCGTCAGGAGATCGGACGGATTGTCGGTTGTTCGCGGGAGATGGTCGGTCGCGTGCTCAAGGATCTTGAAGAACGCAACCTGGTCGATGTGAAAGGCAAGACCATGGTGGTCTTCGGTACGCGCTAAATCCGCAAACTCAGGCGCTGTACATCTGCGCCAGCATCAGACGAAACAGCTCATCCAGACGCGCCAAGGCCTGTGGCGCGTTGAATTTCTCATGCAGGGCAATGTGGCTTTGCGCCCGCACCCGCTGCTCCAGGCCACACGCTTGATTGAAGCGATTGACCGCCGCGACCATCGATTCGCGCTCGTTATCCATCAGCATCGCCCCGTGTACCAGCCCGACGGGGCGCTGTCCGCCCTGACTCTGGCGCCAGCGCTGCGCGGTGCCGACCATTTTGCGGCCATCAAGGTTGACGTTAAAGCGACCATCACAAAACGCGCCGTCGATTTCACCCAACGATGATGTGCCGCCCAACTCATCCAGTAACTGACAGATCGGGTCGCACAGTCGACGGTAGCCGGTTTCGATGCGGTTCAGATCGCCTTCGCTGCGCGGTGGCGCATAGACCAGAGCGATGTTGATCGTCGCGGCAGATTGCGGGACCGGTTCGCCGCCGGTTTCCCGTAGCAGGACGGGCCAGCCAGCCACGGCGGAGACGTCGCAGGCGTGCTCGAAAGCAGGCAGACGATTGAGGCGGCGCGGCATGACCAACGCGCGATCGCTTGGTTGCCAGAACAGCAGGCCGAATTCCGCGTCACCGGCGCAGACCGAGGCCAGCAAATCCTGTTCGGCTTGCAGGCCTTCTGCGATGGTCAGAGAAACTGGAGTCATGAAGAAGTCCGCTAGATGATCAGTCTATGGTGAATCTTATGGCCTCTTCGCGAGCAAGCCCGCTCCCACATTGGAATGCATTCCTCCTGTGGGAGCGGGCTTGCTCGCGAATGAGTCGACTCGGTCTGATTGAGTCAGTCGAGGGTCGAACCACTGACCGGAACACCGCGCTCCGGGAAGAACAAGCGCTGCAATTCTGTGCCCGGATTCTCCGCACGCATGAACGCTTCGCCGACCAGGAACGAGTACACGTCGTTGATTTCCATCAGTTCGACATCGGCCCGGTTGAGGATGCCGCTTTCGGTAATGACCAGACGATCACGCGGAATCCGTGGCAGCAGGTCAAGGGTGGTTTCTAGGCTGACTTCAAACGTGTGCAGGTTGCGGTTGTTGACCCCGACCAACGGCGTGTCGAGGGTTTTCAGCGCGCGCTCCAGCTCATCGCCATCGTGCACTTCCACCAAAACATCGAGACCGGCGCCTTTGGCCACGGAGGCCAGCTCGGCCATTCTAACGTCGTCCAGTGCGGAGACAATCAGCAGCACGCAGTCGGCGCCCAACGCGCGAGCTTCAACGATCTGGTACGGATCGATCATGAAGTCCTTGCGAATCACCGGCAGGTTGCATGCGGCGCGCGCCTGTTGCAGGTAGGCGTCGGCGCCCTGGAAGTAATCGATGTCGGTCAGCACGGACAGGCAGGTCGCCCCGCCCCTCTCGTAGCTCTTGGCGATGTCGGCGGGAATGAAGTTCTCGCGGATCACGCCTTTGCTCGGCGAGGCCTTTTTGACTTCAGCGATCACCGCCGGCTCTTTCTTCTTGGCCTGCGCCAGCAGTGCCTGGGCAAAACCACGGGGTGCATCGGCCGCCTTGGCCAGAGTTTCCAGCTCGCTCAGGCTCACACGAGCGCTACGCTCGGCGACTTCCTGAACCTTGCGGGCCAGAATGTTCTCCAGAACCGTCGGTACACTCATCCCTCATTCTCCACTTTGAATACCGCGGTAAAGGCACCCAGTTCCTCGAGTTTCTCCCGAGCGAGGCCGGTGTGCAGCGCGTCGTGTGCAAGCTCGACGCCCTGTTTCAAACTGCTGGCCACGTCGGCGGCGTACAGCGCGGCGCCGGCGTTGAGCACAATCATTTCGGCGGCTTTCTGGCCGTTTTCGGTTTTGCGCTTGCCGAGGGCATCGCGGATAAGCGCCAGCGATGCTTCCGGGCCTTCAACCGACAGGCCGTGCAGACTCTGGCTCTTCATGCCCAGATCTTCCGGCTCGACCCAATACTCAGTGATTTCGTTGTTTTTCAGCTCGGCGACAAAGGTCGGCGCGGCGAGACTGAACTCGTCCAGACCGTCCTTCGAATGCACCACCAGCACATGCTTGCTGCCCAGACGCTGCAAGACTTCGGCCAATGGCCGGCACAGCGCCTGGGTAAACACGCCCACTACCTGATGTTTCACACCGGCCGGATTCGTAAGCGGGCCGAGCATGTTGAACAACGTCCGCAGGCCGAGATCGCGACGCGGGCCGGCGGCGTACTTCATGGCTTTGTGGTGGGTCTGGGCGAACATGAAACCGATGCCGACGTTGTCGATGCAACGGGCGACCTGAACCGGTGTGAGGTTGAGATAGATGCCGGCGGCTTCGAGCAAATCGGCGCTGCCGCTCTTGCCCGATACCGCACGGTTGCCGTGCTTGGCGACGGTGCACCCGGCGGCTGCGACAACAAAGGAAGAAGCGGTCGACACGTTGAAGATGTTTGCGCCATCACCACCGGTGCCGACGACATCAACCACGCCGTCGAGGGTCTTCAATTCGACCTGATCGGCCAGCTCGCGCATGACCGACACGGCGCCGACGATTTCGTCGATGCTCTCGCTCTTCATGCGCATGGCCATCATGAACGCGCCGATCTGCGCGTCAGTGCATTGGCCGGTCATGATTTCGCGCATCACGTCGCGCATCTCATCGGTGCTGAGATCAAGGTGATCGACGATACGGCTCAGGGCTGTCTTGATATTCATGGGAAGTCCTTAGCGCGTGCCGCCGGTTTGTTTGAGGAAGTTGGCAAACAGTTCATGCCCCTGTTCGGTGAGGATCGACTCGGGGTGAAACTGTACACCCTCAATGTTCAGGGTCTTGTGACGCAGACCCATGATTTCGTCGACCGAACCGTCATCGTGTTGCGTCCACGCCGTCAGCTCGAGGCAATCGGGCAAAGTATCGTGCTTGACGATGAGCGAGTGGTAGCGGGTAACTGTCAATGGATGATTCAGGCCGTTGAAAACGCCCTTGTCCTCGTGGAATACCGGACTAGTCTTACCGTGCATGACCTGTCGGGCGCGGATTACATCGCCGCCAAACGCCTGACCGATGGACTGGTGGCCAAGGCAGACACCGAGGATCGGCAGTTTGCCGGCGAAATGCTTGATGGCTTCGATGGAGATGCCGGCTTCGGTTGGCGTGCAAGGGCCGGGAGAAACCACGATGCGCTCGGGGTTCAGGGCTTCGATTTCGGCGATGGTCAATTCGTCATTGCGCACGACTTTGACCTCGGCACCCAGCTCGCCAAGGTATTGCACAACGTTGTAGGTAAAGGAGTCGTAGTTGTCGATCATCAGCAACATGGCGGGTCGAACCTCTTGAATTCTGAACTTGGAGACAGCCTTCAGATGACTTGCCCGCAGGGCGCTGCACGATGTCGGACGCGCCAATGGCGTCGGCAACGCGGCATATCAAACGGGCAAGGAAGGCAAAGCGATACAGATCCGGCGGGGCCGGCAGAAAAGATTCAGGCGCGCCAACGCCAGCGGGCGTGTGCCTTGATGACTTGATCCAGAAGTTTGCTGGTGATCAACACGGGAAAGGTCTCGTTCATACGTTCCGGCACAGTAACTTAGCTGGGCGGAGCGTGCAATATGGCCGGGCCTTTGGGGGATAAATCCAGACAAGGATTCGCGACCGATGGCAAAACGCCGCAGGTTTTTGGTACTGTCGTTTCGTTCACCTACAACAATAAATAAACGGACTTGCTCATGATCAAACAGACGTTGTTTGTACCGCTGGCCGGCTGCTTGTTGGCACTGGCTTGCGCCCAAGCGTATGCCGCGCCCAATCCTTATTCGAATTTCGTCGTGTTTGGCGACAGCCTCAACGATGCCGGCACCTTCAGAGACACCGGTGGCCCGGCGGGCGCCACTCAGCGCTACACCAACCGCACCGGCCCGATCTATCTGGACGGCAGCGGTGAATCCCGTGATCTGAACGCCACGCAACGGCTGGGCGCACGCCTGGGCTTCACGCCCGATCAAACTGCATCTTCCAGTTCGGCTGTGCGCGCTGAAAACGGCCAGACTGACGGCAACAACTGGGCAGTCGGCGGTTATCGCACCGACCAGATTCTCGACTCCATCACCACCCAGTCCGCCACCGGTGAGCGCACTCGCTCGGGTTACCTGCCATCGAACGGCTTGCGCGCCGATCCGAATGCGCTGTATTACATCTCCGGCGGCGGTAACGATTTCCTGCAAGGGCGTATCCTCAGCCTGCCGCAAGCCAACGCCGGCGCCGACCGTCTGGCCGACAGCGTGCAAGCCCTGCAAACGGCCGGGGCCAAATACGTGATGGTGTGGCTGTTGCCTGATGTCGGCCTGACCCCGGCGATCAATGGCACACCGCTCCAGGCCTTCAGCAGCCAGCTCGCCAGCCAGTTCAACAACCAGTTGGTCACGCGCCTGCAAGGCATCAACGCCGAAATCATTCCGCTGAACATCCCGGTACTGCTCTCGGAAGTGTTCGCCGATCCGGGCCGCTTCGGCCTGGCCACCGACCAGAACCTGACCGCCACCTGCTTCAGTGGCAGCGGCTGCACCGAAAACGCCCGTTACGGCATCAACAGCGCAACCCCGGACCCGAGCAAGCTGATCTACAACGACGGCGTGCACCCGACCGAGGCCGGGCAGAAACTGATATCCGATTACGCCTACTCGCTGCTGGCCGCGCCGTGGGAACTGACCTTGCTGCCGGAAATGGCCCACACCACGGTGCGTGCGCATCAGGATGAGTTGCGCAACCAATGGCAAGCGGACTGGGAAAACTGGCAGGCGGTGGGTCAATGGCGGGCGATTGTTTCCGCCGGCGGTCAGCATCTGGATGTCGACAGCCAAAGCAGCGGCGCCAGCGCCGATGGCAGCGGCTACAACCTCAACGTCGGCGGCAGCTATCGCCTCAATGACGCCTGGCGCGTGGGCGTCGCAGGTGGTTTCTACCGGCAGAATCTGGAGGCCGGGCATAACGATTCCGACTACAAACTCAACAGCTACATGGCCACCGCGTTCGCCCAGTTCCAGCAGAATCGCTGGTGGGCCGATGCGGCATTGACCGGCGGCAAACTCGACTACGACAACCTCAAGCGCAAATTCGATCTCGGCGCCAGCGAGGGTGCGGAGAAAGGCGACACCGACGGCAGTCTGTGGGCGTTCAGCGCCCGTGTCGGCTACGACATCGCCCAGCCGGGCAGCGAATGGCACCTGTCGCCGTTCGTCAGTGCCGACTATGCCAGCGTCGATGTCGATGGGTACTCGGAGAAGAGCAATCGCGCCACGGCGCTGAGCTTCGATGACCAGACCCGCGATTCGAAACGTCTGGGCCTCGGTATCCAGGGCAAATACAACTTCACCCCGCAAACCCAGGTGTTTGGCGAATACGCCCACGAGCGTGAGTACGAAGATGACGTGCAAAAGGTCAACATCGCGCTCAACACCCTGCCGGCCAACGATTTCAAACTCGAAGGCTACACACCGCAAAGCCACCTCAACCGCTTGAGCCTGGGCGTCAGCCACAAGCTCACGGCTGATCTGGCGCTGCGTGGCGGGTATACATTGCGCAAGGACGATGACTTTACTCAGCAGGGCGTCAACGTTGGGGTGGTGTTGGACTTCTGAATGGCAGGTACAAAAAAAGCGGCGCCTTCACAGGCGCCGCTTTTTTTGTTGACGACACAATCCCCCCTGTGGGAACGGTGATCAGTCCGGCGTTTGTTCGGCCAGGGCGACGGCGCGGAACATCGCGCGGCGCTTGTTCAGGGTTTCTTCCCATTCCAGCGCCGGCACCGAGTCAGCGACGATGCCACCACCGGCCTGCACGTGCAGTTCACCGTTCTTGATCACCGCCGTGCGGATCGCAATCGCGGTATCCATGTTGCCGTTCCAGGCAAAGTAACCAACCGCGCCGCCGTACACGCCACGCTTGACCGGTTCCAGCTCGTCGATGATTTCCATCGCACGGATCTTCGGCGCGCCCGACAAGGTGCCCGCCGGCAGAATCGCCCGCAGTGCGTCCATCGCCGTCAGCCCTGCTTTCAACTGGCCGGTGACGTTGGAGACGATGTGCATCACGTTGGAATAACGCTCGATGACCATCTTCTCAGTGAGCTTCACCGAACCGATTTCCGAAACGCGCCCGGTATCGTTACGCCCCAGATCGATCAGCATCAAGTGCTCGGCGATCTCCTTGTCGTCCGACAGCAGGTCTTCTTCCAGCGCCACATCGGCTTCTTCGGTCGCGCCACGCGGGCGCGTGCCGGCAATCGGGCGCACGGTGATCAGGTTGTCTTCAACGCGCACCAGCACTTCCGGCGAACTGCCGACGACGTGGAAGTCACCGAAGTTGAAGAAGTACATGTACGGCGTCGGGTTGAAGCACCGCAGGGCGCGGTATAGATCGATTGGCGCCGCCTTGAAGTCGATCGACATGCGCTGCGACGGCACGACCTGCATGCAGTCGCCGGCCAGGATGTATTCCTTGATGGTGTCGACGGCTTTTTCGTAATCATCCTGGGTGAAACTGGAACGGAACACCGGATCAGCCGATTGTTGCTTGCTGAAGTCCAGGCCACGGCGCGGGGTGATTGGCTGGCGCAGTTTCTCCAGCAATGCCTGCAACTGCGCCTGGCCCTGCTCGTAAGCATCCGCCTGAGCCGGGTCGGCAAGGACGATGGCGTGCATCTTGCCGGCAAGGTTATCGAACACCACGACCGCATCGGACACCATCAAGAGGATGTCCGGCACGCCCAGCGGGTCCGGATTCGGGCACTTGCCCAGACGTTTCTCTACATAGCGCACGCAGTCGTAACCGAAGTAACCGACCAGGCCACCGTTGAAACGCGGCAGACCGGCGATGGTCGGCACGTTGTAGCGGGCCTTGAAGGTTTCGACGAAGGCCAGCGGGTCTTCGACATCGTGGCTTTCGGTTTCGACGCCATCAACGGTGATGCTGACGTGATGATCGTGAACGCGCATGACCGTGCGGCATGGCAGACCAATGATCGAGTAACGGCCCCATTTCTCGCCACCCTGCACTGATTCGAGGAGGTAGGAATTGGGCTGGTCGGCCAGTTTCAGGTAGATCGAGAGCGGCGTGTCGAAGTCGGCCAGGGTTTCGCAGGCCAACGGAATGCGGTTGTAGCCGTCAGCGGCCAAGCGCAGGAATTCTTCGCGGATCATAAGGTGCCTCGTGGTGTGAGGGGCAAATCAGTCAGGTATGCAAACGCACCGGCAGGCCGGCCAGGAACAAGTCAGGCGCGCCAACGCCAGCGGGCCAGGGCCTTGATGACTTTCATCCAGAGTTTGCGAGTGACCACCACGATGGCGTTTCCAGAAGGGGATTGAGCAGCGTCGGGCAACGTTATCTCAGCGGCCGTGACGAGGCAACCGGGAATTAGCTTGCGCAGATCGTCGATCACCAGGGCCGGCGATTCTTCGGCAATCGGCCTGCCATGGTTGTAGCCGTAACTCAGCGCGACGCATTTGACCCCGGCGGCCTTCGCCGCCAGCACGTCGCTGCGCGAATCGCCGACGAACAATGACTGCGAGGCCGGAATGTTGGCCATTTTCATGACGAAGAACAGCGCCGCCGGATCAGGCTTCTTCTGCGGCAGAGTATCGCCGCCGATGATCCACTTGAAGTAACGACCGATCTTCATCTGATCCAGCAGCGGCGCGACGAAGCGCTCCGGCTTGTTGGTGATCAGCGCCATCGCCACGCCCTGCTTGTGCAGCCATTTGAGGGTGTCGCGCACGCCGGGATAGACCACGGTCAGCTCATGGCTGGCGCCGTAGGCTTCCATGAAAACCTCCAGCGCATGCTCGGCCTCCACGTCATCCACCGCCGAATGATCAATGCCACCGGCCAGCGCACGGCGCACCAGCACCGGCGCGCCGTTGCCCACCCATTCGCGCACCGAATCGATGCCCGCCGGTTGACGGCCGAGAGAGAGCAGCATGGTGTCCACTGCGGCTGCCAGGTCCGGAACCGAGTCGATCAGCGTGCCATCCAGATCGAACATCACCAGCCGAGGCAGTTTTCCCGGGAACAGCTGCTCAAATCCGCTCATGGACGGGCCAGCGCCAGTTCGGAACGCATCTTGTCGATGACTTCCTGATAGTTCGGCGCATTGAAGATCGCCGAGCCGGCGACAAAGGTGTCAGCGCCAGCCGCAGCTATTTCGCGGATGTTGTTGACGTTGACGCCGCCGTCGATTTCCAAGCGGATGTCACGGCCCGAGGCATCAATGATCGCCCGCGCTTCGCGCAGCTTGTCGAGGGTGCCGGGAATGAACTTCTGCCCGCCGAACCCCGGGTTGACGCTCATCAGCAGAACCATGTCGACCTTGTCGATCACGTACTTGAGCACGTCCAGCGGGGTCGCCGGGTTGAACACCAGACCGGATTTGCAGCCGCCTTCACGGATCAGTTGCAGCGAGCGATCAACGTGCAGCGTGGCTTCCGGGTGGAAGGTGATGTAGGTGGCACCGGCCTCGATGAAGTCGCCAACGATGCGATCCACCGGGCTGACCATCAGGTGCGCGTCGATTGGCGCGGTGACGCCGTACTTGCGCAATGCCGCGCAGACCATCGGGCCAATGGTCAGGTTGGGCACGTAGTGGTTGTCCATGACGTCGAAATGGACAAAGTCGGCGCCAGCGGCGAGAACGTTGTCCACTTCTTCGCCGAGGCGGGCGAAGTCGGCGGAGAGAATCGACGGAGCAATTACGAAGGGCTGCATGACGCACCTTTTCTGAGCTAAATCACGATGGCGCGCATTGTAGCCTCATGCATTGATGCGCGCACCGTGACCGCGATGATCAGTACGCCGCCCGGTAAATCTTCTCGATATCGACGGCGCTTAACTTGCGCGGGTTATTGCGCATCAAGCGCTCGATGCCCGCGGCTTCTGCCGCCATGGCCGGGATCGCCTCTTCAGGCACGCCGAAACTGCGCAGTCCGGCCGGGATTTCCACCGCCGCGCACAGATCGGTCATGGCCTGCACGGCTTTGTCTGCGGCTTCGGCTGCACTCAGATGAGCGGTCTTCACCCCCATGGCTTCGGCAATATCCTGCATGCGCTCAACGCAAGCCATCTTGTTCCAGGTCATGACATATGGCAGCAGCAAGGCGTTGCTCACACCGTGGGCAATGTTGAATCGCCCGCCCAAAGGATAGGCCAGCGCATGCACCGCACCGACCCCGGCATTACCGAACGCCATCCCGGCCATCAGGCTGGCGGTGGCCATGTCTTCGCGGGCTTGCAGATTGGCGCCGTTGGCATAGGCCTTGGGCAAGGCGTTGGCGATCAGTTTGATCGCCCCGATGGCCAGCGAGTCGGTGATCGGCGAGGCATTCACCGACAGATAGGATTCGATGGCGTGCACCAACGCGTCGACACCACTGGCGGCGGTGACGCTGCGCGGGCAGGTCAGGGTCATCTGCGGACTGACCAGCGCCACGTCCGGCAATAGATAGTCACTGACGATGCCTTTCTTCAATTGCGCGACTTTGTCCGAGAGAATCGCCACATTGGTCACTTCGGAGCCGGTGCCCGCGGTGGTCGGGATGGCAATCAGCGGCGGGCCTTTGCGCGGCACCTGATCGACGCCGAACAGGTCTTCCAGCGCACCGTGATAACCGGCATACGCGGCGACACTTTTGGCGATGTCGATGGCGCTGCCGCCACCGAGGCCGATCAAGCCGTCGTGCCCGCCCTCGCGGTACACGCGCATGCAGTCTTCGACGATGGCGATTTCCGGGTCGGGCAATACGCGGTCGAAAATCTCGTAGTCGCGCCCGCCGAGTTGCACCAGCGCCAGCGCGACGGTGCCGGATTTGACCAGCGCAGCGTCGGTAACGATCAGGGGATTGTCGATGTCCAGCCGGGTAAGTTCGCCAGCCAGTTGTTCGATGGCTGCGGCGCCGGTGATCAGTTTGTGAGCGATTTTGAACTGGGACAGACTCATCGTGCGCAGCCTCTTATAGATGTGGGAGCTGGGCACAAGATTAGCTGGTGATTTGGGGTTGTCTGCTATTCAGGGTGTGAATGGTTGGTCGGGTAGAAGACCAAGAGCCCCTCCCTAGCCCTCTCCCCCCATGGGGGAGAGGGTTGGGGTGAGGGGGAAAGGATCTTCAGTTCGCCGCTAGACCTGAGCGGTACGCAGTTTTTCGCTACGCCCACGCAGCCATTCCAGGGTCAGCAGCAGGATCACGGAGAAGGCAATCAGCAATGTAGCCGCCGCCGCAATCGTTGGGCTGAGGTTCTCGCGAATCCCGCTGAACATCTGCCGTGGCAACGTTGCCTGCTCTGGGCCTGCGAGAAACAGCGTGACCACCACTTCATCAAACGATGTGGCAAAGGCAAACAGCGCCCCGGAAATCACCCCCGGCGCAATCAGCGGCAAGGTTACCCGGCGGAACGCCGTCAGTGGCGATGCGCCCAGACTCGCCGCCGCACGCACCAGATTGTGGTTAAACCCCTGCAACGTCGCCGACACCGTGATGATCACAAACGGCACACCCAGCACCGCATGCACGACGATCAGCGAGAAGAAGCTGTTGCCCAGCCCCAATGGCGCGAAGAACAGATAACTCGCCACACCGATGATCACCACCGGCACGACCATCGGCGAGATCACCAGCGCCATCACCAGGGACTTGCCAGGGAAGTCGCCACGGGTCAGGCCAATCGCTGCCAGCGTGCCAAAAATCATCGCCAACACCGTCGCCGCCGGGGCGACGATGATGCTGTTCTTCAGTGCGCGCATCCACTCTGCCGAGGCGAAGAAGTCGTGATACCACTGCAGCGAAAAGCCCTGCAGCGGATAGACCAGGAAACTCCCCGAGTTGAACGACAGCGGTACGATCACCAGCACCGGCAGGATCAGGAACAACAGAATCAGGCCGCAGAGAATCCGCAGGCTGTAGAACCACACCCGTTCGATGGGCGACATGTAAGGACTCAGCATCTCGAATTCCCCTTAGCTCAGGCGCAGGCGACTGGCGCCGACCAGCCAGCTGTAAATCAGATAAAGCACCACGGTCGCCAGCAGCAACAGCCCACCCAGCGCGGTGGCCATACCCCAGTTGATGCTGGTGTTGGTGTAGAAGGCGACGAAGTAACTGACCATTTGATCGTTCGGGCTGCCGAGCAGCGCCGGGGTGATGTAGTAGCCGATGGCGAGGATGAACACCAACAGGCAACCGGCGCCGACACCGGCGTAGGTCTGCGGGAAGTAGACCCGCCAGAAACTCGCGAACGGATGGCAGCCGAGAGAAATGGCGGCGCGCATGTAGGTCGGCGAGATGCCTTTCATCACGCTGTAGATCGGCAGGATCATGAACGGCAACAGGATGTGCACCATCGAGATGTACACGCCGGTGCGGTTGAACACCAGTTCCAGCGGTTTATCGATGACGCCCACCGCCATCAGCGCGCTGTTGATCAGCCCGCCCGATTGCAGCAACACGATCCACGCCGCGACCCGCACCAGAATGGAGGTCCAGAACGGCAGCAGCACCAGAATCATCAGCAGGTTGCTCTGCCGCGATGGCAGGTTCGCCAGCAGGTACGCCAATGGATAAGCCAGTAACAGGCAGATCACGGTGATGACCAGGCCCATCCAGAAGGTGCGGGCGAAGATGTCGAGGTAGATCGCCTGATCCGGGGTGGCCGGGGCGATTTCGCCGAGGTCGTCGATCCGGTGATCGACGGCCGCCAGCAGGTAATAAGGCGTAATGCTGCTGGTGTTGCGTTTGACCGCTTGCCAGTAGGCGGGGTCGCCCCAACGTTCGTCGAGACCTTCCAGCGCTTCTTTATAAGAGGCCGGTTCGCTGGCGAACGGCAGCGCCCGGGCGGTTTTGGTCAGCAGGCTGCGATAGCCGGCCAGCTCCATGTTCAAGCGCTTGGACAGGTCGCCCAGCGTCTGGTTTTTGCGCGCTTCGGCAAGGTCTTCGCCGGCAGCTTTGTAGACTGGTTCAGCGGGCAGGCCTCGGCCGTCCCAACTGGCGATGGCCGCCACGGTGCGCGGCATGCCGCCGACCACTTCGGGGTTGCCGACGCTCTTGTAGAGCAGCGCCACGATCGGCACCAGAAACACCAGCAACAGAAACAGCACCAACGGCGCGATCAGCGCTTGAGCCTTCCAGCGGTTGACCCGCTCGGCGTGCTTGAGCTTCTGCTTCAAGGTGGGGCTGTTGCCCTCGTTCAGGGGAACGGCGATGGCCATGACGTACTCCGCAAATCTTTGATCGTTACAGAGGTGGCGAGCCACCTCGATCGATTGATGCACACAGATCCAGGTGGGAGCGGGCTTGCTCGCGAAAGCGGCGTATCAGTCGACATTGATGTTGAATGCACTGACGCTTTCGCGAGCAAGCCCGCTCCCACAGGAGGGCGAGCCCTCGGGTTACTTCGCAGCCCAGGAGTTGAAGCGCTGCTCCAGTTGCTCGCCGTTGTCAGCCCAGAAGCTGACGTCGATCTGCACCTGGTTGGCGATGTTTTCCGGGGTGGTCGGCATGTCTTTCAGGACGTCTTTGGCCAGCAGCGGTACGGCTTGGGTGTTGGCCGGACCGTAGGCGATGTTTTCCGAGTAGGTCTTCTGCTGCTGCGGTTGCACCGAATAGGCAATGAATTTCTTCGCCGCTTCCGCGCGCTTGGCGTCCAGACCTTTCGGGATGGCCCAGGCGTCGAAGTCGTAGATGCCACCATTCCATACCACTTTCAGGTTGGATTCTTTTTGCACGGCAGCGATGCGACCGTTGTAGGCCGAACTCATCACCACGTCACCGGAAGCGAGGTATTGCGGCGGTTGCGCGCCAGCCTCCCACCACTGGATGCTTGGTTTCAGCTCATCGAGCTTCTTGAACGCACGGTCCTGACCGTCCTTGCCGGCGAGCACTTTGTAAACATCTTTGGGCGCGACACCATCAGCCATCAAGGCGAACTCGAGGGTGTACTTGGCGCCTTTGCGCAGGCCACGCTTGCCCGGGAATTTCTTGGTGTCCCAGAAATCCGCCCAACTGGTCGGTGCGGTTTTCAGCTTGTCGGCGTTGTAAGCCAGTACGGTTGACCAAACGAAGAAGCCCACGCCGCACGGCTGGATGGCGCCTTTGACGTAGTCTTCGGTCTTGCCGAACAGTGCCGGGTCGAGTTGTTCGAACATGTCTTCGTCGCAACCACGGGACAGCTCTGGCGATTCAACTTCGACCAGATCCCACGACACGCTCTTGGTGTCGACCATGGCTTTGACCTTGGCCATTTCGCCGTTGTATTCGCCAGCGATGATCTTGCCGTTGCCCGCCGCTTCCCACGGTGCATAGAAGGCTTTGACTTGCGCCGCCTTGTTCGCCCCGCCAAACGACACCACGGTCAAATCCGGGCCAGCGGCCATTGCGCCGGTCGCACCCATCAGGCCCAGGGTCAGGGCGGTGAACTTCAGGGATCTCAACATTTATTGTTCTCTCCACGTGCAGGGTTGGTGTTGGTATTGAGGGGGCGATCAGTTCGCCTCTAACAGCGGATCAAGCGCGCGAACGTGCTCGACCTGCCAGCCAAGCGGAACCACGTCACCGACGGCGAGCGCAGGATCGAGCTCGGCAATCGGTTGCTTCACGAAGAAGTCGGTCTTGCCGCAGACTTCCAGGCGCACCCGGACGTGGTCGCCCAGATAGATGAATTCCGCCACCCTCCCTGAGAAGCGGTTGACGCATTGATCGCTCGAACCGTTGAGGCTGACGCGCTCCGGACGGATCGACAGGGTTACCGGTTCGCCGGTCTGGCCGACGTTGACCGCCAGCGCTTCGACCTTTTCCCCACGGCCCAGCTCGACCACGCAGCGCTCGCCGTTCTGGCTGAGCAAGCGGCCGTTGAGGCGGTTGTTCTCACCGATGAAGTTGGCGACGAAGGTATTTTTCGGCTCTTCGTAGAGGGAGCGCGGCGGCGCAATCTGCTGGATTTCACCTTGGTGGAACACTGCAACGCGGTCGGACATGGTCAGCGCCTCACCCTGATCGTGGGTCACGTAGACCACAGTCACGCCGAGGCGCTGGTGCAGGTGTTTGATTTCCATCTGCATGTGTTCGCGCAGTTGTTTGTCGAGGGCACCGAGGGGTTCATCCATCAGCACCAGTTGCGGTTCGAACACCAGCGCGCGAGCAAGGGCCACACGTTGCTGCTGACCGCCGGACAGTTGCGCCGGGTAGCGCGAAGCGAATGCGTCGAGCTGCACCATGCTGAGGACTTTCTTGACCTTGTCGCTGACGTCACTCTTGTTCAGGCCACGCACGGTCAACGGGAACGCAAGGTTTTCGGCGACGGTCATGTGCGGGAACAGCGCGTAGTTCTGGAACACCATGCCGATATCGCGCTTGTGCGGCGGGACGTTGTTGATCGAGCGCCCTGCCAGCAGGATCTCGCCAGCGGTCGGTGTTTCAAAGCCGGCGAGCATCATCAGGCTGGTGGTCTTGCCGGAACCGGACGGCCCGAGCAGGGTGAGGAATTCGCCTTTGCGGATGTCCAGGTTGAGGTCTTTGACGATCAGGTTCTCGCCGTCGTAGCTCTTCTGCACTCCACGAAAGCTGACCAGCACATCACTGGCCCCTGCGTTTGTATCGACCTGGCTCATACCCACACCTTTGTTGTTGATGACTGCTTGTAGATCAAGCCTAGTGGTTGCTGACAGGCACGCAAATCGGGGCGCAGGAGAGAATCGCCTCAGCCGGATGGAAGGTTGGGGGTAGGGATTGCCCTACAAGGATGGCGCTGATGGATAAGGCAGTGGCGAGTGACAAGCTGCAAGCTGCAAGAACAAGCAAAAGCGCGTGTCGCTATCAGATATGCCCAATCTCGCAGGAACGATGAAGAAACCTGTGGGAGCGGGCTTGCTCGCGAATGCGGAGGGTCATTCAACTGATTCAGTGACTGGTACACCGCATTCGCGAGCGAGCCCGCTCCCACCGTTCTGGTGACGATGATCTTCAGAGGAGTTTGTGTTCCATCGCGTACTTCACCAGTTCGGCCAGCGAGGTGATGTTGAGCTTCTGCATCAGCCGCGCCTTGTGGGTGCTGATGGTTTTGCTGCTCAGCGCCAGTTGCTGAGCGATGTCATTGACGTTGGCGCCTTGAGCCAGGCGTTCGAATACCGAGAATTCACGCTCGGAGAGCAACGAATGCAAGGGCCGGGCATCGGTCAGGCCGACCTCGAAGACCATGCGGTCGGCCAGATCGGGGTCGATGTAACGCCCACCCGCCGCGACCTTGCGGATCGCCGTGAGCAACAGCGCCGGGTCGCTGTCCTTGGTCGCATAGCCGGCGGCGCCAACCTTCAGCGCGCGGGCAGCCATCTGCGCTTCATCGTGCATCGACAGCACCAGAATCGCCGGCGGATTGCTCAATGCCCGAATGCGCGGGATCGCTTCGAGACCGTTGACGCCGGGCATGGAGATGTCCAGCAACACAACCTCGCAAGGCACGTTGCGCAGGGTTTCGAGCAGTTGTTCACCATTGCTCGCCTCCCCCACCACCTGCAGATCCTTGGCCAGGCCGATCAATTGCTTGATGCCCTCGCGCACGATGGTGTGGTCTTCGGCTACCAGTACACGGATCAAAGTTTTTCTCCAGTTTTCAGGTACACACAAACCCTGTGGGAGCGAGCCTGCTCGCGAAAGCGTCAGCCCAGACACCACAAATCTTCAAACCTCACTCACCGGCACCCGCACCACCAGACTGGTGCCCTCCCCCGGCTCGCTTTCCAACACCAACCGCCCGCCCATGATCAGCACCCGCTCACGCATGCCGACCAATCCAAACGACGTTGGCCGACCGGTAGCGGCGACAAATCCTACGCCATCATCACTGACCGTCAGACACAATTCGTCGCCCGCAAGCTCCAGCGTCAGTTCCACAGTATGCGCCTGCGCATGGCGCATCACATTGGTCAACGCTTCCTGCAAAATCCGGAACAGGCCGATCGCCTTGGCATCACTCAGCGCCGGCAGATTGTCCGGTACTTGCACCAGACACGGAATCTGCGTGCGCGCTTCAAATCGCCGCGCCTGCCATTCGATTGCCGAGGCAATCCCGGCATCGAGAATCGGCGGTCGCAGCGCCGTCGCCACATCACGCACCAACTGAAACAACTGAGCGATTAGGCGCTTCATGCTGTTCAGGCGCTCATTCAGACCGGGGTCGAGTTGCGCGTAGGCCAGTTCGCACATCGACGTCTCCAGTTTCAGCACCGTGAGCATTTGCCCCAGCTCATCGTGAACCTCTCGGGCAATGCGCGCCTTTTCTTCTTCGCGCACGCTTTCGAGGTGCGCCGACAGTTCGCGCAGTTGCTCACGTGAGTCAGCCAGTTCCAGCTCGATGCGCTTGCTTTCGGTGATGTCCCAGACAATACCGTCCCAAACATAAGCACCATCCTCGAGTTGCCGGGTGATCGCCTTGATCTCCGCCCAGCGCTGCTCACCCTGACGGGTGAGGATTCGCCCCTGCCATGACCAGTCGCTATCGGTGTCCAGCGCCTGATCCTGAGTCTGGTGATAGCTGACTTTGTCGTCCGGGTGAACCAGACCGCGCAGGCCCATGTCGCGATGGGCAATGGTGGCGGGCGCGTAGCCGACCAGGTTTTCGCTGCCTTCGCTGATATAGGCAAAATCGATCTGCCCGGTCACCGGTGCGCGCTCCAGGCGGAACACCAGCCCCGGCACGTTGGCCGCAATGCCTTGCAGACGCGCCTCGCTTTCTTGCAACGCCGCCAGTGCGCGGCGGCGCTCGGTGACGTCGGTGAGATACACCACCAGATACTCACTCTCGCGAAAACGCAGAAAACTCAGCGACACGTCCGCTGGCAAGACACTGCCGTCGGCGCGCACGCAATTGGTTTCGAAGCTCAGCGGCCCCTCTTCACTGGCCCGCGCGCGTTTCCACAGGTTGAGCCAGCGATCCATGTGCAGACCCGGCTCGAAGTCGATCAACGGGCGCTCGATCAATCCACCGGCGGCGTAGCCGAGCATGACTTCCGCCGCACGATTGGCGTAGCGCACATGGCTGTCCCAGTTGACCCAGAGAATGCCGACGGTGCTTTGATCGATGGAAAACTGCGTCAGCCGCAGCGCTTCTTCACTCGCCGCGCGCAAGGCGATGTCTTCCCGCGCGGCGAGCAAGCGCTGTTCGAGACTGTGCTGCTGACGTCGCTGCCAGAACACGATGGCCACGCAACTGAGCAGCATCACCGCAAACAGCAGGCTGAGGTTCTGCCAGAACCCGGGCGACTCCGACAGTCGCGGGTATTTCGGCTGCAGCCATTGATTGTGCAGTTGCTCCAGATCTTTGGCCGGGATTGCGCGCAAGGCACTTTGGACGATGCCGGCCAGTTCCGGCCAGTCGCGGCGCGAAGCGACCCGCAACAACTGCGGCAGACCGATATCCCCGACCACCACCAGTTCGGCGAACTCCGGTTCTGCGGACAGACGCCCGAGTTGCGCTTCATCGACCACCGCGTAAGCCGCCTGCTGACTCAACAGTAACTGCAGCGCCTGACGCTCCAGCGGCACGCCTTGCAGGTTCAGATGCGGATAGTTGCTACGCAGATAATCGGCCGTGGTACTGGGCATGCGCACCGCCACGCGGGCCTGGCTGTCGAGTTTTTCCAGATCGACTACAGCGCCGGCTTTCTGATCGCTGACGATCAGTTGCGGCACGCGCATGTACGGATCGGAAAACTGCCACAGACGCAGGGCACTTGGGGTCTGGCTCAGGCCCGGAGCGATGTCGATCTCGCCGTCTCGCAGCGCTGTTTCCAGTTGCGTCAGATCCTGAAAATTGCGCCAGCTCAATTCGACGTTGAGCGCTTTGGCCAGCAATTTCATCAATTCGACGTTGGCCCCCGACAGCCGTTGCAGGCGACGGTCGTAGGTTGCATACGGCGCCTGTAACACCAGGCCAACGCGCAGCTCGTTGTGCTGCGCCAGCCATTGCTGCTGGCTCGCTGACAACTGAGCCAAATGTGCCGGGGGCGCAGGCGCCGCCCACCCCATCAAGGGAAACCACAAACAGCCGATAACCCACAGGCAGCAAAATCGCTTCATTGAAGTCTCTTGAACTGACAAATTCTGACCAACCCATTAGGCTGCCGGGATACTTTCTGGCCTGGAATAACCGATGCCCTCTGTCTACCGCCTGGCAATGCCAGCATTGTGCCTGTCGCTGCTCCTGCCTTGTGCGTTTTCCGTCGAAGCCGCCGACCCGGCACCTGCTGCCGAAAAACCTGCCGAAGAAAAACCAGCCGAACGCCAGCCACTGCTTGAGCGTAGTCAGGAAGAGGCCGCGGCACTGGAACGTAAACTCCCGGCGCACGAACAGCAACAATTGCAGGCTGGCAGCGACACCTTCCTCGCCCTGTGGAAACCGGCCAATACCCCTGAACCGAAAGGCGCGGTGATCATCATCCCCGGCGCTGGTGAAACGGCTGACTGGCCGCAGGCAATCGCTCCCTTGCGCCGCAAACTGCCGGACGCCGACTGGAGCAGCCTGAGTATCACGCTGCCCGACCTGCAAAGCGATGCCATTGCGCCACGCGTCATCGAGTCGGCGGCAGCGCCGAAGGCACCGGAAACCGGCACCAAGGATTCCACCACCGCGCAGCCTATCGAACAGGCTGCGGGCGGTGAAGCGGAAGTGGCCGATCAGGTCGTCGCGCAAACCATCGAAGAACAGGCCAAGGCCGACGCCGAGCGGATTTTTGCTCGCATTGACGCTGCCATCGACTACGCCGAACAGCAAAGCACCCGGCGCATCGTGTTGCTCGGCCACGGCACCGGCGCCTATTGGGCGGCACGCTATCTGAGCGAGAAACAAACCGCGCAGGTCGAGAAATTCGTCATGGTCGACGCCCAGGCACCGGCCAAAGCCAAGCCGCAACTGGCTGAGCTGACCCCGCCCCTGAAGCTGCCGACTGCGGATATTTTCTACATGGACAAACCGCTGGATCGCAACGCGGCGCTGGAACGCATGCAGGCGAGCAAGCGCTTGAAGACGTCGGCGTTCAGCCAGGTCGCGCTACAGGCGTTGCCGGATAAAAGAGCTGAACAAGAGCAATTGTTCCGCCGGGTGCGGGGCTGGTTGAGTCCACAGAATACGGATTGACTGAAAGACCGGGTGGCCCCCATTCGCGAGCAAGCCCGCTCCCACATTGAATCTGCGCAGGCAATCCAATGTGGGAGCGGGCTTGCTCGCGAAGAGGCCCTGAGCCGCACCCCATCACCAGCGACTAACGAAAATCCCGCCGCTCACGAACCAGCGTGTAGGCATTGCGCAGCTCCCGGGTTTTCTCGGTCGCCTCCCGCACCTGCGCCGCCGTTGCGCCGGTGCCGGCAATCTTGTCCGGGTGATGCCGGCTCAACAACCGTCGATAGGCTCGCTTGATCTGTGCCGGTTCGCTGGTCGCCGACACTCCGAGCAAGCGCATCGCTTCCTGATAACTCACCGCGGCGCTGACAATCGGCCGCTTGCCCGGTTCGTAATCACTGGCCAGCGCCTGCACCTGATGCGTCGTCCAGCCCAGCCATTTACCCCATTGCGCCAACAATTCACGCTCACTGACGCCGGCGCGGCCATCGGCCCACACCATCCGCCAACAGGCGCGCAATACGCCTTCGGCAGCATGCGGTTGCCCACTCAGACGTTTCAGATAACCGCGCAGATTATCGCTGCCGGATTTGCCGCGATTGAAGGCTGCAATTGCCCGACGCGTTGCCGGCTCGCCCATTTCCAGCGCACGCATTTCGTTGCGTGCCTGCTGGATATGCCCGTCGGTGACCCGCCCGTCGCTCTTGGCCAGACGCCCAAGCAGCACAAACAACAATTCGTCGTTGCGCAGCATCGGCCGACCGCCGAGTCTTTCCCGCAAGTGCCCCCAGCTCTGCAAATGCAGACGCCGATCCAGCGCCTGTCCCAGCAACGCCCCAAGCATGGCCCCCGGAATGCTGGCAATTGCAAAACCCGCTCCGGCTCCAATCAGAGTCCCTGGCCACAACATGTCAGCGACTCGCTTCTATAAGGGTTTCAGCTTCTGCCAGGCGCTCATGCGTGCCGACGTCCACCCAATGACCTTTCAGACGCTCGCCCGTGACCTCGCCGTCAGCCATCGCTTTGCGCAACAGCGGTGCCAGTTTGAAAGCGCCGTCGGTGCAGCCATCGAACAATTGCGGATGCAGCACGGCAATGCCGCTGTAGGTGAGCGTTGTCGCGCCAGGCTGGCCGTCGATTACCTGACCGTCGATCAGGGAAAAATCGCCGCTCGGGTGATGCGCCGGGTTGTCGGCGAGTACCAGATGCGCCAGACCATTGATCGGCTGGTGCAGGACGCTGAAGTCGTAATCGGTCCAGATATCGCCATTGACCACCAGGAAGGCATCGTCGCCCAGCAACGGCAGCGCACGGAAAATGCCGCCGCCCGTCTCCAGCGGTTCACCTTCGGGCGAATACTGGATACTCAGGCCGAACTGCGAGCCATCGCCCAGATAGTCCTCGATCTGCTGACCAAGCCAGGCATGATTGATCACGATATCGTTGAAACCGGCCGCCGCGAGAGCGCGCAGGTGATACTCGATCAACGGCACGCCGCCGGCACGTACCAGCGGCTTGGGGGTGGTCAGGGTCAGCGGGCGCATGCGCTCGCCTTTGCCTGCCGCCAGAATCATTGCCTTCATGCTGTTGCTCCACCCCGCAGGCTGGTGAACAGCGCTTGCAGCTCCGCCAATTCAGGACGACGCGCAATGACCGCTTCTATATAGGAGAAGAAACGCGGCACATCGGCGAGATAACGCGGCTTGCCGTCGCGATGGCAGATGCGTGCGAAAATACCGATGACTTTCAAGTGACGTTGCACGCCCATCAGGTCACTGGCACGCAGGAAGTCTTCAAAATCCGCCTGCACCGGAATATTCAGCGCCGAGGCTTGCTGCCAGTAGCGTTGCAGCCAGCCGCGCACGCGTTCTTCAGGCCAGCTGAGGAACGCGTCCTTGAACAGGCAGGTCACGTCATAAGTCACCGGGCCGTACACCGCATCCTGAAAATCCAGCACGCCGGGGTTCGGCTCGCTGAGCATCAGGTTGCGCGGCATGTAGTCGCGGTGCACCAGGACTTTCGGCTGAGCCAGTGCGCTGTCGATCAACAGATCGCTGACCTGCTGCCACTGTTGCTGCTGAGTCGAATCGAATTCGACGCCGAGTTCACGTTTCACGTACCACTCGGGGAACAGTTCCAGTTCACGGCGCAGCAACGCAACGTCATAACCTGGCAGCGGTGCCACCATCGGCAACTGCTGAAAAGCGAGCAGCGCTTGCAGGGCATCGCCGAACAATGCGTCGGCATTTTCGCCATCGATCACGTCGAGATAGGTCTTGTTGCCCAGGTCATTGAGTAAAAGAAAACCGCGTTCGAGGTCCTCTGCATAAATTTTCGGCACATTAATTCCGGATTTCGCCAGCAAAAACGCGATATCCACGAACGGTTTGCAGTTTTCCTGAGGCGGCGGTGCGTCCATCACAACGAAGCTGCGGCCGGCGCCTTCCCAACGGAAGTAACGGCGGAAACTCGCGTCACTGCTGGCCGCAGTCAACGTGGCCGGGGGTACTGCGCCCCAGCCCTGATCGGCAAAAAGGATTGTCAGCTGTTCATCGAGCCAAACTTTCAGGTGTTGCAAGCGTACATCTTGGTCAGGCATTGCAAGGGTCTCCGACGGCGCTAGCCGTCAAGCGGGTCATGCTTTATTATCCAGCATCTTTTTCAGACCATCGAGAGGCGTGCGGCCCACACCGCGGGCAGATGGCACGCAGGAAGCCCGGACTAATAAGATGGCATTGAAATCCCCCGCGTTTCGTAAAAAATTTCCGTTGTTGGTAACCGGCAGTCTGCTGGCTATGCAACCTCTGGCCAGTCAATTCGTTGTTGCCGCCGAGCAGTATGACTGCTCCGTCTCGGCTTCGGGTGGTTGGGCCTGTGCGCCCAAATCATCCGCTGCAGCGTTGCCGCCACGTCCCGTGCATGACGGCAGTGCCGTCAGCGCCACCGGCAACGCGGCGAGCGAGAACGGTTCGGTTGCCGACACAGCCCCCAAAACGGCACTGGTCACCGAAGCCAAGGGCCGCGGCCTGAAATCCCGTAGCGAAGACTTCAGTCACCTCGACTGGGTTCCGCGCGAGAAGCTCACCGCCGCTCAACTGGCCGAGACCGGTCCTTACTGCTCTGGTGCCTATATCGAGCCGATTCGTCCTGGCATGAATGACAAGACGAACAAAAGCGACGCTCCGACCTTTATCGGCGCAAAAGCCTCGCGCTATAACACCGATGATCAAGTCGGGACCCTGGCCGGTGACGTGGTTCTGCGTCAGGGCAGCATGCAGGTCGAATCCGACGAGGCGAGCCTGTATCAGGCCGAGAGCCGCGCCGAACTCAATGGCGATGTGCGCATCCGTGACAACGGCGCACTGATCGTCGGCGACCACGCCGATGTGCAACTCGACACCGGTGAAGCCAAAGTCGACAACGCCGAATACGTGATGCATAAATCGCGCATCCGCGGTAACGCGCTGTACGCCAAGCGTGCCGAAAACGCGATCATCCGCTTGAAGGATGGCACGTACACCACGTGCGAACCGAACAGCAACGCCTGGCAACTCAAGGGCAACAACATCACCTTGAACCCGGCCACCGGCTTCGGTACCGCGACCAACGTGACGCTGCGGGTCAAGGACATCCCGATCCTGTACACGCCGTACATCTACTTCCCGATCGACGACCGTCGCCAGTCCGGTTTCCTGCCGCCGACCATCGGCAGCGGCAGCGATACCGGCTTCATGCTGGTCACACCGTACTACTTCAACCTGGCACCGAACTACGACGCCACGTTGTACCCGCGCTACATGAGCAAGCGCGGCATGTTGGTCGAAGGCGAATTCCGCTACCTGACCAAGTCCAGCGAAGGCCAGTTCGGTGCGGCATACCTGAACGACGAGGACGACGAGCGTAAAGGCCAGACCGACTACGACAAGACCCGCTACATGTACAACTGGCAGCACAAGGGTGGTCTCGACTCCCGCGTGCTGACCGAAGTTGACTACACCAAGATCAGCGATCCGTACTACTTCCAGGATCTGCAGTCTGATCAGATCGGGGTGAAATCCGACGACTTCGTCAATCAGCAGGGCTCGGTTACGTACCGGGGTGACAGCTACGTTGCTCGCCTGAATGCTCAGCAGTACCAGTTGGCAACCGTTTCGAACATCACGCCGTATGGTCGTCTGCCGCAGATCACTTTCAATGGTCAGCTGCCGTACCACCCGGAAGGCCTGAATTTCGATTACGAGACCGAGATCGTTCGCTTCGACCGTGATCTGGAAACCGGCAACTTCACCAATGAAGATGGCACTGTCGAACGACGACTGGACACCAACGTCGCCGGCCTGGATCGTGCCAACGGCAACCGTCTGAATCTGAAGCCGGGCGTCAGCCTGCCGATGAACTGGACTTACGGGTTCCTCAAGCCTTCGCTCAAGTATCAGTACACTCAGTACGATCTTGATCTCGATGGGCAAGGCAAAAACGATCTGGTCACCAATCGCAACAATGCGTCCGCACTCGGCGAGTCGTTCAGCAGCTCGCAAAATCGTGGCGTACCGATTGCCAGTATCGACAGCGGCCTGTACTTCGACCGCAATACATCCTATTTCGGCAAGAACTACCGCCAGACCCTGGAACCGCGCCTGTTCTACCTCTATGTACCCGAGGAAGACCAGAAAGACATTCCAGTGTTCGACACCAGCGAATACACCTTCAACTACGCCTCGCTGTTCCGCGACAACCGCTTCTCCGGTGCCGACCGTGTCGGTGACGAGAACAAGCTGTCGCTGGGCGTTACCAGCCGCTGGATCGAAGACGACGGTTTCGAACGCCAACGCGTCAGCATCGGTCAGGCCTTGTACTTCAAGGATCGCAAGGTTCAGTTGCCTGGCGTGAATTTCGCCGACCGCGACGATGCCCGCGCCAACGTTTCGCCATACGCACTGGAATACGAATACCGCTGGAACCGCGACTGGCGCACCACGGCCGATTACAACTGGGACCCGGACAGCCGCAGCCCGCGCTCCGGCAGCGCGATGTTCCACTACCAGCCTGAAGACAACCCGAACAAGGTGGTCAACCTCGGCTATCGCTATCGCAACGACCAGGTTCGTTACGACCAGAACACCGGCAAATGGTCGGTGGGTGATGGTGACTACGGCCGTCCAGGCGACGCGAACTACGTGAAGGACTACTACAAGATCGAGCAGCACGACTTCTCGGTCATCTGGCCAATTGTTCCCCAGTGGAGTGCGATCAGCCGCTGGCAGTACGACTACAACCGCAACCGCACGCTGGAAGCCTTCGGTGGTTTCGAATATGACAACTGCTGCTGGAAACTGCGCCTGATCAACCGTTACTGGGTCAGCTATGACGAGTTCAGTCAGAACGCCCCGGAAAACGAAAAAGGCGACCACGGCGTCTTCCTCCAAATTGTTCTGAAGGGACTCGGCGGCCTCACTGGCGCCAAGGTAGAGAGCTTCCTCGACAAAGGCATCCAAGGTTATCGTCAACGTGAAGACCAAGCTTTCTGATTGTCTGCGCCCGCTGATGCTGGGCGCGCTGTTCCTGGGTACTGCGGCCAACGCCGCAGTACAGTCCATCGATAAAGTGGTAGCGATCGTCGACAACGACGTCGTCATGCAGAGCCAACTGGACCAGCGCGTCCATGAAGTTCAGCAGACCATTGCCAAGCGTGGTGGCGGCTTGCCGCCTGCCGGCGTGCTGGATCAACAGGTGCTCGAGCGCCTGATCGTCGAGAACCTGCAACTGCAGATCGGCGAACGTTCCGGCATCCGCATCACCGACGAAGAGCTGAACCAGGCGGTCGGTACCATTGCTCAGCGCAACAACATGACTCCGGAGCAGTTCAAGGTCGCTCTGGCCCGCGACGGACTGAACTATGATGACGCTCGTGAGCAGATCCGCCGCGAAATGATCATCAGCCGTGTCCGTCAGCGCCGCGTGGCAGAACGCATCCAGGTCTCCGAGCAGGAAGTGAAGAACTTCCTCGCCTCCGACCTGGGCAAGATGCAACTGTCCGAAGAACTGCACCTGGCCAACATCCTGATTCCGACCCCGGAAAGCGCCAACTCTGAAGCGATTCAGGCTGCCGCACGCCAGGCGATGGAGGTTTACCAGCAACTCAAGCAAGGCGCTGACTTCGGTCAGATGGCCGTGGCCAAATCCGGCAGCGACAACGCTCTGGAAGGCGGCGACATGGGCTGGCGTAAAGCCGCTCAACTGCCACCGCCATTCGACCGCGAGTTGAGCAGCATGGCCGTTGGCGATATCACTCAGCCTGCACGCACCCCGGGTGGTTTCATCATCCTCAAGCTGCTGGCCAAGCGCGGCGGCGAAGCGCAGATGCGCGACGAAGTGCATGTTCGCCACATCCTGGTCAAGCCGAGCCCGATTCGCGACGAAGCCAAGACCAAGGCCCTGGTTGAATCCCTGTACGAACGCATCCTGGCCGGTGAAGATTTCGCCACTTTGGCGAAAAACTACTCCGAAGACCCGGGTTCGGCCCTCAACGGCGGCGATCTGAACTGGATCGATCCGAACGCACTGGTACCGGAATTCCGCGAAGTGATGGCCAAGACCCCGCAAGGTCAGCTGTCCAAGCCATTCCAGACCCAATACGGCTGGCACGTTCTCGAAGTCCTTGGCCGTCGCGCCACCGACAGCACCGAACAGGCCCGCGAGCAGCAAGCCATGACCGTACTGCGCAACCGCAAATACGATGAAGAGCTGCAAACCTGGCTGCGTCAGATCCGTGACGAAGCTTACGTAGAGATCAAACTTCCTGGTGCAGACCAGGCAGCGCAGTGAAACCCCGGCGTTTCGCGCTGACCCCCGGCGAACCAGCCGGCATCGGTCCCGACCTGTGCCTGCTGCTCGCCTCGCAAGCCCAGCCACACCCCCTGATTGCCATCACCAGCCGCGACCTGCTCATAGAGCGGGCCGCGCAGCTGGGGCTGGCCGTCAACCTGCTGGACGTCGGCCCGGATCACTGGCCGGACGCCCCCGCACCCGCAGGCAGCCTGTACGTCTGGGATACCCCGCTCAGCGCCGCCGTGGTTGCCGGGCAATTGAACAAGGCCAATGCCGCTTTCGTCCTCGAAACCCTGACCCGTGCCGGCAACGGCTGCCTGAATGGCGACTTCGCCGGAATGATCACCGCCCCGGTGCACAAGGGCGTGATCAACGAATCAGGCATCGCATTCTCCGGGCACACGGAGTTTCTCGCCGACCTGACCCACACCGCGCAAGTGGTGATGATGCTCGCCACACGCGGTTTGCGCGTGGCGCTGGTTACCACTCACCTGCCGCTGCGCGAGATTGCCGATGCGATCACGCCCGAGCGGCTGGAGCGGGTCACGCGGATTCTGCACGCCGACCTGCAGAACAAATTCGGCATTGCCCGGCCCCGCATCCTGGTGTGCGGGCTCAACCCGCACGCCGGTGAAGGCGGACACCTGGGCCATGAAGAAATCGACATCATTGAACCGACACTAGAGCGCTTGCGCGGCGAGGGCATGGACCTTCGTGGCCCGCTGCCTGCCGACACTCTGTTTACCCCCAAATATCTGGAGCACTGCGACGCAGTGCTGGCGATGTACCATGACCAGGGCCTGCCCGTGCTCAAGTACAAAGGCTTCGGCGCTGCCGTCAACGTCACCCTGGGCCTGCCGATCATCCGCACCTCGGTTGATCACGGCACCGCCCTGGATCTGGCCGGCAGCGGCAAGATCGACACCGGCAGCCTGCAAGTCGCCCTGGAAACCGCCTACCGGATGGCCGAGACCCGTTTATGACCGAGCAATACCAACACAAGGCGCGCAAACGCTTTGGCCAGAACTTCCTGCACGATGCCGGCGTTATCGACCGTATCCTGCGCTCCATCCATGCCAAGGGCGAAGACCGTCTGCTGGAAATCGGTCCGGGCCAGGGCGCATTGACCGCCGGCCTGCTGAGCAGCGGAGCGCAACTCGACGTGGTGGAACTCGACAAGGACCTGATCCCGATCCTTAACCAGCAGTTCGCCGACAAGAGCAACTTCAACCTGCACCAGGGTGATGCGCTGAAGTTCGACTTCAACACGCTCAACGCCGCGCCGAACAGCCTGCGCGTGGTCGGCAACCTGCCTTACAACATCTCGACGCCGCTGATTTTTCATCTGCTGAACAACGCCGGCATCATTCGCGACATGCACTTCATGCTGCAGAAAGAAGTGGTCGAGCGTCTGGCGGCCGGCCCGGGTGGCGGTGACTGGGGTCGTCTGTCGATCATGGTTCAGTACCACTGCCGTGTGGAACACCTGTTCAATGTCGGCCCGGGCGCGTTCAACCCGCCACCGAAAGTCGATTCGGCCATTGTTCGCCTGGTGCCGCACGCGGTATTGCCGCATCCGGCCAAGGATCATCGCCTGCTCGAGCGCGTGGTTCGCGAAGCCTTCAATCAGCGCCGCAAGACCCTGCGCAACACCCTCAAGCAATTGCTCAGCAACGCCGAGATCGAAGCCGCCGGCGTCGATGGCAGCTTGCGTCCGGAGCAACTGGATCTGGCTGCGTTCGTCCGCCTGGCCGATCAGCTCGCCGTTCAAGTCCCCACCGCCCCCGCCGCCGACTGAGCGGCGATGAACGCTATCGGGCAGGACGCCACTCTGGTTTACTGCCCGATACTTGCCTAGACTGATTCCCCATCAGCTACGCCCCGCGTTCCGCTCCGTTTAAGGCCTTTTGCATGTCCGATTCCCGTTACCAGGTCGATGTCAGTGTCGTTACCCACTATCTGGCAGACCAATCGCAACCCGAGCACGACCGCTTCGCCTTCGCCTACACCATCACCGTGCAGAACAATGGCGAACAGCCCGCACGCCTGATGTCGCGGCATTGGGTGATCACCGATGGCGACGGCCATGTCGAAGAAGTGCGCGGCGCCGGCGTCGTCGGCCAGCAACCTTTGATCGACGCCGGCCAAAGTCACACCTACAGCAGCGGCACGGTGATGACCACCAAGGTCGGCACCATGCAGGGCACCTACGAAATGGTTGCCGACGACGGCAAGCATTTCGACGCCATCATCAAACCTTTCCGCCTCGCCGTGCCTGGAGCCTTGCACTGATGACGACGTATGCCGTCGGCGACCTGCAAGGCTGCCTCGAACCGCTCAAGTGCCTGCTCAAGCAAGTAGCGTTCGACACCAAGCTCGATCGTCTGTGGCTGGTCGGTGATCTGGTCAACCGTGGCCCGCAGTCGCTGGAAACCCTGCGCTTTCTTTATGGCATGCGCGAATCGCTGGTCTGCGTACTCGGCAATCACGACCTGCACCTGCTGGCAGCGGCAAAAAACATCGAGCGTTTGAAGAAGTCCGATACCCTGCGCGAGATTCTCGAAGCACCGGACAGCGCCGAACTACTGGAATGGGTGCGTCAGCAAAAGCTCATGCACTACGACGAGCAGCGGGATGTCGCCATGGTCCACGCAGGCATCCCACCGCAGTGGTCGTTACGCCGCGCCTTGAAGTGCGCTGATGAAGTCCAGACGGCCCTGCGAGACGACAACATGCTGCTCGCCTACCTCGACGGCATGTATGGCAACGAACCAGCGAAATGGGACAACGACCTCAAAGGCGTGGCCCGCCTTCGTGTGATCACCAACTATTTCACGCGCATGCGCTTCTGCACCGCAGAAGGCAAACTCGACCTCAAGAGCAAGGAAGGCCTCGAAACTGCCCCGCCCGGCTACAAACCGTGGTTTCAGCACAAGGAGCGCAAGACCAAAGGCCTGCGCATCATCTTCGGTCACTGGGCCGCGCTGGAAGGCGACGTCCACGAACCAGGCATTTCTGCGCTGGACACCGGTTGTGTCTGGGGCGGCAGCCTGACCCTGATGAACGTCGACAGCGGCGAGCGTGTGTCATGCAAATGCGATGAACACGGCGGACTCGCGCCAACCGTCGCACCACTTATCCCCGAAACTTCGCCAGTCAGCGCGCCGCGTTAGACTGCGCTTTCAGCCGAGCAACAGGAAACCGCCATGAGCGAATTCAAACGAATCCCCCCGGAACAGGCCCAGGCCCTGCGCGAGCAAGGTGCCGTGGTGGTCGACGTCCGCGACCCTGCCACTTTTGCGGCGCTGCACATCAGCGGCTCGAAGCATCTGGACAACCATTCGCTGCACGCCTTCATTCAAGGCGCCGACCTCGATGCACCGACCGTCGTCGTCTGCTACCACGGCAATTCCAGCCAAGGGGCTGCGGCTTATCTGGTCGGCCAAGGCTTCTCCGACGTCTACAGCATGGACGGCGGATTCGAGCTCTGGAGAACAATTTATCCTTCGGAAACGGCGCAAGGCACCCCCGAATAATTTTTTTGTAACCCGCAGGCCCCGGCTTCCGTGGGCCGGCGCGGTGGCAGACGAACGGTCTGCCACAACTAATTACGTATCTCGCCTTTACCTCCTGAATTCCCAACTATCCTTAAGCCCAGGCCATCCAAAACAGGGGAGAGCCGGTACACCGGCGCACGGGTCATCGGGAGTGACTTTCAAGGTTATTGACCGCGAAAGTGTTCTGGGGGGTAAACAAGCGACCAGTGCGGTTGCTTGCCAGCATCGACTGAGTGATCCGGCGTCGGCTCCACGTATCGAGCGAGGTGACGTCATGAGTATCTTTAGCCACTTCCAACAACGCTTCGAGTCCACACGCCAGGAAGAATTCTCGCTGCAAGAGTACCTGGAGCTGTGCAAGAAGGACCGCAGTGCCTACGTTTCCGCCGCCGAGCGTCTATTGCTGGCAATCGGTGAGCCAGAGCTGCTCGACACCTCGACCAACTCGAGGCTGTCACGCATCTTCTCCAACAAGGTTATCCGTCGCTATCCGGCCTTTGAAGACTTCCACGGGATGGAAGAATGCATCGACCAGATCGTTTCGTATTTCCGCCACGCCGCCCAGGGCCTGGAAGAGAAGAAGCAGATCCTTTATTTGCTCGGTCCTGTAGGCGGTGGTAAATCATCCCTGGCCGAGAAGCTGAAACAGCTGATTGAAAAAGTGCCCTTCTACGCGATCAAGGGCTCTCCCGTATTCGAGTCGCCGCTGGGTCTGTTCAACGCCACTGAAGATGGTGCGATCCTCGAAGAAGACTTCGGCATTCCACGGCGCTACCTGAACACCATCATGTCGCCGTGGGCGACCAAACGCCTGGCCGAATTCGGCGGCGACATCAGCCAGTTCCGCGTGGTCAAGCTGTACCCGTCGATCCTCAATCAGATCGCCGTGGCCAAGACCGAGCCAGGTGACGAGAACAACCAGGACATCTCGGCGCTGGTGGGCAAGGTCGATATTCGCAAACTCGAGGAATATCCACAGAACGACGCCGATGCCTACAGCTACTCCGGTGCGCTGTGCCGTGCAAACCAGGGCCTGATGGAATTCGTCGAAATGTTCAAGGCACCGATCAAGGTGCTGCACCCTTTGCTGACCGCCACCCAGGAAGGCAACTACAACAGTACCGAAGGCCTCGGCGCGATACCGTTCACCGGCATCCTGCTCGCTCACTCCAACGAATCGGAGTGGCATACCTTCCGCAACAACAAGAACAACGAAGCGTTCATCGACCGGATCTACATCGTCAAAGTGCCGTACTGCCTGCGCGTCAGCGATGAAGTGAAGATCTACGACAAATTGCTGTTCAACAGCTCCCTGGCCAAGGCCCATTGCGCGCCGGACACGCTGAAGATGCTCGCGCAGTTCACCGTGCTGTCACGCCTCAAGGAGCCGGAAAACTCCAACATCTATTCGAAGATGCGCGTCTACGACGGCGAGAACCTCAAGGACACCGATCCCAAGGCCAAGTCGATCCAGGAATACCGCGACTCGGCAGGGGTCGACGAGGGCATGAACGGTCTATCGACCCGCTTCGCGTTCAAGATCCTGTCCAAGGTCTTCAACTTCGACCCCCATGAGATCGCCGCCAACCCGGTGCACCTGCTCTATGTGCTGGAACAGCAGATCGAACAGGAACAGTTCCAGGCCGAAACCCGCGAGCGCTACCTGCGCTACCTGAAAGAATACCTGGCACCGCGTTATATCGAATTCATCGGCAAGGAGATCCAGACGGCCTACCTCGAGTCTTACAGCGAGTACGGTCAGAACATCTTCGACCGCTACGTGCTGTACGCGGACTTCTGGATTCAGGATCAGGAATACCGCGATCCGGAAACCGGCGAGATCCTGAACCGCGTTGCGCTGAACGAAGAACTGGAAAAAATCGAAAAACCGGCGGGCATCAGCAATCCGAAGGATTTCCGCAACGAAATCGTCAACTTCGTCCTGCGCGCCCGGGCCAACAACAACGGCAAGAATCCGACCTGGCTCAGCTACGAAAAACTGCGGGTGGTCATCGAGAAGAAAATGTTCTCGAACACCGAAGACCTGCTGCCAGTCATCAGTTTCAACGCCAAGGCCAGCAAGGAGGATCAACAGAAGCACAACGACTTCGTCACTCGTATGGTCGAGCGCGGCTACACCGACAAACAGGTACGGCTTCTTTCCGAATGGTACCTGCGGGTACGGAAGTCGCAGTGAAGCAGCTGCAAGCTTCTAGCTACAAGCTGCAAGAACAAAGCGCGTAACCCACTGATGCCCGGGAACCTGCTTTTACTTGCAGCTTGAAGTTCACAACTTGAAGCTGCCCGGAGGGCTTCCTATGAGTTATGTGATCGACCGACGTCTCAATGGCAAGAACAAGAGCACGGTGAACCGCCAGCGTTTTCTGCGGCGTTACCGTGACCACATCAAGAAGGCTGTCGAAGAGGCGGTCAGCCGGCGCTCCATTACCGATATGGAGCACGGCGAGCAGATCAGTATTCCCGGTCGCGACATTGACGAACCGGTGCTTCACCACGGCCGCGGCGGCAAGCAGACCGTGGTTCACCCCGGCAACAAGGAATTCACTGCCGGCGAACATATCGCCCGCCCGCCGGGCGGTGGCGGCGGACGCGGACCGGGCAAGGCCGGCAACTCCGGCGAGGGCATGGACGAGTTCGTCTTCCAGATCACCCAGGAAGAGTTCCTCGAATTCATGTTCGAAGACCTCGAACTGCCCAACCTGGTCAAACGCAACCTCAGCGGCACCGACACCTTTAAAACCGTGCGCGCCGGGATCAGCAACGAAGGCAACCCTTCGCGCATCAATATCATCCGTACCCTGCGCTCAGCGCACGCGCGGCGCATCGCCCTGTCCGGCAGCAGCCGCGCGAAACTGCGCGAAGTCAAAGCAGAACTTGAGCGACTAAGACGCGAAGAGCCGGACAACTTCGGCGATATTCAGGAACTCGAGGCAGAAGTCGAAAAACTCAGTGCGCGCATCCATCGCGTACCGTTTCTCGACACCTTCGACCTCAAATACAACCTGCTGATCAAGCAACCGAACCCCAGCTCGAAAGCGGTCATGTTCTGCCTGATGGACGTGTCCGGCTCCATGACCCAGGCGACCAAGGACATCGCCAAGCGCTTTTTCATCCTCTTGTACCTGTTCCTGAAACGGAACTACGACAAGATCGACGTGGTGTTCATCCGCCACCACACCAGCGCCCGAGAAGTCGACGAAGAGGAGTTTTTCTACTCGCGGGAAACCGGCGGCACCATCGTTTCCAGTGCACTGAAGCTGATGCAGGAAATCATGGCCGAGCGCTATCCGAGCAACGAGTGGAACATCTACGCGGCTCAGGCTTCCGATGGTGACAACTGGAACGACGACTCGCCAATCTGCCGCGACATTCTGATCAACCAGATCATGCCGTTTGTGCAGTACTACACTTACGTGGAGATCACCCCGCGTGAACATCAGGCCTTGTGGTATGAGTACGAACGCATCGCCGAAGCCTTTTCTGACACTTTTGCCCAGCAGCAACTGGTCTCGGCCGGGGATATCTATCCGGTCTTCCGTGAACTCTTCCAGCGCAGGTTAGTGACATGACCGCCAAAGAGCAGAAGCGCCAACCCATTTCCACCGGCTCCGAATGGACGTTCGAGCTGATCCAGACCTATGACCGCGAAATCGCCCGGATCGCGGCCCGCTATGCGCTGGACACCTACCCCAACCAGATCGAAGTGATCACTGCCGAACAGATGATGGACGCCTATGCCTCGGTGGGCATGCCGCTGGGTTACCACCACTGGTCCTACGGCAAACACTTCCTCAGCACTGAAAAATCCTACAGCCGTGGGCAGATGGGCCTGGCCTACGAAATAGTGATCAACTCCGATCCGTGCATCGCCTATCTGATGGAAGAAAACACCATCTGCATGCAGGCGCTGGTGGTGGCGCACGCGTGCTACGGCCACAACAGCTTCTTCAAGGGCAATTACCTGTTCCGCACCTGGACGGACGCCAGTTCGATCATTGATTACCTGGTGTTCGCCAAGCAGTACATCATGCAGTGCGAGGAGCGTCATGGCATTGATGCGGTGGAAGATCTGCTCGACTCCTGCCATGCGTTGATGAATTACGGCGTCGACCGCTACAAGCGTCCGTATCCGATTTCCGCCGAAGAGGAACGGCGTCGGCAAAAGGATCGCGAAGAACACATGCAGAAGCAGATCAATGATCTGTGGCGCACCATTCCCAAGGGCGCGGACAAATACAGCGACAAGGACAACGCGCGATTCCCGGCCGAGCCGCAGGAGAACATCCTGTACTTCATCGAGAAACATGCGCCGCTGCTGGAGCCGTGGCAGCGCGAGATTGTGCGGATCGTGCGCAAGATCGCCCAGTACTTTTATCCACAACGGCAGACCCAGGTAATGAACGAAGGCTGGGCCACGTTCTGGCATTACACGCTGATGAACGACCTGTACGACGAAGGCCTGGTCACCGACGGTTTCATGATGGAGTTCCTGACCTCGCACACCAGCGTGGTGTTCCAGCCGGGCTTCGACAGTCCTTATTACAGCGGCATCAACCCCTATGCACTGGGCTTTGCCATGTACCGCGATATCCGGCGCATGTGCGAAGAGCCTACCGAGGAAGATCGTCACTGGTTCCCGGAAATTGCCGGGAGCGACTGGCTGTCGACCATCAAGTTCGCCATGAGCAGCTTCAAGGATGAGAGCTTCATCCTTCAGTACCTGTCGCCCAAAGTGATCCGCGACCTGAAACTGTTCAGCATCATGGATGACGATCAGAAGGACGACTTGTTGGTGCCCGCGATTCACGACGAACCCGGCTACCGGATCATCCGCGAGACCTTGGCCGCGCAGTACAACCTCGGCAACCGCGAACCCAACGTGCAGATCTACAGCATTGATCGGCGTGGCGACCGTTCGCTGACCCTGCGCCATCAACAACACGACCGCAAACCACTGGGCGACTCCACCGAAGAAGTGCTCAAACATCTGCATCGCCTGTGGGGCTTCGACATTCATCTGGAAACCCTGCAAGGCGACCAGATCATGAAAACCCATCACGTTCCACCACGCAGTGAACACAGCGAAGGCGATTACGGCCGGCTCGATCTGGCCGTGATTCATCTTTGATCCGGTTCCGGCCTCCGAAAGTCTGACGCAAGGGTTATCCTGTCGGACTGACGGAGGTTTTTATGCAGATTTACAAGGTTGGCGGCGCAGTACGTGATCGCTTGTTGGGATTACCGGTTACCGATGTCGACCGGGTCGTGGTGGGCGCCACCACTGAAGAAATGCTCGCCCAGGGGTTTCGCCCGGTCGGCGCGGATTTCCCGGTGTTTCTTCACCCCAAAAGCGGTGAGGAATACGCACTCGCCCGTACCGAACGCAAAAGCGGTCGCGGTTACGGCGGTTTCACGTTCTACGCGAGTCCGGAAGTCACGCTTGAAGAAGACCTGATTCGCCGCGACCTGACGATCAACGCCATGGCCGAGGACGATCAGCTCAACGTGACCGATCCGTACCATGGCCAGCGCGACCTCGAGGCACGAATCCTTCGCCATGTTTCCCCGGCGTTCGCCGAAGATCCGCTGCGAGTGCTGCGCGTTGCCCGGTTTGCTGCGCGTTACGCGGGACTGGGCTTCACGGTCGCCGACGAGACCATGGAATTGATGCGTCAGCTCAGTGAGTCCGGCGAACTGCAGGCGCTGACTGCCGAGCGCAGCTGGAAGGAGATTTCCCGGGCACTGATGGAAGACCATCCACAGGTGTTCATCCAGGTCTTGCGCGACTGTGGCGCACTCAAAGAGCTAATGCCGGAAGTCGACGCCTTGTTCGGCGTGCCGCAGCCAGAGACCCATCACCCGGAAATCGACACAGGCCTGCACACCCTGAGCGTGCTGGAGCAATCAGCCTTGCACAAACAACCACTGACGGTGCGCTGGGCCTGCCTGCTGCACGACTTGGGCAAAGGCCTGACGCCGGAAGAAGAATGGCCCCGGCATATCGCTCATGAGCGCACCGGGCTGAAGCTGATCAAAGCGGTCAACGAGCGCTTCAAGGCGCCGAAGGATTGCCAGGAACTGGCCTTGCTCGTTGGCAAGTTTCACACCCACGGGCACCGCGCCCTGGAGTTGAAGGCTTCGACGTTGCTGGAATTGCTACAGAGCTTCGATGTGTACCGCCGACCGCAGCGTTTCGAAGAGTTTATCGCCGCGTGCGAGATGGACGCCCGTGGCCGCAAGGGCCTGGAGCAGCGCAGTTATCCACAGGCGGATTATTTGCGCGCAGCGGCGAACGCTGCGCGAGCGGTGGCGGTGCAGCCGTTGCTGGAGAAGGGATTCAAAGGCCCGGAACTGGGCGAAGCGCTGAAGCGGGAACGACTAAAGGCGTTGAAAGCCTACAAAGAGGCGGCGACAGCCTGATAAAAAGCTTTGCGAGCAGGCTCGCTCCCACAGGAGACCTCGATCCAATGTGAGAGCGAGCCTGCTCGCGAAAACGTAAGTCAGATCAACGCAAATCTGCAGGGGTTAATTGCTCCCCCCGCCACTCGAACTCCACCGGCGCCAACACCTGATCAATCTGAGCCTCAGCCCACAACATCGCAAAGCTCTTGCCCACCCCCGGATGCACCCGATCCGGAGCAATCAACGACAGCGGCCACAGCACGAAAGCATTTTTCAGAATTTCCGCTCGCGGCAATACCAACCCGTCGAAATTCCCCACAAGATCGCCATACAGCAGCACATCGATATCCAGCGGCAAACCCTTGCGATCCGGGGCGTAGCGGCCGTTATCCGCCTCGATGAACTTCAAGCGACGATCCAGTTCCATCAACGGCAGGTCGGTATACGCCGACACCACGAAGTTGAAGAACGGGCCGCTCTTGATCCCTACTGGCTGGCTTTCGAACACCGCCGAGCAACGGATATCCACCAGAAATGCGGCCAGCGCTTCAAGACCGGCACGCAAATGAGTTTCGCGCTCGATATTGCTACCGAGCCCGAGGTAGACCTGAGTCAGCGACATCCGCGCTCGATCTCCACACCGACACCGCCCTTGGCAGCCGGAACCGCGCCGGGCTTGGTCAGCTTCAGGCGCACCCAGGTGATGTTGAATTCGCTCATCAGCACTTCGACGAGACGCTCGGCAAAGGTCTCGACCAACTGGAACTGCGCCTGCTCGGCAAACGCCATGATCCGCGTGGAAACACTGGCATAGTCGAGCGCCAGGGTCAGGTCATCACCGGCGGCGGCCGGGCGGTTGTCCCAGGCGAAGCTCAGATCAAGGCGCAGGCACTGTCGGATGCCGCGCTCCCAGTCGTAGGCACCGATGACGGTATCGACTTCCAGGCCCTCGATAAACACTCTGTCCAAGCACTTCTCTCCGCTGCACGACAAGGGCGCGATGCGCCGTTAGAATCAGGGCGTCCTCGCCCGGAATAGTTAGCATGTTTTGGTTACTGGCGACTTTCGCCTACCTGCTCGGCTCGCTGTCCTTCGCCATTTTGCTCAGCCGCCTGACCGGAAATCCGGACCCGCGAATGAGTGGCTCGGGTAATGCCGGCGCCACCAACATGCTGCGCCTGGCCGGTCGCAAACTGGCGATCCTGACCCTGCTGGGTGATCTGTGCAAAGGCCTGGTGCCGGTGCTTGTCGCAGCAGCGGCGGGCCTTTCGCTACAGGATCAGGCCTGGATCGGCGTGTGCGCCGTGATCGGTCACCTGTTCCCACTGTACTTCCGCTTTCGTGGCGGCAAGGGTGTCGCCACCGCCGCCGGCATGCTGCTCGGCCTGTATCCTCCGGCCGCACTGCTGGCCGTGTGCGCCTGGCTGCTGACGTTCTACCTGACCCGCACCAGCTCGCTGGCTGCGCTGATCGCCACGCCGCTGACCCTGCCATTGCTGGCCTGGCAGGAACCGGAGGCGCTGCTGCCGATGAGCGCGCTTACGCTGCTGATCGTCTGGCGCCACCGCGGCAATCTACGCGACCTGTTTGCCGGGCGCGAACGGCATTTTTAAATACCGCACCTGAGCGCCGCTCATCACAACGCCGACAACTGCTCCATCGGCCAGCGCGCCTGCACGCTGATCGCCAGACTTTCGTGCTGACCGGCCTTCAAGCGCTGGCAACCGGCAAAAGCGATCATCGCGCCGTTATCAGTGCAGAACTCCGGACGGGCATAAAACACATCGCCCTTCATGTCGCCGAGCATTTTCTCCAGCGAAACGCGCAAAGCCTTGTTGGCGCTGACGCCGCCAGCAATTACCAGGCGCTTCATGCCCGCCTGCTTCAAGGCACGCTTGCACTTGATGGTCAAAGTCTCCACCACGGCCTGCTGGAACGCCAGCGCGATGTCGCAACGGGCTTGCTCGCTGTCGTCCCCGGCGCTGACACATTGCTGCCAGGTATTGAGGGCGAAGGTCTTCAAGCCGCTAAAGCTGAAATCCAGGCCCGGCCGATCACACATCGGACGCGGGAAGGTGAAACGCCCTGCGACGCCCCTCTCGGCCAGTTTGGCGATTTCCGGTCCGCCCGGATAATTGAGGCCCATCATCTTCGCGGTTTTGTCGAAGGCTTCGCCGGCAGCATCGTCGAGGGTCTCGCCGAGCAGGCTGTATTGGCCGATGCCATCGACCTGAACCAACTGGGTGTGACCGCCGGAGACCAACAAAGCGACGAACGGGAATTGCGGCGGTTTTGGCTCGAGCATCGGCGCGAGCAAATGCCCTTCCATGTGGTGCACGCCGAGCGCCGGAATGCCCCAGGCGAACGCCAGCGCCTGAGCGCAGGATGCGCCGACCAGCAACGCCCCAACCAGGCCAGGACCCGCGGTGTAGGCGATGGCATCGATCTCCGTGGGCACGCAGTCCGCCTCGGCCAACACCTGACGAATCAAGGGCAGCATGCGTTTGACGTGGTCACGGGAGGCGAGCTCCGGCACCACACCGCCGTAGACACGGTGCAGGTCGATCTGACTGAACAGCGCGTCGGCCAACAGACCGCGCTCACTGTCATATAATGCGACGCCGGTTTCGTCGCAGGAGGTTTCTAATCCCAGTACTAGCATGGGTTTGCGCCTTGTTTAGGCTGAATTCGAAGGCGCGCATAATAGTCGCCACGTGATGCCCCGACCAGCGGTTTTCGATCAGAGGCTTTGCATTCCGAGCGATGAGGGGTTAACATCCGCAACCCTTAAAAACCGACGTCTTCAAGTGCTCTTTTGCCGCGAGGATGTTGACCCCGGTAATGAATGAAGGTAGCTCTGGATGCCAGCCGTCAAAGTTAAAGAGAACGAACCCTTCGACGTAGCTCTGCGTCGTTTCAAGCGCTCCTGCGAAAAAGCCGGTGTACTGGCTGAAGTTCGTAGCCGCGAATTTTACGAGAAGCCAACTTCTGAGCGTAAGCGCAAAGCAGCAGCCGCTGTTAAGCGTCACGCCAAGAAAGTTCAGCGCGAACAGCGCCGCGCCGTTCGTCTGTACTAATACACAGACGATCGTAGCAAGCTTCTTGCCTAAGCCCGGCCCTCAGCCGGGCTAATGGCATTTGCGTAAAACGCTTGATGCTTCAATGTCGAAGCCGCACACGCGACCGAGACAAATCTGCTTTACACGTCAGACCTGGCTTTTTTGCCAGCGGTGCACGTCTTTTCTGACGAGCCTTTCAAGGCTACTGACGAGCACACCCACTGATTCCTCTTACGACGATCAGCCCAAGGCACCTGCATGCGTGCCCGCTTTATTGAGCTATCCGAGGCCATGACCGGCCATCAGCGGATTCAGCGCAACACTTTCAGATAGTCGAAGACTGATAGGTACTAACGTCAGTGGATTTTCGGCAGATACACTTCCCGACAGCGATTACGCAGACGACACAGGTCGAGCCGCACCTTTTGCGCGCTTCAAACAACGACCCGTGTCCAACAGCCTTACGCATCGGACCTATTGCAGCGCAGACGACGAGAACGCCATGGCCGGGCTGATTCCCCAGAGCTTCATTGACGACCTGCTGAACCGCACCGACATCGTCGACGTGGTCAGCTCGCGCGTGCAATTGAAGAAGGCCGGCAAGAACTACACCGCCTGTTGCCCGTTTCACAAAGAGAAAACCCCGTCGTTCAGCGTCAGCCCCGACAAGCAGTTCTATTACTGCTTCGGCTGCGGCGCCGGCGGTAATGCCCTCGGCTTTCTCATGGATCACGACAACCTGGACTTCCCCCAGGCTGTCGAAGATCTGGCCAAAGCGGCCGGCATGGAAATCCCCCGCGAAGAAAGCGGCCGCGAGCGCAAGCCACGGCAACCGACCGATTCGCCGCTTTACCCGCTGCTCACCGCCGCCGCTGACTTTTACAAGCAGGCCCTCAAGAGCCATCCCGCCCGCAAGGCTGCCGTGGATTACCTCAAGGGCCGTGGCCTGACCGGCGAGATAGCCCGGGACTTCGGCCTCGGTTTCGCACCGCCGGGCTGGGACAATCTGTTCAAGCACCTGAGCAGCGATACGCTTCAGCAAAAAGCCATGATCGACGCCGGACTGCTGATCGAGAACGCCGAAACCGGCAAACGCTATGACCGCTTCCGTGATCGCGTGATGTTCCCGATCCGCGACACTCGCGGCCGGATCATCGCATTCGGCGGTCGCGTACTCGGCGACGACAAGCCGAAATACCTGAACTCACCGGAAACCCCGGTATTCCATAAAGGCCAGGAACTCTACGGCCTCTATGAAGCACGCAAGAACAACCGCAACCTCGACGAAATCATCGTCGTCGAGGGCTATATGGACGTCATCGCCCTCGCCCAGCAAGGTCTGAAGAATGCCGTCGCGACGCTGGGCACGGCGACCAGTGAAGAGCATTTGAAGCGCCTGTTCCGTGTCGTGCCGAACGTACTGTTCTGCTTCGACGGCGACCAGGCTGGCCGCAATGCCGCTTGGCGCGCACTGGAAGCAACACTTCCGTGCCTGCAGGACGGACGCCGCGCGCGCTTTTTGTTTCTGCCCGAAGGCGAAGACCCGGACACCTTGATCCGCACCGAAGGCACCGACGCCTTCAAGGCACGAATCAATCAGCATGCGCAGCCACTGGCGGATTATTTCTTCCAGCAATTGACCGAAGAATCAGACCCGCGCTCGCTCGAAGGCAAGGCGCACATGGCCACCCTCGCCGCACCGCTGATCGATAAGGTGCCGGGGGCCAACCTGCGCATCCTGATGCGTCAGCGCCTGACCGAAATCACCGGACTGAGCAGCGAGACCGTCAGCCAGCTGGCGCAAAGCGCGCCGCAGGAAGCGCCGCCCGCCTATGATCCGGGCATCGATTACGACGCAATGCCGGACTACAGCGACTACCATCAGCCGCAGGCACAGGACATGTATGTGCCGCAGCAGGAGTGGACGCCAAAGAAACCCGGCGCAGGCGGCAAGAAGTGGGACAAGAAGCCGTGGGACAAGAACGGCAAACGCGGGGGCGAGCGTGATCAGCAACGTCCGCGCACACCGATTGGCGTCGAATCACCGACCCTGACCGCCCTGCGCACACTGCTCCACCACCCGCAACTGGCCGAGCGCGTCGAGGACGCCGGGCACATTGCCGACGAGAATCAGACCAATGCCCAGCTACTCGTGGCCCTGCTCGAAGCCGTACAGAAGAATCCCAAGCTAAACTCGTTTCAGTTGATCGCGCGATGGCACGGCACTGAACAGGGTCGCTTGCTGAAGGCGCTGGCGGAAAAGGAGTGGCTGATTGACGGAGATAACCTTGAACAACAGTTTTTCGACACCATTACTAGCTTGTCAGCCCGCCAACGCGAGCGAAATCTTGAACAGTTACTCAGGAAAGCCCGTCAAAGCGAACTGAGCATCGAAGAGAAAAATCAACTGCGCGACCTTCTAAGTCGCAATGTTTCCGCATCAAACCCGACCTCAACTGGCGCGTGAGGTCATAGCTCAGGTATAATCCTCGGCTTGTTTTTTGCCCGCCAAGACCTTCAGTGGATAGGGTGTTATGTCCGGAAAAGCGCAACAGCAGTCTCGTATTATTGAGTTGATCAAACTGGGTCGTGAGCAGAAGTATCTGACTTACGCCGAGGTCAACGACCACCTGCCCGAGGATATTTCAGATCCAGAGCAGGTGGAAGACATCATCCGCATGATTAACGACATGGGGATCCCCGTACACGAGAGTGCTCCGGATGCGGACGCCCTTATGTTGGCCGACGCCGATACCGACGAGGCCGCTGCGGAAGAAGCAGCCGCTGCGTTGGCGGCGGTGGAGACCGACATCGGTCGCACCACTGACCCGGTGCGCATGTACATGCGTGAAATGGGTACGGTCGAGCTTCTGACTCGTGAAGGCGAAATCGAAATCGCCAAGCGGATCGAAGAAGGCATCCGTGAAGTGATGAGCGCAATTGCGCACTTCCCTGGCACGGTTGACCACATTCTCTCCGAGTACACTCGTGTCACCACCGAAGGTGGTCGCCTGTCCGACGTTCTGAGCGGTTATATCGACCCGGACGACGGCATTGCACCGCCTGCGGCAGAAGTGCCGCCGCCAATCGATGCGAAAGCCGCGAAAGCCGACGACGACACCGACGACGATGACGCCGAATCTTCCGATGACGAAGAAGAAGCCGAAAGCGGTCCGGACCCCGTCATCGCTGCCCAGCGCTTTGGCGCCGTGGCTGATCAGATGGAAATCACTCGCAAGGCGCTGAAAAAGCACGGTCGCAACAACAAGGCAGCGATTGCCGAGTTGCTCGCACTGGCCGAGCTGTTCATGCCGATCAAACTGGTGCCGAAGCAATTCGAAGGCCTGGTCGAGCGTGTTCGCAGTGCTCTGGATCGTCTGCGTCAGCAAGAGCGCGCGATCATGCAGCTGTGCGTGCGTGATGCACGCATGCCACGCGCCGATTTCCTGCGTCAGTTCCCGGGCAACGAAGTCGACGAAAGCTGGTCCGACGCCCTGGCCAAAGGCAAGAGCAAGTACGCCGAAGCCATTGGTCGCGTTCAGCCGGACATCCTCCGTTGCCAGCAGAAACTGATCGCGCTGGAAACCGAGACCGGTCTGACCATCGCTGAAATCAAGGACATCAACCGTCGCATGTCGATCGGTGAGGCCAAGGCCCGCCGCGCGAAGAAAGAAATGGTTGAAGCCAACCTGCGTCTGGTGATCTCGATTGCCAAGAAATACACCAACCGCGGCCTGCAATTCCTTGATCTGATCCAGGAAGGCAACATCGGCCTGATGAAGGCGGTGGACAAGTTCGAATACCGTCGTGGTTACAAGTTCTCGACCTATGCAACCTGGTGGATTCGTCAGGCGATCACTCGCTCGATCGCCGACCAGGCCCGCACCATCCGTATTCCGGTGCACATGATCGAGACGATCAACAAGCTCAACCGTATTTCCCGGCAGATGTTGCAGGAAATGGGTCGCGAACCGACCCCGGAAGAGCTGGGCGAACGCATGGAAATGCCTGAGGACAAGATCCGCAAGGTATTGAAGATCGCTAAAGAGCCGATCTCCATGGAAACGCCAATCGGTGATGACGAAGACTCCCATCTGGGTGACTTCATCGAAGACTCGACGATGCAGTCGCCAATCGATGTCGCCACTGTTGAGAGCCTCAAAGAAGCGACTCGCGAAGTGCTGTCCGGCCTTACTGCCCGTGAAGCCAAAGTACTGCGCATGCGTTTCGGTATCGACATGAACACCGACCACACACTCGAAGAAGTGGGCAAACAGTTTGACGTAACGCGTGAGCGGATTCGTCAGATCGAAGCCAAGGCGCTGCGCAAGCTGCGCCACCCGACGCGAAGCGAGCATCTGCGCTCCTTCCTCGACGAGTGATACCAGAACCCCCGGCCCAGGCCGGGGGTTTTGTTTATATGGCAGATTAAATCCTTCGCGACGCCCCTCCCCCGCATACCCCGTCTACACTCGAAACAATCATCCCCGAGCCATAACGAGAGCGTTATGCCCAGACTGGCGTCCGTGCTTTTTTTGCTGTCACTGATGATCTGGACCGCAACGGCTGACGCGCTGACTCTGACCGATGAAGAACGTAGCTGGCTGGCGGCTCACCCGGACTTGCGCCTGGGTGTTGATGCGTCGTGGCCGCCCTTTGAATACCGCGACGACCAGAACCGCTATCAAGGGCTGGCGGCCGACTATATCGACGTGATCCGCGAACGCCTGGCGATCAAATTGACGCCCATCGAGCCAGTGAGCTGGACGGTTGTCCTGGAACAGGTCAAGCAAGGCCAAATCGACCTGCTGCCGGGGATCATGTCCACACCTGAGCGGCAGAACTACCTGGCGTTCACACGACCCTACCTTGATTTTCCGATTGTCATACTCGCCCACATTGGTGGTGCGCAGCCGCGCAAGCTGAATGACCTGTACGGCCTGAAAATCGCCGTGGTCGAAAACTACGCCCCTCACGAACTGCTGCGTACCCATCACCCCGATTTTAATCTGGTTGCCATGCCCAACGTCAGTTCGGCGCTGCAGGCGCTGGCCACTGATGAGGTGGACGCGGTAGTCGGCGATCTGGCTTCCAGCGTCTGGAGCCTGCGCCAGCTCAAGCTTGATGGTTTGTACGTCAGCGGCGAAACGCCCTATCGCTATCAACTGGCCATGGCCGTGCCCCGCGACAACAAGGTGCTCGTCGGTATTCTCGACAAAGTCCTCGCGGACATGAGCCCTGATGAAATCAGCAGTATTCAGGAGCATTGGGTCGGCAACGTCCTCGATCACCGGACATTCTGGTCGGATCTGCTGATCTACGGTTTGCCAGGGCTGTTATTGCTGGTGACGATCCTCGCCGTGGTCATCCGCATCAATCGTCGCCTGAGCTCGGAAATCGCCCGGCGCATTGACCTCGAGCAGGAACTGCGCAGCAGCGAGTACCACTATCGCGGCCTGGTCGAGAGCTTGTCGGCTATCGCCTGGGAAGCGCGGATGAGCGACTTCACCTATAGCTATGTGTCGCCCCACGCCGAGGATTTGCTTGGTTATCCGCAGTCGCACTGGCTGATTCCGGGCTTCTGGCACAACATCATTCACCCGGCTGACCTGACTCGCACGCAAAGCTACTGCAAAGAGGCGTTGCGCGAAGGCCGCGATCACATCGTAGACTACCGGGTGATCACCGCCGATGGCCGCTGTCTGTGGGTGCGCGACATCGTCAGCCTGATCGAACACGGCCACGAACCGGTGATGCGCGGACTGATGATCGACATCAGCGAAATCAAGCGCACCGAAGAAGCCTTGCGGCTGTCGGAGCAGAAGTTCGCCTCGGTGTTCCAGCAGTGCCCGGATATTCTGGTGATCGCCCGTTTGTCCGACGGCTGCCTGCTGGAGGTGAACGAGGCGTTTGAAGAACAGATCGGCCTGAAAGCAACAGACGTCATAGGCCAGACCGCCACCAATCTCAATATATGGGGGATTCCCGGTGTCGGCCCGGGCCTGCTGCAACGCCTGCAGGCCGGCAGCATCCGCAACCTGGAAATGCCCTTTCGCCGCAACAATGGCCAACTGTTCACCGGCCTGATTTCCGCCGAGCCCTTCGACCTCGACACCACGCCTGCACTGGTGGTCGTGGTGCGTGACATCACCCAGCTCAAGGAAACCCAGCAACAACTGCAGACCTCCGAAGAGAAGTTTGCCAAGGCCTTCCACGCCTCACCGGACGGCTTGTTGCTGTCGCGCCAGAGCGACGGACTGCTGCTTGAGGTCAACGAAGGTTTCAGCCGCATAACCGGGTTCAACAGCGCGATGTCAGTGGACCGTTCGGCGCTGGACCTAGGGATTTGGGTCAACCTCAACGAGCGCAAGCAGATGCTCGACCTGCTGCACCGCGATGGCTTCGTCCGCGACTTCACCTGCCATATCCGCCGCAGCGACGGGCAGATTCGTCTCTGCGAAGTCTCCAGCCGGCCGCTGCCAATCGGTGATGAAGACTGCATGCTGACCATCGCCCGCGACATCACTGAACGCCATCTGATGCAGGAAAAACTGCAACAGGCAGCGACCGTATTCGAGAGCACCGCCGAAGGCGTACTGATTACCGACACCCAGCAGCACATCAGCGCGGTCAATCGGGCCTTCACCGAGATTACCGGCTACAGCGAAAGCGAAGCGCTCGGCCATACCCCGCGCCTGCTTGCCTCCGGCCTGCATGACAGCGCTTTCTATGCGGCGATGTGGCACCAATTGACTGACGAAGGTCACTGGCAGGGCGAAATATCCAACCGGCGTAAAAACGGCGAGTTGTACCCGAGCTGGCTGACCATCAGCGCCGTGCGCAACCGTGACAAGTTCATTACTCACTTTGTCGCGGTGTTTGCCGACATTTCCAGCCTCAAGCACGCGCAGGCCAAGCTCGATTATCAGGCGCACCACGACCCGCTGACCGGCCTGCCCAATCGCACCCTGTTCGAAAGTCGTTTGCTCACCGCGCTTAATAATCAGCAGGAAAACGGTGGCCAGGGCGCCGTGCTGTTCCTCGATCTGGACCGCTTCAAGCACATCAACGACAGCCTCGGCCACCCGGTTGGCGACCTGCTGCTCAAGGGCATTGCCGTGCGTCTCAAGGAGCAACTGCGCGATATCGACACGGTGGCGCGGTTGGGCGGCGATGAATTCATCATCCTCTTGCCAGGCCTGCAACAGGCCAGTGATGCCGACAATATCGCCACCAAGCTGCTCAACTGCTTCGGTGCGCCCTTCCAGGCCGGCGAACACGAGTTTTTCATCAGCGCCAGCATTGGCACCAGCCTCTACCCGCGCGACGGTTGCGACGTCGCTACTCTGGTGAAAAACGCTGACGCGGCAATGTACCGCTCCAAAGCCAAGGGCCGTAACCGCGTCGAGAGCTACACCCGCGACCTCACCGCCCAGGCCATCGAGCGCGTGGCACTGGAGCATGAACTGCGCCGCGCCATCGAGCGCGACGAACTGTTTCTCTACTACCAACCGAAGATCAGCCTCGACGACCATCGTCTGGTCGGTGCCGAAGCGCTGATCCGCTGGCGGCACCCGACCTTTGGCGACGTGCCGCCGGAGCACTTCATTCCGCTTGCCGAAGAGAACGGCATGATCCTGCAGATCGGCGATTGGGTGCTGGAGACCGCGTGCCGGCAAATGTTCGAATGGAACCAGGTCTACGACAGCCTCGGGCCGCTCTCGGTGAACCTCGCCGGCGCACAACTGCGCCAGCCAAACCTGCTCGGACGCATCGAACAACTGCTCAAGGAAAACCGGCTGATGCCGGATTTACTGCAACTGGAAATTACCGAGAATTTCATCATGAGTCAGGCCGAAGAGGCGCTGGCCGTGCTCCACCAGCTCAAACACCTTGGCGTGCAACTGGCAATCGACGACTTCGGCACCGGCTATTCTTCGCTCAGTTACCTCAAGCGCCTGCCGCTGGACATCCTCAAGATCGACCAGTCGTTCGTCCGCGGCCTGCCCGACGACCCCCACGACGCAGCGATTGTCAGGGCCATCATTGCCCTCGGTCGCAGCATGCAATTCACCGTCATTGCCGAAGGCGTAGAAACCCAGGCCCAGCAACAATTCCTCGCTGCTGAAGGCTGCGAGCAGATCCAGGGCTACATCGTCAGCCTGCCGCTGCCACCCGAAGAATTCGCCGCGACGTTTCTGCATGTAACCATATCGGATTATTCGGATAGCACAGCCGAGAAACCGTCGCTATAATCCGCGACCTACTGAGGGCCTATAGCTCAGTTGGTTAGAGCAGAGGACTCATAATCCTTTGGTCCACGGTTCAAGTCCGTGTGGGCCCACCATATAAACCAAGGGCTGCAGCAATGCTGCAGTTTCGAGAGGGTGTTTTGGAATGCCTCCGAGGTACAGTTTCGGTACAGTCCGTGCCGATGTCTTCGGAGAACAGCATGGCAACTCTCGTAAAAACCCCATCAGGAACCTGGAAAGCGGTCATCCGAAAAGTCGGATGGCCGACAGCGTCCAAAACGTTTCGCACCAAACGCGATGCAGAGGATTGGTCACGTCGAACCGAAGACGAGATGGTCAGAGGTGTCTACATCCAGCGCAGCGGATCAGAGCGGATGACCCTAGAAGCGGCGCTGAAGCGTTATCTGTCTGAGGTCACTCCTACCAAAAAGCCTTCTACTCAGAATGGCGAAGCAAGCAAGGCAAAAAAGCTCACTACCGAGCTGGGTAAATACTCCCTTGCAGCCCTCTCCAGCGAAATCATCGCAGCCTACCGTGACAAGCGACTGTCTCAGCCCGCAGCCCGCAAGCGCACATTGACCAGCAACAACACCGTTCGGCTTGAGTTGGCGCTCTTGGGACATCTTTACTCAACGGCAATCAAAGAATGGGGGCTCGGCCTCACATTCAATCCAGTTGCGAGCATTCGGAAGCCCAAGCCTGGAAAGGGTCGAGAGCGGCGTTTTGTAGGGGACGAAGGGGACCGGTTTCTAGGTGCTGCTGATGCGCATAGCAACCCTATGCTCGGATGGATGGCGCGAATCGCCGTGGAAACGACCATGCGCTCATCTGAGATTGCCACGCTTACGCTCTCCCAAGTGGATCTCAAAAAACGGGTCGTCTGAATCGCCCCGGATTCTCTAGACACCTTGCAAGCTCATTGCGTAACGCTTTTCAAACTCTACCGGTGACAGCTGATTGTTGAAACCATGGCGGCGTTTTACGTTGTAGAACATCTCGATGTAATCA
>NZ_CAXAPT010000019.1:0-86729 GCF_963970475.1 Pseudomonas sp. EA_5y_Pfl2_R50 | reverse complement strand
TCAACTTGATCGACGACCGCCAATTTAAAGCTCAGCGTGTAATCACGCTGACTGCGCCTTTTTCCTGATTCCATTGGTTCCTCCTGAGGATAGGTCAGAAGGTGTAAACCTTATTCAGGACGGGACAAAGAGTACAAAAAAGGCCCGCATCACTGCGGGCCTTTTGTCTTTTTGCCAATCTGATCAACCGCGACGACGCAAAGCGTCAATGCGTGCTTCCAGCGGCGGGTGGCTCATGAACATGCGGGCAAAGCCCTGTTTGATGCCACCGTTGATGCCAAAGGCGTTCAGGGTGTCCGGCATATGCACCGGCAGGCCTTGTTCGGCGCGCAGGCGCTGCAGGGCGCCGATCATCGCGCTGGTGCCGGCCAGTCGTGCACCGGCTTCGTCGGCGCGGAATTCGCGCTTGCGCGAGAACCACATGACGATCGCACTGGCGAGGATGCCCAGTACCAGTTCGGCGAAGATGGTTGCCACGTAATAGGCGATACCCTGGCCTTCTTCGTTCTTGAAGATCACTTTGTCGACGAAGTTGCCGATGATCCGTGCGAAGAACATTACGAAGGTGTTTACCACGCCCTGAATCAGCGCCAGGGTGACCATGTCACCGTTGGCAACGTGACCGATCTCGTGGGCCAGCACGGCTTTCACTTCGTCCGGCGAGAAACGTTCGAGCAGGCCCTGACTGACCGCGACCAGCGCGTCGTTCTTGTTCCAGCCGGTAGCGAACGCGTTCGCCTCGTAGGCCGGGAAAATGCCGACCTCGGGCATTTTGATACCGGCTTCGCGAGACAGTTGCTCGACGGTTTGCAGCAGCCATTGCTCATGCCGGGTACGTGGCTGGCTGATGATCTGGGTGCCGGTGCTCATCTTCGCCATCCATTTGGAGATGAACAGCGAGAACAGCGAACCGGCGAAACCAAAGACTGCACAGAAAACCAGCAGCTGACTGAGGTCCAGATCAACCCCGTTGGCCGCCATGAACCCGTTGAAGCCGAAAAGGCTCAGGGTGATGCTGGCTATCAGCACGACCGCCAGGTTAGTGGCCAAAAACAGCAGGATGCGCATCATGGTTGTAGAAATCTCCTCAAGCTAAAGATGTAGCGTACTGCGGGGTATATAAGGTGCTGCACCGGGCTATTCAACTGAGTGACTATTTCAAACTGTGTCCTACAGCGGATTCTTTGGCGTTCAGCCCTTTCCCACGACAGATGCCGACATGGACGACAGCCAGCCGCGACCCGTCGCCATTGCTCCGGGCGCGGTTGAACGGTACGAATCGCAAGTGTAGAAGGCGTGTGCAGACGGGGAACGCAGAAGTGTTGCTGAATCAGACAGTGCGCAACGTTCGGGACGTCGCGCACTGCTGGCCAACTACTGGCGGTACGACTTCAGGAAGCTGCCGATGCGGCCGATGGCCATTTCCAGGTCATCGACGCGGGGCAGGGTGACCACACGGAAGTGGTCCGGCCACGGCCAGTTGAACGCCGTACCTTGCACCACCAGGAGCTTTTCGGAGAGCAGCAGGTCGAGGACGAACTTCTCGTCGTTGTGGATCGGGCAGACCTTCGGATCGATTTTCGGGAACGCATAGAGTGCGCCCATCGGCTTGACGCAGCTCACGCCCGGAATGTCGTTGAGCAATTCCCAGGTGCGGTTGCGCTGTTCCAGCAGGCGCCCCTGCGGCAGCACGAGATCATTGATGCTCTGATAACCGCCGAGGGCGGTCTGGATCGCATGCTGGCTCGGCACGTTGGCACACAGACGCATGTTGGCCAGCATGTCGATGCCTTCGATGTAGCTCTGGGCGTTGTGTTTCGGCCCGGAGATGGCAATCCAGCCCGAGCGGAAACCCGCCACGCGGTAGGACTTCGACAGGCCGTTGAACGTCAGACATAGCAGATCCGGCGCCAGGGAGGCCGTGCAGATGTGCACGGCGTCGTCGTACAGGATCTTGTCGTAGATCTCGTCGGAGAAGACCACCAGGTTGTGCGCGCGGGCGATTTCCAGCATGCCCAGCAAGACTTCCTTCGAATACACCGCGCCGGTCGGGTTGTTCGGGTTGATGATCACCATGGCTTTGGTGTTCGGGGTGATCTTGGCCTTGATGTCGGCCAGGTCAGGGAACCAGTCGGCGCCTTCGTCGCACAGGTAATGCACGGCGTTACCACCGGCGAGGCTGACGGCGGCGGTCCACAGCGGATAGTCTGGAGCCGGCACCAGCACTTCGTCGCCGTTGTTGAGCAGCGCCTGCAACGACATCACGATCAGTTCGGAGACGCCGTTACCCAGGTAGATGTCTTCGATGCCGACACCTTCAACATTCTTTTGCTGGTAGTACTGCATCACCGCCTTGCGCGCGCTGAACAGGCCTTTGGAGTCGCTGTAGCCTTGCGCGGTCGGCAGGTTGCGGATCACATCCTGAAGAATTTCGTCCGGCGCCTCGAAACCAAACGGCGCCGGGTTGCCGATGTTCAGCTTGAGGATGCGCTGGCCTTCCTCTTCCAGTCGTTTGGCGTGCTTGAGCACCGGGCCGCGAATGTCGTAGCAGACGTTGGCGAGCTTGTTCGATTTGCTGAACTGCATGGCGATGTGATCCCGAAAATGAACGATCCAGGCGGTCAGTGGACAACCGTGCTGGGATTCCTGCGTTTGCGCACAGGCGGATCATTGAAGCCGTGGCCCCGAGAATCCGTTTGAATGCGCCCGGTCTGGCTGCCAGACTGGTGCGTGACGAGGCGCAATCATACGTGCCGCCCGATCCGTGGAAAAGGTACAGATCGGGCTTTTTCAGCCGCTGAGGTGTGATGATGGAAAAGTTGGAAAAAACCCTGGAAGAATGGAAAGCCATGCTCGATCCGCAGCAGTACGAGGTTTGTCGCCTCAGTGCGACCGAGCGCCCGTTCTCCGGCAAATACAACGCCACCAAAACCGACGGTGTTTACCACTGCGTCTGCTGCGATGAGCCGCTGTTCGATTCCAGAAGCAAATTCGATTCCGGCTGCGGCTGGCCGAGTTTCTATGAGCCGATTGGCGCGAACGCCATGGTCGAAATCAGCGATACCACTCACGGCATGATCCGCACGGAAGTGAAGTGCGCGCGCTGCGATGCCCACTTGGGCCACGTATTCCCGGATGGTCCGCCGCCGACCGGGCGGCGTTACTGCATCAACTCGGTGTGCCTGAATCTGGAACCGCGCGAATAATGCGAGCCTCGGAGCTGCCGAAGGCTGCGAACTTTTGATCTTGATATTAAAAAGACCAAATCAAAAGTGCGCAGCCTTCGACAGCTCCAGAGCATCGATTTGATTTATTAAATTGCACACAATTTAATTGCTCGCTATGTTTGGCCTTTCCCGACGATCCGCGGAGCTTTCCCATGAGCGACAACCTGCTGAGTATCCCGTGCACCACCATCAAGGGTGAGCAAAAGACCCTGGCCGATTTCGCCGGTAAAGCGGTGTTGGTGGTCAATACCGCCAGCAAGTGCGGCTTCACTCCCCAGTACAAGGGGCTTGAAGAGCTGTGGCAGACCTACAAGGATCAAGGCCTGGTGGTGCTGGGGTTTCCGTGCAATCAGTTCGGCAAACAGGAACCGGGCAACGAAGGAGCAATCACCGAGTTCTGTGAGCTGAACTACGGCGTCAGCTTCCCGCTGTTCAAGAAAATCGAGGTCAACGGTGCTGACGCCCATCCGCTGTTCGTGCAATTGAAGAAGCGCGCGCCCGGATTACTCGGCTCTCAGGGCATCAAGTGGAACTTCACCAAGTTCCTGATCGGCAAGGACGGCCAGTTGGTCAAGCGCTTCGCCCCGGCCACCAAGCCGCAGGATTTGACCCGCGAGATCGAAGCCCTGCTCAAATGAAGCGCCTGTCCGTTGATTCGCTGAAGCTCGACAACCAGTTGTGTTTCAAGCTGTATGCCGCGTCACGGGCGGTGATTCGCGCCTACAAGCCGATGCTCGATCAATTGGGCCTGACATACCCGCAATACCTGGCGATGCTGGTGTTGTGGGAGTGGCAGGACAGCGCGCCGGAGCAGCCGACGATCAAGGCCTTGGGCGAGCGTCTGGCGCTGGACTCTGGCACGCTGACGCCGCTGCTCAAGCGTCTGGAGCAGTTGCAACTGGTGCAACGTCAGCGCTCTTCGCGTGATGAGCGTGAAGTGCACCTGAGTCTGACCCCAGCAGGCCTGGCGCTGCGGGAACAGGTCGCGCCGCTCAAGGCCCGTTTGCTGTGTGACAGCGGGGTCGACCTGGATCGACTCAACGATTTGCGCAATGGGCTCGATCACTTGCTGGAGCAGATCAAGACGCTGTCGTAGGCGCAATCCATTGGTCGAGCAGCGCCGCCAATTCTTCCCGGCGAAACGGCTTGGCCAGGTAGTCGCTCATGCCCGCTGCCCGGCAACGTTCGCGTTCTTCGGACATGGCGTTGGCGGTCAGGGCAACAATCGGCAGACTCGGCCAGCGCCCGCTCTGGCGAATCTGCCGGCTGGCCTCGTAACCATCCATGACCGGCATGTTGCAGTCCATCAGCACCAGGTCGAATTCCTGATATTCCAGTTGATCCAGTGCTTCGGCGCCATGAGCGGCGACCACCACATCGCAGCCGAGTTTGCCCAGCATGCCTTTGGCCACCAATTGATTGACCGGATTGTCCTCGACCAGAAGCACTCGCCCGCGTCTCACCGTGGGTGCCGTTTCGAGGCGTGCATCGCTGATGGTGGCGATCTCCGGCTGCAAGGTGCGCCGCAGGTTCTGATAGAGCGCGTTACGTGCCAGCGGCCGGGCCTGTTGTTGCAGAGGGGCGAGGGCGGTCGCCTCTTCACTGGGCAGGAAGCTGCCGTAGGCGGTGACCAGCAGAATCGGCGCGACAAGGGTCGGGCGCAAGCCAAACAGACACTCGGGGCAATCGGTAATGACCACGTCCGGGGTCAAGCCAAGCAGTGAGTCGTCGATGGTGCGTTGCTGGTATTCCAGGCCCCAGACCGGCAACAGCCGCTGCAACAGTTCCGCCAGACCACTGCTGGCCGGGGTGATCGCGAGGACGTTGCCTTGCAAAGGTGCCGGCGCCAGAGCGCGGGTATGACAGGGCAGAGGCAGATCGGCACAGAACTGGCTGCCAAAACCGGTTTCGGAACTGATGCTCAAGCGGCCCTGCATCGCTTCGCAGAGGTTGTAAGTCAATGCCAGCCCGAGGCCGGTGCCGCCAAATTGGCGGGTGATGCCGGCGCCCGCCTGTGTGAACGGCTGGAAGATTTTGACCTGCGCTTCCTGTGCGATGCCGATACCGGTGTCGCAGACTTCGATGCGCACGCCGTCGTCGTGGGCTGACAATCGCACATCGACCCGACCAAAACGGGTGAATTTCAGCGCGTTGGACAACAGGTTGCTGACGATCTGTCGGACCCGGGTCGGATCACCCAGCACCAGCGCGGGAAAATGCGGATCGATCAGGCAGGTCAGCTCGACGCTCGGCGCCGCATTCTGTGACAACAGGTTGGCCGTGTCCTCGATCAACGAGCCGAGGTCGAACGGGATGTGCTCGAGTTCCAGTTGCCCGGCATCGAATTTCGACAGGTCGAGAATGTCGTTGAGCAGCTCCACCAAAACCTTCCCCGAGTCGTGGGCGATTGATAGCTGTTGCTGCTGTTCGGCATTCAGCGGCCCGTCGAGGGACAACGCAATCATCCCCAGCAGGCCATTGAGCGGTGTGCGGATTTCGTGGCTCATGTTGGCGAGAAACGCCGAGCGTGCTTCGGCCATTTCCAATGCCGTGCTGCGCGCCACTTCCAGCTCCTGATTGGACTGGCTGAGCCGGGTGTTGATGGCTTTCAGTTCCGCTGTGCGGGCCGAGACGATGTTTTCCAGTTGACCAAGGTAATCGGTGAGGCGGTTTTCCGCATTGCGCCGTTGCTGGATCTCGGTGGCGATGTTCTCGAATTGCTGATTGGCGACCTTGACCAGTACGCCGATCTCGTCGTTGCCGTGCCCGCTCGGACATTCGAGCGTGGTCGGTTCGGCGCTGCGTGGATCACGGCTGCTGAGCTCGCGGATAACCCGCACCAACGGTTTGGTCAGCATCACGTAGAACAGCGCCAGCAATAGACCGGTTAGGATCAGACTGCGGGCGAAGCCGTTGAGCAACGTCACTTCCGCGCGGCGCAGGAAGCGGCTGCCGAACGCGTAGGTGTCGACCTCAAGGCTCAGGACACCGAGGGATTCATTGGGCAGGTGGTCGAGATAGAGGCGGTCTTCGAACTGGCGCTTGGCGCCGAACAGGAAGTCGCTGATCACCCGGTAGCCGCTTTGCAATTCCGGGCGCTTGACGCTGGCCAGCACGGTATTGTTGTTGTCGATCAGTTGCGCGGAAATGATCGCGGGTGATTGCAGCAGGCCGAGGGTGAGTTCCTGGGCCAGTTCGGCGTCGATGTTGTAGGCGATGCGTGAGGCCGGATTGTGGCTGATTTCCAGCAGAGACAGGATTTCACGGTTGATGGAGGCGTCTTCACTGGCATAATCGATACCGATTTGCACCAGGCTGAGCAGCGTGCCCAGAATGAACCCGACCAGCACGGTAAGCCTGGCTTGCTTGTAAGACAGCCGGTGGGTGAATTTGATATCCATGGGGTGTTGAACCACTTCCGTTTCCCTTCGCTGCTCAAGCATAGTCGATCATGTATGGATACTGAGGTTCCCGAATCGCCTTGTAACAACGGCGCAGCGGCGGATCGAGATCCGCGTGACGTCGCTGGATCGCCATCATCACTGTGAACGTACCCGAGGAGAAGACGTGGATTCCCGATTGAATGCTTTTCTTGAACGCGCCGAGTCGGTTCTGGCGCGGATCGAGCCGTTGCTGCCGGCGCTGCGTCCGGTTATCGACTGGAACACCTGTCTCGCCGCCCGCTGGCAGCGTGACGGCCGCAGCGGCTTCCTGCTGCCGCTGGAAGTCAGCCTCGACATGCGCCTGTCCGATCTGATCGGTGTCGACCGGCAACTGGAGCAACTGGGCCGCAACACTCAGCAATTCCTCGACGGCATGCCGGCCAACCATGCGTTGCTGTGGGGGTCGCGCGGCACCGGTAAATCTTCGCTGGTGCGCGCGCTGCTCGCCGAACACGCCAAGGCAGGCCTGCGCCTGATCGAGATTGAGCGCGATCATCTGGCCGATCTGCCGCGGGTGGTCGAACAGATTGCCAAACTGCCGCAGCGTTTCGTGCTGTTCTGCGATGACCTGTCGTTCGAGTCCGGCGAAGGCGATTACCGGGTGCTGAAAAGCGTCCTCGACGGCTCGCTCGAACAGGCGCCGGACAACGTTTTGCTGTACGCCACTTCCAACCGTCGCCACTTGGTGCCGGAGAAGGAAAGCGATAACGAAAACTGGAAGCGCGTCGACGGCGAACTGCACCCCAGCGAAGCGGTGGAAGACAAGATTGCGCTGTCGGATCGCTTCGGTTTGTGGCTGTCGTTTTATCCGTTTACCCAAGAACATTTCCTGAATGTTGTCGAACACTGGATCGACCAGTTGGCCGCCAAGGCCGGTCTGGTCTGGCAGCGCGACGAAGCCCTGGACATCCTCGCCGTGCGCTGGGCCACCGGCCGCGGCAATCGCAACGGACGTTGCGCGTACCAATTCGCCCGATACTGGGTGGGACTGAAATTGTTGGAGCACAAGGCATGATTGATCTGCAACAAAGTGGCCAGGGCCTCGAAGGCTATGGCCTGTTGGCCGCCCAACTGGAATCGCTGCTGGCGGACGAACGCGATTTCATCGCCAACGCCGCGCAGTTTTCGGCGTTCCTGTTCAACCAGCTCGATGATCTGAACTGGGCCGGCTTCTATCTCAATCGCAATGAAGAACTGGTGCTCGGTCCGTTCCAGGGGCAGATCGCCTGCGTGCGTATTCCGTTTGGGCGCGGTGTCTGTGGCGCCGCCGCCGCGACGCTGCAAACTCAGCGGGTTGAAGACGTTCATGCGTTCCCCGGGCATATCGCCTGCGACAGCGCGTCGAACAGTGAGTTGGTCGTGCCGCTGGTCAAGGACGGTCGCCTCATCGGTGTGCTGGATCTCGATAGCCCGAAACTGTCGCGTTTCGGCGCGGACGATCAGGCCGGCATCGAACAATTGGCGTCGATTTTCCTGCGTCTGACTGACTGCTGATCATTCGGTGAGGCCGGCCTTGTGCAAGAGGCCGGTCGAATCCACGGCGTCGATTTGCCGGGGATCGAGAAAGCGCGTGGCGTATTGCATGTACACGCCTTCATTGATGAACAGGCCGAACAACTGCGCATCAATGTGGGCCTCCCGACACATGGTGGCCATGATACCCAATGCTTCGCTCAGGGACTTGGCCTTCTTGTACGGGCGATCAGCCGCCGTCAGTGCTTCGAAGATATCGGCAATCGCCATCATCCGTGCCGGCAGGCTCATGTCTTCGCGCTTGAGGCGTTTTGGATAGCCGGTGCCGTCCATTTTTTCATGATGACCGCCGGCGATTTCCGCGATGCTGTCGAGGTGGCCCGGGAAGGGCAGGTGGCTGAGCATCATGATGGTTTGCACCATGTGATGATTGATGATGTAGCGCTCTTCGCGGGTCAATGTGCCACGGCTGATGCTCAGGTTGTACAGCTCGCCACGATTGTATTTGTAGCGCGGCACATCGAGCTTGAAACCCCAAGGATTGTCTTCGGGGATCAGCTCGTTCTGGTCACGTTCCAGCAAGTGCTCGGGCTTGTCCGCCAGCAGTGATTCACTGACCGGCAGGCTGGGCGCAGGCGTGCGCGCCTGACGGCGGTTTTCTTCCCATGACACGCCCAAACGGTCATCCAGTGTGCGCAGCCACTGACGTTGAGCAACCTTGTCGAGGCGTTGCAAATCTGCTTCGGCCATCGCTTCGCCGCCCAGATTGCAGCGGGCGACAAACGCAAAGTCGGCATCCAGCGCGGCCAGCGTGGCGTCGCGTGCATCGCGCAATTGCGCTTCATCACCGCCCTTGGCCAGAGCCTGCCAGTAATCGATCCAGGCATCGCGTTTGAGCACTTCGAAACGGGTGCGGATTTCGTGAATGCGGTCGTTGATGGTTTCCAGTTTGGTGGCTTTGTCGACCACGTATTCGGGCGTGGTGACCTTGCCGCAATCGTGCAGCCACGCAGCAATGTGCAAGGCTTCCCACTCGTCTTCACTCGGCTGATAGCTCTGGAAGGCCGGCGCCTGACTGGCGGCGGCAGCCTGGGCAAGCATCAGCGTCAGTTCCGGCACGCGCTGACAGTGGCCACCGGTGTACGGGCTCTTGGCATCGATGGCCCCGGCGAGTAACTGAATGAAGGCGTCGAGAAGCTGCTTCTGTCGGGCTTGCAGGCGCTGGCTCTCGATGCTCACGGCGGCGGCGCCAGACACCGCTTGCAGGAAGGCTATGCGGTCAGGGCGCAGCTTTTCCAGATCCGCAGGGGTGCCGCTGTCGTTTACCAGCAGAATCAGCAGGCCGATGGTTTCGTTGTGGCGGTTGCGCAGGCGGATGCCGATCAGATGCACTCGCGGTGCGCTCATGGCGAGCAGGACATTTTGCAGGTCCCGGGCCTGTTCGAAACCGAGGTTGCTCACCACGTTGTCGCTGTGAATCAGTTGCTCAAACCATTCTGGCGCCTGGCTCGATTGCAGTTCATGCCCCTGGATGTCGAACGCGTCCAACGCTTGTGATGCACCCTCTATGACCAACCCGTAAGGCTCCATCCGGTTGCCATCGCTTTCGCGCAGGTAAATCAGGCCCGCCTGGGCCTGGGCGATCTGGACCGTTTCGAACAGCACCCGTTGCAGCAGTGGTGCAAACCGGGTTTCAGCGCACAGGCTGTCGGTGATACGGAAAAAACTCGCCAGCGTGTCCTTCATGCGCGCCATTGACAGGCTTAACTGGTCGACTTCCAGCACGGGAGAGCGCCGGCTCACCGGAAAATTGAAATCAAAGCTGCGGATGGCATCGGCTTCTCTGACCAGTGCGTGCAACGGTTTGACCAGCGTGCGCGAGATCAGCCAGCCCAAGGGCAGGCACAACAGCAAGGTGGCCAGAGTGATCAATGCGCCTTGCCAGCGCATGCGATAGGCGTCGACCAGCAGTTCATCTTCCGGCACGAGCAGGGCCATCTGCAATCCTTTTGGCCCGCCTTCCTGCAAGCTGCTGCGGGCGACGATCCACTGGCGCCCGTCGACCTCGATGCGATTGCCCTGACGGTCGCTGGATAGCAACGCGTGCAGACTCGGGCTCAAGTCGGCAGCCTTGGCCAGGCGTGCGGTGCGATCATCGACGATCAGACGCGTGCTGTCCGGATAGGCCACGGCATTGCCGTCGGCATCGAACAGAACGATTTCGGTCGCTGGCGTTACCACGTGTTTCAACAGCGTTGCCGAGAGTGCGGCCAGGGTCAGGTCGGCGCCTATGACCGTCGTTTCGCCGCTGCGTCGCGCCAGGGTGGTGCCGACATTGTGGGTGGAGAAAAACACATAGGGTTCGGTGGTGATCTGGTCGCCGCTCTCCCTTGCGCTGCTGTACCAGCTGCGGTTGCGTGGATCGTAACTGTCATCGGGATTGTCCGAACGGGCGATAAGTGTCAACGCCTGATCGAAAAACAGTGACTGCGAGAGCCTGTTGCCATTGCTGTCGTGCTCGATGCTCCAGATCTGATAGCTCGCGGCTTGTGGCGCCTTGAGCTGGGTTTTCAGGTTGTCACTGCGCAAGGCTCGGACCATGAAAAAATCGCCATTGCCGTAGCCGAGGTACAGCGAGGCGAGATCGCTGTTGTTCTTCAGCGATTGACTAAAGGGTTTGAGCAAGGGCAGCCGCTGTTGCAGGTTCGAGGCCTGAGCGGCGGGGTTGTCGGCCAGCAGGCTCAACAAGTGACGGATCGGTTCATAGGTGGCATGCAAGTCCAGACGCACATCCTGTTCGATCCGATTGAACAGGTGCTCGCTGCTCGACAGAATGATCCGGGTGGTCTGGCTATAGTTGAACAGTCCCAGCACTACGGCGGTCAGCAACATCAGAAAGGTGAACATCACGCTGATATGCACGTGCAGGGGGAATCGACGTTGATTCGTGCGCAGTGGGCTGGGCATTGCTGACTCTCCATGGGGGAAAACACACTGCTCAGCGTCCAAGCATAGTTAAGGCTCGGACATTTTGCTTTTTCGCGTTTGTTCCAGTTGTTGCTGCAAGGCTTGCTCGAGTTCAACCATGGCCGCATCGGTGGCTGCGCTGGATTGAGCGATGGCAGCCGTGGACGCCGCTTGCGTGCAGGCGCGTTCCAGTGCATCGCAGCAGGCGATCAGGCGGGTGGCCTGAGCTATCCGCGCCGCGCCCTTGATCTTGTGCGCCGTCACGCTCAGCGCCTCGCGATCGGTTTGCGGTGACAGCGCGAGCAGTTCCTGACGGTCCGCCCGGCTGCTGTTGAGCAACTCCGCGAGCAGGCGCCGGATCTGCACAGGGTTGTCCCCCGTGAGCTGGGTCAGTCCCTCAAGGTTGAATATCGGCGTCGCAGACGCCGGTTTCAGCTCGTTGACCCATTGGCTCAAGGCACTCAGGCTCAACGGCTTGAACAGGCAATCGTTCATGCCGGCCTGCTTGCAGCGCTGGATTTCCTCGGGTTGGGCATTGGCAGTGAAGCCAAGGATGGTGCACGGCGTTCGCCCTGACAGTTGCTCCTGACGGCGAATCGCACGGGTCAGTTCATAGCCGTTCATCACGGGCATGTTGCAGTCGGCGATCACCAGGTCGAATTCGCCCGTTTGCCATTTTTCCAGGCCGCTGCGACCCTCTTCAGCAAGGCTGAAGCGGTGACCGAGAAACTCCAGTTGCTGGCACATCAGTAGGCGGTTGGCCGGGTGGTCATCAACCACCAGTATGTCCAGCGGTGCAACGGCCACGCGAATCGGCGGTTCACGCCGTGCGGTGCTGACTTCACTTGGCAGCGTTTGCAATGGCATGGACAGACAGACCTGGGTGCCGATGCCGGGCTGACTGCTCAACTGCAACTGGCCCCCCATCATTTCGCAGAGGCTGCGGCTGATGAAGAGCCCCAGGCCTGCGCCGCCGCGCGTGTGCTCATGGACGTTGTCGGCCTGGGCGAAAGGCTCGAATAATCGCTGTTGATCCTCGGCGCTGATGCCGACGCCGGTATCCTGAATCGTCAACTGGATCAATGAAGGCTCTGCGGGGCCGCCAGGAATGACATCCAGATTGATTCGCACCCGGCCGTGCTCGGTGAATTTGATGGCATTGCTGATCAGGTTCGACAGGACCTGTTTGAAGCGCAGCGGGTCCAGTTGCACGTCTACGTCCAGCTCGGGAGGATTGACGGTCAGGGTCAGCGGCAGGTTTTTTTGCCGGGCCAGGCCATCGAAAATCCTCGTCACCGACGCCACCGTTTCAACCAGATTGACGCGCTCCGGACTCAAGCTCAGGCGACCGGATTCGATACGGGCGATATCAAGGATGTCACCGATCAGTCCGAGCAGATCCTTGGCCGAGTGGTAGGCGGTTTCGATGGACGAGCGGTCCGGATGTTGCTGATTCATGCGCTTGAGCGTCAGCTCGAGCATGCCGATCACCGCATTCATCGGGGTGCGGATTTCATGGCTCATGGTCGCCAGAAAGGTACTTTTGGCGCGGTTGGCTTCATCCGCCTGTTCCTTGGCCATGCGCAAGTCATCGAACAGTTGGCGGCGCTCGCTGATGTCGATCCACCCGCCAATGATGCCTTGCACCTCACCGCTGGAGTCGCGGTAGGGCAGTATCCAGTGATAGATCGTCAGGCGCCGGTTGCCGATGTGCAACGGGCGGTCGAGCACCAGTGGTGTGCCTTCGGCCACCACGCGCTGGTAATCCGCTTGATAGGCCTGCGCTTCGAAAGCGTTGCTGAGTGTCCCCTGCATGACACTTTTGCCGATCACGTCTTCGCGTTTGGCATTGAAGGCTTCGAGGTAGCTGTCGTTGCAACTTTGCAGCAGCCCCCGGCAATCTCGCACGTAAATGGGGTGCGGGGTGCCGTTGACCAGTGAGCGCATGAATTCGTACTGGTCGTTCAGCGCTCGCTCGGCGAGTTTGCGTTGCTTGATCTGGCGACGCATGTAGGCGTTCCAGAGCAACGACAGCAACAGCAGCAGGCACGCTGCGAAAATCACCTGGTAAAACAGTCGCTGATAATGCTGCCAGTTACTCTGTGCAGCGTTGGAGAACCCGCGCCAGCGGCTGTTGATGACTCCCAGCTCTTCGGGGGTGATGCTTAGCAATGCCTTGTCGAGGATTGATCCAAGCTCGCGGTTGTCGCGCGCGAGGGCCAGGGAAAAAGCTGCCTGATGAGTGCCGATGGTGGTAGTGACCTGTAGCGGACGCTCGAAGATTTTCGACGAAATCATGTAGTTGGCAATTACCAGCGAACTGACGGCGCCGTCTGCCTTGCCCTCGGCGAGCAGGGTCGCGGCACTGAAGGTGTCCGGGGTTTCAATGATGTGTATGTAGGGAAACTGGCGGCGCAGGTATTCGGTCAGAGGGCTGCCCTGGGCAATCGCCAGGTATTTATCTTTCAGTTGCGTCAGGTGGGAAGGACTGTCGGCCGATTTGCGCGTCAGCAATACATAGGAGTTTTCCAGATAGGGACGGCTGAATTGCAGGCTTTTCTCACGCTGGGGACTGGGCAACAGCGCGGCGATCAGATCAGCCCTGTGCTGATTGACCTGGTCGATCATGTCGTCGTCACTGCGACTGCGGTGAATCTCGAAGCGCAACCCGGTGCGCAGGCGCAGCAGTTCGAGCAGGTCTGCGGTAATGCCGCGAAAATTGCCATCGCCATCGAAGAATGTCAGGGGCGCGAAGGTGTCATTCACCACCACGCGAATGACCGGGTGCCGGTTCAGCCATTCTTCTTCGTTACGGGTCAATTGCAGCTTCTGGTCGGTCAGCAGGATGTCGCTGCCGGCGCTCCAGCGCTTGGCGATACTGTCGCGCTCATTGCGCGGAACGGCGTCGAGTACGCTGTTGATGATGTCGAGCAGTTGCCGGTTGCCGGCGTGCACGGCAAAACTGAAACCATGGGCCTCCTGCTTGCCGAAGTTGGCCATGCGGATGTTGTTCAGGTAGCCCTTGTTGATCATGTAATGGGTGGAAATGGTATCGCCTAGAAATACGTCAGCCTGACCGAATGCGACAGCGTTGATTGCATTCTGATAGGACGGGTAGGACGTCAGGATGGCTTCGGGGTACAGGGCTTTGACTTCATCCTGCGGCAAATAGTGATAGACCATGCTCAGGCGCAATCCCGCCAGGCCTTCGGTGAGCGAGCGCGTTTCGTCTTCGCGGGTGACCAGCACCGGCTGATCGATGGCGTAGGGCCGGGACAGCAACACGTTGGGGTTGCTGGCTTCGAAGCCGTTGGCGGTGCCGAGCATGTCTACCTCGCCAGCCACCAGAGCGCGTAACGCTGCATCCCGGGTGGAAAACCGCTCGATGCGGATTGGCAACCCGGTAGCCTGCCCCAGAAACCCGGCATAGTCAGCTGTGAAGCCTTCGTAGTCACGACCGCTGACGGTCATGTCGAACGGTGGATAATCCGGTGCGGAAATGCCCAGCTTCAGTTCCTGTCGACCCTGCAACCATTGGCGTTGCGAGGCTTCCAGATGCAGGGGCATGGATTCGTAAGTCGACCGGCTGCGCAGGACGTAGTGGTCCGGGTCAAGGAGGGAAGCCATTACTTGCGAACTGAGGCATAAACCTGCAATCAATCCGGCGAGATAGAAACAACGAATGGGCATGCGGGCTCTCACACTAGCGCGTTACGTTTGGCCATCTCGATAAGTTCTACCAGGGACTTGGCTTTGAGTTTCTGCATCAGGCGTTTCTTGTAAGTGCTGACTGTCTTGTTGCTGAGGAACATGCCTTTGGCAATTTCCTTGTTGGTGCGACCTTGAGCAAATAACTGCAATACCATAAGTTCGCGGTCATTCACGGATTTGAAAAGTTCCAGTTCGGCGTAACGTATATCGTCACTGCGTACCGGATTAAGTGCCTGGCTGGGAAAGTAATTGTAACCGGACAGTACGGCCTTGATGGCGCTGACCAGTTCACTCAGGTCCTCTTCCTTGCAGACATATCCGGATGCACCGGACTGCATGCAGCGAATGCCAAAAAGCGTAGGGCATTGTGCGGTCAGTACCAGGGTTTTCAGCGGCGTGCTCATGGCGTTGAAGCGGGCGAGAACCTCCAGTCCGTCGAGCTTGGGGATGCTGATGTCGAGAATCACCAGGTCGGGCATGCATTCGCGGACCATCTGCATGGCATCGACCCCATTATCGGTTTCGCCGACGACCTTGTAGCCTTCGTGCTCAAGCAGCATGCGAACGGCAAGCCGGATGACGGGGTGATCATCGACAATAAAAACGGAGTTCATAATCAAATCCCATACGTGCGCGAATAAAGCGCGCACATTAGCTCAGATGAATGAACGACCGCATGAACTGAGATGCCCCTAACAGCGATATAGGATTATTCCTACATATATCAGGGAATTTGACTACGGCAGGATTGGGTGTGTTGCTAGGAAGTGTGGGGTAGATGTGTTTAATCAAAAGTTTTAAGTTGTTTGGCAGGCGTGGTGGCGATATTTGTTAATGTTTCAGAATTGTTTGTCAGGCGATCTTGCAATATTACTTTGATCAAAAACCATTTGTGCAGCAAGCGTCTCAACCGGGCAGAACCTGTCCGGTTGAGACGTTCGGGTCAGTGGCTGGAGCGGCCGGTCATTTCCAGCGCCATGTCGCTGGCGTAGCTATCGGTCATGCCGGCGATGAAGTCGATCATGCGCAGAAACGACGCGTGCAGCGGGCCATGCGGATCAGGCGCGTTGTTGCCGAGCAAGTCGAGGATGCGCCGGCTCTTGAACGACGGCGTGCGACCGTTGTGCTGTTCGAGCGCCGCACCGCAAAACGCGTTGAGCAGGATTTCCAGGGTGGTGTAGGCACCGATTTCATGCAAGGTCTTGCGCTTGTCCTGGAAGATTTTCTTGCGGGCAATATCCTTGGCGTTCAACACGCAACGTTTGGCCGGGCCGTGCATGTGCTCGACCAGATCGCCGTGCAGGGTGCCGGCGAGCAGCGCCTCCTGTTGTTCGACGAATGCCCGTGCCGCCGCGTTGGTCAGGTGCTCGATGGCTTTGCCGCGCAGGATCGCCAGCTTGCGCCGCCGGGAGTCCTGCGGCCCGAGCTGACGATAGGTCTCAGGCAGGTCATCGCCGACCAGGCCGAGCAGCAGGGATTCGACCTCGGCGTAATCGAGCAGCTCCATCTCCAGACCGTCTTCCAGATCGATCAGCGCGTAGCAGATGTCGTCGGCGGCCTCCATCAGGTACACCAGCGGATGGCGCGCCCAGCGTTGGTCTTCCAGTTGCGGCAGACCGAGTTTGTGCGCGATCTGTTCGAGCAGCGGCAGTTCGCTCTGGTAGCAGCCGAACTTGTGCTTTTTATAGCCCAGTGAATCGGCGTGCCTCGCCGTCCACGGATACTTCAGATACGTGCCGAGGGTGGCGTAGGTCAGGCGGGTGCCGCCGTCGAACTGGTGATATTCCAGTTGCGTCAGTACCCGAAAACCCTGGGCATTCCCTTCGAAATTGAGGAAGTCACCGCGCTCGGCTTCGCTCATTGCATCCAGCCAGCCACGTCCGGCAGCCTGTTGGAACCAGTGACGAATGGCGTCTTCGCCGGAATGGCCGAACGGCGGATTTCCGATGTCGTGGGCCAGACAGGCTGATTGCACCACCATGCCCAGATCGCTGGGTTCGCACCAGTTGGGCAAGGCGCTGCGCAGGGTTTCGCCGACCCGCATGCCCAGCGAGCGACCGACACAACTGACTTCCAGCGAGTGGGTCAGGCGCGTGTGGATATGGTCGTTGCTCGACACCGGATGCACCTGGGTCTTGCGGCCCAGGCGGCGGAAGGCACCGGAGAAAATGATGCGGTCATGGTCTTTGTGGAAAGGGCTGCGGCCAAGTTCTTGCGGGCTGTGCAGCGGCTTTCCGAGGCGTTCGCGGTTGAGCAGGGTTTGCCAATCCAAGGCTGATTCTCTCCGTCTGGTGACTGATCGCCCTAGCTTCCGGGTTCAGCCCTGTACCTGCAAGCGGAACTACAACCCGGCGGCATCGATATCGATCAACAGCAGCCGTTCACCATTGTCGAAAAACTGTCCGGCGGTCAGGCAGTACTGGTTGCTCGTGGCATCGCGATAAGTGTTGGACAGCGTCAGTCGACGCTCTTCCCAGCCCTCGGCCAGCAGATGATAGAAGTACGGTCGCCACGACCAGTTGTGGCCCAGGTAACGGTTGTCGGCGACCCAGGCGTTTTGCCGCCACTCGAGGTTAGGGGTCAGTTGCGTGCCGTGACGGTCGCACTGATAGAAGCGCAGCAGCCAGGGAAAGGCGTCCAGTTGCGGCAGCGCACTGAGCGGCGCATGGGTTTGCGCCCAGGCTTGCAGGATCGCCATCAGTTCGCTGAGTTGCTGGCGCATCTGCATCAGTCGCCCGCGCTCGGCGAGTTTTTGCCCAACGTAACGCTGGCGCAGTTCGGCGAAACATTGCACGAATGCGTCTGCAGGAAAGAACGCCTCTTGGGCGCGGGCAAACAAAAATCCCTGCACGTAGCGTGAACCGCACTCCAGGGCAAAATTCAGCTGGGCTTCGGTCTCGACGCCCTCGGCGATGATCCAGCAACCGGTCTTTTCGGCCATCTGCGCCAGTGCTTTCACCACATCACTGCTGGGGCCGCCAAGGGCCGCCGCTTGAAACAGGCGCATGTCGAGTTTGAGGATGTCCGGTTGCAGGGCGAGCACCCGGTCGAGTTGCGAATAGCCGGCGCCAAAATCATCGATGGCGATCCTGGCACCGACCTCGCGATAACGCGCGACCACTTCGGCCAGGCGTTGGCTGTTGCCGCCCAGTTCAGTGATCTCGAAGACGATGCGTTGCGGATCGATACCGTGTCGCGCCAGTTGTTTGAGGCTGGGCAGCGCCTGATCTGGACGCAGGCGACTGATCCAGCGGGGCGACATGTTCAGGCTGAGGAACCAGTCTGCCGGGGCTTCGTGCAGACGGCTCAAGGCGTTGTCGCGGATCTGCCGGTCGAGGCGGCGCAGGGCGATGGCAGGTGTGCGGGGGTCGGAAAACAGCGGCCCGACCGAGGTCAGTTGCCCATCAGCCTGACGCAGGCGGCCTAATGCTTCGATGCCGGCAATAAGTCCCGTGGCAGTATCGATGAAGGGCTGAAAGCAGGCGAGCGGTTGCCCGTCGATCACGGGGCCTCCTTGGTTCTTGTTCTGGCTGAGCCCCGCCGACCGGGTAGGCAGGCGGGATTGAACCTCTGGATAAAGAGGTTCATCCCGGCGACGTTGCAAGAATGTAGCCAGTTGTATCAGCTCAGCGCTTGCTGGAACTCTGCATGACAAGTTTGATCAGCGGCCCAAGGGTGGTGCCGAGACGAATCAGACGGGTCAGTCCGCCGACGCCGCCGCTCTTCGCGCCTTTGCCGGTCAGAAATCCCAGCAGGGTGACAGCCCCCACGCCCCACAAAGGCGCGTGTTTGATGCCGAAACCGTTGTGCAGGTTTTGCGTCATGCCGCGCATGCGCTGCAAGGGTTGCAGCACCTGCCCGGCTTCATGACGGATTTCCTGTCGATGCATTTCCATGCGCAAGCGAATCAGCGCCTTGCGCATTTCCCGGCGTGAACCGTTATGAGGAAGTTCGGGCAGGCTCATGGCAGCAGACGCTCCCGGTCGTTGGCCAATTCTTCCAGGGTGCCGTGGAAGGGCGAGGATTCATCGAAGATCGCAGCCTTGAGGCGCAGTCCGCAGAAGATCGAAGCCAGGGTGTAAAAAACGCACAAGCCGATGATCGCGGCCAGGCGGTAAGTGTCCCAGAACACGATCATCACCAATGTCGACAATCCCACCAGCAACAGCAGGGCGAAAACCAAGGCCAGACCGGCGAACAGCAACAGGCTGACCGTCCGTGATTTCTGCTCCTGCAACTCGATGCCGAACAGTTCGACATGGCTGTGGAGCAGACCAAGGACAGCGGCGCCCAAGCGTCGTGTGGAAGAGGCGGTGCCCGCAGTCGGGCCGGATTCACCGATCGACATGATCAGCGCCGAGTGGCCAGCAGGCCAATCAGAAAGCCGACGCCGGCGGCGATGCCGACGGACTGCCATGGGTTGGCCGACACATAATCCTCGGTGGCGTTGACCGCTGCCTGTCCGCGTTCGCGCAAGCTGTCTTCGGTCAGCTTCAGGGTTTCCCGCGCGCGCAACAGACTGTCGTGAATCTGTTCGCGCAGTTCATCGGCCTGATCGCCGGCCAGGGTGGCGGTGTGCTCGAGCAACCGTTCGGTGTCGGCGACCAGTGTCTGGAAGTCGTTCATCAGGATTTCTTGAGCAGTCTTTGCCTTGATGCTGGCCATGCGTGGATCTCCGTAAGTGGCGTCTGAAGCGTTCGAGTATGAGCCTTGCGCGAAGGTTCAGTGGAAATGACTGGTACGTCTTTTGCTGTGTCGTGGTGCGTCGCCTGGCTGTTGTGCGCTTTTGCCGGGCAGGCATGCAGGAAAACCTTAACTCAAATATTCCCGGTTCGTGTCAGGCCATCGACCTTGTGCGCCAAAGCGGTTCAACGGACAGTCAGATCCGTGACAGCGTGGTCGCAACTTGGTGCATGAAATGGCTGCATGAACCGCTTTGGTGCCATTTTTGGCCTTCAGGTCTGCCTCTTTATGGAAAATCTGCAAAGCGCTGTGGACACGCTGGTTCACAGCTCCAATACGTTGTTCATTCTGATCGGTGCAGTGATGGTGCTGGCGATGCACGCCGGTTTCGCCTTTCTGGAAGTCGGTACGGTTCGCCAGAAAAACCAGGTCAACGCGCTGTCGAAAATTCTCAGTGATTTCGCCGTCTCCACACTGGCCTATTTCTTTATAGGCTATTGGATCTCTTACGGCGTGACCTTCATGCAACCGGCGGCGGTGTTGAGTGCCGATCATGGTTACGGTCTGGTGAAATTTTTCTTTCTGCTGACCTTCGCCGCCGCCATCCCGGCGATCATCTCCGGCGGCATTGCCGAGCGGGCGCGCTTCGTCCCGCAGTTGTGCGCGACGGCGTTGATCGTGGCCTTCATCTACCCGTTTTTCGAAGGCATGATCTGGAACGGCAACTACGGTTTGCAAGCCTGGCTGGCGACTACCTTCGGGGCCTCGTTCCATGATTTCGCCGGGTCTGTGGTCGTGCACGCCATGGGCGGCTGGCTGGCGCTGGCCGCGGTGTTGCTGCTCGGCCCGCGCAATGGCCGTTATCGCGACGGGCGTCTGGTGGCTTTCGCGCCGTCGAGCATCCCGTTTCTGGCCTTGGGTTCGTGGATTCTGATTGTGGGCTGGTTCGGCTTCAACGTGATGAGCGCTCAGACGCTGCAAGGCGTCAGTGGCCTGGTGGCGGTCAACTCGTTGATGGCGATGGTCGGCGGCACAGTGGCGGCATTGATCGTCGGCCGCAATGACCCGGGCTTTCTGCACAACGGCCCGTTGGCCGGGTTGGTGGCGGTGTGCGCGGGTTCGGACCTGATGCATCCGGTCGGCGCCTTGGTCACTGGCGCGATTGCCGGCGCACTGTTTGTCTGGTGTTTCACCGCTGCGCAAGTGAAGTGGCGAATCGACGACGTGCTGGGCGTCTGGCCGCTGCACGGTTTGTGCGGTGTATGGGGCGGGATTGCCTGCGGGATCTTCGGCCAGACCGCGCTCGGCGGCATCGGTGGCGTCAGCCTGATCAGCCAGTTGATCGGCACGGCGCTCGGCGTCATGGTGGCGCTGATCGGTGGCCTGGTTGTTTACGGCGCGATCAAGGCACTGCACGGGCTGCGCCTGAGTCAGGAACAGGAGTATTACGGCGCGGATCTGTCGCTGCATAAAATCGGCGCAGTGAGTCAGGATTAACTCTCGACATCGTCGGACCCGGGATAAAAACCGTGCAGCAATCGATATCGGTCGATGCGCACCTGATCGATATTGGCCTGCACCTGATGTGCCGGCAGACCGACCATGATCAACGCGTGCGAGGCGAGCATCAGGCTCGACTCCAACAGTTCCGGCACCACTTCGGTGGCGCCGGCGGCCTTCAGTTCGGCCCATTGGCTATCGTCGCGGGTGCGCACCAGAATCGGTATATGTGTGTTGAGTCGGCGCGCTTGCTCGAGAATGCGCAGGGCGACATCACTCTGATCAACGGCGATCACCAATAACCTCGCACGCATCAGGCCGATAGCCGTCAACAGGTCGGCCCGTGATGAATCGCCGTAATGCACGTCACTTTCGCCGGACAAGGCCTCCTGTACCCGCATCGGGTCGTTGTCCAGCGCAATGAAGGGCTGGCCTGCATTACGCATGAAGCGCCCGATGGACTGGCCGACGCGACCGTATCCGCAGATCACCACATGCTTGTCGAGGCCGGCGTTGAGCGCGCTGATTTGTTCGATCTGCGCCTCCTGATTGGGTTTGCGGTGCAGGCCAGCGGCGATGCGTGGCGCGGCACGCAACAACAGCGGCGTCAGCAGCATCGAGCAGAAGGTCGCTGCGAGCAACAGCGCGCCCAACTCGGCAGGCAGCAGGCTGTTTTGCTGCATCTGCGCCATCAGCGCGAAGCAGAACTCACCACCCTGCGCCAGGGCCAGACCGCTGCGCCATGCCGTTTCGCTGTCACTGCCGCGCCATTTCACCAGCAGCGCCAGCACGATGCCCTTGATCAGCATCAGTCCAATGGTGAGGCCAAAGATCAGCAGGCTGTGACTGACGAACAGTTGCAGGTCGATCAGCATGCCGATGCTGACGAAAAACACCCCCAGCAGAATGTCGCGGAAGGGCCGGATGTCGGCCTCGATCTGATGACGGTAGTGGCTCTCACCAAGCAGCATGCCGGCGAGAAATGCACCGAGTGCCGGGGACAGGCCGAGCAAGTGGGTCAGCCATGCGGTGAGCAGCACGATCACTAGCGCGAGCAGCACAAACAACTCGGCCGAACGCGAGGCCGCGACTTCATGGAACAAACGCGGCAATAGCCAGCGACTGGCGAGCAGCAGGCCGACAAAAAGCACCACGGTTTTCGCCAGGGTCAGGGGCAAGGCCCAATACCAGGCCTGGTCGCTACTGCCTGCGAACACGGGTACCAGCGTCAGCAGCAGCACCGCGACGACGTCCTGAAACAGCAGGACGCCGACGGCATTCTGACCGTGACTGCTGAACACTTCGCCGAGGCTGCCCAGTTCCTTGGTGACAATCGCCGTGGATGACAATGACAATCCGGCGCCGAGCAGCAGGGCCGGGGTCAGCGGCATGCCGAGCAGCACCAACAGCGAACCCAGCAGCGCGGTGGTGATCAGGACCTGCTGGCTGCCCAGGCGAAACACCACCTGACGCAGCGCAATCATCTTCGACAGGGAAAATTCCAGCCCCAGGGAAAACAGCAGGAATACCACCCCTAATTCTGCTACGTCAGGCAGGTGTTCACTTTCGTTGACCCAGTCGAATGCGCTCGGCCCGACCAGCAAGCCCACGCACAGATAACCCAGCACGGGCGGCAGCCGCAGGCGACGGAACAGGGCAATCATCACGAGGGATGAAGCGAGGATGATCAGCAGGTTGGCGAACACTGGACACTCCGGGGGCAGGCTCAGGCCTCTCAAGCGTAGAGGCAAAAACTCTGTGAGCATCGTGTAATTGGCATTTGTGTGCGCTGATTTGCATCAGGGTTTTACGTGCGAGTGGCTTGAGCCTTTGGGCGGGACGGGTCGACGGGTTTTCGGACGGGGCCTAGAATGGGCACACTTGTTTCTGGTTGAGCCATTATGCCTCCTGAATGTCAGTTGTTCGGCACCTTGGGGTGTCACCTGTGTGAAGTTGCGGAAGCCGAGCTGATGCCCCTTGTCGAGCATGGCCTGCTGGTGGAACTGGTCGATATCGCGGAGGACGAGCGCTGGTTCGAGGCTTACAGCCTGCGTATCCCGGTGCTGCGCCGCGTCGACACCGGGGCGGAACTGGACTGGCCGTTCAGTGCAGACGAGATCGTGGCATTTCTGGGTTGAAACCTGCTCCCGCTGGTCGTTGTTGCATATCCATCCCTTGGCAGTTTGCGGATTATTCGGTTACTGTATGTTCATACAGTAAATGCGTCAGAGGGATGAATCGTGGTCAATGTCGAACAATTGAAAAGCAGCGTAAACCGGATGTCGGTTGACGTGGTGCGCGAGGCCGTCCTCGAATTGCGCCTGGACGGCTTGGTCACGGAAGGCAAGACACCCTTCAACAAGCTGCATTTCAACACCTGTTTCGCCGAGATCGAGGCGTTGTTTCAGCGCGCCGGTTATCACAGGCAACTGGATGTGGTGGGTTATCAGGGCCTGCTGTACGCCTTGTACGATCCCGGGCGTTGGGAGGCCGTCGACGTATTGCGCTGGCTCAAGGAGTTCACTGAAGCGGCGGCGTTGAAATCCATTCCTGCCTGAGAAATCCGGGCTAGGTGCGTCTGCCTCAAGTGTTGGATAATGCCGGCCTCCCTCCAGGGTCTGAATTTTCGTATGTCCACACCTACATTCTCTGCTGCTCAGAACCAGGCCAGTACGCTTTATCTGCCTCCCGGTCATTGGCGGACGGTGCTCGATTGCCTCTGTGAGCATTTCAGTGCCATCGGCCGTGATCAGTGGCTTGATCGCATTGCGCGAGGGCGGGTGCTCGATGGTCAGGGACAGCCGATCACGCTTGATTTGCCTTACAAGGAAGGTCTGCGCATTCACTACTTTCGCGAAGTGCCGGACGAAAAACCGATTCCGGTGGTCGAGTCGATTCTCTACGCCGATGATCATCTGGTGGTGGCGGACAAGCCGCATTTCCTGCCGGTGACACCGGCCGGCGAGTATGTCGAGCAAACGCTGCTGCGGCGCTTGATCCGGCGTCTGGATAACCCGCATCTGGTGCCGCTGCACAGGATTGACCGGCATACTGCAGGGTTGGTGATCTTTTCGGCCAATCCGCAAACTCGCTCGGCGTACCAGTCCCTGTTTCCGACGCGGCAGATCGACAAACGCTACGAAGCCATTGCGCCGGCACTGCCGGAGCTGAATTTCCCGTTGGTGCACAAGAGTCGTCTGGTCGATGGCGAGCCATTCTTCCGGATGCAGGAAGGGCCGGGTGCAAGCAATACGGAAACGGCGGTGGAAGTGCGGGAGAAGAACGGTGATCTGTGGCGCTATGGTTTGTATCCGGTCACCGGCAAGAAGCATCAGTTGCGCGTGCACATGACCGCATTGGGCGCGAGCATCTGCAATGATCCGTTTTACCCGGATGTGCTCAAAGACGTCGAAGACGACTATGCCCATCCGTTGAAGCTGTTGGCGCAAGGCTTGCGATTTATCGACCCGGTGACCGGCGAAGAGCGCGAATTCGAGAGCCGGATCACGCTCCAGTGGTAACAGTGAGTCTGCTGTGCTGCGCTCATAAAAAAACCCGCAATCATGCGGGTTTTTTTATATCTGGTGTCGACCTCGAGCTTAGAGCTCTTTAACGGTACGAACCTGATCCTTGTTGATGCGGGTTTCTTTACCGTCGAGTTGCTGGAACTCGTAGAAGCCCGAATCGTCATCGTATTTCGGGGTGTCGACGGCCTGGATTTCGCGACCATCATTCAAGGTGATCACTGTTGGCGACGAGCAACCGGCGAGGGTAGCCAGGCCCAGTGCGAGCATGAAAGTGGCGAGGGTCCGTTGAGTCATGGGTGTGTCTCCGAATGGGAATTCTTTTGGTTACTGAGCTTGAGACGTATACAAGGCGTGAGAGTTCCTTGAGTGGTGTCAGTCTGACACAGTGTTGTGGGAATTTAACAGTTCGGGGGTATTGAGGTTGGCCAGTCGCGGATCGTTGTCCGGGCATTGCAGGGCCGTGGCGCCGAGGTTGCGCATCACCCGGCCGGGGCTGCGTTCACCGGCATTCCAGGCAGCTTCGAAGGCGGGCAAAAGGCTTGCAGGAATCACGCACAGCAGCGGTTCCCAATGCTCGTCATGCCACACCATTAAAGGTTTTTCAGAATTCAGATGGGCGCTTTCGCGCATGCTTTGCAGAAGCGCTGCGTCAATTCGCGGAACATCGCAGGGTAGAACCAGCAAGTGTGAGTGCCGCGCGGCCTTCAGCCCTGCAAGAATCCCGGCCAGCGGGCCTGGAAAACCCTCTTCGTCATCGCCGACCAGTTGATCGGCGAACGGCTCATAACGCTCGCGATTGCGATTGCACGAGATGATCAGATCATCCGTCAAGGGACGCACTTTGCGCTGCAAGTGAGCAATCAATGGTTCACCCAGCCACTCCACGAGGCCCTTGTCCTGACCGCCCATGCGTTGGCCGCGTCCGCCTGCCAGAAGCAGAATGGAGCAGGGGGGCAATTGCGTATTCAGGGACATATCGGCACTCCAGAAGGGCGGCGGAAAAATGGGGCGCTGTGATATAACACCGGGCTGTTTCTCCTACAACTGGACGAGCCTATGAAAGCCAAGGCTGATGTACCTTTCGTACCGCTGAATATTGCGGTGCTGACTGTCAGTGATACCCGCACCCTGGAAACCGATACCTCAGGCCAGGTCTTCGTCGACCGCCTGACCGCTGCCGGTCACCTGCTGGCCGAGCGGGTTCTGCTCAAAGATGACCTCTACAAAATTCGCGCGCAAGTCGCCAACTGGATTGCCGACGATGTCGTGCAGGTGGTGCTGATCACCGGCGGCACCGGTTTCACTGGGCGCGATAGCACGCCGGAAGCCGTGGCATGCCTGCTCGACAAGCAAGTCGATGGTTTTGGCGAGCTGTTTCGGCAGATATCGGTGGCCGATATCGGCACCTCGACCGTGCAGTCGCGCGCACTGGCCGGTCTGGCCAACGGTACGCTGGTGTGTTGCCTGCCGGGTTCGACCAACGCTGTGCGTACTGGTTGGGACGGCATTCTTGGTGAGCAACTGGACGCGCGTCACCGCCCGTGTAATTTCGTACCTCATCTGAAACAGGCGGCACCTTGTGAATCCCGTGGGTAAGCCGGGCAAGACCGGCAGCCTGATGCCGGTCGAGGCGGCTCTGGCGCGTCTGCTGGAGATGGCTGGACACACGCCGATTGTCGAACGTGAATATTTGCCTCTGGCCGATGTTCAAGGGCGCGTGCTTGCAGATGACCTGATTTCGACGCTCGACCTGCCGCCCTGGCCTAACAGCGCCATGGATGGCTATGCCCTGAACCTGGCCGACTGGACCGGGGAGCCATTGTCGGTCAGTCAAAAGGTGTTTGCCGGACAGGCGCCCGAGCCGTTGAAACCGGGTACCTGTGCGCGAATCTTCACCGGCGCGCCGGTACCGGCCGGTGCCGATTGTGTCGAGATGCAGGAAAACGCCGAAGTCGAGGCTGATGGCCGCGTGCGGTTCATCGAACCGATGAAGGCGGAACAGAATATCCGCCCTAAAGGGCAGGAAACCACGGCGGGGGAATTGATTCTTCAGGCCGGAACCCGGCTCGGGCCAATCGAACAAGGCCTGTCTGCTTCCTTGGGTTGCGCCGGTCTGAACGTGGTGCGCAAGGTGCGCGTGGCGGTGCTTTCCACCGGTGACGAGCTGGTCGAGCCCGGCCATGCATTGGGGCCGGGGCAAATCTACAACAGCAATCGCGTGGTGCTTTGCAGCTGGTTGCAGCGTCTTGGCTGTGACGTGGTCGATGCCGGCATTCTTCCTGATGACCTGGCCCTGACCCGTGCCCGCCTGGGTGAATTGCAGAATGTTGATCTGATTCTGTCCACGGGTGGCGTTTCGGTCGGGGAAGCTGACTTCCTCGGTATTGCCTTGAGGGAAGAGGGTGAACTGGCGTTGTGGAAGCTGGCGATCAAACCAGGAAAACCGCTGACGGTCGGGCATTTCCGCAATGTCCCGGTTATCGGTTTGCCAGGCAACCCCGCCTCGACGCTGGTGACCTTTGCCTTGCTGGCTCGCCCGTATCTATTGCGCCGTCAGGGCGTGAAGGATGTTGAACCGCTGAAGTTTCCAGTGCCGGCAGGTTTCGACTGGCCGCAGCCGGGCACTCGGCGTGAGTACCTTCGCGGGCGTTTGGAGCAGGGGCGAGCGGTCATTTACCGCAATCAAAGTTCTGGTGTCCTGCGCAGCGCGGCCTGGGCTGATGGCTTGGTTGAAGTAATGGAAGGAGGAACGCTGACAGCGGGAGATGAAGTGTTTTTCATCCCTCTGAGTGATCTTTTGGGCTGAAGAGGCCCAGCGGGAGTGCAGGTGGGCCGGAAACGGCCGCAGCCTGCACTCCGGTAATCACCCGAGCAAGGTAACGAGTTGGTCGAATCGGCTGTTGCCTACCCATCCGAGCAAGCCGAGTACCACGACAGTAGCGCCTGCCGTATAGGCAAGGCGATGCCTGATCGATTTCACGTCACCCCTGACTTCTTCCAGGTCGCGTCGAATGTACTTGAGGTGAGTCTCAAGTTCGGCAAAACGAGGTTCCATATCGACTTCTCCAGGAGGGGGGGTGGTGCTTCTGATCTCGGCCTTTTTCGGGACGTAACTTTTGCTGCCAGGCGCAACCGGACTCACTGATTTTCTGGCGTCAGCGCTTTGCATGAAAACATCCGCCTGCCGGTTCGAATCGGAGATTGCAGCCAGTACGCTCATTCAGCCTGTTGGGCGTCGTAAGGGTGTATCCACTCATTACATGCACATCCTTGTGTAGTGTCGGTTGAACATTTGATACCGCCAACACAAGGTGAACTACAGGCAAAGTGCGGTCAATTAGGCCATTTCCTTATGTTTTGTAAGAATAAATACCGCTGTGTAGGACGCTTCGGCTCGGTGGCATGAATTAATTAGCCTTTCTACGGCTTTTTTGTGCGCTTGAGTGGTCAAGATATTTCATAACCAAATCATTGTCGGAGTGACTTTAATGAGTGAGCAAAGGGCGCTATTGATTCTGCATGGCAAGCAGGCACTCAACGAGTCGGTTCGTGCAGCGGTCGAGGCCAAGCGCGAGAAAGGCTGGCAACTGGCTGTTCGTTTGACCTGGGAAGCGGGCGACGCCCAGCGTCTGGTCGAAGAGGCGCTGGCTGACGGGCATACGCGGATCATTGCCGGTGGTGGCGACGGCACCTTGCGCGATATTGCCGAAGCGATGGCGCAGCATCCGCACAAGGCCAGTCTGGTGCTCATGCCATTGGGCACGGCCAATGATTTTTGTCACGCGGCAGGCATCCCGCTGGAGCCGGCGGAAGCACTCGACCTGCTTGATGTTCCGCCTTCGGATATCGACCTGGGTGAAGTGGGCGGGCAGATTTTCCTCAATATGGCCACCGGCGGTTTTGGCAGTCAGGTCACCGCCAACACCTCGGAAGACCTGAAAAAGGTCTTGGGTGGCGCAGCGTATCTGTTCACCGGATTGTCGCGATTCAGCGAACTGCATGCCGCCTACGGCGAGCTGCAGGGCCCGGACTTCCATTGGCAGGGTGAGTTGCTGGCCCTGGGCATCGGCAATGGTCGACAGGCCGGCGGCGGACATGTGCTGTGTCCGCAGGCGCAGGTGGATGACGGCTTGCTGGATATCAGTATCCTGCCGGCCCCGCAGGAGCTGGTCGGTACCTTGAAAAACCTGCTCAGTGACGGGTTCGGTCTCGACAATATGTTCGTCCGGACCCGCTTGCCGTGGGTCGAAATCAAGGTGGCGGAGGGGCTTTACATCAATCTTGACGGTGAGCCGCTGGAAGGCGACAACATGCGTTTTGCTGCACGTCCTGGGGCGTTGCAGGTGCATTTGCCGAAAGACTCACCGCTGTTGAGCGGTAAGCGCTCGGTCAATCATCAAGGCTGATGATTTGCTCGCGCACGGCGAACAGCACCAGGCCTGCCACATCGTAAATTTGCAGGCGCTTCATGATTTGTGATCGGTGGGTCTCGACAGTCTTGATGCTCAGGCCCAGGCCGTTGGCGATTTCCCGAGTGGACTTGCCCCGCACGATCAGGCGCAGGATTTCCAGCTGGCGCGCCGTCAGGTTATGCGAGTCGGCCACTTCCGGCTGCTGCTTCTGATTGCGCGTCAGTGCCTGGTTGATCACGGTGTGGGCGATGGCCGGGCTCAAGTAGCGTTCGTTGTTGCGCAACGCTTCAAGGGCATGTTCCAGCTCGGTGGCGGTGGTGTCCTTGAGCAGGTAGCCATGCGCGCCGGATTCCAGCGCCTGCATGATCAGTACGGGGTCGGTGTGCATCGACAGGATCAGCACCTTGCTCTGCGGACGTACACGCTTGAGCCGTTGCAGGGCTTCCAGGCCACCGGTTTCCTTCATGGAAATATCCAGAAGCACGATATCGGGACGCAGTTGCTCGACCATTTCGAGCAACTGCGAGCCATCATTGGCTTCACCAATGACCGCGTATCCAGGAATATCCAGTACCAGAGCGCGCACGCCGGCCCTGATCAGCGAGTGGTCATCCACCAGAAGTAAGTTACAAGTCAACGCAGAACCTTATTCGTACTGGCCCGCTCGAGTGCCCGGGGCGCCCAGGGGAAAAGTGCTTCGATTTGAGTGCCATTGCCCGGCTCACTGGTGACGCTCAGGGTGCCGCCCAGTTGCTCGATCCGTTCGGCCATCCCGGCCATGCCCCGTTGTCCTTCCCTTCCGGGATTGGCGGCGGGCGCAAATCCGAGTCCATCATCAGTGATCATCAGCGTCAGGCCTTGCGGCAGCCGTTGCACGCGGATCAGCAGGTTCTTCGCCTGTGCATGGCGCAGGATATTGGTCACGGCTTCCTGGGCAATGCGAAACGCGGCGACCGCCATTTCTTCCGGAATACCGTTCAGGCGCTGCTGGCAATCGAGGCTCCAGTTCACCGACGTGTTGGCCAGGGTCTTGAGCAGGTGAGCCCGCAGGCTGGCTTCGAGGCCGAGGCTGGTCAACTGTCTTGGGTTGAGGATTGCCGAGACGTCGCGCACCTTGTTGAGGGTTTCTTCGAGGGTTTCGCAGAGCGTCGCGCAATGTTCCTGCAGGTCATCCGGCAGGCGCCGCTTGAGCCATTCACTTTGCAGTTTGGCGGCTGTCAGCAACTGGCCGATGTCATCGTGCAGCTCACGGCTGAGGCGATGGCGTTCGTTTTCCTGGACTTCCAGCAGGCGGTCAGCGAGTTCCTGTGGCTGGAACTTGATCGATTTGCGTGACAGCCGATATTGCACCCAGACACACGCGGTAGCGGCGAAGTTGAGCAGCAACAGTCCCAGGCACAAAGGCAGGGAAAAACTGTAGGTGAACGCACTGCCAAGTGCCGCGAGGACACACATGATGAGTGTGAACCGGCGGGCATTTTCCCGGGAGGGCGGCCATGTGGTGATTGACTTGAGGCTGGCGTACATAACGGATGGAGCCAATGGATGTTCGCTGCGGGTAAACCGGCCGGTGCCTGGCGGGTCTCTGTCTGGAAATGCTGTCAAATATGGTTTTGAATTCAACGCGATTCAATGTTCGTTATAGCGCGGCAACTTGAGTGAGCGGCGAACGCTGAAAGCGTGGTGCCATTATTTGATGGCAACTTATGGGCGGCATAATACCACTTAAGCTACCGTTGGTCGCGTTTGCTATATATGTCCAGTGGGTCAGGAAATACGCCATGTTGGACGCAAGTTCCATAATGGAAAAAAGCCGGAATATTGTGTTCGAGAGATATCGATGTTGCCTGAAGTAATGCGCTTCGCACACAGGCAATCCCTGAGTCTGAGCGAACAACATTTCGCTTTAGTCGGCTTGATTATTTAATTCGATTTGTCGCTGGCGGGTATGAACTATTCAATAACGACATTCGCGCGCGGTCAGGCCTGTCGTTCCGAGTAGGGCATAAGTGACAAACGCTGGCTCTCCTGTACGGGTTGAAACTCGCTTTGCCCGACCTGAAAGGCAAAGGCTTCGATCAGCGAGGTCTGTTCGCTGTCGTCCAGGCTTAATTGCCCGGTGCTGTGATCTACCAGTTCAAGCTGCCAGGCCATGAGGGTGAAGCAGTCCTTCAAAGCCGCCAGTGCCTGCTCGTGCAGGTCGACGTGGTCCTGAGCAAGGTTGAGCAGGCCGTAAATGTGCAGGGAAAACTCGGAAACAGCCTCCAGCGCCAAGGCCTGGGCTCTGCTCGCGAGTTTCAGGAGGGTGGTGAGCATGCAGTCGATGGCATCCTTGTCATTGCTGATCAATTGCAGATGGCTCAGGCATTCTTCGGACTTGGCCAGGAGTGTTTCGGCCTCGACAAGAAATTCGGGGAACCGCTGGGCCCATTCTTTACGGTCGACTGGCATGTTTATCTCCACAACGTCATGTCTGATGAGGGAATGCCGTGTGTGTCGACGATCATGAACCGTCGCGAGATCGCGCCCCATTGCGCAGGTGCACAAGTTCGGGGTTTCAAGGGGATGTGTTTCCACTGAACTGCGATCGCACACAATAGCCTGACTCCGTTCATGCAATGAGAATGGCGTCACATTAATGGCTATTGGATATCGCGAATATCAGGTTGGGCCTGATTGTGAGTAGGGGAATCCCTTAGGCAAGGGAACCTGTCGTGCGTACCGAGGTCGCGCCGCAAAGACTTTAGCAGATGAAATCACGAAGCCAGTAAAGCATGATGTTAATGTGACATCAATGCCCGGTTATGGCATTTTGATGGCTAATTTTCTATTCATCAAGATTCGCTTTAAGCAGCCGATAAGTCTTCTTAGTAAATTCAACAGAAACAGCCCAGGAGTCATTGATGGCCGGCATTCTCGACACGGTAGACCAACGCACGCAACTGGTGGGTGAGAATCGCCTGGAAATTCTCATGTTTCGACTGGCTGGACGCCAATTGTTCGCGATCAACGTGTTCAAGGTTCAGGAAGTCCTGCAACTGCCGAAACTGACCCTGATGCCGCAGCGTCACCCGTTCGTTTGCGGTGTGGTCAACCTGCGCGGGCAGACCTTGCCGGTGATCGATCTGTCCCAGGCCATCGGCATGCGCCCGCTGGTGCCCGGGCCGAACAGCACGATCATCGTCACCGAGTACAACCGTTCGGTGCAGGCGTTCCTCGTCGGTGGCGTGGACCGCATCGTCAACATGAACTGGGAAGCCATTCTGCCGCCGCCAACCAGCGCCGGCCGCCAGCATTACCTGACGGCTATCAGCAAGGTCGACGATCAATTGGTGGAAATCATCGACGTTGAGAAAGTGCTCGCCGAGATCGTTCCGTACAACGCCAAAGTCTCCCGCGACAAGCTCGATGACCCGGTGCTCGAGCGCGCCCGTGGCCGCGAAGTGCTGTTGGTGGACGACTCCAATGTGGCGCTTTCGCAACTGCGCGACACCCTTGGTCAACTCGGGGTAAAGATGCACATTGCCAGCGACGGCCTGAAGGCCCTGAATATGCTCAAGGCCTGGGCCGATACCGGCGTGAACATGACCGACAAATTGCTGATGGTGTTCACCGACGCGGAAATGCCGGAAATGGACGGCTACCGTCTGACCACCGAGATTCGCAACGACCCGCGCCTGCGTGGTCTGTACGTGGTGCTGCACACATCGTTGTCCGGCAGCTTCAACGACTCGATGGTGAAAAAGGTCGGCTGCGACAACTTCCTCTCCAAATTTCAGCCGGACAAACTGGTCGACGTGGTGCGCCAGCGCTTGATGCTCGACGAAGTGCCGGCCTGACATCACCCCCCAACTTCCTGCGGGAGCGAGCGTGCTCGCGAAGGCGGATTCCATGTCGACACATTTGTTGAACGAATTTCCGCTGTCGCGAGCACCAGGCTTGCAGTGCACAAACTCCTTTGATTCGGGCATGAAGCTCGTATAGGGTGGCATTTTTAACCCCCAGGGAGCTGGCCATGCTGCGTCTGAGCGCGCTTTATCGTTACCCGTTGAAATCCGGCAAAGTCGATGTTCTGCAAGGCAGCTACCTCGATAAGCTGGGGCTTGAGGGCGACCGACGCTGGATGCTGGTGGACGAGGCCAGTGGTCGTTTCCTGACCCAGCGCGCCGAAGCGAAGATGAGCCAGTTGTCAGCCCTGTGGAATGCCCAGGGTGGCCTGACCCTGAGTGCACCTGAGCAGCCCTCCATCGAAATCGCCTTGCCGGGTGACAACGCCGAACTGCGCGGCGTGACCATCTGGCGCGACACCTTGCGCGTGCCGGATGCCGGCAATGAGGCGGCGCGCTGGGTCAGTGACTTCATCGGCAAACCGACGCGTCTGGTGCAGGTGCCGCTGAACCGGGCCCGTTCCACCCAGGCAGGATTCGGCAACGACGACGATCAGGTCGCATTCGCTGACGGATTCCCGTTGTTATTGATCGGTGAAGCGTCGTTGCAGGATCTTTCGCAAAAGGTCGGGCGCCCGCTGGAGATGCTGCGTTTTCGCCCCAACCTGGTGATTGAAGGCAGCGAGGCCTATGCCGAGGACAGCTGGAAGCGTATCCGTATCGGTGATGTCGAGTTCCGTGTGGTCAAGTCGTGCTCGCGCTGCATTCTCACCACCATCGACCCGCAAACCGGTGAGCGCAGCGCGGATCGCGAGCCACTGGCGACGTTGCAGAAATACCGTGCTCAAGCCGATGGCGCAATGTTTGGCCAGAATCTGGTGAATGACGGCAATGGTCGACTCGAAGTCGGCATGCCGGTGGAAGTTCTTGAGTAATTCGTCGCTGAAATGAAAATGCCCGTGTCCTTGGACACGGGCATTTTTTCTTCGCAGTGAAAACCGTGTGGTTTAGCCGCGGTATTCGCACAGGTAAGCGGTGTCTACCGCAACCTTCAGCTGAAACTTGCTGTTGGCCGGAACGTTGAACTGGCTGCCGGCGGCAAAGGTTTCCCAGTCGCTGCTGTCTGGCAGTTTGACGGTCAGCGCGCCAGACACCACATGCATGATTTCGCGCTGGCTGGTGCCGAATTCATATTCGCCCGGAGCCATGACGCCGATGGTCGCCGGACCTTCTGCGGTGCCAAAAGCGATGGACTTGACGGTGCCGTCGAAGTACTCGTTGACTTTAAACATGGGCGATTCCTCGAAAAGGGTCAGAAAATTGGAGGCGGCCAGTATGCACAAGGCTTTTGGCGCCGTCACCTGCCTGACATCTGTCCGGTGAGTTCTCGAATTGACCCTAGAGTGGCAAGACCAGTGGCAACAACCGTGCGGTATTGCGCGCATCCTCCAAGGCCCGATGCTGCTGACCGCTGAACTGCAGGCCGGCCAGTTGCAGCGCGCCGTTGAGACCCAGCGGCCGTTCCAGGCGTCGGGCCTTGGCGAAACGCTGCTTGAGGTTCATGTGCGGCACACGGCTGAGCCCGCTGTCGATTTGCAATCGCTGCCATTCCTGGAGCAACTGTTTGCGGTCGTAATCGCCCCAACTGGCCCAGCCCTCAAGGCGAGTTTGATGTTGTGCAAGCCAGCGTTCGAACGCCGGCCAGACTTCAGTCAACGGCTGCGCCGTATCGATATTGGCCTGAGTGATGTGCGTCAGTTCACGGCAAAACGGCGTGAGCAACGGGCGTCGGGTCGGTTTGACTAAGCGCTGGAAGTGATCCTGCTCGCGCCCGGCACGATCAACCAGTGTGGCGCCGATCTCGATAATTTCCATTTCCGTTACCGGCCAGCCACCCTCATCAGTGGTGGCTTCCAGATCTATGACCAGCCAGTGTGGCATCGCAGGGTTCCTGATTTCCGTGTTCTGATACTTCAGAGCGTAGTCAAACCCCGCGATTGCGTCCGGGCGACTACTCGACCTGCAACAGAACCTGACGATTTTTTACCTGATCGCCAACCTTGACCTGCACCCGCTTGAGCACTCCGTCGATGCCGGCCTTGAGCGGGTGCTCCATTTTCATTGCCTCCAGCACCACCAGCAACTGACCCTTGCTGACCGCACTGCCTTCGCTCACCAGCACGTCGACAATAGCGCCGTCCATCGGCGCCTTCAGGGTGCCGGAACTGACGCTGGTCTGACTGCCGATCAGCGCATGAGTTCGATCCTCCAGCCGCAGGCTGCCGGGGTGGGTGAACAGCCAGAGTTGATCGGCCTCAAGGCGATAAGCGTGACGCTGGCGCAGGCCGTCGATTTCCAGCGTCACCGACTGCGTATTGTGGTCGATCAATTTCAATTCGATTGTGCGTTCGGCGACCTGCACCTTGAACACGCCGTGCGGTTCCGCAAGCAGTTGTAGCGGCCAGTTCTGCTCGTCGAGACCGAGGCGATAATGCAGCGGCACGCTGGCGTTGTTGCGCCACCCGCTCAGCGGCTTGCGGTGGGTGAGGGCGCTGGTTTGATAGAGCAGCACAGCGGCGAGGGCCAGATTTTCGAGACTTGGCGAATACGGATGCAGGCAGGGGTGATCGCTGAAATGCTGTGCGATGAATGCCGTGCTGAAGTCGCCGCTGATGAACTGCGGATGTTGCAGCAGGCTGACCAGCAGGCGCTGATTGCTTTGCACACCGAGCAGCACCGTGTCCTGAACCGCGCGCAGGAGTTTGCGTCGTGCCTCCTCGCGAGTGGCGCCGTGGGCAATCAGTTTGCCAAGCATCGGATCGTAGAACGGGCTGACCAGTTGCCCTTCGCGCAGGCCATGATCAATGCGTGCGCCGTGTTGCTGCGCCGGCTCCCACGCCATGATGCGACCGGTTTGCGGCAGAAAATCCTGCGCCGGGTCTTCGGCATAGAGGCGCACTTCCATTGCATGGCCGCTGAGCCGGACTTGATCCTGAGTCAGCGGCAACGGCTGCCCCTCGGCAACCAGCAGTTGCCATGCCACCAGATCCAGCCCGGTGATCAGTTCGGTCACCGGGTGTTCGACCTGCAGGCGGGTATTCATCTCCAGAAAAAAGAACTGCCCGCGCGCGTCGAGCAGAAACTCCACGGTGCCAGCGCCGACATAATTCACCGCCCGCCCGGCCTTCAGCGCAGCCTCGCCCATGGCTTGACGCAATTCGGCGGTCATTACCGGGCTGGGCGCTTCTTCGATGACTTTCTGGTGGCGTCGTTGCACCGAGCAATCGCGCTCACCGAGGTAGATCAGGTTGCCGTGTTGATCGCCGAACAGTTGCACTTCGACGTGGCGCGGCTCGATCAGCGCCTGTTCGAGGATCAGTTCGTCGCTGCCAAAACCGTTCAACGCTTCGGAGCGCGCAGTGCGCAGTTGTGCCGGTAAATCAGAGCCATTGTGGACCAGACGCATGCCGCGACCGCCACCACCGGCACTGGCCTTGATCATCAAGGGGTAGCCGATTCGCTCGGCTTCGCGCAGCAGGGTGGCGTCGTCCTGTCCGGCGCCTTGATAACCGGCGATACACGGTACGCCGGCGGCGAGCATGGCGATTTTCGACTGACGTTTGCTGCCCATCAATTCGATGGCTGCGATGCTGGGGCCGATGAAGGTCAAACCAGCTTGTTCGCAGGCGCGGGCGAAGTCGGCGTTTTCCGAGAGGAAACCGTAGCCGGGATGAATCGCGTCGGCGCCGCTGCGACGGGCGGCGTCAAGGATCGCCGGAATATTCAGATAAGACTGCTGCACCGGAGACGGGCCAATGTGTATGGCTTGATCGGCCATTTGTACGTGCAGGGCATCGGCGTCGGCGTCGCTGTAGACGGCGACGGTGCGGTATCCCAGAGCCTGGGCGGTGCGCTGGATGCGGCAGGCGATTTCACCGCGGTTGGCGATCAGGATTTTCTGGATGGCGGGCATGGTGATCTTCCTGAGTTTTTTGCGGTGGGTTGGGTGGCCTCTTCGCGAACAAGCCCGCTCCCACATTTGGCATGCATTCCACCCTGTGGGCGCGAGCCTGCTCGCGAAGCATTCAGGTGGCCCATCGCGGTTTACGCTTTTGCACGAAAGCCATCGTGCCCTCGACCCCTTCGGCACCGGTGACCGCTTCGCTGAACCACTGCGCGGCCTCATCAAGCAATTTACATGGCGGCTGCCCGGCACTCGCCAACAACAATTTCTTGGTCACGGCATTCGCCTCCGGCGCGCAACACAACACCTGTTGCAGCACCTCATCCAAACGTTCGGCCAGTGCCTGCGAATCCTGCTCGACAAAATGCACCAGTCCCAGGCGTCTTGCCTGATGCCCGTCAAAACGCGCAGCGGTCAGCGCCAGACGCCGAGCCTCGGTCAGGCCGATCCTTTGCACCACAAACGGTAAGATTTGCGCGGGCAGTAAACCCAGACTGGTTTCCGGCAGACCGAATTGCGCCTGATGGTCGGCAATGGCGATATCACTGACACACGCCAGCCCGAAACCACCGCCGAGCACTGCGCCTTGCAGCACGGTGATCAACACTTGCGGCGCGTGTTGCGCTTCTTCCAGCAAAGACCCGAATGCACGATTCAAGTCGCGGTAGGCATCGCTGCCCTGGGCGCGGGCGTTGGCCATGTCCTTGATATCGCCACCGGCACAAAAGTGGCCGCCAGCACCGCTGAGCACCAAGGCCCGAACGCTGCGATCATCGCGTACCGACGCCAGCACCGTGCGCAGTTCGCTGACCATCTGCAGGCTCATCGCATTGCGGCTGTCCGGGCGATTGAGGGTGATGTGCAGCACGCCGCCGTGCAGCTCCAGCAACAGTGTCCGGCACTCGGGCAGGGGGCTCATTTCTTTTTCCCCGGCAGGATGCCCATCAGTTTGCAGATGATGCCCAGCATGATTTCGTCGGCGCCGCCGCCAATCGACACCAGGCGCACATCGCGATAGGCGCGGGCCACCGGGTTGTCCCACATGAAGCCCATGCCGCCCCAATATTGCAGGCAACTGTCGCTGACTTCGCGACCGAGGCGTCCGGCCTTGAGCTTGGCCATCGACGCCAGCCGCGTCACGTCCTGACCTTTCACATATTGCTCGGTGGCCTGATAGACCAGCGCGCGCAGGCATTCGATTTCGGTCTGCAATTCGGCGAGGCGGAAGTGGATGACCTGGTTGTCGATCAGCGCATTGCCGAAAGTCTTGCGTTCCTTGCAGTACTCGACGGTGCTGTCGACGCAATATTCCAGGCCCTTGATCATGTTCGCTGCGCCGAACAGGCGTTCTTCCTGGAACTGCAGCATCTGCATCATGAACCCGGCGCCTTCATGGCCGATGCGGTTGCGCTGTGGCACGCGCACGTTGTCGAAAAACACCTGGGCGGTTTCCGAACTGCGCATGCCGAGCTTGTCCAGGTGCGAGCTGAGGCTGATCCCGGGCGTGTTCATCGGCACCATGATCAGCGACTTGTTGATGTGCGGTTTGTCGTCCGAGGTGTTGGCCAGCAGGCAAATGAAGTCGGCGCTCGGCGAGTTGGTAATCCACATTTTGCTGCCGTTGATCACGTAGTCGTCGCCGTCCTTGCGCGCGGTGGTTTTCAGCCCGGCGACGTCGGAACCGGCGCCAACCTCGGAAACACCGATGCAGCCGACCTGCTCGCCGCTGATCGCCGGACGCAGAAACTCTTCGCGCAATTCATCGGAGCCGAAGCGTGCGAGGGCCGGCGTACACATGTCGGTCTGCACGCCGATCGACATCGGAATGCCGCCACAATGAATGGTGCCGAACTCTTCGGCAGCGACAATCGAATAGCTGTAATCAAGGCCCATTCCGCCGAATTTTTCCGGTTTGGAAATGCCCAGTAAACCGAGGTCGCCGGCTTTACGGAAGATCTCGTGGATCGGAAAGCGACCGGCTTTTTCCCATTCATCGACGTGCGGATTGATCTCGTGCTCGACAAACTGGCGGACGGTGCGGCGCAGGGCTTCGTGTTCCGGGGTGAAGATCATTGTTATTGTTCTCCATAAGATCCGTGGCGGTCAGAACCGGCTGACGCCGAAGCTGTTGGGTTGCAGCGTGCGAATGTCGGCCTCGTGGCAGATGTCCAGCAAATAGCCGAGCAGGGTGCGGGTATCGCGTGGATCGATCAGTCCGTCGTCCCACAAGTTGGCGCTGCCGTAGAGGGCGGTGGACTGACTGTCGAGTTTCTGCGCGGTGACCTGTTCGAGCATGTCGAGCATCTTCGGATCAGGCACCAGACCGTCCTTGAGCTGCTTGGCTTCGGTAACGATGCGCAATACTTTGCCGGCCTGCGCCCCCCCCATCACTGCGGTGCGGCTGTTAGGCCAGGCGAAGATAAAGCGCGGATCAAGGCCGCGCCCGCACATCGCGTAGTTGCCTGCGCCGTAGGAGCCGCCGACGACAATCGTCAGTTTCGGCACCCGCGCATTGGCCACCGCTTGAATCAGTTTCGAGCCGTGCTTGATCACGCCTTGCTGTTCCGATTCGGTGCCAACCATGAAGCCGGTGGTGTTGTGGAAGAACAGCAGCGGCATCTGGCTCTGGTCGCACAATTGAATGAATTGCGCAGCCTTGCTCGCACCGTTCGGCGTGATCGGGCCGTTGTTGCCGATGAAGCCACAGGCGCGGCCCTGGATTTTCAGTTGGCCGCAGATGGTTTGCTGATCGAACTCGCCTTTGAATTCTACGAAATTCGATTCATCGGCAATGCGCGCGATGATTTCGCGCACGTCGTAGGGCTTTTTCGCATCGTCCGGGATCAGCCCGAGCAACTCATCGATGGGGTAGAGCGGTTCTTTGTATTGCGGCTCCGGCAGCCACGGCAGTTGCTCGTTCCACGGCAGCATGCGGAGGATGTCGCGCACCTGGCGCACGCCATCGGCATCGTTTTCGGCCAGGTATTCCGCTGTGCCGGCAATCTGCGCGTGCATCTCGGCGCCACCGAGTTCTTCATCGGTGGCGACTTCGCCGGTGGCCGCTTTGAGCAGCGGCGGCCCAGCCAGAAACAGCTTGGCCTTGCCGCGCACCACCACCACGTAATCCGACAGTCCCGGCTGATAAGCGCCGCCCGCCGTGGCCGAACCATGCACCACGGTGATCTGCGGCAAGCCCATCGCCGACATGCGTGCCTGATTGGCAAAACTGCGTGCGCCTTCGACGAAAATCTCGGCAGCGTAATTGAGATTGGCGCCACCACTTTCGGCGAGGGTGATCACCGGCAGTTTGTTCTCTTGGGCGATCTGTTGCAGGCGCAGGGATTTTTTCAGGCCGGTAGGCGAGATGGTGCCGCCCTTGATCGCGCTGTTGTTCGCCACCACCATGGCGCGAATACCGCAGACGTATCCGATGCCGGCAATCAAGCCGCCGCCGGCTGCGCTACCGTCCTTGTCGTCGTGCAATTTGTAGCCGGCCAGGCTGGCCAGTTCCAGAAACGGTGCACCGGGGTCAAGCAGCAGGTTGAGGCGCTCGCGAGGCAGCAGTTGCCCACGCTTGTCGAATTTGTCCTTGGCTTCGGCGGCTTTGTTCAGCAGGTTCTGTTCAAGCTGCTGCACCTGTTCGATGGCCGTGAGCATTGCCGTCCGATTGCGAGCGAATTCGTCGCTGTGCGGATCGAGTCGGGACTGGATCTGGGCCATGGCTCACTCCTCATCCTTGAGCACATCGGGCAGACAGGCCCGATGAAAACCATTGAACGACTCGCTGTGGGTTGCCTTGTGCAGCGGCCACGCACGACTGCCGAGGCTGGCCGCACCGTCGATTTTCAGGGTGCTGCCACTGATGAACGCCGCCGCCGGACTGAGCAGAAAGACAATCGCCGCGCTGACTTCCGATTCGGTGCCGATGCGCTTGAGCGGCACATGCTCGCGCAGGGTCGGGATCACCGCTTTGAACGCGCCTTCATAGGTGTCCATGCCGCTGGAGGCGATCCAGCCCGGCGCGACCGCGTTGACCCGCACGCCAGCGTAGCCCCACTCGAAGGCGGCGGTCTTGGTGAAGTTGTCCATGCCCGAGCGCGCTGCGCCCGAGTGGCCCATGCCAGGCATGCCGCCCCACATGTCGGCGAGCATGTTGACGATGTTGCCGCCGTGTTTGCTCATCGATTGGTTGAACACTTCCCGGGCCATCAGGAAACCGCCGACCAGGTTGGTGCGCAGCACGGTTTCGAAGCCTTTCTGATTGATCGAGGCCAGTGGCGACGGGTACTGGCCGCCGGCATTGTTGACCAGCCCGTGGATCGGCCCGTGCTCGACAATCAGCGCTTTGACCAGTTGCCTGACCGCTTCTTCATCGCGGATATCGCACGCCTTCCAGTGCGCGCAGCCACCGTCCTCGGTAATTTCGGCGGCGACCTTTTGCAGTTTTTCCGGCTTGCGCCCGACCAGCAGCACGGTCGCACCGAGGGCGGCGAGTTCATGGGCGGTGCAGCGACCGATGCCGCTGCCGCCACCGGTCACGATGATGGTCTGAGCGCTGAACAGCCCGGCGTTGAAAATCGAAGCGTAAGCCATGCAAAGCCTCCTCTAGTCGAGCTGTTCGGCGATGCTCTGCGGCACCGGGATCTGGATTTCCAGCAGTTGCTGGGCGAAGGCCTTGCCTTGCGGGTCGATGCGCAGACTGGCCACGCCGCCGCCGCCGAGGGCGTTTTCCAGGAGAAAATTCAGGCTGTGCGTGCCGGGCAGGTACCAGCGTTCGACCCGGCCATGGATCGGGTCAAGGACGTGACTCATCCAGTCGACGATCACCGCGGGTGTGAGCGCTTCGGCAATCCACGGCAGGTATTCAGGCTGGCGGGGCAGCACGCCGATGTTGCTGTGGTTGCCCTTGTCGCCGGAGCGCGCCACAGCCAGTTTCACCAGCGCTACGCTGGCATCCGCGCGGCCTTGGGGTTTGGGTGGTTGATGGGGGATTGGCAGTTCGGCGCTGTCGAGTGCGCTCAGTGCGGGGAGGGCGCACGAATGGCGTTCGCCGGCCAGGTCGACTTCGACATTGCAGATGCTCTTATCGATCAGAAACGAAAACAGGCGAATCACCGGGTACACCGTTGGCCGCCCGCCGACGATGCCGGTCAAGCCGGGTGCCATGCCGGTGGCGGCCTGGGCGATCTCCCTGGAAAACAGCACCAATGCCTGTTTGTCCGGATGACGCACGGCAAGTTTGATCACCACTTCGCGGCTGTCGCGTCGCTCGCCGTGGGGACCGTAAGTGGCTTCGCTGCCGAGCAGCTCGATGTCGGTTTCGCTGTAGGGCGCCCAGCCACGCTGGCTGAACATTTCCGCTGTCTTGTCGATGATCGCCTGACTGACGCGCCGGGCTTTGTCCACCGCATCGATGCCGGCGATCAGGCAACTGGCGGTGCAGCGGAAACCGTCCGGATACGTGGCGCTGACTTTGTACTGGTCACTCGGCGGCAGGCCTTTCGCACCGTGTACGTGCACGACGTTTTTGCCTTGTTGCTGGAGTTTGACCTGGCTGAAATCGCAGATCACGTCCGGCAGCAAATACGCCTGCGGATCGCCGATTTCGTAAAGCATTTGCTCGCCGACGGTCAGTGGCGTGACCAGACCGCCGGAGCCTTGCGGTTTGCTGACGAGGAATTGGCCGTCAGCGCTGACTTCGACGATGGGAAAACCGATGTGCTCGTAGTCCGGCACGTCGCGCCAGTCGGTGAAGTTGCCACCGGTGCATTGCGCGCCGCATTCGATGATGTGCCCGGCCAGCGCGGCGTGTGCGAGGTTGTCGTAGTCGTGCCATGACCAGCCGAATTCATGCACCAGTGCGGCGCTGACCACGGCGCTGTCGACCACGCGCCCGGTGATGACGATATCGGCACCCAGACGCAGGGCCTCGACGATGCCCGGCGCACCGAGGTAGGCGTTGGTCGACACACACGTTTGCGGCAACGGGGCACCGGTAAACATCTCGCTGATGCCGGTCAGTTGTTTGAAGTGCGGCTGCAAGTCGTCGCCGAGCACCACGGCGATTTTCAGGTCGATGCCGGCCTTGTCGCAGGCCGTTTGCAACGCGGCGGCGCAGGCTTGCGGGTTGACCCCGCCGGCATTGCTGATCACGCGGATATTGTGCTCGGCCAGTTGAGGCAGCAGCGGGCTGAGTACTTCGATGAAGTCGCCGGCGAATCCAGCCTGCGGGTTCTTCATCCGTGCGCCGGCCATGATCGACAGGGTGATCTCGGCCAGATAATCGAACACCAGATAATCCAGGTGTCCTCCCGCTACAAGCTGCGCGGCGGCGGTTGACGTGTCACCCCAGAAGGCACTGGCGCATCCGATGCGAACGGTGGTTGTCATTGTTTTCTCCGACTCAGGGACCTGCGACAGAAGTGTCTGGAGGCTACCAAGCAAGCGCTTGGTTTGTAAATAGCTGAAATATCTTCTACCCAAGCGCTTGCTTGGTGCTCATCAGCGGCTTAAATTGCGCGCAACCCTGCGTGTTCAGGGGGCAACAGACTGATCGACTGTAGGAGAGAACGGGTGGACGAGCAAAAAGCCCTGAGGGTCATGCGCGAATTGGTCGAAGAAGGCCAGTTGACCGACCCGGACAGCGCCCGTGGCAAACTCCTTCAGGTGGCGGCTCACTTGTTCCGCAACAAAGGCTACGAGCGCACTACGGTGCGTGACCTCGCTGGTGCCGTGGGAATTCAGTCGGGAAGCATTTTTCATCATTTCAAGAGCAAGGATGAGATTCTCCGTGCGGTGATGGAGGAAACCATCCGTTACAACACAGCGCTGATGCGCGCGGCGCTCGCCGACGCCAGCAATGTGCGCGAGCGGGTGCTGGCACTGATTCGCTGTGAATTGCAGTCGATCATGGGCGGCAGTGGCGAAGCCATGGCGGTGCTGGTTTATGAATGGCGTTCACTGTCCGAGGACGGCCAGGCCAAGGTGCTTGCACTGCGTGACGTTTACGAAGAACTCTGGCTGCAAGTGCTCGGCGAGGCCAAGGCAGAGGGGTTTATTCGCGGTGACGTATTTATTACCCGACGTTTCCTCACCGGTGCACTGTCCTGGACCACCACATGGTTCCGTGCCGGCGGCAGTCTGAGCCTTGATCAACTGGCGGACGAAGCGCTGATTCTGGTTCTGGAAGAGCGCTGAGACGCTTTCTATCCGGCCGGGAAACTGGCTAATTGGGCGAAACCGCCTAGTTTGAATGCATTGATCGATATTTTTCGGGGAGTGGGGTGTTTTGAAGTCTTTGCCAATTCGGACGGCTGCGGGGCTGATGCTCGCGGCGTTGGCTGCATTCTGGGTATTGCCCGTTCAGGCAGCGCAATTGGTTCGAGTGGGCGCCGCCCATTTTCCGCCCTACACCATTCGCCCGGAAAACGGTGCCGATACCGGGCTTTTGCCGCAATTGGTCGGGGCGTTGAACCGCCTGCAAAGCGACTATCAATTCGTCCTCGTGCCCACGTCGATTCCCCGGCGCTTTGGCGATTTCAAGCAGGGCCGGATCGACATGGCGATCTTCGAAAACCCGGAGTGGGGCTGGAAGAATATTCCGCACTCGGACGTCGACATGGGCCTGGAGGACGCGGAAATTTTCGTCGCACAACGAGAAGACGGTCGCCAGCAGGGCTACTTTGCCAGTCTCACGGGCAAGCGCCTGGCGCTGTTCAGCGGTTATCACTACGAATTTGCCAGCTTCAACGCCGACCCGAGATTCCTTGCGCAGAACTACAACGCCACATTGACCTACTCCCACGACAGCAACCTGCTGATGGTCCTGCGCGGGCGCGCTGATATTGCGCTGGTAACGCGTTCGTACCTATCCGATTACCTGCTGCGCAACAAAGAGGTGGAGGATAAATTGCTCGTCTCGCAGCGCATCGATCAGGTTTACCACCATTACGCCATTTTGCGACCAACCGCGCCGATCACCGGCGAAGTGTTCGGCAAACTGCTGCAAGGCTTGCGCGACAACGGTGAGATGCTGAAGATTTTCGAGCCGTACAAGATTGCGGTGCTGCCTGTGCCTCATCCTTGAGGCACTCATTTCTCGCCGAAGCCTAAATTTCATTGTGTGGATCACGTCCCATCGTTGAACTGTCGACGATTATCGTGAGCCCGACCCATGTCCAACCTGAATGAACTGACTGCCTTGTCGTTGCCCTCGGGCAGTCAACTGATCGCTGATACAACCGAACGCCGTTTGAGCCTGAGCCTGGACGGGCAACCGCTCATTCGCCTGCGCCTTGATCGCGAAGCCAGGGGCGCGATCCAGATCGATGAGCGCTTTGCGCTGCCGCCGGGGCAAGCACTGTGGGCGGCCTGTTACTGGCTGTTCGCCCGTGATCCCGGGTGCGAGCAGTTGGTCTGGCAACTCGATCAGCCGCCGACCGAAGCCTTGCTCAGCGGACTGTTGGTGAGCACTGATGTGGCCGGTGAATACCGCTGCGAGCGCACGCTGTTCTGGCAGTTGCCGCAACCGTGGCTCGGTACTTCATTGGCTGGCAATTATCCGCAGCAAATGGTCGTCAGCCAGGGCAAGCGCCATCCGCTGCGGCCGGTGAAGCCGCGCGGTGAAGTCTATCGGCGCTTCGATGCGCGTCTCGGCGCGTGGATTTCCCTGCGCACGGTGGAAATCGAAGCAGACCTGCCGCGCTTCAATCGCTGGCAGAACAGCCCGCGCGTTGCCAGTTTCTGGGAGGAAGAGGGCAGCATCGAGAAGCATCGCGAATACCTGAGCAAGCTCGACGCCGATCCGCATACGTTGACGTTGATCGGTTGTTTTGACGATCAGCCGTTTGCCTACTTCGAAGCCTATTGGGCCAAGGAGGATCGCATTGCGCCGTTCTATGACGCGGACAATTACGACCGTGGCATTCACATGCTGGTCGGCGAAGAGCATCACCGTGGGCCGCACAAGGTGGCGAGTTGGTTATCGGCACTGGTGCATTATCTGTTTCTCGATGATCCGCGCACCCAGCGCGTGGTCGCCGAGCCGCGGGCCGATAACGCGAAGATGATCGGTCATATGCAGAACCAGTGCTTCCACTGCGAGAAGGAATTCGACTTCCCGCACAAGCGCGCGGCGTTGATGATTCTGGGGCGTGAGCGGTTTTTTGACCGGTGCAAGCTGGCCTGAGGCAGTCGGGCTTGAGATTCATTGCGGTCCCGAATCCACCTTCGCAAGCAAGCCCGCTCCCACATTGGCCCGGTGTACGCCGAATCAATGTGGGAGCGGGCTTGCTCGCGAATGGTCTGACGCCGAATTCAGATCTTAACGACGACCCGCAATCACCACATCCCGACGACTGCCCGACACCTTGCGGCAGTGCACCAGCGCATCACGAATCATGAAGTTGACCAAGGTCGGCGAAACGCCGAGTTCCTTGGCGATGTCCTTTTGCGGCACGCCGTGCAGGCGGTACATCTCGAAGGCGTAACGGGTGCGGCTGGGCAGCTCGGTCAGCGCGTCGGCAATGTGTTCCAGGGTCGAGAAGTTAATGTGCGAGGTTTCCGGCGAAGCACCCTGAATGACCACGTTCAACCCTTCCTCTTCAGGCCCGGAGTATTTCTGCTCCAGCGCTTGTTTGCGGTAGTGATCGATGGCGAGGTTGCGCACGATCTGGAACAGATAACTCAGTTGAGCCTTGATCGACGACGTGATTGGAGGGGCCGATTGCAGTCGAAAAAATGCATCCTGCACTACATCTTCGGCACGTGAGCGGCAGCCGGTAATGCGGGCTGCAATCTTGACCAGAATCAGTCGGTTGTCGACGAATGCCTGAAGTAGCGGTGAATCGCACCTGCTTGTGGATACTTGTTCCGTCATGGAAATCACCTTGCTGCCAAATAGGTTAGTGGGACGCCTGGGGGGACGGGGCCGTCCTACACATCGAGCGACAAATTATGTTGAATGATAATGATTGTCAATTGAGAAAGAGAACTAATGATCCATAGCGGTGCATTCTGAGAACTGCGACACGCCGCCACACCCCAGCCCCGCTGGCGATCCAGCCTGCCGACTAATTATTTAAAGACGTCATCCGTTCTCATTGGTGAATGGTTCCGGGCGCACATCCCCGGCCAGACAGCATTCCCATGCCTTGCGCGGTCGGCGTAGACCGCGCCCTGCATGCCCTCGACGGGCGTGACGCAGCAACCCGATTCCACTAGCAAGCCGAATTCAGGCAGGAAACCTCATGACCGACGCGTTCGAACTCCCCAGCACTCTGGTCCAAGCCCTTCAGCGCCGCGCGGCCCAGACCCCGGATCGGCTGGCCTTGCGTTTTCTCGCCGAAACCGAGGAGCAGGGCGTGGTGCTCAGTTACCGCGAACTGGACGAGCGCGCGCGCACCATTGCGGCAGCGCTACAGGCTCAGGCGCAATTCGGTGATCGCGCGGTGCTGCTGTTTCCCAGTGGCCCGGACTATGTTGCGGCATTCTTCGGTTGCCTTTACGCGGGCGTGATTGCGGTGCCGGCCTATCCACCGGAATCCGCACGCCGTCATCACCAGGAGCGCCTGCTGTCGATCATCGCCGACGCCGAGCCGCGCCTGCTGCTGACCAGCGCCGACCTGCGCGACGCCTTGCAGCAAATCGAAGGCGCGCCACCGCTGCTGTGTGTCGATACCCTCGACCGCACGCTGGCCGAACGTTGGGTGGCGCCGAACCTGCCGCAAGACCACATCGCCTTCCTGCAATACACCTCCGGCTCCACCGCGTTGCCCAAAGGCGTGCAAGTCAGCCACGGCAATCTGGTCGCCAACGAACTGTTGATCCGTCGCGGTTTCGGCATCGATGTCAACCCGGACGACGTCATCGTCAGCTGGTTGCCGCTGTACCACGACATGGGGTTGATTGGCGGTCTGCTGCAACCGATCTTCAGTGGCGTGCCGTGCATCCTGATGTCGCCGGCGTACTTCCTCGGTCGCCCATTGCGCTGGCTCGAAGCGATCAGCCAATACGGCGGCACCATCAGCGGCGGACCGGACTTCGCCTACCGCTTGTGCAGCGAGCGGGTCAGCGAATCGGCTCTCGAGCGCCTCGACCTGAGCCGTTGGCGTGTGGCCTATTCCGGTTCCGAACCGATCCGTCTCGACACCCTCGAACGCTTCGCCGAGAAGTTTGTGAACTGCGGTTTCAGCGCCGACAATTTCATGGCCTCCTACGGTCTGGCCGAAGCGACGTTGTTCGTCGCCGGCACCCCGCGCGGCACTGGCATCCCGGCACTGCGCGTGGATGATCAGGCGCTGGCGCAAAATCGCGCCGAAGCGGGTGAGGGCAGCCCGATCATGAGTTGCGGCATCAGCCAGCCGGACCACGCGGTGTTGATCGTCGAACCACACTCCCTTGAAGAACTGGCCGACAACGCGGTGGGTGAAGTCTGGGCTGCCGGCCCGAGTATTGCCCTCGGCTATTGGCGCAACCCGCAAGCCAGCGCCAAGACCTTCGTCCAGCACGCCGGCCGCACCTGGTTGCGCACCGGTGACCTGGGTTTCATGCGTGACGGCGAGCTGTTCATCACCGGTCGCCTGAAAGACATGCTGATCGTGCGCGGCCACAATCTGTATCCGCAGGACATCGAGAAAACCGTCGAGAACGAAGTGGAAGTGGTGCGCAAGGGCCGCGTCGCTGCATTTGCCGTCAGCCAGGACGGTGAAGAAGGGATCGGCATCGCGGCGGAAATCAGCCGCAGCGTGCAGAAAATACTGCCGCCGGAAGCCCTGATCAAAGCCATTCGCCAAGCGGTGGCCGAGGCTTTTCAGGAAGCGCCGAGCGTCGTGATGTTGCTCAACCCGGGCGCGCTGCCGAAAACCTCCAGCGGCAAGTTGCAACGTTCGGCGTGCCGCATTCGTCTGGCCGATGGCAGTCTCGACAGCTACGCGGTGTTCCCGTCGACCAGCGCCGCCAGCGCAGAGTCGACCGCGAGCGCGTCCGAACTCGAAGCGCTGATCGGCAAGATCTGGGCCGAGCAACTCAACGTCAAACAGGTCAGCGCCGACGATCACTTCTTCCTGCTCGGCGGCAATTCGATTGCGGCCACGCAAGTGATCGCTCGGGTACGCGAAGAGCTCGGGCTGGAGCTGAACCTGCGCCTGCTGTTTGAAGCTCCGACGCTGTCGGCATTCGCCGCTGCCGTGGCGCAACAACAGCAGGACGGCGGCAGCGCCCAAGGTGCAATCACGGCGTTGGCGCGCACCGAGCCGATGCCGCAATCGCTGGCGCAAAACCGTCTGTGGATCACTTGGCAACTCGACCCGCAAAGCAGCGCCTACAACATTCCCGGCGGCCTGCGCTTGCGCGGCGAACTCGACGAGGACGCCTTGCGTGTCAGTTTCCAGCAACTGATCGAGCGCCATGAATCCCTGCGCACACGCTTCTTCGAACGCGACGGCGTGGCCCTGCAACACGTCGATGTCGCCGCCGAATTCGACCTGCAACTGATCGACATCAGCGACCTGCCGGCACCCGAGCACGAAGCTCGTGCGCAACAAATCCGCGAAGACCAAGCACGTACCCGGTTCGACCTGGAAAAAGGTCCGCTGCTGTGGGTGACGTTGATTCGCCTCGACGACGAAGATCACCAGTTGCTGGTGACGATGCATCACATCATCGCCGACGGCTGGTCGCTGAATGTCTTGATCGACGAATTCTCACGCCTGTACGCCGCCGCTTCGCAAGGTGCAATCGCCAGCCTCGCGCCGTTGCCGACCCAATACGCCGACTACGGCAGTTGGCAGCGCCAATGGCTGGCGCAGGGCGAGGGCGAGCGGCAACTGACGTACTGGAAAGCGCAGCTGGGCGATGAACATCCGGTGCTGGAACTGGCCACCGATCACCCGCGATCCACCCAACACAAGCACAGCGCCGCACGTCACACGGTGCGCTTGGGCGTCAGCCTCAGCGATGCGATCCGCAGCACCGCGCAAGCCCATCAATCGACGCCGTTCATGCTGTTGCTCTGCGCGTTGCAGAGCTTGCTGCACCGCTACAGCGGTCAGCGCGACATTCGCATCGGCGTGCCCAACGCCAACCGTCCGCGCCTGGAAACCCAAGGCCTGATCGGCTTCTTCATCAACACCCAGGTATTGCGCGCCGAGGTCGATTCGCGCCTGCCATTCGTTGAGCTGCTGGCCCGCACCCGCCAAGCCACCCTCGGCGCCCAGGCGAATCAGGATCTGCCGTTCGAACAATTGCTTGAAGCTTTCCCCCAAGCCCGTGAACAAGGCTTGTTCCAGGTCATGTTCAACCACCAGCAACGCGACTTGAGTGCGCTCAAACGCCTGCCGGGCCTGCTCGCCGAAGAACTGCCGTGGCACAGCCGCGAAGCCAAGTTCGACCTGCAACTGCACAGCGAAGAAGACCGTAACGGTCGCCTGACCTTGTCGTTCGATTACGCCAGCGAACTGTTCGACGCCGCGACCATCGAACGCCTCGCCGAGCATTTCAGCAACCTGCTGCGCGAAGTCTGCGAGCATCCGGAGCACGCCATCGGCGACCTGCAATTGCTCAGCGGCCACGAACACGAACAGCAAAAAAGCTGGAGCGTCGCCCCGTGCACTGCGGCGCAAGTGTGGCTGCCGGAACTGCTGGACGAGCAGGCGCGGCAAACGCCGGAACGCACCGCGCTGGTGTGGGGCGGTGGCAGTCTCGACTTCGCCGGACTTCACAGCCAGGCCAACCGCCTCGCGCATTACCTGCGCGACAAAGGTGTCGGCCCGGATGTCTGCGTGGCTATCGCCGCCGAGCGCTCGCCGCAACTGCTGATCGGTCTGTTGGCGATCATCAAGGCTGGCGGCGCCTACGTGCCGCTGGACCCGGACTATCCGGCCGATCGCCTGGCCTACATGCTCAGCGACAGCGGCGTCGAATTGCTCCTGACCCAAACCGAATTGCTCGGCCGTTTGCCGGCCAGCGACGGCGTGAGCGTCATCGCCATGGACGCGTTGCACCTGGAAAACTGGCCGAGTCAGGCGCCGGCTCTGCACCTGCAAGGCGACAACCTCGCCTACGTGATTTACACCTCGGGTTCTACCGGTGAACCGAAAGGCGTCGGCAATACCCATGCGGCACTGGCCGAACGTCTGCAATGGATGCAGAGCACTTACGCGCTCAATGAAACCGATGTGCTGATGCAAAAGGCGCCGATCAGTTTCGACGTGTCGGTGTGGGAATGCTTCTGGCCGTTGATCAGCGGCGCGCGCCTGCTGATCGCCGGCCCTGGCGAGCACCGCGACCCGCATCGCATCGCGCAACTGGTTCAAGCGCATGGCGTGACCACGTTGCACTTTGTGCCGCCGCTGCTCTCGCTGTTTATCGACGAACCGCTGAGCGCTGCATGCACCTCCTTGCGCCGGGTGTTCTCCGGCGGTGAGGCGCTGCCGGCCGAACTGCGCAACCGCGTGTTGGCGCAACTGCCAGCGGTGCAATTGCACAACCGTTACGGCCCGACCGAAACCGCGATCAACGTCACCCATTGGCACAGCACCACGGCCGATGGCGAGCGTTCGCCGATTGGCCGTCCGCTGGGCAACGTGGTTTGCCGCGTACTCGACGCCGACCTCAATCCTGTGCCGGCCGGTGTGCCGGGTGAGCTGTGCATCAGCGGCATCGGTCTGGCTCGCGGCTACCTCGGTCGGCCATCGTTGACCGCTGAACGCTTTGTGGTCGATCCACTGGGCGAGCAGGGCGCGCGTTTGTACCGCACCGGCGACCGTGCGCGCTGGACGTCTGATGGCGTGATCGAATACCTCGGCCGTCTCGATCAACAGGTCAAACTGCGTGGCTTCCGTGTCGAGCCGGAAGAAATCGAAGCGCGCTTGCTCGCGCAGGACGGCGTCGCCCAAGCGGTGGTGCTGGTGCGGGAAACCGCTGCCGGCGCGCAGCTGATCGGCTACTTCACCGCGACCGATGCCAACGAGAATCACGACGATCACAGCGCGCGCCTGAAAGCAGCGCTGGCTGCCGAGCTCCCGGAGTACATGGTCCCGGCGCAACTGATGCGCCTCGACGCAATGCCCCTCAGCCCCAGCGGCAAACTCGACCGCCGCGCCTTGCCTGAACCGCAATGGCAAGTGCGCGAACACGTCGAACCGGTGACTGAGCTGGAACAACAGATCGCCGCGATCTGGCGCGAAGTGCTCGGCTTGACCCGGGTCGGCCTGCGCGATGATTTCTTCGCCCTCGGTGGTCACTCGCTGCTGGCCACGCAAATCATCTCGCGCAGCCGTCAGGCCTGTGACGTCGAGCTGCCGTTGCGGGCGTTGTTCGAACACAGTGAACTCGGTGATTTCGCCGAACAGATTCGCCTGATTCAGGCCAGCGGTCGTACCAACGAACAGCCGCCAATCGACAAGGTTGATCGCAGCCAACCGGTGCCGTTGTCGTACTCGCAACAGCGCATGTGGTTCCTCTGGCAGCTGGAGCCGGACAGCCCGGCGTACAACGTCGGCGGCATGGCGCGCCTGCGTGGCGTCCTGCATGTCGAGCATTTCGAGGCCGCCTTGCAAGCGCTGATCCTGCGTCACGAAACCCTGCGCACCACGTTCCCGAGTGTCGACGGCATCGCCCGTCAGCGGGTGCATGCCGAAACCGGCGTGCGCATGGGCTGGAAGGATTTCTCCAGATTCGCCGCCGATACGCGTGAGCAACAGGTTCAGCAACTGGCCGACGAAGAAGCGCATCTGCCGTTCGATCTGGAAACCGGCCCGCTGCTGCGCGCCTGTCTGGTGAAAACCGCCGAGCAGGAACATTACTTCGTTCTGACGTTGCACCACATCGTCACCGAAGGCTGGGCGATGGACATCTTCGCCCGGGAACTCAGTGCGCTGTACGAAGCCTTTGTCGATGATCGCGATTCGCCGCTGCAACCGCTGCCGGTGCAATACCTCGATTACAGCGTCTGGCAGCGCAACTGGCTGGAGTCCGGTGAGCGTCAGCGTCAACTCGACTACTGGACCGCGCAACTCGGTCGCGAACATCCGCTGCTGGAATTGCCGGGCGACCGTCCGCGTCCGCCGGTGCAAAGCCATCAGGGTGAACTGTTCCGTTTCGATCTGAGCGATGACCTCGCCGCGCGGGTTCGTGCATTCAATGCGCAAAACGGTCTGACCTTGTTCATGACCATGACCGCCGCACTCGCCACATTGCTTTACCGCTACAGCGGCCAGACCGATCTGCGCATCGGTGCGCCGGTGGCCAACCGTATCCGCCCGGAAAGCGAAGGGCTGATCGGTGCGTTCCTCAACACCCAAGTGCTGCGCTGCCAGCTCGACGGCATGATGTCGGTCGGCGAGTTGTTCGAGCAGGTGCGTCACACCGTGATCGAAGGCCAGTCGCATCAGGACCTGCCGTTCGATCATCTGGTTGAAGCCTTGCAGCCGCCGCGCAGTGCCGCCTACAACCCGCTGTTCCAGGTGATGTGCAACGTGCAACGCTGGGAATTCCAGCAGAGCCGCACGCTCGCAGGGATGACCGTCGAGTACCTGGCGAACGATGCGCGGGCGACCAAGTTCGACCTCAACCTGGAAGTCACCGACCTCGACCATCGCCTCGGCTGCTGCCTGACTTACAGCACCGATTTGTTCGACGAGCCGACCATCGCCCGCATGGCCAGGCATTGGCGCAATCTGCTCGAAGCGCTGATCGCCGATCCGCAACAGCGCCTCAGTGAGTTGCCGCTGCTCGATCAACCTGAACAACAGCAACTGCTCGACAGCCTTGGCGTTGAGCCGGGCGAGCACCGTCTCGACCAGTGCATCCATCACCTGTTCGCTGAGCAGGCACTGGCGCGCAAAGATGCACCGGCCCTGACCTTTGCTGGGCACACCCTGAGCTACGCCGAACTCGACGCCCGCGCCAACCGCTTGGCCTGGGCGTTGCGTGAGCGTGGTGTCGGCCCGCAAGTGCGCGTGGGTCTGGCGCTGGAGCGTTCGCTGGAAATGGTCATCGGCCTGCTGGCGATTCTCAAGGCTGGCGGCGCCTATGTGCCGCTGGACCCGGAATACCCGCTCGACCGTTTGCATTACATGATCGAAGACAGTCGAATCGGCCTGCTGCTCAGTGATCGCGCCATGTTCAAAGCCCTTGGCGATCTGCCGCCAGGCGTGGCGCGCTGGTGCCTGGAGGAGGACAGCGCGGCACTCGCCGCTTACCCGGCCGCTGAGCTGCCGTTCATCAGCCTGCCGCAACATCAGGCCTACCTGATTTACACCTCGGGTTCGACCGGCAAGCCGAAAGGCGTGGTGGTCTCCCACGGCGAAATCGCCATGCACTGCCAAGCGGTGATCGAGCGTTTCGGCATGCGTGCGGATGACTGCGAACTGCACTTCTATTCGATCAACTTCGATGCGGCGACCGAGCGCCTGCTGGTGCCGCTGCTGAGCGGCGCGCAGGTTGTGTTGCGGGCGCAAGGTCAGTGGGACGCCGAAGAAATCTGCGACTTGATCCGCACGCATAACATCAACGTCCTCGGTTTCACCCCGAGCTACGGCAGTCAGTTGGCGCAGTTCCTCTCGACGCAAAACGAAATCCTTCCGGTGCGTATGATCATCACCGGCGGCGAAGCGCTGACCGGCGAACACCTGCAACGCATCCGCGCCACGTTCAAGCCGAGCCTGTTCTTCAACGCCTACGGGCCGACAGAAACCGTGGTCATGCCACTGGCCAGTCTGGCGCCGGAGGTACTGGAGGAGGGCGCCGGCAGTGTGCCGATCGGTAGCGTCATCGGTGCGCGTGTGGCGTACATTCTCGACGCTGATCTGGCGCTGGTGCCGCAAGGCGCGACCGGTGAGTTGTTCGTCGGCGGCGCCGGTCTGGCCCAGGCCTATCACGACCGTGCGGGTATTACGGCCGAGCGTTTTGTCGCTGACCCGTTCGCCACCGATGGCGGGCGCATGTACCGCACCGGCGACCTGGTGCGCCAGCGTGCCGATGGCCTGGTGGAATACCTGGGACGAATCGACCATCAGGTGAAAATCCGTGGTTTCCGCATCGAGCTGGGCGAAATCGAAACACGCCTGCTTGATCATGACTTGATCCGTGAGGCCGTGGTGCTCGCACTCGACGTGCCAAGCGGCAAGCAACTCGTGGGCTATTTAGTCACTGAAGTCGCTGAGCAAAGCGAAGCCGAGCAGGCTGAACTGCGCGAAGCGCTGAAGTCGCATCTCAAGGCGCAGCTGCCGGATTACATGGTGCCGACCCACCTGATTCTGCTGGCGAGCATGCCGCTGACCGCCAACGGCAAACTCGACCGCCGCGCCTTGCCAGCGCCAGACCCGGAGCTCAATCGCCAGGACTACGTCGCGCCGAGCAATGAACTCGAGCAGACGCTGGCGCAGATCTGGTGCGAAGTGCTCAACGTCGAACAGGTCGGCCTCAACGACAACTTCTTTGAACGGGGTGGCGACTCGATTCTGTCGATTCAAGTGGTCAGCCGCGCGCGCCAGCAGGGCATTCATTTCAGCCCGCGTGATCTGTTTCAGCATCAAACCGTGCAGACACTGGCCGCTGTGGCCAGCCGCACCGAACAAGTGACGGCGGAGCAAGGGCCGGTGGCGGGTGATTCGCCTCTGACGCCGATTCAGCACTGGTTCTTCGACACGGAAATTCCTCAGCGTCAGCACTGGAACCAGGCGCTGTTGCTGGAGCCGACCGTGACCCTCGACCCCCATCGTCTGGAGCAGGCGCTGCTGGCGGTGATCGAGCAGCATGACGCCTTGCGTTTGCGCTTCAGCGAGCTCGACGGCCAATGGCAAGCCACTCATCAAGCCGTCCCGGATGCTGCTGTTTTGTGGCAATTGCGCGTGGCCTCGATGGACCAGTGTGAAGCACTGTTCGCCGATGCCCAGCGCAGTCTCGATCTGGAGCAGGGCCCGCTGGTGCGCGCCGTGCTGGTCGATGGCCCTGAAGGTCAGCAACGCCTGTTCATCGCCATCCATCACTTGGTGGTCGACGGCGTTTCGTGGCGCGTCCTGCTTGACGATCTGCAAACCGTGTATCGCCAGCTCGACGCCGAACAAGCAGTGAAACTGCCGGCGAAAACCAGTGCTTTCAAGGACTGGGCGGCGCGTTTGCAGGTCTACGCCGGCAGCGAATCGCTGCGCGAAGAACTCAACTGGTGGCAGATCCAGCTGGCCGGTTCGAGCGCCGATCTGCCGTGCGAAAACCCGCAGGGCGGGCAGCACAATCGTCATGCGCAAACCGTCAGCGTGCGCCTTGATGCCGAGCACACCCAGCAACTGCTGCAACAGGCGCCGGCCGCCTATCGCACGCAGGTCAACGACTTGCTGCTGACCGCATTGGCCCGCGTGCTGTGCCGCTGGAGCGGGCAGCCGTCGGCACTCATTCAACTGGAAGGCCACGGCCGCGAAACCCTGTTCGACGAGATCGACCTGACCCGCACCGTCGGCTGGTTCACCAGCGCCTATCCATTGCGCCTGACCCCGCACAACATCGAAGAGGCTGCCGGGCAGGGCGCTTCGATCAAGGCAATCAAGGAGCAATTGCGCGCAGTGCCGCACAAAGGCCTGGGCTACGGCGTGCTGCGTTATCTTGCCGATGACCTCAGTCGGCGCAGCATGGCCGCGCTGCCGCATGCGCCAGTCACCTTCAACTACCTCGGCCAGTTCGACCAGAGTTTTGGCAGTGATGCGCTGTTCCGTCCGCTGGATGAAGCGGTCGGCGCCGCCCACGATCCGCAGGCGCCGTTGCCCAACGAGCTGAGCGTCGACAGTCAGGTTTACGGCGGTGAATTGCTGCTGCGCTGGACTTTCAGCGCCGAGCGTTATGACGCGCAGACCATCAATGATCTGGCGCACGCTTACCTGGGTGAGCTGCGAAGCCTGATCAGCCATTGCCTGCAAGACGAGGCCGGTGGCCTGACGCCGTCGGACTTTCCGCTGGCGAAACTGACTCAGGCACAACTCGATGCCTTGCCGGTGCCGGCCGCGCACATCGAGGACGTCTATCCGCTGACACCGATGCAGGAAGGCATGTTGCTGCACACCTTGCTTGAACCGGGCACCGGTCTGTACTACATGCAGGATCGCTACCGCATCCATAGCGAACTCGATGCCGAGCGTTTCGCTCAGGCGTGGCAAGCGGTGATCGCCCGTCACGAAGCTTTGCGTGCGTCGTTCTGCTGGAACGTCGGCGAAGACATGCTGCAAGTGATTCATACGCCGGGCCGCACGCCGATCGAATACCTCGACTGGAGCGCCATCGCCGACAGCGAACAGGAACCGAAGCTGCAAGCGTTGCTGAAAAACGAGCGCGAGGCCGGTTTCGATCTGCTCAATCAGGCGCCGTTCCACCTGCGCCTGATCAAGGTCGGCGCGGCGCGTTACTGGTTCATGATGAGCAACCACCACATCCTCATCGACGCCTGGTGCCGTTCGCTGCTGATGAACGACTTCTTCGAAATCTACACCGCCCTCGGTGAAGGTCGCGAAGCGCAGCTCGCCGTGCCGCCGCGTTATCGCGATTACATCGGCTGGCTGCAGCGCCAGAGCCTCGCCGAAGCGCGGCAATGGTGGCAGCAGAACCTGCAAGGGTTCGAGCGCACCACGCCGATCCCGAGCGACCGTCCGTTCCTGCGCGAACACGCCGGTGACAGCGGCGGGATGATCGTTGGCGACCGCTATACCCGCCTCAATGTCGAGGACGGTGTGCGTCTGCGTGAACTGGCGCAGGCCCATCAACTGACCATCAACACCTTCGCCCAGGCGGCGTGGGCCCTGGTCCTGCGGCGCATGAGCGGCGAGCGTGACGTGCTCTTCGGCGTGACGGTGGCGGGGCGTCCGGTGGAAATGCCGGAAATGCAACGCACCGTCGGCCTGTTCATCAACAGTATTGCGCTGCGGGTGAAGATGCCGGCGGACGATCAGCGCAGCAGCGTGCGGCAGTGGCTGAGCGCTCTGCTCGACAGCAACATGCAATTGCGCGAGTACGAATACCTGCCGCTGGTGAACATCCAGGAACAAAGCGAACTGCCGAAAGGCCAGCCGCTGTTCGACAGCCTGTTCGTCTTCGAAAACGCGCCGGTGGAAGTCTCGGTACTGGATCGTGCACAGAGCCTCAATGCGACGTCGGACTCGGGCCGTACCCACACCAACTTCCCGCTGACGGCGGTGTGCTACCCCGGCGATGACCTCGGTCTGCATCTGTCTTACGATCAGCGCTATTTCGACGAGTCGACCATCGAGCGCATGCTCGGTGAGTTCAAGCGTCTGTTGTTGGCGCTGGTCGATGGCTTCCACGGTGACATGGCCGATCTGCCGCTGCTGGGCAGCGAAGAACAGGACTTCCTGCTGCACGGTTGCAACCAGAGTGCTCACGACTATCCACTGGAGCAGAGCTACGTTGCGCTGTTCGAAGCGCAGGTCGCCGCGCATCCGCAACGCGTCGTCGCCAGTTGCCTTGATCAGCAACTGAGTTATGCCGGGTTGAATCACAACGCCAACCGTCTCGGCCATGCACTGGTCGCCGCGGGTGTGCAGATGGATCAACCGGTGGCGTTGCTCGCTGAACGTCATCTCGATCTGCTCGGCATGATCATCGGCAGCTTCAAGGCCGGTGCCGGTTACCTGCCGCTTGACCCGGGGCTACCGAGCCAGCGCCTGCAACGCATTATCGAACTGAGCCGCACGCCGCTGCTGGTCTGCACTGAAGCCTGCCGCGAACAGGCGCAAACCCTGCTCGATGAATTCAGCTGTGCCAACCGACCACGGCTTTTGATCTGGGAAGAGGTGCAGGCGCTGGCGACATCGCAGGAGAACCCGGGCATCCACAGTGGCCCGGACAACCTCGCGTATGTGATCTACACCTCGGGCTCCACTGGCCTGCCGAAAGGCGTGATGGTCGAGCAGCGTGGCATGCTCAACAACCAGTTGAGCAAGGTGCCGTACCTGAATCTGAGCGATGCCGACGTGATCGCCCAGACCGCTTCGCAAAGCTTCGACATTTCGGTCTGGCAGTTCCTCGCCGCGCCGTTGTTCGGCGCGCGGGTGGACATCGTACCGAACACCATCGCCCACGACCCGCAAGGCTTGCTGATGCATGTACAGGCCCAGGGCATCACCGTGCTGGAGAGCGTGCCGTCGCTGATTCAGGGCATGCTCGCCTCGGAGCGCCTGAGCCTCGATGGTCTGCGCTGGATGCTGCCGACCGGTGAAGCGATGCCGCCAGAACTGGCGCACCAATGGCTGCTGCGTTACCCGGACATCGGTCTGGTCAACGCTTACGGCCCGGCGGAATGCTCCGATGACGTGGCGTTCTTCCGTGTCGACATGGCCTCGACCCGTGGCAGTTACCTGCCAATCGGCACGCCGACCGACAACAACTTGCTGTACCTGGTCGATGGCGCGCTGGAACTGGTGCCGTTGGGGGCGGTGGGTGAGTTGTGTGTGGCAGGCACGGGCGTCGGTCGCGGGTATGTCAGCGATCCGCTGCGCACGGCGCCGGTGTTTGTGCCCAATCCGTTCGGTGTGCCGGGTGAACGGCTGTATCGCACGGGGGACCTTGCACGGCGTCGCAGCGACGGTGTGCTGGAATACGTTGGCCGGGTTGACCATCAGGTGAAGATTCGCGGTTATCGCATCGAACTGGGCGAGATCGAAGCGCGCCTGCATGAACAAGCGGAAGTGCGCGATGGCGCGGTCGGTGTGCAGGAGGGCGCCAACGGCAAGCATCTGGTCGGTTATCTGGTTGCCGCCGATACTGCGCTGAATCCAGGTGAACGCCTGGAGCGCATCAAGCAGCGCCTGCGCACCGAACTGCCCGAGTACATGGTGCCGCTGCACTGGTTATGGCTCGATCAGCTACCGTTGAATGCCAACGGCAAACTCGACCGCAACGCGTTACCGGCGCTGGAGATCGGCCAGTTGCAGAGCCAGGACTATCTGGCTCCGCGCAACGAGCTGGAGCAGACGTTGGCCGATATCTGGGCTGAGGTGTTGAAGGTCGGGCAGGTCGGTGTTCGCGACAACTTCTTCGAGCTGGGCGGGCACTCGTTGCTGGCCACGCAGATCGCTTCGCGGGTGCAGAAAACCCTGCAACGCGATGTGCCGCTGCGGGCGATGTTCGAGTGCAGCACGGTGGAAGAGTTGGCTGAGTACATTGGTGGGTTGGCGGCGAGTGATATCACCGAGGAGAAGGTTGATCGGCTCAATGACCTGATGGCGGAGCTGGAGGGCCTCTAGTGCTCTAGCGTCTGTAGCGGCCCCTTCGCGAGCAAGCCCGCTCCCACAGTTGCCCTGGCCTGTGTGGGAGCGGGCTTGCTCGCGAAGGCGGCATCAGCATCAACACAAAAGTCGGCATTTCCCAGGTTGACGATCAGCAACCGGCAGCTCAGTCTTCCGGTTCTCTTTTTTGTCGCGGGGGGTGGTCGATGCCTTTTTTTACGGTGGACGGACAAGCGCTGCATTACCTTGATCAAGGGACAGGTCCGGCGGTTTTGCTGGCCGGCAGTTATCTGTGGGATCAGACCATGTGGGCACCGCAGATTGCCGCGTTGTCTGCGCACTATCGGGTAATTGCACTGGATCTGTGGGGACACGGTGAGTCAGGGCAATTGCCTGAAGGCACGACATCGCTGGACGATATCGCCCGGCAAGCACAGGCCTTGCTCGATCATCTGAACATCGATCAGGTTACGTTGGTTGGCTTGTCGGTCGGCGGCATGTGGGGTGCGCGTCTGGCATTGTCGGCGTCAGAGCGGATCAACGGTCTGGTGCTGATGGACACCTACCTCGGCGTTGAACCGGAGCCTACCCGTCAGTATTACTTCTCGCTGTTCAAACAGATTGAAACGACCGGCGAAATCTCCGCGCAATTACTGGATATCGTCGTCCCGATTTTCTTCCGTCCGGGCATCGATCCGCAGTCGGCGCTGTATCAGGATTTTCGCGCGAAACTGGCGGCGTACTCCGCCGAACAACTGCGCGAAAGCATCGTGCCGATGGGGCGTATCACCTTTGGTCGGGATGATGTGTTGCCTCGACTGGGCGAATTGAACGCAGCGACCACGCTGGTGCTGTGTGGCGATCAGGACAAACCACGACCACCGTCGGAAGCCCGGGAAATGGCCGGGTTGATCGGTTGCCCATGGATGCTGGTGCCGGAGGCGGGGCATATCTCCAATCTGGAGAATCCCGGGTTTGTCACCGAGGCGTTGCTCGCCTTCCTCAGCGAGCGCAACCGCTAGAGCGAGCCATCGTTCTTTGCAAGCAAGCCCGCTTCCGCCTTTGGATTTGTGTACGCAGAACCCAATGTGGGAGCGGGCTTGCTCGCGAACAGGCCAGATCAGGCAATGAAGATTGAAGGGTTACTTTGGCCCAAGAATCTTCACCAGTTTGTCCGGCGAAGGCGCGCCTTGTTGCTGTTGCAACTCGCCTTTGTCGTCCATGTAGAAAATCGCCGGCGTCGCCTGCAGGTCGAGGTCTTCCATCAACTGCATGTTCGCCGCCAGTTTGGTTTGCACGGCCACAGGAATATCTTTCAACGCTTTGAGCGAGCTGCCCTTGCCAGCCTTCTCATGATCTTCCAGAGCCTTGGCCGGATCTTTCGCCGCCAGCAACGCTGCTGACTTGCCCGGGCTGTCTTCGCGGATGATGCCGACCATGATGTGGCGCAACTGCACTTTGCCGGATTTCACCCACGGCCGCGCCTGTTCCCAGAACATGTTGCAGTACGGGCAGTTCGGATCGCTGAACAAGTACACGGTGCGGGGTGCATCCTTGTTGCCGTCCTGAATCCAGTGGCTGGTTTCGAACTTGGCCCAGACTTCCTTGGCCATCGGTGCATACACCAGTTTTTGCAGCGGCTCGCTGCTCAGGTCCTTGCCGTCGGCGTCATACAGATTGCCGAGCAGAACGTGTTTGCCATCCGGGGTCAGGTACAACGCCATGCCACGGTTCTGATACTGCGCCGCATAACCACGCAAGCCATCGGGGGCGTCGAACTGACCGACGATTTTCGCGCCTTTGGCTTCGATCTGTTTGATCGCCGCAGGCAGTTCTTCTGCGGCCTGCACCGACGGCAAGTGCAGCAGGGCAGAGCCCAGAGTCAGCGTCAGCAGGTGGCGGAGGCGGGGCATGGCAGTTTCCTTGCAGAGGTGGCCGGGGCTGCGGCCGGGTTCGAGATCGGATTCGGTTCGCCGAAGTTTTCCAGGGCGCGGGCCAGGCTGGCGTTGGACAGCTCGCCAAGATGACTGGCGAGCAGACGCCCGTCGGAGCTGTAAAACAGCGTAGTCGGCAATGCCATGGAACCTACGGCCTGACCGAGCTGGCCGCGACGATCAAACAGTACGTTATTCAGGCTCAGGCCCTGGGTTTCGAGAAATGTCGCCACGCTTTGCATGCTTTCGGCCTGATTGACGAACAGGAAGGTCAGGTCCGGGCGTTGTTGCTGGGCGTTTTCCAGCACCGGCATTTCGCGGCGGCATGGCGGGCACCAGGTGGCCCACAGATTGATCACCAACGGCCCTCCCTGATAGTCGCTGAGCTGGACGGTTTCCCCGGCGGCGTTGCGCAATGAGATTTGCGGGAGTCGCGTGCCTTGTTCGTAGATGTTCAATGACAGTGTCGCCAGCAACCAGAACACCACGCCACTGGCAACGCCAAAGCCCAGCGGACGGCGCAAACCAGGCCTGCGCCAGCCACGATAGAACGCCGCCAGCAGCAGAACGATCACCCCCGGCCAGGCGAGAAAACCGCCGTCGCGCAAGTCGACGATCTGCCACGGATCATTGCGATAGTGGCTCCAGTAAAGCGCGACAAATGCCACGCGGGCAGCCAGCATGCCCAGGAGGAACAGACTGAACAGCACTGACTCGGGATTATCGCCACCACGTTTTGCCACTCGCCAGCCGACAAAGGTCGCCAGCGCCAATGCACTGATCAGCAGCAGGTGGTTGAGCGCGATGGCAAAAGTGCCGAGGGTGAAAGTCAGCATTAATTGGCGTCCCGGGTGGCAGTCCAGCGTCGCAGGAACGTGTCGGCGTCGACTTCACCGGTGATGCGCTGGCTGCGACGTTCTTCGCCGTCGGTACCGATCCAGATGAAGGTCGGCGGCCCCGGCACTTTGTAACGGCTGAGCAGCTCACGGCTGGCGGCATTGTCGGCGGTGACATCGAGCCTGAGCAGGCGCACGTCGCTCAGCGCCTGCATGACCTTGTCCTTGCCGAACACCTGTTTCTCCATGACTTTGCACGACACGCACCAGTCGGCGTAGTAATCGAGCAACACCCACTGCCCCTGAGCCTTGGCGGTATCCAGTTCACGCTGCAGCGCTGCCGGGTCCTTGATGGTGGTGAAAGCGTCATGGCCGCTCGGCGTTGCGCTGGCGACACGACCCGCGCTGTACACCTGCAGCGGCTGATACGGGTCATCACCGCCACCGGCGGCACCGATCATCAACAGGCTGCCCCACAGACCGAGCAACAGCGAGCTGGCGCCGAACATCTGGGCGACACGCCCGAAGCCTTCCGATTGCTTCCAGGCACAGAACGCAGCGATCAGCAGCAGCGCGCCGCACAGGCCCAGCCACAACGAGGAGTCCAGCACCGGGCGCAACATCAGCAGCGCAGTCGCCAGAAACAGGAAACCGAAGATGCCCTTGAGCAGGTTCATCCATGCCCCGGGTTTTGGCAGGAAGCGGTTGCCGACGGTCACCAGCAACAACAGCGGCACACCAATGCCGATGCCCAGCGCGAACAGAATCAGGCCACCGTGCAGCGCATTGCCGCTCTGGGCGATGTACAGCAAGGCGCCGGCCAGCGGCGCGGTCATGCACGGGCCGACCAGCAGACCGGACAAGGCCCCGAGCACCCCGGCACCGATCAGGCTGCCGCCGTTGCGGCTGCGCGAGGCGTGTTCGAGGCGATCACGCAAGGCCACCGGCAATTGCAATTCGAAGAAGCCGAACATCGGCAACGCCAGCACCACGAACACCGCCGCAAACGCACCGAGCAGCCAGGGATTCTGCAGCCACGCCTGCAGGTTGGCGCCGAGCAGAGAGGCGATCACGCCCATCGCGGCGTACACCAGTGCCATGCAGATCACATAGCTGCTGGCCAGGGCGAAACCACGCCGTGGCGTGGCACTACTGCCGACGACCATTCCCGCCAGAATCGGCAGCATTGGCAGGGAACACGGGGTAAATGCCAGCAGCAGGCCAAGGCCGAAGAACACCAGCAAGCTCCAGCCCAGCGCTCGCTGTTGCAGGCCGCTGGCCAAGGCTTGATCCGGCGCTTGCGCGCTGGCCGTCGGCGTCGCTTTGCCACCCAGATCGATGACCCGGGTTTGCGGTGGATAACACAGGCCGGCATCGGCGCAGCCCTGATAACTGACCTTGATCTGACCGCTGGCCGAGGCCGGGACTTTTACCTCCAGCCCCTGGCGATACACCGGTTGTTCGCCGAAAAATTCGTCGCTGTGGGATTCACCCTCGGGCAGAACCGGCTGTTGTTCGGCCTTCAGGCCGTCGAGTTTCAGGCGCTTCTGATACAGGTAGTAGCCGTCGCTGATCTGCCAGAACAGTTGGGTTTCCCCGGACTCCAGGCGTTCGGAGGTAAGCACGAACGCTTGGTCGACCGGCAGAAATTCCGGTTTGGTCTCGAATGGATTATTTCCCGCCTGAGCCAGGCCTGAGATCAGCAGTGCAAACAAAAGAAAAAAATGACGCATGGAGGAGCCTTGTCCCTGTGCAAGTGGAATGCACAGTGGCGGGTAGCGATTAACCGATGATTAACCGCCCCGCACGATGCCGGATGGAACCCCGACGTCGATGCACTGGTGCCTGCAAATGGCCTCAGTCCGTCAGCAGACCGGGCCAGGTTGATTCGGAGATTGTATACGGGCCGAATAGTTTTTTCGCGCCCTGTTCATATCGCAGATACTGGTTGTCATTCAGGAAGATATAAAAATATGTGTCGAAATTCGGGTAGTCATTCAGGGCAGCAGTCATCATGCGTCCTTGATATTGTGTCAGCTCATCCCATGGAGAGTTTTTGAGGGGCAGTACTTGCAGGTTTGTCGAGTAAATCTCGTAAGTCAGATAGTTGCCGTCGTTCAGTAATATCCAGTAGGTGTATTCTTTCGAGTTGTTTTCGTTGCACATTGCACCGACTATTTTATAGTAATAAGGCAGTAACTTTGCCCATTTGGATTGCGCGACGGGGGTGTTCGATACGGCCTTGTCATATCGCTGGTTGAATTCACAGACTGATGGAGTATCGCCATCGTCGTAGAACAGCCAGAGGGTGTCGATACCGCCGTCCCAGCTGGGGCTGGTAGTGGTAAAGCCAAAGCGCAAGTCTGCGGCAGTCTTGTCGAAGCCTTCCCAGTGTTCGTCAACCGATTTGGGGTAACCGGAGAGAACTTTGTTATCTCCGATGTCGAAACGGGCATAAGTGTTCTTTTCTCGGAAAAAGAAATAAATACGGTCAGGGCCGGTGCTCCAGTCAACGGCAGCGAAGTTTTTGCTAGTGGTCATTTTTACGGTTTCTCAAGTAATTTGTGATTGGTCTTTCTGGTTGGGTGTTTAGTTGTTGTAAAGTTGCTGGGCGAGATTAGTTTTCGCTGCTTTGTTTGTATAGTTCGAGGGTGTTGTATTTTATTTCGGTTAGTTTGACTTGTATTTGCCGGATGGTATTTTGCAGGTGCCCCCGATGGGGTATTACCGGTCAACGCAGGCGAGCTATGAAGCCTCTGTCTGGTCGGTTGTGGCCCGGCCATAATTGCGGCTTAATCCTGTTCTGTTCGACTTGCCTTTTTTCTCAGGGAACCACCATGCACGTACTGGTTTGCGAAGACGATGAACTGATCGCCAGCGGTATCGTTGCCGGTCTCACTGCCCAGGGCTTGACGGTCGAGCACGTCAACACCGCGTCGAAGGCGCGGGCGATGCTCAAGGTTGCCGAATTCGACGTGATGGTGCTCGATCTCGGCCTGCCCGATGAAGATGGCCTCAAGTTGCTGCAACAGTTGCGGCAACAGGGCCTGGAAATTCCGGTGCTGATTCTGACCGCGCGCGATTCGGTCACCGATCGGGTCGATGGTCTGCAGGCGGGGGCTGACGATTACCTGCTCAAGCCATTCGATCTGCGTGAACTGTTTGCGCGCCTGCAAACCCTGCTGCGGCGAGTGGCGGGGCGCAGTGTCAATCTGATCGAGCATGGCGCCCTGACCTACGACCCCAGCAGCCGCGAAACCAGGCTCGCAGGGCAGCCGATTGATTTGTCGCGTCGCGAGCAGTCGCTGTTGCAGGCCTTGCTGCATAACCGTGGGCGGGTGCTGTCCACCGAGCAGTTGAAAGACAGCGTCTATGGCTTCAACGACGAACTGGAGAGCAACGCGCTGAACGTGCATATCCATCACCTGCGCAGCAAGCTTGGCAAAGGCATCGTCGAAACCGTGCGCGGCCTGGGATATCGCCTCGGTCCGGCGGACGGTGGAGATCAAGGCAAGTGATGAGTCTGCGACTGCGCCTGAGTCTGACTCTCGGCGCCGCGTTTGCAGTGATCTGGGCGCTGGCGGCGGCCTGGATGCTCAGCGATCTGCGCAATCAGATGATGTTTTCCCTCGACCAGCGCCTGGTGGCTTCGGCGCGCATGGTCGCCGGGCTGCTCGAACAGTTGCCGACGCTGCCGAGCAAAGGCGAGGGCACCCATTTCAGCGCGGAGCAACTGAACATTCCCGGCGGCATGGCCTGCCAGGTCAGTTCATTGCGCGGGGAAATCCTCGCCCGCAGCCACAACAATCCCGAACAAGCGCTGGAAGCCGAAAAGATGGGCTTCCACGATCAGACAATCGACGGCGCACCGTGGCGCAGTTTCACCCTCGCGCGCGGTGACGTGCGGATCACCACGGCGGATCGGCAGATCGAACGCGAAGCCCTGAACATGTCGATCCTGCTGGCCGCATCAGTGCCGGTAGGGGTGGCCTTGCTCGGTTGCCTGTGCCTGTTGTGGCTAGGCATCGGTCAGGGGCTGGCGCCGCTCAATCGTCTGCGGGAAGCGTTGATGCGGCGCAATGCCGATTCGCTGGAGCCGCTGCAATTGCAGGCGTTCCCCAGCGAATTGAAGCCTTTGCTCGACACCCAGAATCAACTTTTCCAACGCATTGGCAAGACCATCGAGCGGGAACGTCGCCTCACCGGCGATGCCGCGCATGAACTGCGCAGCCCGTTGACGGCCATCAAGACCCACCTGCAAGTGGCGCGCATGACCGAAGGTGCTGCCCGCGATCAGTCGCTGGCCCGGGCCGAGGAGGGCGCGGATCGCATGCATCGCACCCTTGAACAACTGCTGTTGCTGGCGCGGGTCGAGGGCAGTCTGTCGTTCGACGACGGCGTGCAATGCAGCGCCGAACAGGTCGCCAGGCTGGCGATTCAGGATGCCACGGGCGGTGAGCGCCTGCGGATCAAACTGCACCTGCCGACGCAGTTGTCGGATGCGCCGTTGCAAATGCCCGCCGTACTGTCGATTGCTGCGCTGCGCAACCTGCTCGACAACGCCTTGCGCCATACACCGGAAGACTGCGCGGTGGAGGTGAGTCTTGAGACGATTGGCAATCGCGTGCGCTTTGTCGTGCGCGATCACGGCCCGGGCATCGCCCCGGATGATCTGCAACACCTGACGCAACGCTTCTGGCGCAACGGTCAGAGCACCGGTTGCGGCCTCGGTCTGGCGATTGTCCAGGCCATCGTCCAGCGCTGCGAATGCGCCCTGCATTTCGACAGCCGCCCGGACGGTTTGCGGGTTGAGTTGACGATGCCGCTGCAACCGGTCTGATCCCTTCGGCAGCTCTTACAGCGGGCGGTGTCGTGGCACATCAAATGTAACTTCTCGATGTTCGCTATCCGCCCGCACTGGCGTTATCGTCTGCGCTGCCTTGACTCAACGGATTGAGGGAACAGCGCCATGGAAGCACCGATCTACATCTACGCCGCCACACCCGCCGACGCCGGCATTATCAGCCGGATCATCGAACGTTCGATCCGCGTCGGTTGCGCGCTCGATCACCGCAATGATCCGCACCTCGTCAATACCTGGGTCCGCCAGCATTCAGCAGACCGCATCAACGGCTGGCTGGCCGATCCGCACCATTACCTGAACATAGCGCTGCTGCAGGACAAGCCGGTGGGTGTCGCGATGGCATTGACCCATGGCGAGGTCAGCTTCTGCCATGTGCAACCGGAATGGTTTCGCCGAGGGGCCGGGCGGGCTCTGATGGCGGATCTCGAAGGCTGGTTGCGGATACGTCGCACAGCGGATGCCAGGCTCAACAGCACCGTTGGCAGCAAAGCGTTTTATCGCCACCTGGGATACCGCGAATCGGCGCCGGCCCTGATGCGGCAAGGCCTCAGAACCATTCCCATGCACAAGCCCCTGACGCTTGCCGGCTGACAACTCGATCAAGGGTCTAAATCCTCGACCTGCTTAAGCGTTTCCAGAACAGGAAAACCTGCATGTGCGCTCCGCGACCGGAACGCGCACCTGTCTGGTGTGCTGTTTTGGTCACTATCCATAGCGAATTGAGGGGTCGAGAGATGTCAGTCGCCACCAGCCTTATCGAAGAGTCGTCGGCCCGGGTCAGCTCGGCGCCGGCGGAAACCTTGTACCAGTTCAATGAGTCGCCGCTGCTGGCCCGTCAGAATCAGCAGGAATCCAATGCACGCAGTTATCCTCGGCGCATTCCGCTGGCACTCAAGCGTGCCAAGGGTCTGTATGTCGAAGACGTGGAAGGGCGCACCTTCATCGATTGCCTGGCCGGTGCCGGTACGCTGGCGCTGGGACACAACCATCCGGTGGTGATCGAAGCGATCCAGCAGGTGCTCGCCGATGAATTGCCGCTGCACACCCTCGACCTGACCACGCCGGTCAAGGATCAGTTCGTGCAGGACCTGTTCGGTCTGCTGCCACCGGCGCTGGCGGCGCAGGCGAAGATCCAGTTCTGCGGCCCGACCGGCACCGACGCCGTGGAAGCGGCGCTGAAGCTGGTGCGCACGGCGACCGGGCGCAGTACCGTGCTGTCGTTTTCCGGCGGTTATCACGGCATGAGTCAAGGTGCATTGAGCCTGATGGGCAGTCTGGGGCCGAAAAAGCCGCTGGGTGCGTTGCTCAGCAATGGCGTGCAGTTCATGCCGTTCCCGTATGACTATCGCTGCCCGTTCGGGCTCGGTGGTGCCGCCGGGGTGAAAGCGAACCTCAGCTACCTGGACAACCTGCTCAACGATCCTGAGGCTGGCGTGCAACTGCCGGCGGCGGTGATCGTCGAAGCGGTGCAGGGCGAGGGCGGGGTGATCCCGGCGGACATCGAGTGGCTGCGCGGTTTGCGCCGGATCACCGAGAAGGCCGGTGTCGCGCTGATCATCGACGAAATCCAGAGCGGGTTTGCCCGTACCGGCAAGATGTTTGCCTTTGAACATGCTGGCATCACGCCGGACGTCGTGGTGTTGTCCAAGGCCATCGGCGGCAGCCTGCCGCTGGCGGTGGTGGTTTACCGAGACTGGCTCGACACCTGGCAGCCTGGCGCGCACGCCGGCACTTTCCGTGGCAACCAGATGGCGATGGCCGCCGGATCTGCGGTGATGCGTTATCTGGTCGAGCACAAGGTCTGCGAACACGCCACGGCAATGGGCGAGCGCCTGAGCGAGCACCTGCGCATCCTGCAGCGCGACTTTGCGCAATTGGGTGACATCCGTGGGCGCGGCCTGATGCTGGGGGTCGAACTGGTCGATCCGAATGGCGCAGCGGATGCTCTGGGTCATCCGCCGGCATTCGCCCGTCTGGCACCGCTGGTTCAGCGCGAGTGCCTCAAGCGTGGTCTGATTCTGGAACTGGGCGGTCGTCATGGCGCGGTGGTGCGTTTCCTGCCGCCGCTGGTGATCACGGCCGCTGAAATCGACCGTGTCGCCGAGATTTTTGGCCGTGCGCTGGCCGGGGCCACTGCCCGGCTGTAAATTTTTCGCCGCGCCGAACGTTCTTACTACATACCCGGCTGCACCCGTCGTGCAGCCCACCTTACAGCGATGGAGAACCAGCATGACGTCAGTATTCGACCGCGAGGACATCCTCTTTCAGGTCGTGGTCAACCACGAAGAGCAGTACTCGATCTGGCCGGATTACAAAGCCGTGCCAGAAGGCTGGCGCACCGTGGGCAAGAGTGGCCTGAAAAAGGAATGCCTGGCCTATATCGAAGAAGTCTGGACCGACATGCGTCCGCTGAGCCTGCGCCAGAAGATGGAAGCCCAGGCCGCCGCGCAATAAGCGGCCGGGCAAGAAAAAACCCGCTGGACTGGTGACAGTCAGCGGGTTTTTTTATGGCTGGAGTTTGTGTTGCCTCTCAGGTCCTCATCGCTGGCTTGCCAGCGATGAGCGATAACGCGGTGTCGGCTGAAGTTAAGCCCCGCTCAGACCTTTGAGCAGCAAATCAACATTCCCTTCCAGCTCCGCCACCGGGTCCGCCGCATCGGTGCTCAGCACCAGCAGATGACTGCCCGACCCGGCAATCGCCGCTTTCACCGCTTCCGACGGCTGGCGATGATGCAGCACCAGAGCCACGTCATTGTCCTTGAGCGTTGCCGTCAGTTGTTTCAGATCGTCTGGCGTCCACTCGGCGTCCGGACGCGGGTCTTGCCCGATCAGTTCGAGGTTGAGGCTGCCGATCAGGTAACCGAAGTGATCGCTCAGGCTCATCACGCTCAGGTTGTCAGCGCGGGCCAGGCGTTTCTCGCTGTCGGCACTGAGTTTGAGCAAACGTTGTTTCAACGCCGCCAGGTTTGCTTCGATTTTCGGCTTCGCGGCGGGTGCCAGACGTACAAGGTCCGCGGCCATCACGTCGGCCATGCGCCCCATGTTGTTACTCGCCAGCCACGGCTGACTGTTCAGGCCATCGATCTTCAGTTCCGGTTGCACGGCAATCCCGGGCAGGGCGCCATCGACCGGGCGCGCAGCGTCGACTTCAACGATGCGAATGTTGCTGCGACGGGCAATCGGGTACAGCTGATCGTCCGGCCACAGCGAGCGCACGCCGATCACTGCGTCGGCATCGGCCGCCAGTTTGCTCAGTGCCGGTGCGCCACGCCCGGTGAAGTACGCGCTCTGGCGGCTGCCCGGCAGATTTGCCGGGGCGGCGCGTTCCAGCTTGACGTCGGTGCCCTTGAGCAGCACTTCACCCAGGCCATAGGTGATCGGCAAGGACGCCAGGACGCGCAACGGTTTGGCGCTTTCGGTGGCCATCAGCGGCGTGGAAACCACGCCACACAGGGCCATCGCCAGGGTCAGTTTTCGCAATGAAGAGAGCATTTATCCAAGATTCCCTTTCAGGCTGGGGACGACACCGCGCGCGATGGCGGCGAGGGCGAAGGCAATACCGGCAACCAGAATGATCGCGGCGCCGGACGGAATCGGCAGATCGAACACAATCGGCGCGAGAATCCCGCACAGGGTGCTGACGGTGGCAATCAAAACCGAGCACCAGAAAAAACCCTTCAGCGACTGACTGAGCAAACGCGCCGCTGCCGCAGGAATCACCAGCAGCGCACCGACCAGAATCGCGCCGATGACTTTTACTGCCGCAACGGTGATCAGCGTCACCAGAATCACGAACAGGTAATCCAGGGTCTTCACCGCCACGCCGCGCACCGCTGCCAGTTGCGGGTTGAAACTGGCGAGCATGATGCGGTTGTACAGCGGCAGCGCGAGCGCCATGACCAGCGAACCGACGATGGCGAGTACCGCCAGATCATTGCCGTTGACGGTCAGCACCGAGCCGAACAGCACGTTTTCGAGAATGTGCACGTTGATCTTGCCTGCCAGAATCAGCAGCAGGCTTGCGCCCAATGCCAGCGACACCGAGAGGAACACGCCGATCAACGTATCCGGCGCCAGCCCGGTGCGATTGCGCAAGTAGTTGAGCAGAATGCCAAACAACAGGCAGTAGCCGAACAGGCTGCCGTATGGGCCGGTGTAGGGTTCGCCGAGCAGAATGCCGATGGCCACGCCGGTCAGCGCCGCGTGGCCGACCGCTTCGGAGAAAAATGCGAAGCGCTTGACCACCACCAGCGTGCCGAGACCGCCCAGCACCGGGCCGATCAGCAGCCCCGCGAGCAGGGCATTGACTACAAAACCATAGGCCAGCGCTTCCGGCAGGTAACCTGCGGACGCCCAGCCCTGGACCATCAAACGAAAGGCTTCGTAACTCATCAGGCAGCGCTCCGTGGATGGGTCGAAAACAGGGTCAGCAAGCGTTCAGGGGTCAACGCCTGTTGCGGCGCCGCGTCAAACAGCACGCGACGGTTGAGCCCGGTGACGCGGTCGGCCAGACGCCCGACTGCTTCCAGATCGTGCTCGATCCAGAGCACGGTGATGCCGGCGGCGCGCCAGTCGCCGAGCAGCCGCTCGAACACTTGAATCCCGGCTTCATCAAGGGCCGACATCGGTTCATCCAGCACCAGCAGTTGCGGTGCCGGGATCAGGCCCTGTGCGAGCAATACTCGCTGCCGTTCACCACCGGACAACGCGCCCATGCGGCGCTTGCGCTTGTTCTGCATGCCGACCCGTTCCAGTGCGTCGCCGATGGCGCCGGCGTAGTGTTTGCTCAGGCCGAGAAATGCCGGGCGGCGCTGACACATCGCAGCCATGAAATCGTCGACTGTCATCGGCAGGCCACGGTCGAATTCCAGTGCCTGCGGCACATAACCGATGGTGCCGGGCTCGCCGGGCCATTGCAGGCTGAGCTGGCCCTGATGCGGCATCTGCCCGAGCAAGGTTTTGATCAGCGAACTCTTGCCGCCGCCGTTGGGGCCGACCAGCGCGTGTACATGCCCGGGCAATACCTGAAAAGTGACCTTGTCCAGAATCGTCGTGCGACCGAGCGTCAGAGACACTTGCGCAAAATCCAGAGTCGGCCCGCAGACTTGTGGGAGCGAGCCTGCTCGCGACTGCGGTGGGACATTCAATACAGACGTTGGCTGATCCGGCGCTTTCGCGAGCAGGCTCGCTCCCGCCTCGTTCGAAATCGTTTCCTTGGAGGTCATGCGCCCGACTCCTGAATCGCCCGCACCACCGTGTTGAGGTTGCCGGTCATTTCCTTTTCGTACTTGTCGGCGGTGTATTCGCCGTAGGAAATGTGCGACAGCGGGTAGAGCTTCACACCCGACTCACGCTGGATGGTTTCGACGTAAGTGGAGGGGAAATCCATCTCCGAGAAGATCACCTTCACATCCAGTTCGCGCAATTGGTCGATGGTTTTCTTCAACTGGCTCGGACTCGGCTCGATACCGTGGGCGGGTTCGACCACAGCGGTCACTTCCAGGCCGAATTCGCGCAGCAAGTAGTCATAAGCGGCGTGCACCGTGGCAACGCGCAATTCGGCGTTCGGCGCCTCGGTCAGTTTGGCCAGGGCGTCGGCGCGCATCTGCCGCAGGCGTTTGCCATAGGCGCGGGCATTTTGCGTGTAGGCCTTGGCATTGTCCGGGTCGAGCTTGCCCAGTTCACGGGCGATGTTGTTGACCTGGGCAATCGACGCGCTAATCGACAGGAACGTGTGCGGGTTGACCACTTTGCCGGCACCGCGCGCGGCGACACCGGTGGCGGCCAGCAGCGGCACGTTTTCGTTGGCTTCGATGGTCTTGATGTTCGGCGTTTCGCTGGCGGCGATCATGCGGTCGGCGAAGTCGTCATGACCGACACCGTTGAGCACGATCACGTCGAGCCCGCTGATGCGCTTGATGTCTTCGGCGCGAGGCTCGTAGGCGTGCGGATTGAAACCGGCGGGGATCAGCGGCACGACCTCGGCCTTGTCGCCGACGATATTCGCCACGTAGCTGTAATAAGGGTGCAGGGTGATGCCGATGCGCAGGCGTTTGGCCGGATCGGCACTGGCCAGCGGGCTCAGCAGGCAGGCGCACAGGCCTAGCAGGAACAAACGTAGCAACGGACGGCGAGACGATGAAATAGACATGGGCGAGCGGTCTTCTCTCGGATAGGGGCGAGGAATCAATGACGATGTTCGCGGGTGACCCCGGCATCGTATTGCGCGACGATCTGTTTCCAGCCGGCGGCGGACAGGGCGGTGTCAGTCAACTGCGTCGGGGCTTGCACGCCGGTATCGCGGTTGAGCCAGATGTCCGGCGCGGCGCTGTTGTCGGTGCTCAGCAGCATCACGAACGAACCGGCCACGGCGGGCGCCTGGCTGTGGCCGAAATACGCGGTGCCCGCGAGCAGTTGCCATTCATGGCCGCCACGGCTGACCGAGCTGACATCCTGGGCAAACGGCGCAAAGCCTTCGTCTGCGAGATTCTGCGGCGTCGGCAGGGTTGCCTGTTCTTCGCGCAGCAGGCGGATTTCGTCGAGGGTCACCCGCAGATCGGCATAGATGCCTTGCTCGGCGGCGCTGAGGTCGCGGCGGGCGTCGAGCTGGTGGGTGGCCACCGGTTCCGGTTCATGGGACACCCCGCGCCATGCCACCACTGAACCGGCAAGCGCCAGGATCAACAGGCACAGCAGCAGGACGTTGAGGGTTTCATGGCCGGCACCGGCCGGGCGGACGACTTGGTGGGTGGGGGTACTCATGGGGCCTCGATGTCCGCTTGGTCGATTTCCACGACGTGGCCGGGGCCCGCGTCGAACAGCACATAGAATTCGGCACCGGGTTTCTTGAATGTCAGGGTCGAATCGCTGCCGAGTTTGCCCGGCACCAGAATCGTTTCGTCGTAGCCAATCACGTCGAGGGTCACGCCCGGCGCGCCGCTGCCATCGGAGAAACCGCCGGTGCATTTGATCTGTTCGGCGTCAATGGCTTTGCACTCGCACATCGGGTTGTGCGCCAGAGCGCTGGCACTGAAACCGGCGCTCAGCACCAGCAACGCGGCGCTCAGGCACAGGCGGGAAGGTTGAGAGCGGGTCATGGTTTGGCTCCTTGTTGGTTCAGCCAGGCGATGGTCGCGGGGGAGGCCTGGCTCAGGGGAATCGAGGCCTGATGCATGCTGCCGTCCCAGCCTTCCATGGTGATCCACAGTTCGGCATCGGCTTTGGTTTTTTCCGGGATTGGCAATTGCGTGCCCATGCGATACGGCGTGCCAAAGAAGATCACCCCGGCAGCGCGCAGGCTGCGTGGCTTGCCGATGCGCAGGTAAGTGGCCTTGACCGGTTCGACGCAGGCGTCGCACAGGGCGGCGCTGAACGCTTTCAAGTAGCCGGCCGGACCATCGGCGCGCGGCGCTTCATTGCGCAGTTCAGCCAGACGCAGGCTCCACGGGCCGACCTGGATCTCGCCGACTTCTCGCTCGCCAAGTCCGCTGTCGCCGCGAAACAACGCAACGTCGGAAAAATACTTCGGCATGAAGCCCAGCGGGATCAGCAACAGCAGTACGTTTATGTGAAAGCGCCACTTGTGCCAGAACAGGCTCAGTCGCGAAGGCTGTGGGGCGGTGTTGATCTTGCTCACGGGCTGACCTCCGACGTTTCACGGCTGACCGCCGGGTGCGCCTTGAAGCGGTTTTTCTTGTCTTCACGCTTCAGTGCGTTGGCGGTGGCCAGCGCGGTGCGTTTGGTCCAGATCAACAAGCCACTGAGCACCATCATGCTCAGCAGCAGGCCGAAGAAGAACCAGATGAGCTTGATCCACAGCCCCCCGAAATCGCCGGTGTGCAGCGGACGCATGGATTCGGTGACGAACTCCAGTGACGTGCGATCGGACAGCACGCGGGAGGACGCCAGATCACCGTTGAACGGATTGAGCGTTGCGCTCTGGAACATCAAGGGATACCAGCCACGGCCACGGATATCGAGGTGGCTGTAGGCATTGAAGGGCATGTTGATGACGCTGGCCTCGAGCCCGGGAATCTTTTGCTGGGCGATTTCGATCGCGCGATCAAGACTGAGCCTCGCCGGCGGCAGGCCATCGGCGGTCAACGGCACGCTGTCGCGCGCCATGGCCGGGATGATCGCCTCGCTGGAAATCGAAATGTGGTTATCGGACAGCACCGCTTCAATCAGGAACCAGGTGCTGGTGATGGAGATGACCGCGATGAACCAGATCGACCAGATACCGCTCAGACGGTGGAAATCACCCCAGAAAATACGTGCACCGTGCCGAAGGCGCAGGGTCGGGTTGAAAAATCCTTTCCAGAAACGCTTGTACACCACCAGGCCGGTGATCAGCGACGCCAGCAGCGGCAGGCTCAGCGCCGATACCAGGTACCAGCCCCAGCTGTAGCCATTGGTGAACGGCACCAGCCACCAGCCATGCAAGGCACGGGTGAAAGCCTGGAAATTGAATTCCGGCGCCGTACCCTGGATCACGCCCGTGTACGGGTTGACGTAGGTGACCAGCGAGCGCCCGTCGGGGTAGCTGAGGGTGACATCCAGAGCGAAATGCGATTCGTCCGGACGGCTGATGCGTTGAACCAGTGCTTGCGGCTCTGCGGCCTTGATCGCCGTGATGATCTCCTCATAACCGAGGCGTGGCGCATCGTCCGACGGCTGGCTGGCGCGCATTTGCGGATTGGCCAGCCAGACGATTTCCTGGCTGACCACCGCCAGGGTGCCGGTGACGCAGACGATCAGGACAAAGAACCAGATCGGTAACGCGAGCCAGCTATGCACCAGGAACCACAGTTTGGAGCGGGATTTCTTCGACATGATTGCGCGTCTTGTATTCGGTGAAAGGGCACGTGGCTACGGGCTTCGCAGCACGGTATCCCCGAAAAGCCGTTCGTGGCTGTTGCCTACGCGAACGGCCTGCATCTCTATAGGACGGATGAGCACGGCAAATCCCGAAAGGCGATATGAAAGTAAATGTTTCGCAATTCCCCGATGACTCGGTCATGGGCGAGGATCGAAAACTGCTCGAAGCCCAGCGACTGCATCAATTCGACGCCGTGCCGGGTCATTGCAGGTTTTGAATGATTGCGGTGCTGTTCGTCGGCGGGCGGCCACTGTCACCGAAACCGCGCAGGTCGGCAGTGACCACGGTGAAGTGCTCGGCCAGGGGGGGCGGCAATCCTGTGCCAGGGACGGATCTTTTTTCAGGGTTCTTGTTGGAGTCACCCTGAAATTGTCCGGCGTTCGGGGCGGGTTCATGAAGTGTTTGCAGGATCAGTGCCTGCCCCATCGCGGACAAGCCCGCTCCCACGCAGACCTGTAGCGTGACCCCTTTACAGGCCACATCACACATCACTGTGAGAGCGGGCTTGCCCGCGAAGACGCCAGTCCGGACACCGGACAACTCAACCTTGAAACATTTCCATCGCCCGTTGCCTGATCTGCTCTTCAGTCAAATCTTCCTTGCGCGACGCCAGAAACCAAAGATGCCCATACGGGTCCTTCAACGTCCCGCTGCGGTCACCGTAAAACTGATCCTTGACCTCCGACACCGTGGTTGCCCCGGCATCCAGTGCACGTTGAAACGATTTGTCGACATCGGTCACATACAGATGCAAACCGACCGACACCGCGGTGCCTGGGCTGCTCAGCGGTCCCTGATCGCAAGGCGAACCGAGCATGATCGCGCTGTCACCAATGCGCAGCTCCGCATGGCCGATGCCGCCGTCGGGCATGGACAGGCGCATGACTTCAGTCGCACCAAAAGCCTTTTTGTAGAAGTCGATGGCCTCGGCGGCCTTCTGGATACCGAGATACGGGGTAATGCTGTGATACCCCTCGGGAATGGGTTTGACGCTCATGACGTTCTCCCTGTTTGTTGTTCTGTGATGAGTGCTCCACTGGCGGTGGAAGATTGACTATAGAACTGTCCAGGCAGGCAGGATTTTCCCCCGACGAGCAGTCATTGCTTGAGAAAATGCGCCCCTGGTCCCTGTTCACCCAGCACATCGCCCTGATTACGCAGCGGGCAGGCCTCCATCGACAGGCAACCGCAGCCAATGCATCCGTTGAGCCGGTCGCGCAGCAAGGTCAATTGCGCGATGCGCTCATCCAGTTCTCGGCGCCATTGCTCGGACAGAATCTTCCAGTCCGCCGCCGACGGTGCGCGATCCTGCGGCAGTATTCTCAGCGCCTCGCCAATCTCGGCCAAGGGAATTCCCAGACGCTGCGCGACTTTGATCAACGCCACTCGGCGCAGCACTTCGCGCGGGTAGCGCCGTTGATTACCGGCATTGCGCTGGCTCTTGATCAAGCCCTTGGACTCGTAGAAGTGCAGGGCGGTGACGGCCACCCCGCTGCGTGCGGCGACCTCGCCGACGGTGAGCTGCTTGTGCAGTTGTTCCTTGCTGATCATTGCAAAAATGCTCTTGACCTTGACTTAACTAGAGGTTTTACCCTGCAGGCCTTCGACTCGCAAGGCTCGTCTGACGATGAGTGGGGGCTTTCCATGAACAACCGCAGCTTTACGCAATTGATCGAATTTGAAATCGAACCACGCCAGCAACCGGCACTGGTCTCGGCACTGGTGGTGCAGACTGAACAGTTGGCCCAACGCTATGCCGGATTCGTCAGCGCCAGCGTGCAGGCCAGCGACGATGGCCGGCGGGTGCTGAGTTTTCTGCAATGGCAGAGCCGCGAGGCGGGGGAGGCGGCATTCCGCCGTTTTGAGACTGGTGAAGAAAATTTTTGGCAATTGATCCACGCTCATCAGGCGAAGACCATCACCTTCAATTCGTTTCAGGTGCTGAGCAGCATCGCCCGTAGTCATGACGATGCGTTGCACTGCCATCTGTTTGGCTAGATCTCGTTTCGCCAAACCGCCCGGTGAGCCTGGTCATCCTCCGGCCGGCCAGGCCCGGATATATGTGCGCAAATCTTGATAGCCACTATTGAACGCGTTGATTTCTGCACGAGCGCGGCGGGGCGTAGCCTTTCCCCATCGACCCCACATTGCTCGCCAGGACGCTCCCATGAATCATTTACTGACTGTTTCGCTGATGCTCGCTGTTTCCGTACTCGCCGGTTGTGCCGGCCATGTGTCTCCGGAGCTGCGCCCCTACAGTGCCGAAGAATCCCGCGAACTGGCGATGGAGGCGTTGAATCGCAGCGGTTTGTCTTTCGACGAGTACCACGCGAAGAAAGCCCGGTTGCTCGGCCAGCCACAGAAGACATTCGGTTTCGACAAGCAAGGTGAAATGAGCGCCGAACGTGCCGTACAGCTGCACGGTCGTCCTAGCTGAAATAAAACTGTACTGGTTGAAGTTTTACTCAACTGTCCGTGGGTTTGTCGGGCGGCGTGGGATAGGGTCAACACCTGAATGACCTGATGGATAGCCTCCCATGACCCTCTCGCTGGACCTGCTGCTGGGCTTTGCCCTGTTTGCCCTCGTTACCTCGATCACACCGGGGCCGAACAACACCATGTTGCTGGCATCGGGCGTGAACTTCGGTTTTAACCGCACCATTGCGCATATGCTCGGTATCACCTGCGGCTTCTTCGTCCTGGTGATGGCGGTAGGGTTTGGCCTGGGCGCGGTGTTCCAGACGTATCCAATCCTCTATACGGTTCTGCGTTATGTCGGCGCGGCGTATCTGCTCTATCTGGCGTGGAAAATTGCCCACTCCGGGCCTGTCGGCGACAACGTTGAAGGCGAGGCCAAACCGATCAGCTTTCTGGGCGCTGCGGCGTTTCAGTGGGTCAATCCGAAAGCGTGGATCATGGCCATCGGCGCCATCAGCACTTACACGCCGATGCAGGGTTACTTCACCAATGTCGTGGTGATTGCGGCAGTGTTCGCCATCATCAACCTGCCGAGCGTCGGTGTCTGGGCGGCGTGCGGCACTCTGTTGCGCAACGTGCTGAAGGATCGCCGCTGGCTGCGCGTATTCAATTGGGGCATGGCTGCGCTACTGGTGCTGTCGCTGTACCCGTTACTTCTCGAAAGCTTTAGCTGACGCATTGCTTCAACCGCCGCCCCGATGCCTGTTAAGCTCGACTTTCAGGAGCGTTCCTACGCACTTTTAACGAAGTTGTTCTTCTTTAACGGCATCCGATCAGGTATTGATGACGCTCTCGAACCGGCACGCAGCTCACAAGGCTGCGTTGTGCCGTTTGCGGACACGAGCTTCCTGATCCCGGAACACGCTCTGCGAGTCTTTTATGAACACACGTCCGTTGTATTTCGATTACGCCGCCACCACCCCGGTAGACGAGCGGGTGATCCAGGTGATGATCGAGTGTCTTGGGTTCCACGGTAATTTCGGCAACCCGGCTTCCAGCTCCCACGCCTTCGGCCAGCAGGCCCGGCACACGGTCGAGCAGGCCCGGCGGCAAGTTGCCGAACTGGTCGGCGCGCAAGCCGGGCAAATCGTCTGGACCTCCGGTGCCACCGAGTCCAACAACCTCGCCCTCAAAGGCGTGGCGCAGGGGCGCGGCGTGCCCGGCGGGCATATCATCACCAGTCAGATCGAACACAAGGCCATCCTCGATACCGCCCGGCAATTGCAGGACGCCGGCACCGCCGTGACCTATCTGGTGCCGGACGCTGACGGGCTGATCACGCCGCAGGCGGTCAGTGAAGCCATGCGCGAGGATACGTTTCTGGTGTCGTTGATGCTGGTCAACAACGAACTCGGCACGGTCAACGATATTCAGGCGATTGGCGACGTCGTGCGCAATCGCAGGGCGCTGTTTCACGTCGATGCGGCGCAGGGCGCCGGCAAAGTGGCAATCGATCTGGCGCAATTGCCGGTCGATCTGATGTCGTTCTCGGCACACAAACTCTACGGCCCCAAGGGCATCGGCGCGTTGTATGTCGGCCCAGGGGCACAGCAGCGTTTGCAGGCGCAAATTCACGGCGGCGGTCATGAAGGTGGTTTGCGCTCCGGGACATTGGCGACGCACCAGATTGCCGGGATGGGCGCAGCGTTCGCCTTGGCGGCTGCTGCGTTTGATGACGAGAAGGGTTCGATTGTCGCGTTGCGCGAGCGTCTGCTCGAACAACTGTTGAGCCTGCCGGGCGTGCGCCTGAATGGCAGCGTCAGTCAACGCATTCCGCACACCTTGAGCCTGACCTTCAGCGAAGGCGAATTCAACAGCGCCGCGTTGAGCCATTCGATCGCGTTTTCCGCGACCTCAGCCTGTAATTCCGCAAGCAACGCACCGTCTCACGTGCTCCTGGCCTTGGGTCACGATGCACATTTGGCGGGTCGCACCATTCGCCTGAGCCTCGGCCGCTTCACCACCGCCGAAGATATCGACAAGGCTTGCGAACTGATCAAGACCGCCTGCGCCAGTGCTCCGGCATTCTGGGCGACAGGGCTTTAAACGAGCCGGACTTAACGGCCACGAACAATAACGAAGAAGTGATTTGCAGGAGACATGATGAGTAACCAGACCTTGACCGAAGGATCGGTGCCCCAGCGCCTGGCGCAGACCCGTGAAGTGATGCGCCGCGAAGGCATTCACGCGTTGCTGGTGCCGTCCGCAGACCCACACTTGTCGGAATATTTGCCGGGCTACTGGCAGGGTCGGCAATGGTTGTCGGGTTTCCACGGTTCGGTCGGCACTTTGATTGTCACCACTGATTTCGCCGGTATCTGGGCTGACAGTCGTTACTGGGAACAGGCGACCAAGGAGCTCAAGGGCAGCGGCATCGAACTGGTCAAGCTGCAACCGGGCCAGCCGAGCCCGCTGGATTGGCTGGCCGAGCAGACACCGGAAGGTGGCGTAGTGGCGGTCGACGGTGCCGTGATGGCCGTGGCCTCGGCGCGCACCCTGAGCAGCAAGCTTGAAGCGCGCGGCGCCCGTCTGCGCACCGATATCGATCTGTTGCAGGAAGTCTGGCGTGATCGCCCGGGTCTGCCGAATGCACCGATCTATCAGCATCTGCCGCCGCAAGCCACCGTCAGCCGTGGCGAGAAACTCGCCAGGCTGCGCGACACCTTGCAGGAACGCGGCGCTGACTGGCACTTCATCGCCACCCTCGACGATATCGCCTGGTTGTTTAACCTGCGTGGCGGCGACGTCTCGTTCAACCCGGTGTTTGTTTCGTTTGCGTTGATCAGTCAACAGCAAGCCACGCTGTTCGTGGCGCTGAGCAAGGTCGATGCCGACTTGCGTTCCGTGCTGGAGAAGGACGGCGTGACGCTGCGTGACTACAGCGAAGTCGCCGATGCTTTGCGCACCGTGCCGAGTGGCGCGAGCCTGCTGGTCGACCCTGCGCGGGTGACCAGCGGTTTGCTCGACAACCTCGACAGCGGTGTGAAACTGGTCGAAGGCCTCAATCCGACCACATTGGCCAAATCGCAGAAAAGTGAGGCCGACGCGCAGCACATCCGCAAAGCGATGGAGCAGGATGGCGCGGCGTTGTGCGAGTTTTTCGCCTGGCTGGAATCGGCCTGGGGGCGCGAGCGCATCACCGAGCTGACCATCGACGAGAAACTCACCGCTGCCCGCGAGCGTCGACCGGACTATGTGTCGCTGAGTTTCAACACCATTGCCGCGTTCAATGCCAATGGCGCGATGCCGCATTACCACGCTACCGAAGAAGAACATGCGGTGATCGAAGGCGACGGTCTGTTGCTGATCGACTCCGGTGGTCAGTACCTGGGCGGCACCACGGACATCACGCGCATGGTCCCGGTCGGTACGCCGACGCAAGAGCAGAAACACGATTGCACCCGCGTGTTGAAAGGCGTGATCGCGCTGTCGCGGGCGCAGTTTCCAAAAGGCATTCTGTCGCCGCTGCTCGACGCCATCGCTCGCGCGCCGATCTGGGCCGAGAATGTCGATTACGGCCACGGCACCGGGCATGGCGTGGGGTATTTCCTCAACGTTCACGAGGGCCCGCAAGTGATCGCCTACCAGGCTGCGCCAGCACCGCAAACGGCCATGCAGGCAGGGATGATCACCTCTATCGAACCGGGCACTTACCGTCCGGGCCGTTGGGGGGTGCGCATCGAAAACCTGGCAATGAACCGTGAGGCCGGCAGCAGTGAGTTTGGCGAGTTTCTCAAGTTCGAAACCCTGACCCTGTGCCCGATCGACACGCGCTGCCTTGTGCCGTCGCTGTTGAGTGAGGAAGAGAAGCAGTGGTTCAACGCTTACCACGCTGAAGTGCGCGAGCGTCTGAGCCCGTTGCTTGAAGGTGACGCGCTGAAATGGCTTGAGACGCGTACAGCGGCCATCTGATCTGAAGCCGCCCCTGAATGGCTCAGTTGTACAGCCATTCAGGGCGAGGGGATCGAGTTTTAGCGCAATGCTTGCTCGACGAAATCGAGTCGATCCTGACCGAAGAACAATTGCCCTTCGACAAACATGCTCGGTGCGCCGAAAACGCCGCGTTTAACGGCCTTTTCGGTGTTTTCCTTGAGTTTGGCTTTGACGACCTCGTCATTGCTCAGCGCCAATACTTCATTCGGGTCAAAACCCTGCTCGATCAACACGGCGGCGACCGTGGCTGGCTCATCAAGAGGGCGACCGTCGACCCACAGCGCCTTGAACAGGCAATCGATAAACCGCTGGAACCGCTCAGGGTGATGCAATTGCATACCGGTGACAGCGCGCATCAGCATCAGTGTGTTGATCGGAAAGTGCGGGTTGAACTTCAGGGGGACGCCATAGCGTTTGGCGTAGCGGTCCAGATCCTGAAACATGTAGCGGCCCTTGGCCGGGATCATCGCCGGTGATGCGTTGCCGGTTGCCTTGAACACGCCACCGAGCAACATCGGAATGTAGATCAGTTCGCTGCCGGTCTCGGCGCAGATGTCTGGCAACTGGGTGTACGCCAGGTAGGTTGCGGGGCTGCCCAGGTCAAAGTAGAACTCGACGGTTTTGCTCATGCTCGCGCCTCACTGTTTATTGTGATGGGAAGGGGCTTACCAGCGTTCGTTCCACGGGCGCAGATCGAGTTCAAAGGTCCATGCGTCCCTTGGCTGGCTGTGCAGATACCAATAGTTTTCGGCGATGTGCTCGGGATTGAGAATCCCGTCCTGATCTTTGCTGGCGTACTTCTCGGGAAAAGTGGTGCGAATGAAGTCTGTGTCGATGGCGCCATCAACCACGACATGGGCGACGTGGATATTCATTGGCCCAAGCTCGCGGGCCATGCTTTGTGCCAGGGCGCGGATGCCGTGTTTGGCGCCGGCGAATGCGGCAAACCCCGATGCGCCGCGCAGGCCGGCCGTGGCCCCGGTGAACAGAATGGTCCCGCGCTGTCGGGTAACCATGCGCTTGGCCACTTCGCGGGCATTGAGAAAACCCGAGAAGCAGGCCATTTCCCAGATCTTGAAATATTTGCGCGCGGTTTCTTCAAGGATGCTGCAGGGCACGTTGGCACCGATGTTGAAGACGAACGCCTCAATCGGGCCGACGCGTGTTTCGATATCTTCAATCAGAGCTATGACGTCTTCTTCCTTGCGCGCATCGCAAGCAAACCCGTGGGCCTCGCCACCTTGAGCATTGATTGCATCCACAAGCGGCTGCAGTTTGTCGGCGCTGCGTCGGGTGACGCAGGCGGTAAACCCTTCGCTGGCGAAACGTTTGGCAATGGCGCCACCCGTTGCATCGCCAGCACCTACCACCAGTACGACCTTATTGTTATTCATGGGTGACACCCTTTAGTGAACGATCGTTTAGTTAACGAACGTTATGCTAGGATTTCCAGCACGTCAAGGCAGTCAATCAAGGGGTATCCGTATGCGTTATTCGGCCGGCCACAAGCTGGAGACTCGTGAGCGATTGCTGCAGAGCAGTTCTCTGTCGGCCAAGAAATTCGGGTTCTCGACGGTCGGGGTGGATGGTCTGATGAAGTCCATAGGCCTGAGTGGTGCCGCGTTCTACAGCCACTTTTCTTCAAAGGACGCGCTGTTTTCTGCCATCGTCGAACGTGAGCTTTGCCAGAGTCTGGAGCGACTCGGCGGGCAAGGAAGTGAGGATCGTGAGCGACTGCAGCGCTGCCTCAAACAGTATTTGAGCATGGCCCATGTCGAGCAACCGGAATCCGGGTGTGCCTTGCCGACGCTGGGCGCGGAGATTGCCCGTTCGGATGTTGTGGTGCGTGAGCAGGCGCAAGTCTGGATCTGTCGCCTTCAACAGAGCTGGGCGCAGATACTCGACAGCGAAAGCCTGGCGTGGGCGATACTTTCCCAGTGCGTGGGAGCTCTGGTGGTGGCGCGGATGCTGGCTACGCCGGACGTCCAGCGCACGGTCTTGAAATCCAGTCGTGAGGAGATTGCGCGACAGCTCGCCGTTACGCGAGCCGAATAGCGCGCAGACTACTTGCAGATGACAATCATGCTGCGGCTGGTATAGCCGGCGGGGTTCAGTCCAAACGGATAATCACCTGGCTCCTCGACGCTGTCCCCGGATTTGGCAATGACTTTGTAACCCTTGGGTGCGCACGAATTGGCGGCTCGGGTGTAGCACTTGTCCCAAGAGGACGAGAGGCCTGAACAGTTGATATGCAACCCCTTTTTACCGCGTTTGACCTGGGTTTCGGAGGTCGCAGCACAGCCCGCGATCGCCAGTACGGCGATCAGTATCAAAATTCGTTTCATTACCGTCCTTAATTGCCGCCTCGAGTCTGATGCTCGGGTCTGCCTGTTTCACTCGCGCTTGAAGCGTGCTGATATCCCTTTGCGAAAATTCCATACGTGGCGATAGGTTGCGGGGTCTAAACATGGCCTAAATCAGAACCAATTGCCAGACCCTCGTCGCATCCTGACTCAATCCGCCGCAATGGCGGGCTTGGCCGCGCTGCCCATCGTCATGGTTGCCCCGACGGAAGCCAGAATAATGCACATGATCGCCAACCATTGTGACAGCGAGAGGTATTCCTGCAGGAAAAGCAGACCCGACAATGCGCCAAATGCCGGTTCGATGCTCATCAGTGTGCCAAACGTGCGGGCAGGCATGCGGGTGAGGGCGACCATTTCAAGGGTATAGGGCAGGGCGGTGGACAGAATCGCGACGCCAATGGCGATTGGAATGAGTGTAGGGGTCAACAATGCTGCGCCGGCATGAACAATGCCGATGGGGGCTACGAACAGGGCGGCGATCATCACGCCCAGAGCCGCAGTTGTCACACCGTTGTCAGCACCCGCCTTCTGCCCGAACAAAATGTACAACGCCCAGCAGGCACCAGCGCCGAGTGCATAGCCGGCGCCCACCAGATCGATCCCGGCAGTCGTAGCGCCCGTGGGAATCAGCAACATCAGGCCGGCTGCGGCCAAGGCAATCCAGAGGAAGTCGATGGCGCGACGGGATGAATAGATAGCGACGGCCAATGGCCCGGTAAACTCCAGAGCCACGGCGATTCCCAGAGGAACGGTACGCAGTGACATATAAAAGAGGAAATTCATCCCGCCCAGCGCCATTCCGTAAACGATTACGGTGCGCAGTGACTTCGCTGTCAGTCTGGCGCGCCACGGACGCAATATAAGCAGCATGATCACGCTGGCGAAGATTAGCCGCAGGGTAGTCGTTCCTTGAGCGCCGACAATAGGGAACATGCTTTTCGCAAGAGAGGCCCCTGATTGAATGGACGCCATGGCGATTAAAAGCAGGCCAACCGGAAACAGCATGGAGGCGAGAGAGCGGGGTTGGTCATTCATTGCGGGGCATCGTCCAGGGTAAAAACAGCGTATTGTTGTTGGTGTTGAGCAATATACTGCGCATAAGCTTGGGTGGCGTCTATATATAGGCGGCTTTTTCTATTGGTTTTCAGGTATACGGAAAAAAGGGTTGACGGCAGATTTCAGATGTCTATAATTCGCCCCACTTCCGGCGCAGTCGAAACGGAAAACTCCTTGAGATTCAATGAGTTATGTAGGTTTCGGCAGCAGGTTGCTTCAGTTCATCGAAGTCGAGAGGAAGTTGAAAAAGAGGTGTTGACAGCAGCGTGTAACGCTGTAGAATTCGCCTCCCGCTGACGAGAGATCGGAAGCGCAAGTGGTTGAAGTTGTTGAAGAATTCTTCGAAAACTTCTGAAAATAAT
>NZ_CAXAPT010000018.1:0-89641 GCF_963970475.1 Pseudomonas sp. EA_5y_Pfl2_R50 | reverse complement strand
GTTGAAGAATCGATAGAAATTTATAACCGTAAGCGACCTCACTTGTCCCTGAAATACAAAACGCCCGATGCGGTGCATCGGGCGTTTTGAGACTGAAACAGGTGTAAACCTATTTCAGGACTAGACAGGCAGATTTCACTTTTCTACAGGCAAAAAAAGGGGCGGTATGACCCGCCCACATTTTTTCCCTATTCCCTGTATTCCTTTTCATCGTCCTGATGAATCGCATCCTGCGATGTCCGTTCCCCTCTTCCTTGAAGGGCGTGTCTGTCCGTCGACACAACCCCGATATTAGAGAGTTCCTTGGCGAGAGCAATTGGCCCCACCCGTCAAAATCGGCTGTCATCAACATTTAACAATAAAAAATAACCTTGTATTTCAATGAGTTGATGATCTTCGTTTAGCCTGATCGGTTTCTACCGCTGTGTAAAAATAACGAACACTTACGAAAGAGTAAGCAATGACTTACAGAAAATGACTACATAGATCTCGATCAGACCAACGGTTGTAAATCGATAACAAAAAAGCCCCGAACCAGTCGGGGCTTTGTGTGGGCGGTCCTTCAAGACGCTTACTGGAACAGCGACTCACTCGACAGGCCATTTTTCTCGAGGATCTCACGCAGCCGCTTGAGACCTTCCACCTGGATCTGCCGCACCCGTTCACGGGTCAGACCGATCTCCAGGCCGACGTCTTCCAGCGTACTGCTCTCATGGCCTCGCAGACCGAAGCGGCGTACAACCACCTCGCGCTGCTTGTCGGTCAGTTCTGACAGCCATTGATCGATACTCTGCGAAAGGTCGTCATCCTGCAGCAGTTCGCACGGATCGGTCGGACGATCATCGGTAAGGGTGTCCAGCAGGGTTTTATCCGAATCCGGACCCAGCGAGACGTCGACCGAAGAAACCCGCTCGTTCAGGCCGAGCATGCGCTTGACCTCGCCCACCGGTTTTTCCAGCAGGTTGGCGATTTCTTCGGGTGAAGGTTCGTGATCGAGCTTTTGCGTCAGCTCCCGTGCAGCCCGCAGGTACACGTTGAGCTCCTTGACCACATGGATCGGCAACCGGATGGTCCGGGTCTGATTCATGATGGCGCGCTCGATGGTCTGACGAATCCACCAGGTCGCGTAGGTCGAGAAGCGGAAGCCGCGCTCGGGATCGAACTTTTCCACCGCGCGGATCAATCCGAGGTTGCCCTCTTCGATCAGATCCAGCAGCGACAGCCCCCGATTGACGTAACGCCGGGCGATTTTCACCACCAGCCGCAAGTTACTTTCAATCATGCGCTTGCGTCCCGCAGGATCGCCACTTTGCGACAAGCGCGCAAAATGAACTTCTTCCTCCGGGGAGAGCAATGGGGAAAAGCCGATTTCGTTGAGATACAACTGCGTGGCATCAAGTGCCCGCGTGTAGTCGATGTACTTATGTTGTTTAAGTGAAGCGGAGTGTTTGGATCTGGAACGAACGGAAGGTGGAGCAGCCCCTTCATCATTCGACATCGAATCCGAATCGATGCCGGTCTCCATAAGGAGAACCTCATCGTCGATGTCAAACTCCGGCACTTCTTTACTGAGAGCCATTGTTATAGTCCTTTGGTGAGTTCGACCCCAAGCTCAAGCGACGCCTTTATCCTTGGCAGCGCTGGAGCCTGTCCCCTCTACGCGACGGAACAGGCTGGCTTACAAATCAACGTCTTGGCAGGAACTGCAGCGGATCTACAGGTTTACCTTGGCGGCGAATCTCAAAATGCAGTTTCACCCGGTCTGTACCCGTTGACCCCATTTCGGCAATTGTCTGTCCGACCTTGACCTGCTGTCCCTCCCGAACCAACAGCCTGCGGTTATGTCCGTAAGCACTGACGTAGGTTTCGCTGTGTTTGATGATGACTAATTCGCCGTAGCCCCTTAAGCCACTCCCGGCGTAAACCACCGTCCCATCAGACGCAGCTAAAACAGGCTGTCCCAAATCTCCGGCGATATCAATTCCTTTATTCAAACTACCGTTTGAAGAGAATTTACCAATCAGAATGCCATTAGATGGCCATCCCCAGCCGGTCGGGGCTGGGCCTGCCGGAGGCAGTGGAGCGGGTGCCGGCTTGTTGGCGACGGACGGTACAACGCCCCTGGAACCGGTAGTTGTAGTGGTCGTCGTGCCATTCGCCTGGCGCCGGATAACCGTGGTTTTGCTCGACGAAGAAGGTGAAGAACTGGCGTTGCTCACCACCGCTGTCGACGTTGAACCAGTGCGGCCGTCGAAGCGAATTTTCTGACCCGGGTGGATCGTGTAAGGCGTAGGAATATTGTTCCGGGCAGCGAGGGCTTTGTAGTCCCAACCGTAGCGAAACGCGATGGAGAACAGCGTATCGCCCGGACGGACTACATACTGTCCGGTCGTGACTGTAGGACGCTGAGCAACCGCATTGTTGCGATCAACCACGCGCACGTTACCCGATTTGGTGCTGGAGCAACCGACCAGCAAGGTGCTCAAGACAAGGCCAGTCACCAGGCGCTGAAAGCTCGTGTTACCCATACGCTGCGCAATGACTGTGAGACTCACCCGCCGCTCCCTTTGTGGTGGCTGAAAAATTTGGAATGCCGTATTCGGGCATGAAGTGTCGCAAGTATAACGGCCCGAATCGGCTTTACCCTCAATGAAGCGAAATCGCTTCGCGCACACGTTTGCAAGTGACCAGTCGGCGGCGTTTAAACTCTGGCCGCCGGTGTAAGACCGAAGCCGCGGGAAGGAATTCAGCGCCCGCAAACAAATGCTCAGGCGAGCGGCCCGTTCAATAAAGGAACGAAACGCACTGCGCCTAGAACGTGTCGGGAGAAACCGTGCTCTTCGCGCACGATCAGCATCAATTGCTGCACCTCTCCGGAACCGACCGGAATCACCATGCGCCCGCCCGGTGCCAGTTGATCGAGCAAGGCTTGCGGTACATCGGTGGCCACGGCAGTGACGATGATGCCGTTGTATGGCGCCAGCGCCGGCCAGCCTTCCCAGCCATCTCCCCAACGGAATACCACGTTGCGCAGGTTCAACTCGACCAGACGTTCCTTGGCCCGATCCTGCAATACCTTGATGCGCTCAACCGAGAACACCCGCTCGACCAGTTGCGACAGCACGGCAGTCTGATAACCGGAACCGGTGCCGATCTCCAGCACTTTGTCCAGCGGGCCCGCCTCCAGCAGCAACTCGCTCATGCGCGCCACCATATAAGGCTGGGAAATGGTCTGGTTGTGACCAATCGGCAACGCTGTGTCTTCATACGCCCGGTGCGCCAGCGCTTCATCGACGAACAGGTGTCGCGGTGTACGGCGGATGACTTCCAGCACCTTGGCGTTGGACAGGCCTTCTTCGTAGAGACGCTGGATCAACCGCTCCCGCGTGCGCTGAGAGGTCATGCCAATGCCGCTGCGCAGTCGGTCTTCGTGTTCGCGAGCCATCAGCGCAGTCCCTCCAGCCAGCCATCGAGATTTCTGAAGGCGTCGTTGAAGGTGCGATCAAGCTGCAACGGAGTGATCGACACGTAGCCCTGCATCACCGCGTGAAAATCAGTGCCCGGGCCGCCGTCTTCAGCATCACCGGCAGCGGCGATCCAGTAACCGGCCTTGCCACGGGGGTCGACCACTTTCATCGGTGCCGCCGCCCGGGCGCGGTGGCCGAGGCGGGTCAGTTGAATACCACGAATATGGTCGATTGGCAGATTGGGGATATTCACGTTGAGCACCGTGCGCGGCGGCAGATCGAGCCCGGCATGGGCCTCGACCAGTTTGCGCGCGAAGTAGGCCGCCGCAGGAAGATTATCCACCTGACGTGAGACGAGGGAAAAAGCGAATGACGGACGCTCGAGGAAACGCCCTTCAAGCGCTGCCGCCACTGTTCCGGAATACAGCACGTCATCACCAAGGTTGGCGCCCAGATTGATACCGGAAACCACCATGTCGGCCTCACGCTCCAGCAAACCATTGAGGCCCAGGTGCACGCAGTCAGTCGGGGTGCCGTTGAGGCTGATAAAGCCGTTGGCCAGGTATTGCGGGTGCAACGGACGGTCGAGCGTCAGCGAACTGCTGGCGCCGCTTTTGTCCTGCTCCGGGGCGATAACCACGCATTCGGTGTAATCCGCCAGCGCAGCATAAAGCGCGGCGAGACCGGGTGCGGTTACCCCATCATCGTTAGAAATCAGAATACGCATGGGCTGTCCGTCTGCCCCACCGGCACCAGATCAACGAGTTCGCGCACCAATACGGTGGCGAAGCATCCGGCCGGGAGGACGAATTCCAGTTGCAGAATGTCAGGCTGGGGATAATGCCACGTCAACCCGCCAATGGGCAGCCGCAGGATGCGACGTTCGTGGCTCATGCCGGCGTGAATCAACCAATCGCGCAGCTCCGCTTCACCGGCGGCAATCCCCTGCTCCAGATCATGGACCGCGCCTGCGGTCGGCGAGTCACCTTCGCCCCACTGCGGGCCGGTCGGATGCAGATCGAGAATCGCCAGACGCGGATCGCTACATTCGGCCTCACCCGCCGGAAAAAAACTGCGGCTGTCCGTGAACGCCAGCAGATCGCCGACCAGGGCTTTATCCCAGGTACCGTCGGCGACCCGCGCGGCAAGAACCTGATTGAACAGAAAACTGCGTGCAGTCGACAGCAGACGCGAACGCACATTGCGCTGCTCCGGCAGTGCTTTGCGCGCCGCCCAGGAACGCGCATCGACGACATTGCCGCCGTCATGACCAAAACGCTGGGCGCCGAAATAATTGGGGATGCCTTGTCTGGCAATCAGTTGCAGGCGCTCTTCGATGGCAGCCTTGTCGCCGTCGAACTGAGTCAGACGCAACGTAAAACCATTGGCCGAATGCGCACCCCGTTGCAGCTTGCGCTTGTGGCGAGTGCTCTTGAGGATCTTCAGCGTATCGTTTTCCGCCGCCGTCAGATCCGGATCAGCCTTGCCCGGCAACTGAACGCTGAACCACTGACGGGTCAGCGCCTGACGATCCTTGAGGCCAGCATAGCTGACGGTGCGCAATGGCACGCCGGCAGCCTTGGCGATACGTCGCGCGGCTTCTTCAGTGTTCAGGCCGCGCTTTTCCACCCAAATCCACAGGTGCTCACCGTCGCCACTGAAAGGGATGTCGAGGACTTCATCGACCTGAAAATCTTCGGCGATGGCTTTCAGTACCGCAGTGCCGAGGGCTTCACCATAGGCTCGCGGGCCGAGCAATTGCAGTTCATTCATGCGCGCAGCAACAAGGCAACGGAGTGCACGGCGATACCTTCTTCGCGACCGACAAACCCAAGTTTTTCGGTGGTGGTAGCTTTCACGTTCACTTGATCCAACTCAACTTGTAGATCCGCCGCGATCAGCGCGCGCATCGATTCGATATGCGGGGCCATTTTTGGCGCCTGGGCAACGATGGTGTTATCGACGTTGCCGACTTTCCAGCCTTTGGCGTGGATCAACGCCACGACGTGACGCAGCAGCACACGGCTGTCGGCGCCCTTGAATTGCGGGTCGGTGTCCGGGAAATGTTTGCCGATATCACCCAGCGCAGCGGCGCCGAGCAAGGCATCGCTCAAGGCGTGCAGCAGGACGTCACCGTCGGAATGAGCGAGCAGCCCGAAGCCATGTGCAATGCGCACGCCGCCCAGAGTAATGAAATCGCCTTCAGCGAAACGGTGCACATCATAGCCGTGGCCAATACGCATAAAAAAACGCCCCGATTTTTGTCAGGGCGTGATTCTACCTGCATTAGGCCTCAAGGGCGCGTGCGTGATGCTGCAAGTGGTCGTCTATGAAGCTTGAGATGAAGAAATAGCTGTGGTCGTAGCCCGGTTGCAGGCGTAACTCCAGCGGATGGCCTGCTTGTTTTGCGGCTTGTTGCAAGGCTTCGGGTTTGAGCTGTTTTTCAAGGAAGTCGTCGCGATCACCCTGATCGACCAGCAGCGGCAGTTTTTCATCCGCCTCGGCAATCAGTGCGCAAGCGTCCCATTCTTTCCACTTCGAACGGTCTTCACCCAGGTAGCGCGAGAACGCCTTCTGACCCCACGGGCAATCCATCGGATTGTTGATCGGCGAGAACGCCGATACCGATTGATAGCGACCCGGATTACGCAGCGCACAAACCAACGCACCGTGGCCGCCCATGGAGTGGCCGCTGATACTGCGTCTGTCCGATGCCGGGAAATGCGCTTCAACCAGTGAAGGCAATTCCTGCACGACATAGTCATGCATCCGATAGTGCCGCGACCACGGCTCCTGCGTGGCATTCAGATAAAACCCGGCACCGAGACCGAAATCCCAGGCGCCATCCGGATCGCCCGGCACATCCGGGCCGCGCGGGCTGGTGTCCGGGGCAACGATGATCAAGCCGAGTTCAGCAGCCATGCGCATCGCGCCGGCCTTCTGCATGAAGTTCTCGTCGGTGCAGGTCAGGCCAGACAACCAGTACAGCACCGGCAATTTGCCGCCCTGCTCGGCCTGCGGTGGCAGGTACACGGCAAACACCATGTCGCAACCGAGCACGTCGGAACGATGGCGATAGCGTTTGTGCCAGCCACCAAAACTTTTCTGACAGGAGATGTTTTCCAGACTCATGGGATTCTCCCAGCTACAAGCGGCAAGCTTCGAGCGTCAAGACAAGGCAGATACACCTTTACTTGCAGCTTGAAGCTTTTAGCTTGGCGCTGCTTTTAGAAATGAATGACGGTACGGATGCTCTTGCCTTCATGCATCAGGTCGAAGGCCTTGTTGATGTCTTCCAGACCCATGGTGTGGGTGATGAACGTGTCCAGCGGGATCTCGCCGCTTTGCGCCATGTCGACGTAGCTCGGCAATTCAGTACGGCCACGGACACCGCCGAATGCCGAACCGCGCCAGACGCGACCGGTCACCAACTGGAACGGACGGGTAGCGATTTCCTGGCCGGCTCCGGCAACGCCGATGATCACCGACTCGCCCCAACCTTTGTGACAGCACTCGAGCGCTGCGCGCATCAGTTGCACATTGCCGATGCATTCGAAGGAGAAGTCGACGCCACCATCGGTCATGTCGACGATCACTTCCTGGATCGGACGATCAAAGTCTTTCGGGTTTACGCAGTCGGTAGCACCGAGTTGCCTGGCGATTTCGAACTTGGCCGGGTTGATGTCGATGGCAATGATGCGCGCTGCCTTGGCTTTCACCGCGCCGATCACTGCCGACAGACCGATACCGCCGAGGCCGAAGATGGCCACGGTGTCACCCGGTTTGACCTTGGCGGTGTTGAGCACTGCACCGATACCGGTGGTGACGCCACAGCCCAGCAGACAGACCTTTTCCAGTGGCGCGTCTTTGGAGATTTTGGCCACGGAGATTTCCGGCAGCACGGTGTATTCCGAGAACGTCGAAGTACCCATGTAGTGGAAAATCGTTTCGCCCTTGTAGGAAAAGCGCGAAGTGCCGTCTGGCATCAAGCCTTTGCCCTGAGTCGCGCGAATCGCCTGACACAGGTTGGTCTTGCCCGACTTACAGAATTTGCACTGCCCACACTCCGGGGTGTACAGCGGAATAACATGATCGCCAACGGCAACCGACGTCACGCCCTCGCCGATGGCTTCAACGATGGCGCCGCCTTCGTGACCGAGGATCGACGGGAAGATACCTTCCGGGTCAGCACCGGACAGCGTGTAGGCGTCCGTGTGGCAAACACCGGAAGCGACAACACGCAGCAGCACTTCACCCGCCTTGGGCATGGCGACATCGACTTCTACGATTTCCAGCGGCTTCTTGGCCTCGAAGGCAACGGCGGCGCGCGACTTGATCATGCTGACTCTCCAGTAAATCCATTGAATAAAAAACCACACGCCCAGTGTAGTTCAGCGCTTCTTGGTGAATAATCCGGACAAAAGCAAAACATTATTGCCATACAGGGATAATCCTGATGTCCGAAAATCGCTGGGAAGGCATCGATGAGTTCGTCGCCGTTGCCGAATGCAGCCAATTCACTGCTGCCGCCGAACGACTTGGAGTGTCCTCCTCGCACATCAGCCGACAAATCGTGCGTTTGGAAGAACGTCTGCAGACACGTCTGCTCTATCGCAGTACCCGTCGCGTAACGCTGACCGAGGCCGGGCAGACGTTCCTCCAGCACTGCCAACGCTTGCAGGATGGTCGCGAAGAGGCGCTGCGTGCAGTCGGCGATCTGACCAGCGAACCGAAAGGCATGCTGCGCATGACGTGCGCGGTGGCCTACGGCGAGCGTTTTATCGTGCCGCTGGTAACGCGCTTCATGGGGCAGTATCCGCAGTTGCGCATCGATATCGAGCTGAGCAATCGCCAACTGGATCTGGTGCATGAAGGGCTGGATCTGGCGATTCGCCTGGGTCGGTTGCAGGACTCGCGCTTGGTCGCCGCACGGCTGGCGCCCCGCCGCATGTTTTTGTGCGCGTCACCTTCCTACCTTGAAAGGTACGGACGCCCACACAGTTTGTCGGAATTAAGTCGACACAATTGCCTGATCGGCAGCTCGGACATCTGGCAACTGGAACAGAACGGGCGGGAATTTTCTCAGCGCGTGCAGGGAAACTGGCGTTGCAACAGTGGGCAAGCGGTGCTCGATGCGGCATTACAAGGGGTGGGATTGTGTCAGTTGCCGGACTATTACGTGCTTGAGCACTTGCACAGTGGTGCGTTGATTTCGTTGCTGGAGGCGCATCAGCCACCGAATACGGCGGTGTGGGCGCTGTATCCGCAGCAGCGACATTTGTCGCCGAAGGTGCGCAAGCTGGTGGATTTTCTTAAGGAAGGATTGGCTGAGCGGCCGGAGTACAGAAGCTGAGTGATGGGTTGCCTGAACTATCGCTTTCGCGAGCGGGCTCGCTCCCACAGGGAATCTTCAGTGGATACACAATTCGTGTTCGGCGTAATTCAAACGTGGGAGCGAGCCTGCTCGCGAAGACACTCCAAAGGTTTCCACTGCACTCAGCGGCGATTCGCCCAACGCTGGCGCAACCACTCCAGATCTTCCGGCCGGGTGACCTTGAGGTTATCCGCCCGCCCTTCAATCAAACGCGGCTTCAGACCGGCCCACTCCATCGCCGATGCCTCATCGGTAATGACGGCATCCGCAACCAGACTGTCCGCCAGCGCCCGATGCAAGGCACCGAGGCGAAACATCTGTGGTGTGTACGCCTGCCAGATCACGCTACGATCAACGGTTTCAACAACCCGACCGTGCTTGTCGACGCGCTTGAGCGTGTCGCGCGCTGGCACCGCGAGCAAACCGCCCACAGCGTCATCCGCCAGTTCATCCAGTAACTTGTCGAGATCATCACGACTCAGATTCGGTCGCGCCGCATCGTGCACCAGCACCCAATCTTCATCATCGGCACCCTGCGCATGCAGGTGCAGCAAGGCATTGAGTACCGAGCCAGAACGCTCGGCCCCGCCTTCAACCCGCTGAATTCGCGGATCGCTGGCGCACGGCAGGTTGGGCCAATAAGGATCATCAACAGCAAGACTGACCACCAGCCCCTTGAGGCTCGGGTGATCGAGGAAACAGCCGAGGCTGTGTTCGAAAATTGTGCGCCCGCCCAGTTGCAGGTATTGCTTGGGACGGTCCGCGGCCATTCGGGCACCGACGCCCGCGGCAGGAATCACGGCCCAGAAGGCCGGCAGGGAATTGATCATTGGGCCAGCTGGTAAAGGGTTTCACCGTCCTTGACCATGCCCAGTTCGTGACGAGCCCGTTCTTCAACGGTCTCCATGCCCTTTTTCAACTCGCTGACTTCAGCGTCCATCACTCGGTTGCGCTCCAGCAAACCTTCGTTCTCGGCATGTTGATCAGCAATCTGCTGACTCAGCTCGGCAACCTGCGCCAGACTGCCATTGCCCACCCACAGGCGGTACTGCAGACCGGCCAGCAGCAAGAGCAAAACGAGAAACAACCAGTAAGGACTGCGCATCGAATATCAGGTATCCAGTGAAAAAAGACAGCCACGCCAAAACTTTGAAGCATCTGATAGCACGAAGCCTGGAAAACCCAGGCTTGTGCTGTTAAGGCATCAGATTAGTGGCAAATCCATCGCTGTCACGACTTTTTCGACACAATCCGCTGTCCTTCCATCAGTTGGTACTTAGCCGCGGAACTCGCTGCGACCGTTGTACTTGGCCTTGCCATTCAACTGCTCTTCGATACGCAGCAGTTGGTTGTACTTGGAAACGCGGTCGGAACGGCACAGCGAACCGGTCTTGATCTGGCCAGCCGAAGTGCCCACGGCCAGGTCGGCAATGGTCGAATCTTCGGTTTCGCCGGAACGGTGCGAGATCACTGCAGTGTAACCGGCAGCCTTGGCCATCTGGATGGCTTCCAGGGTTTCGGTCAGGGTGCCGATCTGGTTGAACTTGATCAGGATCGAGTTGGCGATCTTTTTATCGATGCCTTCTTTGAGGATCTTGGTGTTGGTCACGAACAGATCGTCGCCTACCAACTGAGTCTTCTCGCCGATCTTGTCGGTGAGGATCTTCCAGCCCGCCCAGTCGGACTCGTCCAGACCGTCTTCGATGGAGATGATCGGATAACGCTCGGTCAGACCTTTGAGGTAGTCGGCGAAACCTTCCGCGGTGAACACCTGGCCTTCGCCGGACAGGTTGTATTTGCCGTCTTCGTAGAATTCGCTGGCCGCGCAGTCCAGCGCCAGGGTCACGTCGGTGCCCAGCTTGTAACCGGCGTTGGCGACAGCTTCGGAGATCACTTTCAGCGCGTCTTCGTTGGAGGCCAGGTTCGGTGCGAAACCGCCTTCGTCGCCAACGGCAGTGCTCAGGCCACGGGCCTTCAGCACGGCTTTCAAGTGATGGAAAATCTCGGTGCCCATGCGCAGACCTTCCGAGAAAGACTTGGCGCCAACCGGCTGAACCATGAATTCCTGGATGTCGACGTTGTTATCGGCGTGCTCGCCACCGTTGATGATGTTCATCATCGGCACCGGCATCGAGTAAACACCCGGGGTACCGTTCAGGTTGGCAATGTGCGCGTACAGCGGCAGGTCCTGGTCCTGCGCAGCAGCCTTGGCCGCAGCCAGGGAGACGGCGAGGATGGCGTTGGCGCCAAGGGTCGCTTTGTTTTCAGTACCGTCGAGCTTGATCATCGCCTGATCCAGCGCTTTCTGGTCGCTTGGGTCAGTGCCCAGCAGCAGATCGCGGATCGGACCGTTGATGTTGGCTACCGCTTTGAGCACGCCCTTGCCCAGATAACGGCTCTTGTCGCCATCACGCAGCTCGAGCGCTTCACGCGAGCCAGTGGATGCACCGGATGGCGCGCAAGCGCTGCCGATGATGCCGTTGTCGAGAAGCACGTCCGCTTCCACGGTGGGATTGCCACGGGAGTCGAGAACTTCACGACCTTTGATGTCGACGATTTTTGCCATTGTTGTAAACACTCCAAAGTTGACGAAAACGACGCAGCTAGAGGAAATCTTTTTACCGTCGGCAAGTGGTGTGCAGCGGGCAGCTTGCAGACGACAACGCACATGCCCGAGGGCATGTGCGACAAATCGTGCGGTACTTTACCGGAGAATTGAGTGTTACGCGGTTTCTACCGTCGGAAAACTCTTCACCAGTTCGTCCAGAGCCTTGAGCTGAGCCAGAAATGGCTCCAGTTTGTCCAGACGCAAGGCGCAAGGGCCGTCGCATTTGGCGTTGTCCGGGTCCGGGTGCGCTTCGAGGAACAGACCCGCCAGCGCCTGGCTCATGCCGGCCTTGGCCAGATCCAGAACCTGTGCACGGCGACCGCCAGCGGAGTCGGCCCGACCACCCGGCATTTGCAGCGCGTGGGTCACGTCGAAGAATACCGGATACTCGAACTGCTTCATGATGCCGAAGCCGAGCATGTCGACCACGAGGTTGTTGTAGCCGAAGCTCGAACCACGCTCGCAGAGGATCAGTTGATCGTTACCCGCTTCCACGCATTTGTTCAGGATGTGTTTCATTTCCTGAGGCGCGAGGAACTGGGCTTTCTTGATGTTGATCACTGCATTGGTCCTGGCCATCGCGACGACCAGATCGGTCTGGCGCGACAGGAAGGCCGGCAGTTGAATGATGTCGCAGACCTCAGCGACGACCGCGGCCTGATCAGGCTCGTGGACGTCGGTGATGATCGGCACGCTGAAGGCTTGTTTGATGTCCTGGAAGATGCGCATGCCCTCTTCCAGGCCAGGACCACGATAAGAGGTCACAGAAGATCGGTTGGCCTTGTCGAAACTGGCCTTGAACACGTAAGGGATGCCGAGTTTTTCGGTGACCTTCACATACTCTTCGCAAACCTGCATGGCCATGTCACGGCTTTCCAGCACGTTCATGCCGCCGAACAGCACCATGGGTTTGTCGTTGGCAATCTCGATGTCGCCGACGCGGATGATCTTCTGTGCCATCGGGGTTACGCCTTCTTCTGGTGTTGAGCCAACGCTGCTTTGACGAAACCGCTGAACAGCGGGTGGCCATCGCGTGGTGTCGAGGTGAACTCAGGGTGGAACTGGCAGGCGACGAACCATGGATGATCCGGTGCTTCAACCACTTCAACCAGCGCCGCGTCAGCGGAGCGGCCGGAGATTTTCAGGCCGGCTTCGATCAGCTGTGGCAGCAGGTTGTTGTTCACTTCGTAGCGATGACGGTGACGCTCGACGATCACGTCCTTGCCGTAGCAGTCGTGCACCTTGGAGCCGGCTTCGAGCAGGCAGTCCTGAGCGCCGAGGCGCATGGTGCCGCCCAGGTCGGACGATTCGGTACGCACTTCAACGGCGCCGGTCGCGTCTTCCCATTCGGTGATCAGACCGACAACCGGATGGCCGCTGGCGCGATCAAACTCGGTGGAGTTGGCGTCTTTCCAGCCCATGACGTTGCGAGCGAACTCAATGACCGCCACTTGCATACCCAGGCAGATACCCAGGTACGGAACCTTATTTTCGCGAGCGTACTGAACGGCAGTGATCTTGCCCTCCACGCCGCGCAGACCGAAGCCGCCCGGAACGAGGATCGCGTCGACACCTTCGAGCAGCGCAGTACCCTGGTTCTCGATGTCTTCGGAATCGATGTAACGCAGGTTGACCTTGGTGCGGTTGCTGATGCCGGCGTGACTCATCGCTTCGATCAGCGACTTGTAGGCGTCCAGCAGTTCCATGTACTTGCCGACCATCGCGATGGTCACTTCGTGTTCCGGGTTCAGCTTGGCATCAACCACCGCGTCCCACTCGGACAGATCGGCGCTGCCGCATTGCAGACCGAAACGCTCGACGACAAAATCGTCCAGACCTTGCGAATGCAGGATGCCCGGGATCTTGTAGATGGTGTCGGCGTCTTCCAGCGCGATCACCGCACGTTCTTCAACGTTGGTGAACTGAGCGATCTTGCGACGCGACGAGACGTCGATCGGGTGATCGGAGCGGCACACCAGTACGTCTGGCTGCAGGCCGATCGAACGCAGTTCCTTGACCGAGTGCTGGGTTGGCTTGGTCTTGGTTTCGCCAGCGGTGGCGATGTATGGAACCAGCGTCAGGTGCATCAGCATCGCGCGCTTGGCGCCGACCTCGAAACGCAGTTGACGGATGGCTTCGAGGAACGGTTGCGACTCGATGTCACCGACGGTGCCACCGATCTCGACCATTGCCACGTCAGCGTCACCGGCACCCTTGATGATGCGGCGCTTGATTTCGTCGGTGATGTGCGGGATCACCTGGATGGTTGCACCCAGGTAGTCACCACGGCGCTCTTTGCGCAGCACGTGCTCGTAGACACGGCCGGTGGTGAAGTTGTTGTTCTGGGTCATGGTCGTGCGGATGAACCGCTCGTAGTGGCCCAGGTCCAGGTCAGTCTCGGCGCCGTCGTGGGTGACGAACACTTCACCGTGCTGGAACGGGCTCATGGTGCCCGGGTCGACGTTGATGTACGGGTCCAGCTTCAGCATGGTGACCTTAAGTCCCCGCGCCTCCAGGATGGCCGCCAATGATGCCGATGCAATGCCTTTCCCCAATGAAGAAACAACACCGCCCGTGACGAATATGTAGCGCGTCATGAAAAACCCTAGAAGTCTGCGTTAAAGCGGTACGAGCCGCCGGGGAAAGCGAAGGAAGGCCGAAGCCCCCGATCACCTGCATTAATCACAGTGCACCTTTCAAAAAAACCGCCGCGTTGGGACAGACCGGCAGATGAAACACCGGTACGTTGCTCGCTACACATTTTTTGGAATCGCCCAGCAAAGACTGCTTGGTAATCGGCAACTCCTGCAATTCAGGCGAATCCACAGAAGTTGTATCAAGAAGGGAGCGTAGTCTACCGGAATGCTCCTTTCAGCTCAAACCTTGATCTTCGTCTGTTGGCCGCCAATGCAATGTCCAGCCTTCCTGCAAATGGCCATCAAGGCCCGGCAGGTTCGCCACCGCGATCAATTCGTCACCGCGAAACAGCAGCGGCAATCTGCCACGCACGAATCCCGGCACTGCACGCTCATTCAGCAGACGCTTGAGATCGCGATGGCCACGATCCGCCACAGCCATCACTTCCCCGCCCTGTCTGTAGCCAATGCGCAGCGCCCCGCGAGGCGCCTGTCCGGTGAACATGACAGAGCCGTTATCGGCCAAGCGTAGCGCTGCCGACGGGGTCTGCCACTCGCCGCCGATCATCGGTGTGCGCAGCCAGTTACCACTGAGCCACCACAGACGCCCGGCACTGCGCTGCAACTCGCCATCGGCCAGTCGCCAGATCGGCGAAGCATCGGCGGCGGCGTTGCACAGACACTCCCAACCCGACCAATGGTCAGTGTCGGGCAGTCGGGTCAGCGGCTCGAGCCAGTGGCTCAACGCATTCCGCTGGCGGGCGGCAGACAACGCGGCCAGAGGTGCCAGTTGCAGCGAATGCAAGCCCAGCCACTCGAACTCATGCGCGGTCGAAGCCAGGGCCAGATCCATGTTCGCCAGCTCATCGAGCAAGCCCTGCGCCTCACGCAGATGCGCCGCGCTGCGGGCCATGCTCGCCTGCGCTTGTGGCCAGCGCTCTGTCAGGCGGGGCATGATCTGGTGGCGCAGATAGTTGCGCGAGAATTGCCGATCCTGATTAGACGGGTCTTCGATCCACACCAGTTCATGCACATGGGCGTATGCCTCCAGCTCTGCGCGAGTGATATCGAGCAAGGGCCGAACCAGCATCCCCTGCCCCACCACGCGCTGTGGCGGCATCGCGGACAACCCGCGCACACCGCCACCGCGCAACAGGCGGAACAACAGGGTTTCTGCCTGATCGTCACGATGCTGTCCGGTCAGCAATACCTGATCGGTTTGCGTCAGCGCAGTGAACACCGAGTACCGTGCATCCCGCGCCGCCCGCTCCAGACTCGCCCCCGGCCGCACCGTCACCCGTTCAATCAGCAGCGGCACACCCAGTGCATCGCAAACTGTCTGGCAATGTTGCGGCCACGCATCAGCCACAGTCTGAAGACCGTGATGGATATGGACAGCGCTTAGCGGAGGGAAAGATTCGGATTTTGCGAGATGGACGAGCAGATGCAACAGGACAGTGGAATCAAGACCACCGGAGAAGGCGATGCGCCAATGAGCGGCGTTGCGCCATGGCTTGAGGCTGCGCATGACTCGCGCGGACAAATCAAACGAGAGCTGACTCATATCTGCCTCTATGCCCCAATCAAATGTGGGAGCGAGCTTGCTCGCGAAGGCGTCTCAACATTCAACCAGTACGTCGACTGTGATACCGCTTTCGCGAGCAAGCCCGCTCCCACATTGGGTATTGCCGTCGACTTAGAGACCGTAGCTCATCAGTCGATCATAACGGCGCTTCAACAGCGCTTCGTTATCGAACTTCTTCAGCATCGCCAGTTGCGAGCTCAGCTCGGCGCGGATCGATGCAGCAGCGGCGGCCGGGTCACGGTGCGCACCGCCCAGAGGCTCGCCAATCACCTTGTCGACAATGCCCAGGCCTTTGAGGCGCTCGGCGGTGATGCCCATCGCTTCAGCGGCGTCCGGCGCTTTTTCGGCGGTTTTCCACAGAATCGAAGCGCAACCTTCCGGTGAGATCACCGCGTAGGTGGAGTATTGCAGCATGTTCAACTGATCGCAGACGCCGATGGCCAGTGCACCACCGGAACCACCTTCACCGATAACGGTGGCGATGATCGGGGTCTTCAGGCGCGACATCACACGCAGGTTCCAGGCAATCGCTTCGCTCTGGTTACGCTCTTCAGCGTCGATACCAGGATAGGCGCCCGGGGTGTCGATGAAGGTCAGGATCGGCATTTTGAAACGTTCGGCCATTTCCATCAGGCGGCAAGCCTTGCGGTAGCCTTCAGGACGCGGCATGCCGAAGTTGCGGCGCACCTTCTCACGCACTTCACGGCCCTTCTGGTGACCGATGACCATCACCGGCTGGTCTTCCAGACGGGCGATACCGCCAACGATGGCTGCGTCGTCAGAGAAGTGACGGTCGCCGTGCAGTTCGTCGAACTCGGTGAAGATGTGCTCGATGTAGTCGAGGGTATACGGGCGTTTCGGGTGACGCGCCAGGCGTGCGATCTGCCAGCTGGTCAGCTTGCCGAAGATGTCTTCGGTCAGCGTTTTGCTCTTGTCCTGCAGGCGGGAGATCTCATCGCCGATATTCAGCGAATTGTCATTACCGACCAAGCGCAACTCTTCGATCTTGGCTTGCAGGTCGGCGATCGGCTGTTCGAAATCTAGAAAATTCGGGTTCATAGGCGTCCGTCTTGGGTCGTGTCCCAAATGAGCTTGGGCCGGCCGGTTGTCTATTCGCGCCCTACCTTAAGGGAGAGGCGCGCTGAGGTCGAGATTAAAAATTCAGGTTGCGGGCATGCGCCATGATGGCACTCGCCGGTCAACGGTATTGGAGGAAGACGTTGTCTCGCCCGAACTGGTCACGCAGAGCCTGAATCAAGGCATCTGCCGGGTCGATTCGCCACGTCTCGCCGAACTGCAGCAAGGTCTTCGCATCCGGGCTGGTGTACTCCATGGTGATCGGGCACGCGCCGCGATGACGCTTGAGCAATTCCCCCAACCAGCGTAGCTGATCGCCTTTGAGGTCCTGGGTTTGCAGCTTCAGACGCAGGCTCTCGGCAAGGTTGGTGCGCGCATCTTCCATGCTCATCACACGTTTGACCCGCAGGCGCAGGCCGCCGGAGAAGTCGTCGTTGCTGACTTCGCCCTCGACCACCACCATTGCGTCGGTCTGCAACAGCGATTGCGCAGAATGGAACGCATCGGCAAACAGCGACGCCTCGATCCGCCCCGAACGGTCATCGAGGGTGATGAAGCCCATCTTGTCGCCCTTCTTGTTCTTCATCACGCGCAGGGCAATGATCATCCCAGCCACGGTTTGCGTATCCCGCGCCGGCTTCAGGTCGATGATGCGCTGACGGGCGAAACGGCGGATCTCGCCTTCGTATTCGTCAATCGGGTGACCGGTCAGGTACAGGCCCAGGGTGTCTTTTTCACCCTTGAGACGCTCCTTGAGGGTCAGCTCCTTGGCCTTGCGATGCGACGCATAAACGTCGGCGTCTTCCTCGACAAACAGCCCGCCAAACAGGTCGGCGTGACCGCTGTCGTGGGTGCGCGCGGTCTGCTCGGCCGCCTTGATCGCCTCTTCCATCGCCGCCAGCAGCACGGCGCGATTGCGGTCGATGTTGGCCTGATAAGCCTTTTGTTCGTCGTGGAAATAAGGGCCAAGACGATCCAGCGCACCACTACGGATCAAGCCGTCGAGAGTACGTTTGTTGATGCGCTTGAGGTCGACACGGGCGCAGAAATCGAACAGATCCTTGAACGGTCCGGCCTGCCGCGCTTCGGTGATGGCCTCGACCGGGCCTTCGCCGACACCTTTGATCGCGCCGAGGCCGTAGACAATGCGGCCGTCGTCGTTCACCGTGAACTTGAACTCCGAAGTATTCACGTCCGGCGCGTCGAGGCGCAGCTTCATCGTGCGCACTTCCTCGATCAAGGTCACGACCTTGTCGGTGTTGTGCATATCCGCCGACAGTACCGCTGCCATGAACGGCGCCGGGTAGTGCGCTTTCAGCCAAGCGGTCTGGTACGAAACCAGACCGTAGGCAGCGGAGTGGGATTTGTTGAAGCCGTAACCGGCGAATTTCTCTACCAGGTCGAAAATGTTACCCGCGAGGTCAGCGTCGATGTTGTTGGTCGCGCAACCTTCAATGAAACCGCCGCGCTGCTTGGCCATTTCTTCGGGCTTTTTCTTACCCATGGCGCGACGGAGCATGTCCGCACCGCCGAGTGTGTAACCGGCCATGACCTGGGCAATCTGCATCACCTGTTCCTGATACAGGATGATGCCGTAAGTCGGCGCCAGAACAGGCTTCAAACCTTCGTACTGGTAATCCGAATGCGGATACGCCAGTTCGGCGCGACCGTGCTTACGGTTAATGAAGTCGTCCACCATTCCGGACTGCAGCGGACCCGGACGGAACAGGGCCACCAGTGCGATCAGGTCCTCCAGGCAGTCGGGCTTGAGCTTTTTGATCAGCTCTTTCATGCCGCGCGACTCAAGCTGGAACACTGCGGTGGTTTCAGCTTTTTGCAACAGCGTGTAGGTCGGTTTGTCGTCCAGCGGGATAAACGCGATATCCAGCGGCGGCTCGTTGACCTTGGCGCGGTCACGGTTGATGGTTTTCAGTGCCCAGTCGATGATCGTCAACGTTCGCAGACCGAGGAAGTCGAACTTCACCAGACCAGCCGCTTCAACGTCGTCCTTGTCGAACTGGGTTACCAGGCCGTCACCGGCCTCGTCGCAATAGATCGGCGAGAAGTCGGTCAGCTTGGTCGGGGCGATCACCACACCACCGGCGTGCTTACCGACGTTACGTACTACACCTTCTAGCTTGCGCGCCATCTCCCAGATTTCCGCCGCCTCTTCATCGACCTTGATGAAGTCACGGAGGATTTCTTCCTGCTCGTAGGCTTTTTCCAGGGTCATGCCGACTTCGAACGGAATCATCTTCGACAGACGATCCGCCAGACCGTAGGACTTGCCCTGCACCCGCGCCACGTCGCGCACCACAGCCTTGGCGGCCATCGAACCGAAGGTGATGATCTGGCTCACCGCGTTGCGACCGTATTTCTCCGCCACGTAGTCGATCACCCGATCACGACCGTCCATGCAGAAGTCGACGTCGAAGTCGGGCATCGATACCCGTTCCGGGTTAAGGAAACGTTCGAACAGCAGGTCGTATTCCAACGGGTCGAGGTCGGTGATCTTCTGCACGTAGGCCACCAGCGAACCGGCACCCGATCCACGGCCAGGACCTACCGGTACGCCGTTGTTCTTGGCCCACTGGATAAAGTCCATCACGATGAGGAAGTAACCGGGGAAGCCCATCTGGATGATGATATCCAGCTCGAAATTCAAGCGGTCGACGTAGACCTGACGCTTGGCTTCGTAGTCTTCGGTAGTGTCTTTGGGCAGCAGCACCGCCAGTCGCTCTTCGAGACCGTCGAAGGAGACCTTGCGGAAATATTCGTCGATGGTCATGCCATCGGGAATCGGGAAGTTGGGCAGAAAGTGCGTGCCCAGTTTGACTTCGATGTTGCAGCGCTTGGCGATCTCGACAGTGTTTTCAATCGCATCGGGAATATCGCTGAACAGCTCGATCATTTCCTCGGCGCTTTTCAGGTATTGCTGATCGCTGTAGTTCTTCGAACGCCGCGGGTCGTCGAGGGCGCGGCCCTCACCGATGCACACGCGGGTTTCGTGGGCGGCGAAGTCTTCCTGCTTGATGAAACGCACATCGTTGGTCGCCACCAGCGGCGCGCCAAGCTTGTCGGCCAGGGCCACCGCGCCGTGCAGTTGCTCTTCATCGTTGGGACGGTTGGTGCGCTGGATTTCCAGATAGAACCGGTCCGGGAACACCGCCATCCATTCACGCGCCAAAGCCTCGGCTTCGGCGGGGTTACCACCGATCATGGCCATGCCGATCTCGCCTTCTTTGGCGGCGGACAGCATGATCAGGCCTTCGTTGGCCTCGGCCACCCACTCACGCTCGACGATGATCATGCCGTTGCGCTGGCCTTCGATAAAGCCGCGCGAGATCAATTCGGTGAGGTTGCGATAGCCCTTGGCGTTCATCACCAACAGGCTGAGCCGGCTCAGCGGTGCGTCCGGGTCCTTGTTAGACAGCCACAAGTCAGCGCCGCAGATCGGTTTGATGCCTGCGCCCATGGTGTTTTTATAGAATTTGACCAGGGAACACATGTTGTTCTGGTCGGTGACCGCCACCGCCGGCATGTTCATGCCGGTCAGGGCCTTGACCAGCGGCTTGATCCGCACAAGCCCGTCGACCAGGGAGTATTCAGTGTGCAGGCGTAGATGAACGAATGAAGCCGGCATAGTGATCCTGTCCAGTTACATAGAGACAACAAGGCCCGGATTGTACCGGGCCTCGAACAAAACATCAGCCTTGCGACTAAACCTGCGTCAGACCTTCGAGTGCCTCGTAAGCCTGCCGCACCGGGGCGAAGGAGCGCCGGTGAATCGGCGTCGGACCGAGACGCACCAACGCTTCCAGATGAACGGGCGTCGGGTAGCCTTTATGGCCGCCGATGCCGTAGCCCGGATAGATCAATTCGAATGCAGCCATTTCACGGTCGCGACTGACCTTGGCCAAAATCGACGCGGCAGCAATGGCCGGTACCTTGCCGTCGCCCTGCACCACCGCTTCGGCGCGCATTGGCAGTTGCGGGCAGCGGTTACCGTCGATCATCGCCAGTTTTGGCTGAATGTGCAGGCCGGCAACCGCGCGCTGCATGGCCAGCATGGTCGCGTGCAAGATGTTCAGCTCGTCGATTTCCTCGACTTCGGCGCGGGCAATGCACCAGCTCAGGGATTTCTCGATGATTTCGTCGTAGAGCTTTTCGCGCTTGGCTTCGGTGAGTTTCTTCGAATCGTTCAGACCTAGAATCGGCCGGTTCGGGTCGAGGATCACTGCCGCCGTCACCACCGCGCCGCACAACGGGCCACGACCGACTTCATCGACACCTGCCACCAGTTCTTCGACTTCGGCGACCAAGGTGAAATCCAGGCCCATCTGCAGGGTTGTCTTGCTCATCGTGATTGACCGATCAGGTTGAGGACGGCATCCGCCGCCTGATTGGAGGCATCCAGCCGCAGCGTGCGGTGAATCTCGTCGAAGCCGCGGGTCTGCTCTTCGCCGCCTTCGATCAGCGGCGACAGGGTCTGCGCCAGCGCGTCGACCGTCGCATCATCCTGCAACAGTTCCGGCACCAACAAACGCTGGGCCAGCAGGTTCGGCAGCGACACATACGGGCTCTTGACCATCCGTTTCAGAATCCAGAAGGTCAGCGGTGCCAACCGGTACGCCACCACCATCGGCCGCTTGTACAACAGCGCTTCAAGGGTCGCGGTGCCGGAAGCGATCAGTACGGCGTTGCACGCAGCCAAGGCCAGATGCGACTTGCCGTCAAGCAAGGTCACCGGCAGATCACGACCGGCGAGCAGCTCTTCAAGCTGCGCGCGGCGCTCGGGGTTGGCGCACGGAATGACGAAGCGCAAGCCCGGACGCATGGCGCGCAGACGCTCGGCGGTATCGAGAAACAGCGCACCGAGACGGGAAACTTCCCCGCCACGGCTGCCGGGCATCAGCGCCACTAGCGGGCCATCAGGCAAGCCCAGTTCGGCACGCGCCGCAGCGCGATCGGCCTCCAGTGGAATGGTGTCGGCCAAGGTGTGGCCGACGAACCGCACCGGTACGCCTTTCTCTTCGTAAAATTTTGCTTCGAATGGCAGCAGTGTCAGCATCAGATCGCAGCCTTCGCGGATCTTCAGCACGCGTTTCTGCCGCCACGCCCACACCGAGGGGCTGACGTAATGCACGGTCTTGATCCCGGCCTGGCGCAGCTTGAGTTCGATATTGAGGTTGAAATCCGGGGCATCGATGCCGATGAACACATCCGGTTTCTCGGCAATCAGCGTGGCGATCAGGTCTTTGCGGCGCTTGAGCAGCTCACGCAAACGACCGAGAACCTCCACCAGTCCCATGACCGACAAGCGTTCCATGGGAAAGTACGAAGTCAGGCCTTCAGCCTGCATCAACGGGCCACCGACGCCGATGAACTCGACCGCCGGATGCTGTGCCTTGAGGGCGCGCATGAGGCCGGCGCCAAGAATGTCACCGGAAGCTTCACCGGCCACCAGCGCAATACGCAGACTGGCCATGATCAGCGGGTGATGCCGCGAGTCGACGACTGAATGGAATCACGGAACACCGCGACTTCCGGGAACTGTGCGGCAGGCTCAGCCAGTTCAGCCAGGGCCTGCTCGACCGTCAGCCCTTGGCGATACACGGTTTTGTAGGCGCGACGCAGGGTGTGGATCGCGTCTTCGCTGAAACCACGACGGCGCATGCCCTCGAAGTTCATGCTGCGCGCTTCGGCGGGGTTGCCGAAGACGGTCACGAACGCCGGAACGTCCTTGCCGATGGCAGTACCCATGCCGGAAAAGCTGTGGGCGCCAATGTGGCAATACTGGTGCACAAGGGTGAAACCGGAGAGGATCGCCCAGTCATCCACGTGCACATGGCCGGCCAGCGCCGTGTTGTTGACCAGAATGCAGTGGTTGCCGATAACGCTGTCATGCCCGATGTGGGCATAGGCCATGATCAGGTTGTGATCGCCCAGCGTGGTTTCCGAACGGTCTTGCACGGTGCCACGGTGAATGGTCACACCTTCACGGATGACGTTGTGGTCACCGATCACCAGACGCGTCTCTTCGCCCTTGTATTTCAGATCGGGCGTGTCTTCGCCTACCGAAGAAAACTGATAGATGCGATTGTGCTTGCCAATGCGGGTCGGGCCTTTAAGGATCACATGCGGCCCGATCACGGTACCCTCGCCGATTTCCACACCTGCGCCGATGATCGACCACGGGCCGACCTCGACGCCGTCAGCCAGAACGGCAGACGGATCGATGATTGCGCGAGGGTCAATCAAACTCATAGCTTGCGTTCCGCACAGATGATTTCAGCCGAGCAGACCGGCTTGCCGTCGACCGAAGCCTGGCATTCGAACTTCCAGATCTGACGCTTGCAGCTGATGAACCTGGCTTCAAGGATCAACTGATCGCCCGGCAACACAGGCTGGCGGAAGCGCAGCTTGTCGGAGCCGACGAAGTAATAAAGCGTGCCATCGGCAGGCTTCACATCGAGCATTTTGAAACCGAGGATCCCGGCAGCCTGAGCCATCGCTTCGATGATCAGCACGCCCGGCATGATCGGGTGCGCCGGGAAGTGACCATTGAAGAACGGTTCATTGATGCTGACATTCTTGTAGGCGCGAATGCGCTTGCCTTCAGTGTCCAGTTCCACCACTCGGTCCACCAGCAGGAACGGGTAACGGTGAGGCAGGTATTCGCGAATCTCGTTGATGTCCATCATTTCGTGGGGAAGCCTATGTAAAGATTGGGAGCGCGACTGACGCGCACTCCTCTAGCAAATCAAGGAGGCAGTCTAGAGGCTGTGCACACTTGATATGGAAATGGTATCAGCCATCTGATGAAGCATTGCCGTCAGGGGTCACTTCCCCTACGCGCTTTTCCAGTTGTTTCAAACGTCGCGCGATGTCATCGAGCTGACGAATGCGGGCCGCGCTTTTGCGCCATTCGGCCGCCGGTTGCATGGCTGTGCCGGAAGAGTAGGCGCCCGGCTCGGTAATCGAGTGAGTCACCATGGTCATCCCGGTCAGGAAAACGTTGTCGCAAATATCGATATGCCCGACCAGACCAACGCCACCGGCCAGCATGCAATGCTTGCCAATTTTGGTGCTGCCGGAGATACCGACACACGCGGCCATGGCGGTGTGATCACCGACCTGGACGTTGTGCGCGATCTGGATCTGGTTATCGAGTTTCACGCCATTGCCGATCACGGTATCAGCCAACGCACCGCGGTCGATGGCGGTATTTACGCCGATCTCCACATCATCGCCGATGGTTACGCCACCGATCTGGGCGATTTTCTGCCAGACGCCTTTTTCGTTGGCAAAGCCGAAGCCTTCACCACCTAGAACAGCACCCGACTGGATCACTACACGCTTGCCGATGCGCACGTCGTGATACAGCGTCACCCGCGGAGCGAGCCAGCCGCCCTCGCCGATTTCGCTGCGAGCACCGACGACGCAGTGCGCCCCCAGTGTCACGTGCGCACCAATACGCGCGCCGGCCTCGATCACCACGAAGGGTCCGATGCTGGCACTGGCATCGACCACCGCATCCGCCGCAATCACCGCCGAAGGATGGATACCGGCGATGGCTTTCGGCTTGGGATCGAACAAATGCGAGATGCGTGCATAGGCCAGATAAGGATCTGGTACCACCAACGCATCACCGGCAAAACCTTCGGCATCGGCCTCTTTGAGCAACAAGGCTGCTGCCTGCGAACCGGTGAGGAATTTACGGTATTGGGGGTTTGCCAGGAAGCTCAACTGAGCTGGGCCAGCCTCTTGCAAAGTGGCTAGCCCAGTAATTTGCTTCTCGGGGTCGCCACGCAGGGTGGCGCCGAGGAACTCGGCCAACTGGCCGAGCTTGATAGTCACGGTCATGGGTTACTTCAGCTGATTCATGCGCTCGATAACCTGGCGCGTGATGTCGTACTGAGGTTTGACATCGATCACTGCGCCACGCTCGAACACCAGGTCAAAACCACCTTTCTTGATGACTTCTTCCACTGCACTGTCCAGTTTCGGCTTCAGTTGCTTGAGCATTTCGCGATCCGCAACGGCTTTGGCTTCGTTCAACTCCTTGGACTGAAACTGGAAGTCACGAGCCTTTTGCTTGAATTCCAGTTCCAGACGCTCACGCTCACCTTGCTGCATCTTGTCGCCACCGGCCATCAGACGATCCTGAATGCCTTTGGCGCTGCTTTCCAGGGTTTTCAGCTTGGTCAGTTGTGGACCGAACTTCTTCTCGGCATCCACGGCGTACTTCTTCGCAGCGTCGGATTCGAGCAAGGCCATCTGATAGTTCAGAACGGCGATTTTCATGTCGGCAAATGCCGGGCCTGCCACCAGTACGGAGGCCAGGAGAACCAATTGAGTCAACTTACGCACGATGCACTCCTACAAAATCCATTGTCGTTATCTTGGGTCAGACACTTAAAAGGTCTGGCCGAGGGAGAATTGGAACACTTGAGTTTCAGCGTCATCCGGTTTCTTGATCGGCATGGCCAACGCGAAGCTCAGAGGACCCAGTGCGGTGACCCAGGTCACACCCACACCGACGGAACTGGCCATATTGCTCAAGCTGATGTCGTTGCACTTGGTGTTCGACGACGAGCCGTTCGCATTGGTAGTGTCCTTGCACTGCGAGTCAAATACGTTACCCACATCCCAGAATACCGAAGTGCGCAGGGAACGCTGATCCTTGACGAATGGCAGCGGGAACAGAACCTCGACGCCACCCTGGATCAGAACGTTACCACCGAACGGCAGCGGGTCCTGATCCGGGTCAGCCAGCGTACCCGGGTTGGTACCACGGCTCGGCGTACTGCGCGGGCCGAGGGTGCTGTCCTTGAAGCCACGAACCGAGTTGAAACCACCAGCATAGTAGTTTTCATAGAACGGCAAGCCGTCAGTCGAACCGTAGCCGTCGCCATAACCCAATTCGGTGTGCAGACGCAGGGTGTAGTTCTCGGAGATCGGCTGGAACAGCTGACCGCGATAATCAAGTTTGTAGAACGACAGGTCGCTGCCCGGAATGGTGGTTTCCAGGGTCAGGCTCTGGGAACGGCCACGGGTCGGCAGTACGCCTTTGTTCAGGGTCGACTCGGACCAGCCGGCCGAAGCCTTGAAGTTAAGGTACTTGTCACCTTCCTTGTTAACGAAGTCGAAAATCTCGTCAACGGTATAGGTACCTGTCTTGATCTCGTCCTGTTGAGCGGACAAACCAAAGGTCAGACGCGAAGTCTCGCTGATCGGGTAGCCGACGTTTACGCCAGCACCCAGGCTGTCTACCGCATAGCTTGCAACGTCGACATCGAGGTCATCGTAGTCAGTGGTGCGATAGAACGCGTTGTAACCCAGGCTCACGCCATCTGCGGTCCAGTACGGGTCAACGTAGCCGAAGTTGTAGCGGCTCTGGTATTCGCTTCGGGTCAGGCCGACGCTGACGCGGTTACCGGTACCGAGGAAGTTGTTCTGGGTGATCGAACCACCGAGGATCAGACCGGCACTCTGGGCGAAACCGACACTGGCGGTGATCGAACCGGAAGCCTGTTCTTCAACGGCGTAGTTCACGTCAACCTGATCGTCGACACCTGGCACAGCCGGGGTTTCAACGTTGACTTCCTTGAAGAAGCCCAGACGTTCAAGACGGGTCTTGGATTGATCGATCAGGTAGGTCGAAGCCCAGCCGCCTTCCATCTGACGCATTTCACGACGCAGCACTTCGTCCTCGGACTTGGTGTTGCCGCGGAAGTTGATGCGGTTGACGTAGGCGCGCTTGCCTGGATCGACAGCAAACAGGATGTCGACCGTGTGGTCGTCGTCGTGTGGCTGAGGCACGCCGTTGACGTTGGCGAAGGTGTAACCCTCGTTACCTAGACGACGGGTGATCAATTCGGACGTGGTGGTCATCAGCTTGCGCGAGAACACCTGGCCTTTCTGCACCAGCAGCAGGGACTTGATCTGGTCTTCAGGGACTTTCAGGTCACCGCTGAGCTTGACGTCACGAACGGTGTACTTCTCGCCTTCGGTGACGTTGACAGTGATGTAGACGTGTTTCTTGTCCGGGGTGATGGACACCTGGGTCGAGGCGATATCCATGTTGATATAGCCACGGTCCAGGTAATAGGAGCGCAGACGTTCCAGGTCACCGGACAGTTTTTCGCGAGCGTACTTGTCATCGTTCTTGAAGAACGACAGCCAGTTGGTGGTTTTCAGTTCGAACAGGTCAGTCAGGTCTTCTTCAGGGAAAACCGTGTTGCCCACCACGTTGATGTGCTGAATGGCCGCAACGGTGCCTTCGTTGATCTTCACTTTCAGACCGACGCGGTTACGCGGTTGCGATACCACTTCCGTATCAACGGTGGCCGAATAGCGACCCTGGGCAACGTACTGACGTTGCAGTTCGTTACGCACACCTTCGAGGGTGGCACGCTGGAAGATCTCGCCTTCGGCCAGACCGGATTGCTTGAGGCCTTTCATCAGGTCTTCGGTGGAGATCGCCTTGTTGCCTTCGATCTCGATGCTGGCGACCGACGGGCGCTCGACAACAGTGATTACCAGAACGTTGCCTTCGCGGCCCAGCTGGATATCTTGAAAGAAACCGGTTTTGAACAACGCACGAGTGGATTCCACCAGGCGACGATCATCCGCCTGCTCGCCGACGTTCAACGGCAAGGCACCAAAGACACTACCCGCGGAGACCCGCTGGAGGCCGTTGACGCGAATATCAGAGATAGTGAAGGACTCGGCGTGAACTTCGGCGATCATCAATACGGTGAGAACCGCAGTTAGCAGCAGACGTTTCATGAAGTCCTTTCTTATTCCAACTGGCAATAAACAAACTGCCGCAAAATGCGGCAGATTCGCAATTCAGCGAAGCGTTACAGTCGACCCAGATCGTTGACCAGAGCAAGCAACATCACCCCGACCACCAAACTGATCCCGATCTGTATCCCCCAACCTTGCACCCGATCCGACAAGGGACGACCACGCGCCCACTCGATCAGATAAAACAACAAATGCCCCCCATCCAGTACAGGAATGGGCAGCAAATTCAGAACTCCCAGGCTAATACTCAGATAAGCAAGGAAATTCAGGAAATCAGCGACGCCCGACTGGGCAGAAGCGCCCGCCACTTTAGCAATGGTTATCGGTCCACTCAAGTTTTTTACCGAGAGCTCGCCGAACAGCATTTTCTTTAGTGAATCCAGTGTCAGGATGCTCATGGTCCAAGTGCGTCGGGCACCCTCGCCAATCGCAGCCAACGGCCCGTAACTGACCTCGCGGATCATTTCCGGTGGCCAGTCGACAGCTTTCACCCCGGCACCCAGATAACCGCTTGGCGACTTGCTCTCACCCCGGGCTGCCAAGGTGACAGGGACGTCGATTTGAGCACCATCGCGCTCGACGCGCAGCAAGATTTTGGTATCAGGACGCGTGCGAACGGTATCAACGACCTGTTGCCAGTCATTCAGCGCCTGACCATCGAGCGCCAGCAAGCGATCACCGGTTTTCAACCCGGCTGCCTGGGCCGGACCTTTCGGATCAAGCTCGGCCAGCACCGGCGGCAAGGCCGGACGCCAAGGGCGAATACCCAGCGAGCGAATCGGGTCCGGCTCATCAGCGCCCTTGAGCCAATTGTCCAGCGCCAGCTCCCGCGGCGCATCCGCCGTCGAGCCCTGCTCACGCACCACCAACTGCAAAGAACCGCTCTCGCCGAGGCGACGTACCAACTGCAGATTGACCGCCGCCCAACCGGAAGTCGGCTCCCCATCAATGGCGACGATTTCCTCACCGGCACTCAAACCGGCCTTGGCAGCAATACTGCCGGACTCCACCGCACCGATGACCGGGCGCACCTGCTCGCTGCCGAGCATGGCCAGCACCCAGAAAAACACCAAAGCGAGCAGGAAATTGGCGACAGGGCCAGCGGCAACAATGGCAATACGCTGACGTACCGTTTTGCGATTGAACGACTGATCAAGCTGATCGACCGGCACCTCGCCTTCGCGCTCGTCGAGCATCTTGACGTAGCCACCCAACGGAATCGCCGCCACGACAAACTCGGTCCCTTGCTTGTCGTGCCAGCGCAGCAACGGCATGCCGAAGCCAACGGAGAAACGCAGAACCTTCACGCCACAGCGACGCGCGACCCAGAAGTGGCCGAATTCGTGAAAGGTGACCAGCACACCCAAAGCGATCAGGGTGCCGGCAATCATATAGAGCGCGCTCATCTATTTTCTCCGCAATCCCGTTCAGTGCCGCATGAAGCCATTGTGCTGCAAAACCTATCGACCCTGACGAGCCAGCCATCGCCCGGCCAGAACCCGAGCCTTCGCGTCGGCCGTGAACACCGCATCGAGATCGTCCAGTGCAACCACGGGCTCGAGGTTCAGGACTTCTTCGATGATACTCGCGATTTCCAGATAGCGAACCCGTCCGTCGAGAAACGCTGCCACAGCCACCTCATTGGCCGCGTTCAGCATCGCCGGGGCGCTGTCACCCGCTTCAGCGGCCTGTCGCGCCAGACGCAGACAAGGAAAACGTTCCTCGTCCGGCGCTTCGAAATCCAGTCGCGCAATGGCAAAGAGATCCAGCGGGGCCACGCCAGAGTCGATACGCTCCGGCCATGCCAGGGCATTGGCAATGGGCGTGCGCATATCCGGATTACCCAGCTGGGCCAATACCGAACCATCAACGTAGTCGACCAGCGAGTGGATCACGCTTTGCGGATGGATAACCACCTCGACCTGCGCAGGCTTGGCATCGAACAACCAGCACGCTTCGATCAGCTCAAGCCCCTTGTTCATCATGCTGGCCGAATCCACGGAAATCTTGCGCCCCATGGACCAGTTCGGGTGTGCACAGGCCTGATCAGGTGAAACATGCGCCAGTTCGATCATCGGCGTCTGCCGGAAAGGGCCGCCAGAAGCTGTCAGCAAGATCCGCCGCACACCGACCTTGCCCAGACCGCGGGCAAAATCCTGAGGCATACACTGAAAAATGGCGTTGTGTTCGCTGTCGATTGGCAACAGGACCGAGCCACTCTTGCGCACCGCCTGCATGAACAAGGCGCCGGACATCACCAGCGCTTCCTTATTGGCCAGGAGAATCTTTTTGCCAGCCTCGACCGCAGCCAGCGTCGGGCGCAGCCCCGCCGCGCCGACGATGGCCGCCATCACCGCGTCGACTTCAGGGGCAGAGGCAACCTCACACAAGCCCTCCTCCCCGACCAGTACGCGGGTCGGCAACCCGGCTGCACGCAAATCATCTTGCAAGTTGCGCGCAGCTTCGGATTTCGGCACCACCGCGAACTGCGGCACATGGCGCACGCACAAGGCGAACAACTCGCTGAGCCGGGTGAAGCCGCTCAGGGCAAAAACCTGATAACGCTCCGGATGACGCGCAATGACGTCGAGAGTACTCAAACCGATGGAGCCGGTTGCCCCCAGAACAGTGATCTGTTGCGGGCGGCTCACGGTGCGGCCATCCACAGCAGCACGGCGAATACCGGAATGGCGGCGGTCAGGCTGTCGATGCGATCCAGCACGCCACCGTGACCTGGCAGCAAATTACTGCTGTCCTTGATGCCAGACTGACGCTTGAACATGCTCTCGGTGAGGTCGCCCACCACCGAAATGAACACGATCAATGCCGCACCGATCAAGCCCTTGAGCAACTCGGCCACCGTCCAGTCGCGCACCAGCCCGACAATGGCGGTAATGACCAGGCTCAGGGCCAGGCCACCATAGACACCTTCCCAGCTTTTACCAGGACTGACCTGCGGAGCCAGCTTGCGCTTGCCGAAGGCCCGGCCAGAAAAGTAAGCGCCGATATCCGCGCCCCAGACCAGCACCATCACGGCCATGATCAGCCAGTTACCCAGCGGGTACTGCTTGATCTGCACCAGGCCTTGCCAGGCCGGCAACAGGATCAACAGGCCGATCACCAGTTTGGTGGCGGCACTGGACCAATGCTCGCTCGAACGCGGGTAGGTCAGCACCAGCCAGGTCGCCACGATCCACCAGAGCACTGATGCGCCCAACACCCACGGCGCAAGGCCAGGCAGGATGTACATGACAAACAGCATCAGGGCGACCACGGCGGCAAAACCGACGCGGAAAGATTGCGCAGCGAAACCTGCCAGACGCGCCCATTCCCAAGCACCCAGGCTCACGACCAGACCGATGAACAGCGCAAAACCGGAGCCTTCGAGCAGGAAAAAACCGCACAAGGCAATCGGCAGCAGGATCAGGGCAGTGATGATTCGTTGTTTAAGCATTAAACCCGGGCTCCAGCTTCGACCTGTTCGCTCGTTTTACCGAAGCGACGCTGGCGCGAAGCGAAATCGGCCAGCGCATTGCGCATGGCATCGTGTTTGAAGTCCGGCCAGAACAGGTCGGAGAAGTACAACTCGGCGTAGGCGAGTTGCCACAGCAGGAAGTTACTGATGCGGTGCTCGCCACCGGTGCGAATGCACAGGTCCGGGAGCGGCAGATCGCCGGTTGCCAGGCAGGTCTGCAACAAATCCGGGGTGATGTCTTCCGGGCGCAGATGGCCGGCCTGGACTTCACGCGCCAGTCGCTGCGCTGCCTGCGCAATGTCCCACTGACCACCATAGTTGGCAGCGATCTGCAGGACAAAGCGGTTGGCACCGACCGTCATGGCTTCAGCTTCGCGCATCGCCGCCTGAAGCTCAGGATGGAAGCGCGAGCGATCGCCGATGATGCGCAGGCTGATGTTGTTGTCGTTGAGACGCTTGGCCTCACGACGCAATGCCTTGAAAAACAGATCCATCAAGGCACTGACCTCATCGGCCGGACGCTGCCAGTTTTCACTGGAGAACGCGAACAGCGTCAGCACCTCGACCTTCGCCTCGGCGCAGACCTCGATCACCGCACGCACCGCATCCACGCCCGCTTTATGCCCGGCAACACCCGGCATAAAGCGTTTTTTAGCCCAGCGATTGTTACCATCCATGATGATCGCGACATGGCGCGGCACCGCGGACGGCGCAGTCTGCTTGGTCTTGTCCATTAAAAGCTCGAACCTTATACGGCCATCAGATCCGCTTCTTTTTGCTTGGTAGCCGCGTCGATGTCAGCCTCGGCCTTGTCGGTGAGCTTCTGAATGTCGGCAGCGGCACGACGCTCTTCGTCTTCGCTGATTTCCTTGTCCTTGACCAGCTTCTTCAGCTCGCTCAGAGCATCGCGGCGGATATTGCGCACGGCAACACGAGCATCTTCAGCGGCACTGCGCGCCTGCTTGGTGAAACCCTTGCGAGTCTCTTCAGTCAGTGCTGGCATGGAGATCAGCAGCAACTCGCCCAGGTTGGTCGGGTTGAGGTTCAGACCAGCGCTCTGGATTGCCTTATCGACTGCCGCGAGCATGTTGCGCTCGAACGCCACGACTTGCAGGGTGCGCGAGTCCTTTACAGTGATGTTGGCGACCTGGGTGATGGAGGTGTCTGCGCCGTAGTACGGCACCATCACGCTACCCAGAATGCTTGGGTGAGCCTTGCCGGTACGGATCTGGCCAAATGCATGGGCCAGAGAGTCCAGGGATTTATGCATGCGCTCTTGAGCGTCTTTCTTGATTTCGCTGATCATTGTTGACCTTCCTCAATCAGGGTGCCTTCAGCGCCGCCATGTACGATGTTCAGCAGGGCGCCAGGCTTGTTCATGTTGAATACGCGCAGCGGCATCTTGTGGTCGCGGCACAGGCAGATAGCGGTCAGATCCATTACACCCAGCTTGCGATCCAGCACTTCATCATAAGTCAGATGATCGAACTTCTCGGCATGCGGGTCCTTGAACGGGTCAGCGGTGTAGACGCCATCGACCTTGGTCGCCTTGAGCACGACATCGGCGTCGATTTCGATTGCACGCAGGCAGGCTGCCGAATCCGTAGTAAAGAACGGATTGCCGGTACCGGCCGCGAAAATCACCACGTCTTTGGAGTTCAGGTGACGCATGGCTTTGCGACGATCATAGTGATCAGTCACGCCAACCATGGAAATGGCCGACATCACGATGGCCGAGATATTGGCACGTTCCAGCGCGTCACGCATGGCCAGGGCGTTCATCACAGTGGCCAGCATGCCCATGTGGTCGCCTGTTACCCGATCCATACCAGCTTTGCTCAGCGCTTCGCCACGGAACAGGTTGCCACCGCCGATCACCAGACCGACCTGTACGCCGATGCCGACCAACTGGCCGACTTCCAGCGCCATGCGATCCAGCACTTTCGGATCGATCCCGAACTCTTCCGAGCCCATCAGGGCCTCGCCGCTAAGCTTGAGTAGAATGCGTTTATAGCGAGCCTGATAACCACTGCCCTGCTGAGCCATTGCGAATCTCTCCTGCGGCGTATTAAAAAATTCTTTGCGAGCTGTTTTCAGCTGCGTTCACTCTAGCGTGGCGCTGCTTCAGCGCCATCGGAACATGGCTTTGTAAGTCAGTTCCAGGCGCAAACCAAATAAAAATTGGCTACCCCATCTGAAAAGAGGCTGCGCGCGTGAGCGGGCAGCCTCTTTCGGGCGACAGTTGAAAAACCGTCTTATTGCTTGGCGGCAGCCAGCTGGGCAGCAACTTCTTCAGCGAAGTTGTCGACCGGTTTCTCGATGCCTTCGCCTACCTTGTAGTAAGTGAAGGAAACGATTTCTGCGCCGCCTTTCTTGGCCAGCTCGCCAACCTTGATTTCAGGGTTCTTGACGAACGCCTGCTCAACCAGGCTCGCTTCTGCCAGGAACTTGCTGATACGGCCTTTGACCATGTTCTCAACAATGTTTTCTGGCTTGCCTTTGATTTTTTCTTCGTTCAGCTGCAGGAACACAGCTTTTTCACGCTCGATCGCTTCAGCCGAAACTTGCGAAGGCAGCAGGAACTCAGGATTGCTTGCAGCTACGTGCATCGCGATGTCTTTGGCCAGCTCGACGTCACCGCCTTTCAGAGCTACAACAACACCGATCTTGTTGCCGTGCAGGTACGAACCTACAACGTCACCTTCGATACGGGTCAGACGACGGATGTTGACGTTTTCGCCTACTTTGGCAACCAGTGCTTCACGAGCAGCTTCTTGCGAAGCGATCAGCGGAGCAGCATCGGTCAGCTTGTCAGCGAAGGCTTTTTCAACGCTGGCAGCAACGAAGTTTTTGAAGTCATCTTGCAGAGCCAGGAAGTCGGTCTGCGAGTTCACTTCCAGGATAACGGCAGCTTTACCGTCGTCCTTGATAGCGATTGCGCCTTCAGCGGCAACGTTGCCAGCCTTTTTCGCAGCCTTGATCGCGCCCGAAGCACGCATGTCATCAATGGCTTTTTCGATGTCGCCGTCAGCCTTTTCCAGGGCTTTCTTGCAATCCATCATGCCTTCGCCGGTACGCTCGCGCAGTTCTTTAACCAACGCTGCAGTAATTGCTGCCATTTTCAAATTCCTCTTGGATAGGTTTTCAACCATTCCACCCGATCGAACGGGCGTTCAATTCTTCCCGAACCACCTTGTAGCAGCTGCACGTTACAGAGCCTGTAGCTGCGCTACCAACAAACGGTTTTCGAGGTGGCAAAAAGGGGGCCAAGCCCCCTTTTTGCTTACTGAGTCAACGCCAGGGCGTCAATTACTCAGCTGCAGCCTGAGTTTCTTCAGCTGCGAATTCAACAGTGCCGCCAGCAACATTGTTGCGACCACGGATTACTGCGTCTGCCATCGAACCCATGTACAGCTGGATAGCGCGGATTGCGTCATCGTTGCCTGGGATGATGTAGTCAACGCCTTCCGGGCTGCTGTTGGTGTCGACAACGCCGATTACCGGGATGCCCAGCTTGTTGGCTTCGGTGATCGCGATGCGCTCGTGGTCAACGTCGATCACGAACAGTGCGTCTGGCAGACCGCCCATGTCCTTGATGCCGCCCAGGGAGCGATCCAGCTTTTCCAGGTCACGGGAGCGCATCAGCGCTTCTTTCTTGGTCAGCTTGGCGAAAGTACCGTCTTCAGCTTGAACTTCAAGGTCACGCAGACGCTTGATGGAAGCACGAATGGTTTTGAAGTTGGTCAGCATGCCGCCCAACCAGCGGTGATCGACGTAAGGCGAACCGCAACGTGCTGCTTCTTCAGCAACGATCTTGCCAGCGGAACGCTTGGTGCCGACGAACAGAATCTTGTTTTTGCCCTGGGCCAGACGCTCTACGAAAGTCAGAGCTTCGTTGAACATTGGCAGGGTTTTTTCAAGGTTGATGATGTGAATCTTGTTACGCGCGCCGAAAATGTACTTACCCATTTTCGGATTCCAGTAACGGGTTTGGTGACCGAAGTGCACACCGGCCTTCAGCATATCGCGCATATTGACTTGGGACATGATAGTTCCTTGATAAGTCGGGTTTGGCCTCCACGTATCCCAATGACCAACCAATGGCATAAAGCCAAAAGCACCCAGGTCATCGTGTCGACACGTGTGTGGATTTAAGCCTTTCGGGGCATCCCCGGAAAGCGGCGCATTTTATACCACAGGGCTGACAGAAACGAAACCAGAAATCAGCAATCACCCCAACGACATGCACGCAGCCCCCTTGGAACAGGCCTGACGCGCACCATTGTATAGAGAGAAGCGATGCACACCGGCGCGGATTTGCGCCGGGCGTCTGATAGAATCGCGTTTTTCAGGGTCGCAAAACGAACAGCCGCGCCCCTATTTGTATCAGCAAGCGCCGCCGAGCGCAGAGAGAGCCTGTATGACCGTCAACCTCAAAACCCCCGAGGACATCGCTGGCATGCGCGTCGCCGGCAAACTGGCCGCCGATGTGCTGGAAATGATTGCCGAACATGTCAAACCGGGCGTGACCACTGATCAACTGAACCAGATCTGCCACGACTACATCGTCAATGTGCAACAGGCCATCCCTGCCCCGCTCAACTACAAGGGCTATCCGAAGTCGATCTGCACGTCGATCAACCATGTGGTCTGCCACGGTATCCCGAACGACAAGCCACTGAAAAACGGCGACACACTGAACATCGATGTCACCGTGATCAAGGACGGCTACCACGGCGACACCAGCCGCATGTTTCACGTCGGCGACGTGCCGGTGTGGGCCGAGCGCCTGTCGCAGGTCACTCAGGAATGCATGTACAAGGCCATCGAAATCGTCAAGCCTGGCTGCCGCCTCGGCGACATCGGTGAAGTCATCCAGAAGCACGCTGAAAAGAACGGTTTCTCGGTGGTTCGCGAGTTCTGCGGCCACGGCATCGGCAAGGTCTTCCACGAAGAACCGCAGATCCTTCACTACGGTCGCGCCGGCACCGGCCTGGAACTGAAGGCGGGCATGACGTTCACCATCGAGCCGATGATCAACCAGGGCAGAGCCGACACCAAGGTATTGGGCGATGGCTGGACCGCGATCACCAAGGACCGCAAACTCTCGGCCCAATGGGAACACACACTGTTGGTGACCGACACCGGTTACGAAATCTTCACCCTGCGCGCTGATGACACCATCCCGCGCGTTTCGGCCTGAACCACTCAACGCTCCCAGCCTTTTATAGAAGGAAAGCCAATCGATGCCGCAGGTGGACCCCGAACTCTTCGACCGTGGCCAGTTCCAGGCTGAACTGGCCCTGAAAGCGAGTCCCATTGCGGCGTTCAAAAAAGCGATCCGCCAGGCCCGCGATGTTCTCGACGCGCGTTTTCGCAGCGGCCGCGACATCCGCCGGCTGATCGAAGATCGCGCCTGGTTCGTCGACAACATCCTGCAAAAGGCCTGGGAGCAGTTCAACTGGAGTGAAGACGCCGACATCGCGCTGGTCGCGGTCGGTGGTTATGGCCGAGGTGAACTGCACCCCTATTCCGACATCGATTTGCTGATTCTGCTGGACAGCGCCGATCACGAGATTTTCCGCGACTCCATCGAACGTTTTCTGACGTTGCTGTGGGACATCGGCCTGGAAGTCGGTCAGAGCGTGCGCTCGGTCGATGAATGCGCCGAAGAGGCCCGCGCCGACCTTACAGTCGTCACCAACCTGATGGAAAGCCGCACCATTTGTGGCCCCGAGCGTCTGCGTCAGCGCATGCTCGATGTCACCAGCACTGCACACATGTGGCCGGCCAAGGAGTTTTTCCTCGCCAAGCGCGCCGAACAGAAGGCTCGCCACCACAAGTACAACGACACCGAATACAACCTCGAGCCCAACGTCAAAGGCTCGCCCGGCGGCCTGCGCGACATTCAGACCATTCTCTGGGTCGCCCGGCGCCAATACGGCACGCTGAACCTGCGCGCCCTCGCTGGCGAAGGCTTTCTGGTCGAAAGTGAAAACGCCCTGCTCGCCTCTTCGCAGGAGTTCCTGTGGAAAGTGCGCTACGCCCTGCACATGCTCGCCGGACGTTCCGAAGACCGTTTGCTGTTCGATCATCAACGCACCATCGCCGGCCTGCTCGGGTTCGAAGGTGACGACGCCAAGCAGGCCGTCGAAAACTTCATGCAACAATATTTCCGCGTGGTGATGAGCATTGCCCAGCTCAGCGACCTGATCATCCAGCACTTCGAGGAAGTCATCCTCGCCCCCGAAGACGAAGCGCCGCCAGAGCCGATCAACGCGCGATTCCAGCTTCATGACGGCTACATCGAAGCACGTAACGACAACGTGTTCCGCCGCACGCCGTTCGCCATGCTTGAAATCTTCGTGCTGATGGCCCAGCAGCCGGAAATCAAAGGCGTGCGCGCCGACACCATCCGTCTGCTGCGGGAAAACCGTCACCTGATCGACGACAATTTCCGCAACGACATTCGCAACACCAGCCTGTTCATCGAGCTGTTCAAATGCAAGATCGGCATCCATCGCAACCTGCGGCGGATGAACCGTTACGGCATTCTCGGGCGCTACCTGCCGGAGTTCGGGTTTATCGTCGGGCAGATGCAGCACGACCTGTTCCACATTTATACAGTCGATGCGCACACGCTGAATCTGATCAAGCACTTGCGTAAGTTGCAGTACACCCAGGTGTCGGAAAAATTCCCGCTGGCCGCCAAGCTGATGGCCAAACTGCCTAAGCCTGAACTGATCTACATGGCCGGCCTGTACCACGACATCGGCAAGGGTCGGCACGGCGATCACTCGGAGATCGGCGCGGTCGATGCCGAGGCGTTCTGCCAGCGTCATCAATTGCCGGTATGGGACAGCCGCCTGATCGTCTGGCTGGTGCAGAACCACCTGGTGATGTCGACCACCGCCCAGCGCAAGGATTTGTCCGACCCGCAGGTGATCCACGATTTCGCGCAGGCAGTCGGTGACGAAACCCGCCTCGACTATCTGTATGTGCTGACCGTGGCCGACATCAACGCGACCAACCCGACGCTGTGGAACTCGTGGCGTGCCAGCCTGTTGCGTCAGCTCTATACCGAGACCAAGCGCGCCCTGCGCCGTGGTCTGGAAAATCCAGTGGATCGCGAAGAGCAGATTCGCCAGACGCAAAGCGCCGCGCTGGACATTCTGGTTCGCGGCGGTACCGATCCGGACGACGTCGAGCAGCTGTGGGCGCAATTGGGCGATGACTATTTCCTGCGCCACACCGCCGGCGACGTGGCCTGGCACAGCGACGCGATCCTCCAGCAGCCGGCCGATGGCGGTCCGCTGGTGCTGATCAAGGAAACCACCCAGCGCGAGTTCGAGGGCGGCACGCAGATCTTCATTTATGCGCCAGACCAGCACGATTTCTTCGCTGTAACCGTGGCCGCGATGGACCAGCTCAACCTGACCATTCACGACGCCCGGGTCATCACCTCCAGCAGCCAGTTCACCCTCGACACCTACATCGTGCTCGACGCTGATGGCGACTCGATTGGCGACAACCCGGAACGGGTCAAACAGATCCGCTCAGGCCTGACCGAAGCCCTGCGCAACCCTGATGATTACCCGACGATCATCCAGCGACGGGTGCCGCGCCAGCTCAAGCATTTCGCTTTTGCGCCGCAGGTGACGATCCACAATGACGCCCAGCGCCCGGTCACGGTACTGGAACTCACCGCACCTGACCGCCCGGGCCTGCTCGCGCGCGTCGGCGGGATATTCCTGGAATTCGACCTCTCGCTGCAGAATGCCAAGATCGCCACCCTGGGCGAGCGGGTCGAGGACGTGTTCTTCATCACCGACGCCCATAACCAGCCGCTGTCCGATCCGCTGCTGTGCAGCCGCTTGCAGGATGCGATCGTTGAGCAGTTGAGCGTCAATCAGGAACCAGATATCAAGCTTTCACGCATCGGTATTTGAACACCCCTTCCCCTGTGAAAGCAGCCCCCTGCATTTCCCTGGAACACACAATCCCCTGTGGCGAGGGGATTCTCTTGCAGATTGAAAGAGGCCCCAATGAACAACGCTCTGAACCAGCTCCAGCCCTACCCGTTCGAAAAGCTCCGCGCCCTGCTCGGCACGGTGACGCCGAATCCGGACATGCGTCCTATCGCGCTGTCCATCGGCGAACCGAAACATCGTTCGCCGAGTTTTGTCGCCGAGGCGCTGGCCCACAGTCTGGACCAGATGGCGGTGTACCCGACCACCCTCGGCATCCCGGCCCTGCGCGAAGCCATCGCCGGCTGGTGCGAGCGTCGTTTCGGCGTACCGACCGGCTGGATCGATCCGGCGCGTAACGTGCTGCCGGTCAACGGCACCCGTGAAGCGCTGTTCGCGTTCACCCAGACCGTGGTCAATCGTGGCGACGACGCACTGGTCGTCAGCCCGAACCCGTTCTACCAGATCTACGAAGGCGCGGCGTTCCTCGCCGGGGCCAAGCCGCACTATCTGCCATGCCTGGACGAAAACGGCTTCAACCCGGATTTCGACGCCGTTTCGCCGGACATCTGGAAGCGCTGCCAGATCCTGTTCCTCTGCTCGCCGGGCAACCCGACCGGTGCGCTGATCCCGGTCGACGTGCTGAAAAAGCTCATCGCCCTGGCCGACGAACACGACTTCGTGATTGCCGCCGACGAGTGCTACAGCGAACTGTACTTCGACGAGCAAACCCCGCCACCGGGCCTGCTCAGCGCTTGCGTCGAACTGGGCCGCCAGGACTTCAAGCGATGCGTGGTGTTCCACAGCCTGTCCAAGCGCTCCAACCTGCCAGGCCTGCGCTCCGGATTTGTGGCGGGTGATGCCGAGATTCTCAAGGGTTTCCTGCTCTATCGCACTTACCACGGCTGCGCCATGCCGGTGCAAACCCAACTGGCCAGCATCGCCGCCTGGAATGATGAAGTCCATGTCCGCGCCAACCGTGCGCTGTACCGCGAGAAGTTCGACGCCGTGCTGGAAATCCTAAGTCCGGTGATGGACGTGCAGCGCCCGGACGGCAGCTTCTATCTGTGGCCGAACGTACAGGGTGACGACGCGGCATTCTGCCGGGATCTGTTTGCCGAAGAACATGTCACCGTGGTACCAGGCTCTTACCTGTCGCGCGAAGTGGACGGTGTGAACCCAGGGGCCGGTCGCGTGCGCATGGCACTCGTTGCACCATTGGCTGAATGCGTTGAAGCCGCCGAACGGATAAAGGCTTTTATTATTCGTCATCCTTCTTGATAACACCGCGCTCGCACGATGCAATGTCGTGCGAGCACCCCCAACATACAGCAATACATAAAAACACCATTAAACTTCTCCAAGTTCAATCTCGGCGTTATTCTTCGCAGCGCAACTCAAACTTACCATCCAGACAAACATGGAACTTATACGCATGGAAAGCATAGTGCTTTGCGAAGTTATAAAGCCGGGCAACATTACCGATGCCTATGAAAAGGCAATTAATGAAAACCCGCACAACCGGCCGTCTTCGACATCTGGCCGACAAAAACGCTCGGTGGGCAAACACACCAAATTCTGGACCCCAGGCCGCACACTCAGGATTGCCTTCCTCAACGGCGACCAGAAATTCAAACAAACCGTCAAGGACGCCGCCGCTGCCTGGGAGACTCATATCAATCTCAACTTCGACTTTGTGGAAGGCACGCAGGGCGACATTCGCATCAGCAGTAACACCTACTCTTACTATGCATCGACGATTGGTACAGATGCGTTACTGATCGATGATCCTGATGAGCCCACCATGCACATCGGTACGGATTATTGGTGGGACCGTTACATCCCGAATATCATTCACGAGTTCGGACATATGCTGGGACTGGAACACGAACACTTGCATCCGCAATGCAATATCCCATGGGACAAACCGGCCTTATATCAATCGCGCGGTGTACTGGATGAAAGCAATCCTGTTTATGCCCCCACAAAAGAACAGGTCGACGCCGCTTTCCTTAATCTTCTGGATCTTAGCGAAGTTAACTTCTCACCCTATGATTCAAAATCCATCATGCACTATGAAATCAGACAGCAATGGACGATTGGGGATTTCAAAGTTGACTTCAACTACACCCTGAGCGATGCGGATAAGGCTTTTGTCAGCCAGGTTTATCCGCAACCCGAGGCGCAGAGCGAATAAGCAGGACGCAGGTCACTTGACCTGCCCCAGATTCGCTTCACTCAAATCCAGCTCACCCAATACCTCACGCAACACGTCATCGCCGATCTGGTGATGGCGGCTGAGGCTATACAGCTCAAGACGCTGCGCCCGCAGCGCCTTCAAACGCAGGCGGCGCTCCAGCAGATCCATCTGGAACGCCAGCGCCTGGGCTTCCGCCGAATCGTTGAACACGTCGAGCTGATGGCGATACTCGGACATGATCCGCGCCTTCAGCTCCGCCGAAAGCGCAGCCTGCGCAGCATCCTGCGGGCCGACCTCTTCGGTTTCCAGCGCATGAATCGCCGCCTCAGCCGTCTTGCGCCAAGCGTCGCGCACCTCCTGTCGCCGCTTGTCGTCCGGGCTTTTTTCGATACCGCGCAGCAGCAACGGCAAGGCGATACAGGCGCAGATCAGCGACAACAGAATCACCCCGGCCGCAATGAAAATCAGCAGGTCACGCTCAGGGAACGCCTCGGCTCCCATCAACATCGGCACCGACATCACACCGGCCAGCGTCACCGCCCCGCGCACACCGCCGACGGTCAGTAGCCAGCAGGAACGGGCTGTCGGCACTTGCGTCAGGTCGCCCTTGCCGCGCATACGCCGCAGCAATACTGACAGACGCCAGATGCTCTGCACCCAAATAAAGCGCAACAGCACCAGCGCGAGGAAGATCGCCACCACGTCGAGGCCCCGGTACAGCAACGTCGGCCACAGCGTCGGTTCGTGGCTGACCACGGCTTTGATGATGTCCGGCAGTTGCAGGCCGAGCAGCAAGAAGATCAGACCGTTGAAGGCAAACTCCAGCAGCGACCAGACGCTGCGATTAAGCAAGCGGGTGCTGGTCTGCCGCGGCAACAGATCGAGCCAGCTCTGCATCATCCCCGCCGCCACCGCCGAAAGAATGCCCGAAGCGCCCAGTCGTTCGGCCAGCACATAGGCGGCAAACGGTAGCAGCAACATGAACACCACATGGGTCGCCGGATCGTCCCAGCCGCGGGCGATCATCCACGCACGCAGGCGCCCGACCAGCCAGCTCAGTGCCACGCCGACCGCCAACCCACCGAGCGCCACCAGGACAAAAGTCAGGCTGGCATTGGTCAGCGAAAACACGCCCGTGATAGCGGCGGCCAGTGCGAACTTGAAAGTCACCAGGCCCGAGGCATCGTTCATCAGCGCCTCGCCCTGCAAGATATGCATGAGCGGGGTCGGCAAGCGGTTTTGCGAAATGGCCGAAACGGCGACCGCGTCCGTCGGCGACAACACCGCCGCCAGGGCGAAGGCCACCGGCAACGGAATTGACGGCAACAACCAATGAATGAAGTAGCCGGCGCCGACCACGGTGAACAGCACCAGACCGACCGCCAGCGTCAGGATCGGGCCGCGCAGGTGCCAGAACTCGCGCTTGGGCATGCGCCAGCCGTCGGAAAACAGCAACGGAGGCAGGAACAGAAACAGGAACAGTTCGGGGTCCAGCGCCACGTGCAGCCCCAGCGTCGGCCAGGCAAGCAAGGCGCCTGCCGCGATTTGTACGAGCGGCAAGGGCAGCGGGATGACCCGTCCGACAAGACGCGAAACGCTGACCAGCATCAGCAGGATCAGGACGGTGTAAGCGGTTTGCATAAAGCGGAAATCTCAGACAATCGACAGCGTTGAACTGCCATATTAGCCGCTTAGGCTGTGTCTGACCGTTGCACCTATGTCGCACTGTTGGAACGCAGTCCCCTTGTGGGAGCGAGCCTGCTCGCGAATACGGTGTGTCATGAACAGAGATTTTGACTGACAAGGACTCTTCGCGAGCAGGCTCGATCCCACAGGTTTTGCAGCGTTACGACAACCGTGGCCGACGAAACCGTTTGGTCATGGCATAATCCGTCACCATTTTTTCTCCAGCACCTGTAAAGGGGGCGATTCCTTGACCGTATCAAGTAAAACGTTGCACCTTTTCGGCATCAAAGCCTGCGACACCATGAAGAAGGCGCGCACCTGGCTCGATGAACACGCTGTCAGCTACGACTTTCACGATTACAAAACCGCCGGCATCGACCGTGAGCACCTGACCCAATGGTGTAACGAACACGGCTGGCAAACGGTGTTGAACCGCGCAGGCACGACCTTTCGCAAACTCGAAGACGAACGCAAAGCCGATCTCGACCAGTCGAAAGCCATCGAACTGATGCTCGCTCAACCCTCGATGATCAAGCGCCCGGTGCTCGATCTCGGTGACCGAACCCTGATTGGCTTCAAGCCAGATATCTACGCGGCCGCTCTGAAGCAAGCAGCCCGTCACTCTTTGTAGAGGTGTATTTACATGTCCAATTCCCTGTTCAGCATCGCCTTTGGTGTCGGCACTCAGAACCGTCAAGGGGCATGGCTGGAAGTGTTCTACGCCCAGCCACTGCTCAACCCTTCGGCCGAACTGGTCGCCGCTGTTGCGCCAATCCTCGGTTACACCGAAGGGAACCAGGCCATCACTTTCACCACCGCCCAGGCGGCGCAACTGGCTGAAGCCGTGAAAGGCATCGACGCCGTGCAAGGCAAGCTGCTGACCCGTCTGGCTGAAAGCCACAAGCCGCTGGTCGCCACCCTGCTGGCCGAAGACGCGCAGCTGACCTCGACGCCTGAGGCGTACCTCAAGCTGCACCTGCTGTCGCACCGTCTGGTCAAGCCGCACGGCGTGAGCCTGGCCGGTATCTTCCCGCTGCTGCCGAACGTTGCCTGGACGAGCCAAGGCGCCATCGACCTGAGCGAACTGGCGGAAATGCAACTCGAAGCCCGTCTGCGCGGCGAGCTGCTGGAAGTATTCTCGGTGGACAAGTTCCCGAAAATGACCGACTACGTGGTGCCGGCCGGTGTGCGTATCGCTGATGCCGCACGTCTGCGTCTGGGCGCTTACGTCGGTGAAGGCACCACCGTGATGCACGAAGGCTTCATCAACTTCAACGCCGGCACCGAAGGCCCGGGCATGATCGAAGGTCGCGTTTCCGCTGGCGTATTCGTCGGCAAGGGTTCGGACCTGGGCGGCGGTTGCTCGACCATGGGCACCCTGTCGGGCGGCGGCAATATCGTGATCAAGGTTGGCGAAGGCTGCCTGATCGGCGCCAACGCCGGTATCGGTATTCCGTTGGGCGACCGCAACACTGTTGAGTCGGGCCTGTACGTGACCGCCGGCACCAAGGTTGCGCTGCTGGACGAAAACAACAACCTGGTTAAAGTTGTGAAGGCGCGTGAGCTGGCCGGTCAGACCGACCTGCTGTTCCGTCGCAATTCGGAAACCGGTGCTGTGGAATGCAAAACCCACAAATCGGCAATCGAACTGAACGAAGCGCTGCACGCTCACAACTAAGCGGCACATTGATAACCTGTGGGAGCGACGGTTCGACCTGCTCGCGAAGCTTTTAGCGTCCTCGAGGACGCCTTCGCGAGCAGGCTCGCTCCCACTGGGTCAGGCGTATACACATGATGATTCCCTCCCCGTGGCGCGCCGATTTCCCGGCCATCGCCGCGCTGCAACGGCAAGACCAGACCTATCTGGACAACGCCGCCACCACGCAAAAACCCCAAGCCCTGCTCGACGCATTGACGCATTACTACGCCAACGGCGCAGCCAATGTGCACCGTGCGCAACACTTGCCCGGCGCCCACGCCACGCAGGCGTTCGAAGACAGTCGGCTGAAGGTCGCGCAATGGCTCAATGCCGGTGACAGCGGGCAGATCATCTTTACCCATGGCGCCACCAGCGCGCTGAATCTCCTGGCCTATGGCCTGGAACATCTTTTCCAGCCGGGCGATGAAATTGTCATCAGCGCCCTGGAGCATCACGCCAACCTGCTGCCGTGGCAGCAACTGGCTCAACGACGCAGCCTGAAGCTGGTCATTCTGCCGCTGAATGCTGATGGCGTGATCGACCTCGGCGCAGCGGTGCATCTGATCGGTCCGCGCACGCGCTTGTTGGCCGTCAGTCAGCTGTCTAACGTCCTCGGTGCCTGGCAGCCACTGCCCGCTCTGCTGGGCATGGCCAAGGCGCAGAACGCCCTGACTGTGGTCGATGGCGCCCAAGGCGTGGTGCATGGTCGGCATGACGTACAAGCGTTGGGTTGCGATTTCTACGTGTTTTCCAGCCACAAACTGTATGGCCCCGATGGCCTGGGCGTACTGTTCGGGCGCAACGCGGCGCTCGAGCTGTTGAAGCCACGGCAGTTCGGTGGCGAAATGGTGCTGGAAGCCAACTATCACGACTCGCGCTTCCGCCCTGCACCGCTGGGCTTTGAAGCGGGTACGCCACCGATTGCCAGTGTCATCGGCCTCGGCGCGACGCTCGATTATCTGGCCGGGCTTGATCAGGACGCGGTGTCCGCCCATGAAGCGGCGTTGCATGACTATTTGCTGCGTGGCCTCGCGGCGCGTAACGGCGTTCGCTTGCTCGGCAAGCCGCAATTGGCCCTGGCCAGTTTTGTCGTCGAAGGCGTGCATAACGCCGATCTGGCGCACTTGCTGACCGAGCAAGGCATTGCTGTGCGCGCCGGGCATCATTGTGCGATGCCGCTGCTCAAAAGCTATGAGCTGGCCGGGGCGATTCGTGTGTCGCTGGCGCTGTACAACGATTCTGAGGATCTGGAGCGATTCTTTGAAGCACTGGATCAGGCGCTGGAGTTGCTGCGATGAGCTTGCCGGTCGACGCTGCCGAGGCACTGCAAACTTTTCAGAGCGCTGCCGGTTGGGAACAGCGCGCGCGGTTGTTGATGCAGTTTGGTGAGCGCTTGCCGGCGCTGAATGACGCGGACAAGTGCGAGGCCAACCGGGTGCATGGTTGTGAAAGCCAGGTGTGGCTGGTTGGGGAATTGCGTGACGGTCACTGGCAGTTCAGCGCCAGCAGCGACGCGCGGATGATTCGCGGATTGGTGGCATTGTTGCTGTTGCGGGTTAACGGGTTATCGGCCGTCGAGTTGCAGCAGGTGGACTTGCCAGACTGGTTCAGTCAACTCGGCCTTTCCCGGCAGTTATCGCCATCGCGCAGCAATGGCCTGAATGCCGTGCTCCAGCGAATGAATGAGTTGGCCGGTTAATCGCCTTCGCGAGCAGGCTCGCTCCCACAGGGAAATGCATTTCAATGTGGGAGCGAGCCTGCTCGCGAAGAGGCCATCAGCCTCACCGATCAAACCTCAGGTTTAATGCGATCCGCTGGGCGCCGCACTCCCGCCACAATCTTGTCCACAGCCTTGGTCGCCGCAACCATGCCGAACGTCGCCGTTACCATCATCACCGCGCCGAACCCGCCAGCGCAGTCCAGCTTCACGCCATCGCCAACAAAACTCTTCTGCAAGCAAATGCTGCCATCCGGTTTCGGATAGCGCAGCTGCTCCGTGGAAAACACGCACGGCACGCTGTAGTGACGGGTCATGGTGCGAGAGAACCCGTAATCCCGGCGCAACGTCGAACGCACTTTCGAGGCCAGCGGATCGTTGAACGTGCGGTTGAGATCGCACACCTGAATCAGCGTCGGATCAATCTGCCCGCCCGCGCCGCCGGTGGTGATGATCTGGATCTTGCGGCGCTTGCACCAGGCGATCAGTGCCGCTTTGGCGTTGACCGCGTCGATGCAATCGATCACGCAGTCGATGTTCGGGGTGATGTATTCGGCCATGGTGTCGCGGGTGACGAAGTCCGCCACCGCATGCACGGTGCAATCCGGGTTGATCCCGCGCAGGCGCTCGGCCATGACCTCGACCTTGGGTTGGCCGACGGTGCTGTCCAGGGCGTGCAACTGGCGGTTGGCATTGCTGACGCAGACATCGTCGAGGTCGAACAGCGAGATTTCGCCGACGCCACAGCGGGCGATGGCTTCCGCCGCCCAGGAACCGACACCACCGACGCCGACAATCGCCACATGGGCCGCGCGCAAGCGCTCCATGCCTTCGATGCCATACAAACGGGCGATGCCTGCAAACCGCGGATCTTCTGTACTCATGACCATTACCCCAAAAACCGGCGCGCATTATAGGGCTACACGGCGACAAGTTTTAAGCTTCGAACTACAAGTGTAAGAACTTAAGTCAAAGCCGGCTGCCCAAAGTCGGGCATTTCCCTGTTTGGTGTACGACTGGTGGAATGCCGGTGTAGGATTCGCGCCCTTTTGGCGTAAGCCGACCGTTCCTTCGTTCCACAGCCTTTGGAACCCGAAATAGCTATGTCATCGCGTAAATTTGGACTCAACCTGGTGGTGGTTCTGGCAATCGCCGCGCTGTTCACCGGTTTCTGGGCGCTGATCAACCGCCCGGTCTCGGCGCCGAACTGGCCGGAACAGATCTCCGGCTTCTCTTATTCGCCGTTTCAGCAAGGACAATTCCCCCAGAAGGATCAGTATCCGTCTGACGAGGAGATGCGCCGCGATCTGGAAATCATGAGCAAGCTGACGGACAACATCCGCATCTACTCGGTCGACGGCTCCCTGCAGGACATCCCGAAACTCGCCGAGGAGTTCGGTCTGCGCGTGACCCTCGGGATCTGGATCAGCCCGGACCAGGAACGCAACGAACGGGAAATCACCCGCGCCATCGAACTGGCCAACACTTCGCGCAGTGTGGTGCGCGTGGTGGTGGGTAACGAGGCGATCTTCCGCAAGGAAATCACCGCCCAGGAGCTGAGCGTGCTGCTTGATCGTGTGCGCGCAGCGGTGAAAGTACCGGTGACCACGTCTGAGCAATGGCACGTCTGGGAAGAACATCCGGAACTGGCCAGGCACGTTGACCTGATCGCCGCCCACGTTCTGCCGTACTGGGAATTCATCCCGGTCGACAAGGCCGGCCAGTTCGTCTTTGACCGCGCCCGCGACCTGAAAAAGATGTTCCCGAAAAAACCGCTGCTGCTCTCCGAGATCGGCTGGCCGAGCAACGGCCGCATGCGCGGTGGCGCCGATGCGTCGCCGGCGGATCAGGCAATCTATCTGCGCAATCTGGTCAACAAGCTCAACCGCCAAGGCTTCAACTATTTTGTGATCGAAGCGTTTGACCAGCCGTGGAAGGCCAGCGACGAAGGTTCGGTTGGCGCGTATTGGGGTGTGTTCAACGCTGCGCGCCAGCAAAAATTCAACTTCGAAGGCCCTGTGGTCGCGATCCCGCAATGGCGCGTGCTGGCGGTGGGTTCGGTGGTACTGGCGCTGTTGTCGCTGACCTTGCTGATGATCGACGGTTCGGCCCTGCGTCAGCGTGGGCGGGTCTTCCTGACCTTCATCGCTTTCCTTTGCGGATCGGTGCTGGTGTGGATCGGCTACGACTACAGCCTGCAATACAGCACGTGGTTCAGTCTGACGGTCGGTTTCCTGTTGGCGCTGGGTGCGCTCGGGGTGTTTATCGTCTTGCTGACCGAAGCGCATGAGTTGGCCGAAGCCGTCTGGATTCACAAACGTCGGCGCGAATTCCTGCCGGTCGAGGGCGACTCCAGCTATCGCCCGAAAGTCTCGATCCATGTGCCGTGCTACAACGAGCCGCCGGAGATGGTCAAACAGACCCTCGATGCCCTCGCCGCCCTCGATTACCCGGACTACGAAGTCCTGATCATCGACAACAACACCAAGGACCCGGCGGTGTGGGAACCAGTACGCGACTACTGTGCAACCCTCGGCCCGCGCTTCAAGTTCTTCCACGTCTCGCCGCTGGCCGGTTTCAAGGGCGGCGCGCTGAACTACCTGATCCCGCACACCGCCAAGGATGCCGAAGTGATCGCCGTGATCGACTCCGATTACTGCGTGCACCCGAACTGGCTCAAGCACATGGTGCCGCACTTCGCTGACCCGAAAATCGCCGTCGTGCAGTCGCCGCAGGATTATCGCGACCAGAACGAAAGCACCTTCAAGAAGCTCTGCTACGCGGAGTACAAAGGCTTTTTCCACATTGGCATGGTCACCCGTAACGACCGTGACGCGATCATCCAGCACGGCACCATGACCATGACCCGTCGCTCGGTGCTGGAAGAATTGGGCTGGGCCGACTGGTGCATCTGTGAAGACGCCGAGCTCGGTCTGCGTGTGTTCGAGAAAGGCCTGTCGGCGGCTTACTACCACGACAGCTACGGCAAGGGCTTGATGCCGGATACGTTTATCGACTTCAAGAAGCAGCGTTTCCGCTGGGCCTATGGCGCGATCCAGATCATCAAGCGCCACACCGGCAGCCTGCTGCGTGGCAAGGACACCGAGCTGACGCGCGGCCAGCGTTACCACTTCCTCGCGGGCTGGTTGCCGTGGGTCGCGGACGGCATGAACATCTTCTTCACTGTTGGCGCGCTGCTGTGGTCGGCGGCGATGATCATCGTGCCGCAACGGGTCGATCCGCCGCTGCTGATCTTCGCAATTCCGCCGCTGGCGCTGTTCGTGTTCAAGGTCGGCAAGATCATCTTCCTCTACCGTCGCGCCGTCGGCGTGAACCTGAAAGATGCCTTCTGCGCGGCACTGGCCGGGCTGGCGTTGTCGCACACCATCGCCAAAGCGGTGCTGTACGGCTTCTTCACCAGCAGCATTCCGTTCTTCCGCACGCCGAAAAACGCCGACAACCATGGCTTCTGGGTGGCGATTTCCGAAGCACGGGAAGAGCTGTTCATCATGCTGCTGTTGTGGGGCGCGGCGCTGGGGATTTTCCTGGTCAACGGCATGCCGAGCAACGACATGCGTTTCTGGGTGGTGATGCTGCTGGTGCAGTCGCTGCCGTATCTGGCGGCGCTGATCATGGCGTTCCTGTCGTCACTGCCCAAACCGGTGGCCAAGCCTGAGCCGGCGCCAGTCGTCTAAATCCTCATCGATGCACTAAACGGCGGCCAATGGTCGCCGTTTTGCTTTAAGATAACCGCCATTTTGCGGGGCTTGGCGTGATAACCGTATCCCCTGTGGGAGCGGGCTTGCTCACGAAGGCTTTGTAACATTCAACATCTATGTTGACTGATCAATCGCTTTCGCGAGCAAGCCCGCTCCCACAGTCAGTCCGCGCCCACATTCATGATCTTCGGAGTTTTCCATGACGGCCCACGCCGACCTTTCGCCGACCCTCCAACTTGCCATCGACCTGATCCGCCGTCCGTCCGTGACGCCGGTCGACGCCGATTGCCAGAAGCAGATGATGCAGCGCCTGGGCGATGCCGGTTTCACCCTCGAGCCGATGCGCATCGAAGATGTGGATAACTTCTGGGCGACCCACGGCAACAACGACGGCCCGGTGCTGTGCTTCGCCGGCCACACCGACGTGGTGCCGACCGGCCCGGTCACGGCGTGGCAGATCGACCCGTTCAACGCCGTGATCGATGAGCACGGCATGCTTTGCGGCCGTGGCGCGGCGGACATGAAAGGCAGCCTGGCGTCGATGACCGTCGCCGCCGAGCGCTTCGTCACCGACTACCCGAACCACAAAGGCAAGGTCGCGTTCCTGATCACCAGCGACGAAGAAGGCCCGGCGCACCACGGCACCAAAGCGGTAGTCGAGCGTCTGGCCGCGCGCAACGAGCGTCTGGACTGGTGCATCGTCGGCGAACCGTCGAGCACCACGCTGGTTGGCGACGTGGTGAAAAACGGTCGTCGCGGCTCGCTGGGCGCCAGGCTCACCGTCAAAGGCATTCAGGGTCACGTCGCCTATCCGCATCTGGCGAAGAATCCGATCCACCTCGCGGCTCCGGCGCTGGCCGAACTGGCCGCCGAGCATTGGGATCACGGCAACGATTTCTTCCCGCCGACCAGCTTCCAGATCTCCAACGTCAACTCCGGCACCGGCGCGACCAACGTGATTCCGGGTGATCTGGTCGCGGTGTTCAACTTCCGCTTCTCCACCGAATCGACCGTCGAAGGCCTGCAGAAACGCGTGGCTGACATCCTCGACAAGCACGATCTGGACTGGCACATCGACTGGGCACTGTCCGGCCTGCCATTCCTCACCGAACCCGGCGCGCTGCTCGACGCCGTGTCGTCGAGCATCAAGGACATCACTGCTCGCGAGACCAAGGCGTCCACCAGCGGTGGTACTTCCGATGGCCGTTTCATCGCGACCATGGGCACACAAGTGGTTGAACTGGGCCCGGTCAACGCGACCATCCACCAGGTCAACGAGCGCGTGCTGGCGGCGGATCTCGACGTGCTGACCGAGATCTACTACCAGACCCTGATCAAGTTGCTCGCCTGATGCTCGCTTGCCCCATTTGCAGTGAACCGCTCAACGCGGTGGACAACGGCGTGGTCTGCCCCGCCGGCCATCGCTTCGACCGTGCGCGGCAGGGTTACCTGAACCTGCTGCCGGTGCAGCACAAGAACAGCCGCGATCCTGGCGACAACCAGGCCATGGTCGAAGCCCGCCGTGACTTCCTGAACGCCGGCCATTACGCGCCAGTGGCCAGGCGTCTGGCCGAGCTGGCGGCGAGTTATGCGCCGGATCGCTGGGTCGACATCGGCTGCGGCGAGGGTTATTACACCGCGCAGATCGCCGAGGCCCTGCCGGACTCGGATGGCTACGCGCTGGATATTTCTCGTGAAGCGGTCAAACGCGCGTGCAAACGCAATCCGGCGATTAGCTGGTTGATCGCCAGCATGGCCCGCGTGCCGTTGGCATCCGGTAGCTGCCAGTTTCTCGCCAGCGTGTTCAGCCCTCTGGACTGGGAAGAAGCCAAGCGTCTACTCAGTGTCGGCGGCGGTCTGATGAAAGTCGGCCCGACCAGCGGCCACCTGATGGAGTTGCGCGAACGCCTGTACGACGAAGTGCGCGAGTACACGGACGACAAGCATCTGGCCCTGGTGCCGGAAGGCATGGCGCTGGCGCACAGTGAGACCCTGGAATTCAAGCTGACGCTGACCAGGCCCGAGGATCGCGCCAACCTGTTGGCGATGACACCCCACGGCTGGCGCGCCAGTGCCGAGCGGCGTGCGGCGGTGATCGAACAGGCCGAGCCGTTCGTGACCACCGTGTCGATGCGCTACGATTATTTCGTTCTTCAATAACTTTTGGTTCCGGGCAAACGCCCGGGGCCGGCTAAATCCGCGAATGGATTTTTCAGACCCGCAGTGAGGATATCCATGCGCCAACCGGACATCGAGATTTACCTGAAAGACGCCGACGTCGACCACAAGGCCATTTCGGCCTGGCTCGGCGAAGCCCTTGGTCCATGCAGCGACTGGGTACAGAAAGGCCAGACTTACAAATGCAAGGCCGGCAACGTGCCGGTGACCTGGCTGCCAAAAGCCGTGGGCAAGTGGAACAGCCTGTACCTGGAAAGCGACCAGACGCCATGGGACGACGACATCGCCTGCGCCCGCGCCGCCTTTGCTGCGCTGAACGTGGAAGTGCGCTGCGCGCCGGGCACGTGGGTCGAGGAAGAAGGTGAGGAAACGGCGGATCGCTGGATTCGCATCAGCGCAGACGGTGAAGAAGAAATCACCTGGAAAACGGCTTAAAAGCAGCTGCAAGTTCTGAGCTGCAAGCTGCAAGCCTCAAGCGGAACTGCTTATCGCTTGTGGCTTGCAGCTTGAAACTTGAAGCTGCTGTTACAAGCCTACAACATCCTCAGCCTGCAAACCCTTCTCGCCAGTAATCACCGCATATTCGACTTGCTGGCCTTCGGTCAGCGACCGATGCCCTTCGCCACGAATCGCGCGGTAGTGCACGAACACGTCCACTCCGTCTTCGCGCTGAATGAAGCCGTAGCCCTTGGCGTCGTTGAACCACTTCACGTTGCCGGTTTCACGTGTTGCCATCTGTTCATACTCCTTTTTTATTATTGAACAGGCTTTTCGCAGGAAAGCCTTTGCGGAACGTCAGCCTGCGTCCGACGTCCATAAAAGGGCCCCGGCGACAGACCGCCGAGTATATGACAGGTGCGAAAAGTCTCAACAGGAGATTACTTCGCCGCTTTTTTGCCGATTTTCAGCTTATACGGCACACTATCGCCCTCCCGAGCAAACGCTCGGTTTTATTCACTCACGCAGAAGCCGTATGACCCGTTCCCCGTTCCGCCGTCTTGTGTTTGGCACCCTGCGCCGACTGTTGTACCTCTGGGTTCGCTCGGAGACGATCAACCAGTCGTCGTTCACCCTCAACCTCGACCGCAGTCGTCCGGTGTTCTACGTCCTGCAAAATCCTTCGCTGACTGATCTGGCGGTGGTCGACACCGAGTGCACCAAGGCCGGCCTGCCACGCCCGGTGCTGGCGGTGTCGGTGGGTTCGCTGATCGAGCCGGCGGCGTTTTTCTACCTGACGCCGGACCCGGACTGGCTCGGTCGCCAGGACAAACGCGGCGCGCCGCCGACCCTGACTCGCTTGGTCAGCGCCCTCTCGCAGAACGCCGCCGAAGACGCGCAGATCATTCCGGTCAGCGTGTTCTGGGGCCAGTCGCCGGACAGCGAAAACAGTCCGTGGAAGTTACTGTTCGCCGACAGTTGGGCGGTCACCGGACGCCTGCGCCGGCTGCTGAGCATCATCGTCCTCGGCCGCAAGACCCGCGTGCAGTTCTCCGCGCCAATTCATCTGCGTGAACTGATCGAACACAACAAGGGCCACGAACGCACCGTGCGTATGGCCCAGCGCATTCTGCGCGTGCACTTCCGCAATCTGAAAGCTGCCGTCATCGGCCCGGACATTTCCCACCGCCGTAACCTCGTCAAAGGCCTGCTCAACCAGCCACTGGTCAAGCAAGCGATCCTCGACGAAGCCGAGCGCGAAAACATCTCCCCGGAAAAAGCCAAGGCCCTGGCCCTGCGCTACGGCAACGAGATCGCCTCGGACTACACCTACACCGCCATCCGTTTTCTCGAAGTGGTGCTGAGCTGGTTCTGGAACAAGATCTACGACGGCATCAAGGTCAACCACATCGAAGGCGTGCAGAAAGTCGCGCAGGGGCACGAAGTAATCTACGTGCCGTGCCACCGCAGCCACATCGACTACCTGCTGCTCTCGTACCTGCTGTTTCGCAACGGCCTGACCCCGCCGCACATCGCCGCCGGGATCAACCTGAACATGCCGGTGATCGGCAGCCTGTTGCGGCGTGGTGGCGCGTTCTTCATGCGCCGCACGTTCAAGGGCAATCCGCTGTACACCTCGGTGTTCAACGAATACCTGCACACCCTCTTCACCAAAGGCTTCCCGGTCGAGTACTTCGTCGAAGGCGGCCGCTCACGCACCGGACGCATGCTGCAACCGAAAACCGGCATGCTCGCGATCACGATGCGCAGCTTCCTGCGCTCGTCGCGGATGCCGATCGTGTTTGTGCCGGTGTACATCGGTTACGAGCGCGTTCTGGAAGGTCGCACCTACCTCGGCGAATTGCGTGGCGCGAGCAAGAAGAAAGAATCGATCTTCGACATCTTCAAAGTCATCGGCGCGCTCAAGCAGCGCTTCGGTCAGGTCGCGGTCAACTTCGGCGAACCGATCAAACTGGCGGAATTTCTCGACAGCGAGCAGCCGGACTGGCGCCAGCAGGACCTTGGCCCGCAGTACAAACCGGCGTGGCTGAACGAAACCACCAATCGCCTCGGCGAAAAAGTCGCGCAGCATCTGAACGAAGCGGCGGCGATCAACCCGGTCAACCTGGTGGCACTGGCACTGCTGTCGACCACGCGTCTGGCGCTGGATGATCGCGCCATGGCGCGGGTGCTGGACCTGTATCTGGCACTGCTGCGCAGGGTTCCGTACTCGCCGCACACCACGCTGCCGGAAGGCGATGGCCGCGCGCTGATCGAGCACGTCAAAGACATGGATCTGCTCGCCGAGCAGAACGATGCGCTGGGTAAAATTCTCTATCTGGACGAGCAGAACGCCGTCCTGATGACCTACTACCGCAACAACGTGCTGCACATTTTCGCGCTGCCGTCGCTGCTGGCGAGCTTCTTCCAGAGCACCTCGCGCATGAGCCGCGAACAGATCCTGCGCTACACCCGCGCGCTCTATCCGTACTTGCAGTCGGAGCTGTTCATCCGCTGGACGCTGGACGAACTCGACGCCGTAGTCGATCAGTGGCTGGAAGCGTTTGTCGAGCAAGGCCTGCTGCGTTTCGAGAAAGACGTCTATCTGCGCCCTGCGCCGAGTTCGCGGCATTTCGTCCTCCTGACATTGCTGTCGAAGAGCATCGCGCAGACCTTGCAGCGCTTCTACATGACCGTGTCCTTGCTGCTCAACAGCGGCCAGAACAGCATCAGCGCCGAAGAACTGGAAGACCTGTGCACGGTCATGGCCCAGCGCCTGTCGATCCTCCACGGCCTCAACGCCCCGGAGTTCTTCGACAAGAGTCTGTTCCGCCACTTCATCCAGACGATGCTCGACCTCGACGTGCTGCGCCGCGACGAGGCTGGCAAACTGAGTTATCACGAACTGCTCGGCGAGCTGGCCGAAGGTGCGGCCAAACGCGTGTTGCCGGCGGAGATTCGCTTGTCGATCCGTCAGGTGGCGCTGCATCGCAGTGAAGACGCCGCAGACCAACCGGCCATGGACACTCAAGTCTGACGCAAGAAAACTGTGGGAACGGGCTTGCTCACAAAAGCGGTGGATCAAACAACCCCTGTGTTGAATGAGAAACCGTCTTCGCGAGCAAGCCAGCTCCAACATTGAAAGGAGATGTACCTTGAAGAAACTGCTAACCCTCGCCGCCGCCACACTCCTGAGCGCCTGCCAATCGACCACACCTGCCGGCAAGGTCGGACTCGACGGTGAAGTGTTCTACCTGCAGCGCATCGCCCTGCCACCGAGCGCCACCCTGAGCGTCAGCTTGCAAGACGTCTCGCTGGCCGATGCGCCAGCCGTCGTGCTGGACGAGCAAAAAGGCCCGATCAAAGGCCAGGTGCCGCTGCCGTTTCACTTGAGTTACGATCCAGCCCAGGTCAAACCCGGCCACCGCTACGCGGTCAGCGCACGCATCGAAGTCAACGGCGAGTTGATGTTCATCACCACCGAAAACCACGCCGTGCACCTCGACGGCAACGATCCGCAGCCGCTGAAAATCCGCGTCGACGCCATTCGCTAATTGCCTATCAAGGAAGCTGCCATGTTCCGCCCTACCCTTCGCTTCGCCGGCCTGTGCGCGGGCCTGATGATCTCCGCCAGCGCGCTGGCCCTGTCGCTCAGTGACCTGTCGCAAAAAGACGCTACCGGCGGCCTCAAGGATGCCCTGACCCAAGGCGCGCAAATCGCCGTCAAGCAACTGGGTACACCGGGCGGTTTCAGCAACAACCCCGAGGTGAAGATTGAACTGCCGGGCAAACTCGGTAAAGCCGCGAGCAAGATGAAAGCCTTCGGCATGGGCGCCCAGGTCGAAGAACTGGAAACCGCCATGAACAAGGCAGCCGAAAGCGCCGTGACCCAGGCCCAGCCGATCCTCGTCGACGCCGTGAAGAAAATGAGCGTGGCAGACGCCAAAAGCATCCTCAGCGGCGGCAATGACTCGGCCACGCAATACCTGGACAAATCCAGCCGCGAACAGATCCGCGCCAAGTTCCTGCCAATCGTCAAACAGGCGACCGACAAGGTTGGCGTAGCGCAAAAGTACAACTCGTTCGCTGGACAGGCGGCTGCGTTTGGCGTTGTCGACGCGAAGAGCGCCAACGTTGAAAACTACGTGACTGAGCAAGCGCTCAATGGCTTGTTCGAAATGATCGGCAAACAGGAACAAACCATCCGCCAGAACCCCGCCGCTGCGGCGACCAGCCTGGCGAAGAAGGTGTTTGGTACGCTGTAATGTTCTGAACGACAAAAAGCCCGCTGACCGTCACCGGTTCAGCGGGCTTTTTGTGAGGGTCAGATTTGCGAATCGACTTGCTCGAAGACGCGATTCACCGGTCACTCCGCGAGAGAAATCTTTGAATGGCGTACATCTGCAGGAATCAGGTCGGCTGTCAGGCCGCCTTCGCGAGCAAGCCCGCTCCCACAGGTGGATGGTGTTGAATCAGGCAGAGCGTGGTCGGCTGTCAGGCCGCCATCGTTGGCAAGCTAGCTCCCACACTAACGCGCCAACACTAGGCCGAGTGTCAGCTCGCCTGCTTTTGACCTTGATGTTGATCTCAGAGCCCGTCGGGAGGCTGAGTGGAGGGATTCATACGGGGAAAGCATCGAGAGGAGGTGCAGCGAAGCAAACCGTAGGCGATGCCCCCGGATGAACCCGGAGCGAAGGAACCCGAGCCTTGGCGAGGGCCGGACGTCAGGGCACAGACCTTTGGTTCCTTTGGGGCGCTTGCCAAAGGGACTCGCCGTAAGGGCAAAACCGCCAGCCCCAACACCCGAAGCAACGGATATTCACCCAAACCCCAAGAACACGGTCGGCCCGAAGGCCGCCACGTCACAAAAGATCAAACCTCCCGACGAACCCTGAACCAGGCCGCATACAACGCCGGCAAAAACAACAACGTCAGCGCCGTCGCCACAATCAACCCTCCCATGATGGCCACCGCCATCGGCCCAAAAAACACACTGCGCGACAACGGAATCATCGCCAATACCGCCGCCAACGCCGTCAACACAATCGGCCTGAAGCGTCGAACCGTAGCCTCGATAATCGCCTGCCAAGGCTTCAAACCCGAGGCGATATCCTGCTCGATCTGATCCACCAGAATCACCGAATTACGCATGATCATCCCCGACAGCGCAATCGTCCCCAGCATCGCCACAAACCCGAATGGCTGACGGAACACCATCAGGAACAGCACCACCCCGATCAACCCCAACGGCGCCGTCAGAAACACCATCGCCGTGCGCGAAAAACTGCGCAACTGCACCATCAGCAAGGTCAGCACCACGACGATGAACATCGGCACCCCGGCATTCACCGACTTCTGCCCGCGCTCGGAGTCCTCCACCGTGCCGCCGACATCCAGCAGATAACCATCGGGCAACTCGGCACGAATCGAATCCAGCGTCGGCATGATCTGCTTCACCAGCGTCGCCGGCTGTTCCTTGCCATAAATGTCCGCCCGCACCGTCACGTTCGGCAGACGATTGCGGTGCCAGATAATCCCTTCCTCAAAGCCGTATTCCAGCGTGGCAATCTGCGACAACGCCACACTGCGGCCGTTATCCGTCGGCACCGCCAGACTCGGCAACAACGACAACTCGGTACGCTCATGCACGGTGCCGCGCAGCAGAATCTCGATCAATTCGTTGTCTTCGCGATACTGACTGACACTCGAACCGGTCAACGAGCTCTGCAGGAATTTCGCCAGATTGGCCGTGCTCACACCCAGCGCCCTAGCTCGATCCTGATCGATGTTCAGGTACACGACTTTGCTCGGCTCTTCCCAATCCAGGTGCACATTGACCACATGCGGATTCTCGCGAACCTTGGCCGCGACCTTGCGAGCCAGTGCGCGGACTTCTTCAATGTGTTCACCGGTGACGCGGAACTGCACTGGATAGCCAACCGGAGGGCCGTTTTCCAGGCGCGTAACCCGTGAACGCAACGCCGGGAATTGCTCGTTGAGGGTTTCAATCAACCAACTGCGCAGCGCTTCACGCTCCTCGATGGTCTTCGCCAACACCACAAACTGCGCGAAGCTCGCCGCCGGCAATTGCTGATCCAGCGGCAGGTAGAAACGCGGCGAGCCAGTGCCGACATAGGCGACGTAATTATCGATGCCGGCGTGATCCTTGAGCATCGCCTCCAGCCGTTTCACCTCACCGGTGGTATTGGCCAGCGACGCGCCTTCCGCCAACTTCAAATCGACCATCAACTCCAGTCGATTGGAAGCCGGGAAAAACTGCTGCGGAACGAAACGGAACAACATCACCGAGGCGATGAACAGCCCTACCGTCAGCACGATCACGGTCTTGCGATGCATCACGCACCACTCGACCAGACGTCGAACGCGCTGGTAGAACGGCGTGCCGTAAGGGTCTGGCTGACCATCGCCGGCTCCATGTCTGGCCGCATGAATCTTCGCCAGATCCGGCAGGAGTTTTTCCCCCAGATACGGCACGAACATCACCGCTGCCACCCAGGACGCGACCAGCGCAATGGTCACCACCTGGAAGATTGAACGGGTGTATTCGCCGGTACCGGACTGCGCCGTGGCAATCGGCAGGAACCCGGCAGCGGTGATCAACGTACCGGTGAGCATCGGGAACGCGGTGCTGGTCCAGGCGTAACTCGCCGCGCGGATGCGGTCGAAGCCCTGCTCCATTTTGATCGCCATCATTTCCACGGCGATGATCGCATCGTCCACCAACAAACCCAGCGCCAGTACCAGCGCGCCGAGGGAAATCTTGTGCAGGCCGATGCCGAGGTAATACATGCAGGCGAAGGTCATCGCCAGCACCAGCGGAATGGTCAGTGCGACGACCATGCCGGTGCGCACGCCGAGAGAGAAAAAACTCACCAGCAAGACAATCGCCAGCGCTTCGACCAGCACCTGGACGAACTCGCCCACCCCGGTTTTCACCGCTGCCGGCTGGTCGGAGACCTTGCGCAGCTGCATGCCGGCCGGAAGGTTTTTCTGGATGCGCGAGAACTCGCCTTCCAGCGCTTTGCCGAGCACCAGAATGTCGCCGCCGTCCTTCATCGCCACGGCCAGACCGATGGCGTCTTCGCCCATGAAGCGCATGCGCGGTGCCGGTGGATCATTGAAACCGCGACGCACATCGGCGACATCGGAAATGCGGAAGGTCCGATCACCGACGCGGATCGGGAAGTTCCTGATCTCATCGACAGTCTGAAAATTCCCGGAGACTCGTAGCTGCAAGCGCTCGCTGCCGGTTTCGAAGAACCCGGCGGTGGACACCGCGTTCTGCTCTTGCAGCGCTTGTTGCACCGCCGCCAGGGGCAAGCCGAGGGTCGCCAGTTTGACGTTGGACAGTTCGACCCAGATTTTCTCGTCCTGCAGCCCGAGCAGATCGACCTTGCCGACGTCCTTGACCCGTTGCAGCTGGATCTGGATGCGGTCAGCGTAATCCTTGAGCACCGCGTAGTCGAAACCGTCACCGGTCAGCGCATAGATATTGCCGAACGTAGTGCCGAATTCATCGTTGAAAAACGGCCCCTGAATATCCGGCGGCAGGGTCTGACGGATATCACCGACCTTCTTGCGCACCTGATACCAAAGGTCGGGGATTTCCCTGGAATGCATCGAGTCACGGGCGATGAACGTGACTTGCGATTCACCAGGGCGCGAGAACGAGACGATACGCTCGTACTCACCGGTTTCCATGAGTTTCTTTTCAATGCGCTCGGTGACCTGGCGCGAGACTTCCTGGGCGGTCGCACCCGGCCAGCGGGTCTGGATCACCATCGCTTTGAACGTGAACGGTGGGTCTTCACTCTGGCCGAGCTTGGTGTAGGACAACGCTCCGACGATGGCCAGCAAAAGCATCAGGAACAATACGATCTGGCGATTACGCAGCGCCCATTCGGAAAGGTTGAAGCGCATCGGGACTTACTCCTTGTCCGCCAGATTGACCACACGGTTGGAGCGATCCACCGGTCGCACCTGCTGCCCTTCGAGCAACACATGCACGCCGGCGGCGACCACCCAGTCGCTGGCGCTCAGCCCTTCGAGTACCGGCACGGTCTTTTCGCCGAACGGGCCGATACGCACCGGGGTTTTCTTCAAGGTGTTGTTGCCGTTGACGACCCAGACGTAGGTCGCGCCGTTTTCCGCCGTGAGTGCCGAGAGCGGCACCGACAGCGACACGCTATCGGCCGATTGCACAAACACCCGGGCGCTCTGGCCCAGCTCGGCCGGGACTTTGCCGCTGTTGAAAGAAATCCGTGCGGCGAAGGTTCGCGAGCGTGGATCGGCGGCGGGTGACAGTTCACGGATTTGTCCGGTGAAGCGTTGATTTTGCTGCGTCCACAGCTCGACAGTCACGGGCTGACCGACCTTGAAGCGGCCGAAGCTCTGCTCCGGCAGACTGATCAGCACTTCGCGCTCGCCATCGGTGGCGAGGGTGAAGGCGGTTTGCCCGGCGGCAACCACCTGGCCGACTTCCACCGAGCGCTTGGCGACCACGCCATCCTGCGGCGCACGCAATACCGCGTAACTGGCCTGATTGGTCGATACGTTGAATTCGGCTTTGATTTGTTTGAGGCGGGCTTCACCGGAGCGGTAAAGGTTTTCGGCGTTGTCGTAGGCCGAACGGCTGACCATCTGCCGATCCATCAGTGTTTTATAGCGATCACGCTCGGCACGCACCAGATTGAGATTGGCTTCGGCAGCGGCGACCTGAGCGCGCGTGGCTTCCAGTTGCAGGCGCACGTCTTGCGGATCGAGTTCAGCGAGGGGTTGATCGGCCTTTACACGCTGACCTTCATCGACCAGTCGTCGGCTGACTTTACCGCCGATACGGAACGCCAGATCGGGTTCGTAGCGGGCGCGCACCTCGCCCGGATAACTTTCCATCGCCTGCGCCGAAGGCTCTGGCTGCACCACCAAGGCCGGTCGCACGGTGACTGGGGTCGCCACTTCCTGACCGCACGCCGATAACAAAAACGCCAGACTGACGGGCAATGCAAAGGGCCACGTGAGGTGCAGTGCATGACGGAACATGGTGACGGACCTTTCGCTAATGGTGCTTGGAATAATTATACTGGCGGGTATGTTATTAATAGCAAACTCACCAGTCCAGTATTAAAAGCGAAGAATGTCGAACAATCCTTCAGCTCCAAACGGTCCGGGCCGCCCCAAGGATCTGGCCAAGCGCCAAGCCATCCTCGACGCGGCGAAAACCCTCTTTCTGAGTCATGGTTATGCCAACACCAGCATGGACGCGGTCGCCAGCGAGGCGGGCGTTTCGAAGCTGACCGTTTACAGCCATTTCAACGACAAGGAGACGCTGTTCTCCGCTGCCGTGGTCGCTAAATGCGAGGAGCAATTACCGCCATTGTTCTTCGAATTGCCCGAAGGCATCGCCGTAGAGAATGTGTTGCTGAACATTGCCCGAGGTTTTCATCACCTGATCAACAGCGATGAATCGGTGAATCTGCACCGTCTGATCATGGCGCTGGGCAGTCAGGATCCGAAGCTTTCACTGATCTTCTTCGAGGCCGGCCCGCAGCGCATGGTGCAGGGGATGGAGCGTTTATTGACGCGCATCCACGAGACCGGCGCCCTGAGCATTGATCTGCCGCGCAATGCCGCCGAGCATTTCTTCTGCCTGATCAAGGGGGCGGGGAATTTTCGGTTGCTGTATGGCTGTGGGGAGCCGCTGACGGAAGAGGCAGCGCAGAGCCATGTGCAGGAAGTTGTGGCGTTGTTTATGCGCGCCTATCGGCCCTGATTTCTGCAGTGTCGGCACTGACGCCATCGCTGGCTTGCCAGCGATTGGCGCGACTCGGTCTCAGGGCTTGAGCGCTTTCTTCGGGTAAATGTCATAGCGGCTGGATTTGCCATCCAGCGCATGACTCGGCTTCGGCCCCGCGATGCACGGCGCCTTGCGCGGTCGCTTGACCACCACCCGGTGCGTCGCCAGTGCCAGCGCTGCTTCGAGCAACGCCGGCGCATCGGGATCATCGCCAACCAATGGGCGGAACAGGCGCATTTCCTTCTTCACCAGCGCAGTCTTCTCACGGTGCGGAAACATCGGGTCGAGATAAATCACCTGCGGAGGCTCACCCTCCCAGTGCTGCATGACCTCGATGGAGTTGCCCTTGAGCAATTTCATCCGCGCCACAATCGGCGCGACGTCAAAATCTTCCGCCGCCCGTGCCAGGCCATCCTCCAGCAAGGCGCCGATCAGGGGCTGGCGCTCGATCAGGCTCATGTCGCAGCCGAGGCTCGCCAGCACGAACGCATCCTTGCCGAGCCCCGCCGTGGCATCCAGCACCCGCGGGCGCACGCCCTGGGCGATACCGACGGCCTTGGCGATCATCTGCCCGCTGCCACCGCCGTACAGCCGCCGGTGTGCCGCGCCACCTTCGACAAAGTCAACGCGCACCGGCCCCGGCGCCTCCGGGCCAAGCTGTTGCAACTGCAACCCCTGCTCGCCGACCTGCAAGGCAAACTCGCCGTCTGCCACTTCCAGCGGCAGACCGAGTCGCTCGGCCCACTGCCCGGCTTGCGCTTCAAACGTCGGGCCGAGGGCCTGGACATGGATGCGGCAGGCCGCGGGTTGCTCAATCATGGAAAACACGCTCAAAAATTCAAGGAGCGGCAAAAACCGCCGATAACTCATTCAACGCACATTTTGCCAGAGCTGAGCGTCAACCGAAAAAAATGTCAGGCATTCTTCCCACATCGATTGGCTACATTTCGCCCCATGGCGACTTTAGCCGTCAAAACACTCAAGCACTGAGCGGCGTCAGTCAACTGTGGCAGGATTTCTTTGCCCAGGCGATGGCCGAACAGACGAGTGATGTGGTACCCGCCTGCGGCACGTTTCCACCGGTCGACCTGAGCAGTCCTGAAGAACCGACCCTGGGCAGTGAACTGCACGCGCACATCGTCAGTCAGCGCGAGTGCGAGGTGGTTGAAACCGAAGTGCGCCCGCCTGAGCCGCTGTTCCTGCCCATCGCCGAATTCGAAACCGAGCTGCTGGACAAGCCGTTCCCACCGTTCCCGCCGGAAGAAATCAAGGCTCAGCAAGCGCAGCAGGATTTCGACAGCAGCTGGGTGCGCCCGGTGGTGATCAACAACGGCCAGCCGATCCCGGAACCGGGCGCAGCACCGCAGAAGAAACCGCTGTACCTGCCGATTGCCGAATTCGATCTGGATCTGCTGCAAAAACCTTATCCGCCGTTCCCGCCAGAAGAAATTGTCGAGCAGCAGAAGGCGCTGGACTTTGATAATGGCTGGGCACGCCCTATCGTTCTGCAGAACGTTCGCCTGGCCGCCTGATCCTCAGCGACAGACACTCCAGCGGCCGACATCGACATGAAAGTGATTGCGATGGGCGGCGTTGTAGTCCGGGCTCAACACCACACTGAACGCCTCGCAGGCGCCGTCGCGCACTTGCCGTAGAAACTGCGCATCCTGATTTTGTCGGGGCCAGTCCTTCAGAACATTGATCACCCGCCCATCCGCCAGCCGGAACCCGGCAATGTCCAGCGCATCGGCGCTGGCATGGCGACTGAGCGCGCCGCTCTCGCGGTTGTAGACATTGCGGCAGGCGAAGCTGCCAAGGTGATCCAGACGCACGACTTTCTCACCGTAAACAGCTTGCGCGACGGGTTGCAGGGTGTGGTGCTCGAACATTGCGTAGGCGACGGCCAGCGGACAACTGGCGAGGAAACTGCTGCTCAGCGCCACCTCGCCGCCCTGCACGCGCACGGCAGCGATCAGTGGGCACTTGGCGTCAGGACTGTCGGCTTGGCGCGTGACGCGCAGCTCAGCGCTACTCAGCGCCTGCGCGCAGCGTTCAGGGTCACTGCGCAGGCGCATCAGCTTGTAGCCGGTCAGCCAGTTGGGCGTGGCTTTCACATCCAGCGGCGCCCAGGGGTTCCACTGCGGCGGCATGTCCAGCCAGCCACGCCAGACGCTGATCGCAGCGCCGCCAATCATCAGCAGCACCAAGCCGAAGATCCATCGCCCCATGTTCAGCCCTTGAAAAAGCGGTTGGCCTTGGCATAAGGCATCGATTGCGAGGTAAATCCGAACGTGCCGGACTGCTGGATTTCTTCAGCGGCGCGCAAGAATTCGCCGAACGCCGCCAATGCCAGTGCCGAGCCAGTGCTGATCCGGCGCACGCCCATTTCTGCCAGCGCCTGCACGGTCAGATTCAAGCCACCGGACATCAACACATTCACCGGTTTCGGCGCCACCGCACGCACCACCGCCAGCACTTCTTCGGCGTTGCGCAAACCCGGCGCATACAAAACGTCGGCGCCAGCCTCGGCGAAAGCCTGCAAGCGGCGGATGGTGTCGTTGATGTCGGGATTGTCGTGCAGATAGTTTTCCGCACGGGCCGTCAGAATGAAGGGGAATGGCAGGGTGCGCACGGCAGCGACAGCGGCTTCGATGCGCGCCACGGCATGTTCGAAACAATAGATCGGCGCATCCGGGCGGCCCGTGGCGTCTTCGATCGAGCCGCCAACCGCGCCCGCCTCGGCGGCACGAATCAGGCTTTGAGCGGATTCGACCGGCGCATCGGCAAAACCGTTTTCCAGATCCACCGCCACTGGCAGATCCGTCGCGGCGACAATCGCACGAACATTGGCCAATGTCTCATCGAGACTCAACGCACCATCGGCCTTGCCCTGGGAAAACGCATATCCGGCGCTGGTCGTTGCCAGTGCCGGATAGCCGAGGCTGGCGAGCATCTTCGCCGAACCCGCATCCCACGGATTGGGAATGATGAAGAGCCCCGGACGTTCATGCAGGGCTTTGAAGGCGTGGGCTTTACGGACTTGTTCTTGAGCTTGGGCGTCCATCGACAGGCTCCTGGGCAGGAAAAGATCCGCCTCAGAGCAGGCCAAGTTGCTCGGCGGCGGGCTCTCTGTATAGCTCAGGCAGGGATGGCAGGCCAGGCAAACGTTGCATCAATTGCGTGTGAAAACGTTGCGCCAGCTTCGCCGCCAACAGGTTGTCGGCGGTGTGCAGGAAGATGTATGGCGTGCGCCCCTCTTCGATCCACTCGGCGATTTTCGCCACCCACGGCACCAGAAACGGGTCATTCGCTTCCAGTTCGGGATGGCCGATGAAGCGCACCTGCGGGGACTGCGTGAACGCCGCCGGTCGCGTTGGCACACGTGGTTTTTTTGATTGCGCGTGGATCACCGAAGACTCGGTCGAGAGGCAACTGAACAACGCCCGTGGATCAAGGCAAATGCGTTCGACACCACGATCCAGCAGCAGGCGATTGAGCAGCCGTTCGCTCTCACCCTTGGCGAAGAACTGTTCATGACGCACTTCCACCGCCAGCGGGCAATCCAGTGCATCGATGAATGCTGCCAGTTCCGGCAGCCGATGCGGGGTAAAACTCTTCGACAGTTGCAGCCACAACGGCGAGACGCGTTCGCCAAGGGGCTTGAGCAATTGCAGGAAGGTTTCGGCGGCAGTCAGTTGCTCACGCAAGTCACCGCTGTGGCTGACGTCGCCGGGGAATTTGGCGGTAAAGCGAAAGTGTTCCGGCATGACTTCGGCCCAACGCTGCACAGTGGCCGGCGACGGGCTGGCGTAGAAGGTCGTGTTGCCTTCGACGGCGTTGAACACTTGGGAATACAGCCCGAGGAAATCGGAGGTTTTGGCGTCTTGCGGGTAGAGATACTCGCGCCAGGCGCTTTCACTCCAGGACGGGCAGCCGAGGTAGTAAGGCAGCGCCATCAGATGTACAGATCGAGGCCCAGCACGTCCGCATCCCAATCGACAAAACCGGCGGTGCTCAGGTAGCTGGCGAGGGCCATCGCTACGCTTTTGCTCATGGCGCGGTGGTAGATCATGTCTTGTTGGCGGGCGGGCAGATTGCTCAGGCGTTGCGCAGCGGCTTTGGCGGCAGCACGGGCGGCCAGTTGCTCTTCAGTCGGGAATTCCAGCTCGCCGTCGATATCGTCGACGGATTCATCCACGCTCACAGGGCCTTTGCGAGGCTTGCGCTTGATGGGATAGGACTGAGAGGAAAGGCCGTCTATACGCATAATTTCATGCTCGGTATCGATGATGGCAATTTAGCGGCACCTGACCGACTTAGCAAACCGCCGAGTGATAACTAGAACACATAAAGCGCAAAAGGTTTAAAGCGAGGGTTAGAAACTGACGATTGGTGTTGGCGGCAGAAAGCCATTCGCGAGCAGGCTCGCTCCCACAAGAACGACGCTGTACCTGTGGGAGCGAGCCTGCTCGCGAAGGGGTAACTCGGTATCGAGTGAATCAACGAGCCTTGGGGGTGGCGACTTTATCGCGCAGGTAAACCGGTTGCGCATCGTCAGCCGGGATCGATTCGCCACGCTCCCAGGCGAAACGCGCCAGGGTCAGCAGGTCTACTGCATGGGGCAGCATGCCGGCGTCGGAGCCCGTCAGATTGACGGCGATCCGCTCGCCATAGCCCCAACCGGTGCCAGCACCGAACCACTCGCCACTCGCATCCGCCGGCAGTGCGGCAACTTCCGGTGGCAACACTGCTTCGGTGCCGACCAGTCGCATCTCCCCCGCCGTCTCGCGGTAGCAGCCCCAATACACTTCATCCATCCGCGCATCGATGGCCGCCGCGACCTGGCTCACGCCATGCTCACGCAACGCACGCTGCGCCAGCACGGCAAGGTTGGACACCGGCAACACCGGGCGATCCAGCGCAAACGCCAGACCCTGCACCACGCCTATCGCAATTCGCACACCGGTAAACGCACCCGGCCCGCGACCGAAGGCAATCGCGTCGACCGCTTGCAGTGTGGTGCCGGCGTCGGCCAGCAGTTGCTGGATCATCGGCAGCAGCTTCTGCGCATGCAGGCGCGGGATCACCTCGTAATGGCTCGTGACCTTGCCGTCATGCAGCAAGGCAACGGAGCAAGCTTCAGTCGCGGTGTCCAGGGCCAGCAAGGTGCTCATCGATGTTTCCAAAACAGGTGTGGGAAAAAGTGCGTCAGTATAAACAACTACGGCCCGCAAGCGGGCCGTGGATGATGCTGCGGTTCAGACTTTTCAGCTCAGCGCTGCCAGCACCTTGGTGGTGATCGCATCCACCGAACCGACGCCAGGGATGTGGCTGTACTTCGGCTTGCCGTTGGCAGCCGACAGCTTCTGGTAGAACTCTACCAGCGGCTTGGTCTGCGAGTGGTAGACCGACAGGCGATGACGCACGGTTTCTTCGGTGTCGTCCTTGCGCTGTACCAGCTCTTCGCCGGTGATGTCGTCTTTGCCAGCGATTTTCGGCGGGTTGTAGACGATGTGGTAAACGCGGCCGCTGGCTTCGTGAACACGACGGCCAGCGATACGTTGAACGATTTCTTCGTCCTCAACGGCGATTTCCACCACGGCGTCCAGCTCGACGCCGGCAGTGACCAGTGCTTCGGCCTGCGGAATGGTGCGCGGGAAGCCGTCGAACAGGAAGCCGTTGGCGCAGTCTGGCTGAGCGATGCGATCCTGCACCAGCGCGATGATCAGGTCATCCGACACCAGGCCGCCCGCATCCATGATGCTCTTGGCTTGAACGCCCAGCGGAGTGCCGGCCTTGACCGCAGCACGCAGCATGTCGCCGGTGGAGATTTGCGGAATGCCGAATTTCTCGGTGATGAACTTTGCCTGAGTACCTTTACCGGCCCCGGGAGCTCCCAGCAGAATGACGCGCATCGATGTGCTCCTCAATTTTTTATATAGAAAACAACAGGATTCGCCTCTTGGGGCCAATCTTAAAAATACGGGTCGTGGCCGCACAAACGGCCAAAGGCTGATCAAGATACACAGCAGGCTGCGCCCACACAAGACGCCAAAAGTCGGAGAAACCGACGCCCGCCGCGACCTCGCGACATGGTGACCCAAGTCGCAACCCCATCATTAACTGTCGCTTGATGGCACTTTCGCCCGTCAGGCCAAGCGGCAACCGGGGCATGTTGCCGGTGCCGCTCGCCACGCCAGAAACCTTAGCCGGTATTGCGCAAACCGGCGGCAATCCCCGCCACAGACACCAGCAGTGCTTGCTCCACCGGGCTACCCTGCTCGACATTCTGCTGTCGCGAACGCGCCAGCAGTTCTGCCTGCAATAGATGTAGCGGGTCGAGGTAGGTGTTGCGCAGGCGGATGAATTCGAGGGTGTCAGGGCTATGTGCCAGTAGCTGCGACTGCCCGGTCAAGCCGAGCAGCACCGCGCACGCCTGCGACAATAGGTCGCGTAACTGCGCGCCCAACGGCAGCAGATCCGGCTCGACCAGACGCTCGTCGTAAGACAGCGCAATGTCCGCGTCAGCCTTGGCCAGGACCATTTCCAGCATATCGATGCGCGTGCGGAAGAACGGCCACTGCTCGCGCATCTGCCCCAGAAGCTTGCCCTCTCCACGCTCCAGCGCTTTGCTCAGCGCCGATTCCCAACCGAGCCACGCCGGCAACATCAATCGTGTTTGCGTCCAGCCGAAGATCCAGGGGATAGCCCGCAGGCTTTCGATGCCACCGGCGCGGCGTTTGGCCGGACGACTGCCCAGCGGCAAACGCCCTAACTCCTGCTCCGGTGTGGACTGGCGGAAGTATTCGACGAACTGTGGATTTTCCCGCACCACCTGGCGGTATGCACTGACACCGTCCGCCGCCAATTCGTCCATCAAGTGGCGCCATTCAGGGGTCGGTGGCGGAGGCGGCAGCAATGTCGCTTCGAGCACCGCCGCCAGATAGAGATTGAGGTTTTGCTCGGCGATGTCCGGCAGGCCGAATTTGAAGCGGATCATTTCACCCTGTTCAGTCGTGCGGAAACGCCCCGCCACCGAACCCGGCGGCTGCGACAGAATCGCTGCGTGGGCCGGGCCACCGCCGCGACCCACGGTGCCGCCGCGACCGTGGAACAACAGCAGTTCGACTTGCTGTTCGCGGCAGATTTCCACCAAGCGCTCCTGCGCACGATATTGCGCCCACGCCGCCGCCGTGGTGCCGGCATCCTTGGCGGAGTCGGAATAACCGATCATCACTTCCTGCGGGCCCTGCAACCGCGCGCGATAACCCGGCAACAGCAACAACCGCTCCATGACCGGCCCGGCGTTATCGAGGTCGGCGAGGGTCTCGAACAGCGGTACCACACGCATCGGCCGCAGCACGCCAGACTCTTTGAGTAACAGTTGCACGGCGAGCACATCGGAAGCAGCGCCGGCCATGGAGATCACGTAGGAACCGAGCGAGGCGCCCGGTGCAGCAGCGATTTCCTTGCAGGTGTTGAGTACTTCGGCGGTGTCGGCGGACGGTTTGAAATGCGCCGGCAGCAGTGGCCGGCGATTGCTCAGTTCGCCGGTCAGGAAGGTGATGCGCTGCTCTTCGTCCCAATCCTCATAGCGACCCAGACCGAGGTAATCGGTGATTTCAGTCATCGCCGAACTGTGCCGCGAGGAATCCTGACGCACATCCAGGCGCACAAGGAACAGGCCGAACGTCACCGCCCGACGCAAGCAATCGAGCAACGGACCATCAGCGATCACGCCCATGCCGCACTCGTGCAGCGAGTTGAAGCACAGCTCCAGCGGGTCGAGCAGATCGCGGTTGTTGTGCAGCACATCGACCGGTGCCGGTGTTGGCGCGGTCAACGCGGCGTGGGCCCAATTGCGCGTCGCACGCAGGCGTTCGCGCAATTGCTTGAGCACCGCGCGGTACGGTTCGGCGCTGTCGCCGGCCTGGGCTTTGAGGGCATCGCTGGCCTGCTGCATCGACAGTTCGGCAGCCAAATGATCGACATCGCGCAGGTACAAATCGGCGGCCATCCAGCGCGCCAGCAGCAGCACTTCGCGGGTCACTGCTGCGGTGACATTGGGGTTGCCGTCACGGTCGCCGCCCATCCACGAGGCGAAACGAATCGGCGCAGCTTCCAGCGGCAAACGCAGGCCCGTCGCTTCATGTAGAGCCTTGTCGGCCTTGCGCATATGGTTGGGAATCGCCTGCCACAGCGAATGCTCGATCACCGCGAAACCCCATTTGGCTTCATCAACTGGCGTCGGTCGCGTGCGGCGAATCTCTTCGGTGTGCCAGGCTTCGGCGATCAGCCGCTGCAGGGTGGTGTGGATCTGTTCGCGTTCGGCGCTGGTCAGGTCGCGGTGATCCTGCGCGGCGAGTTGCGCGGCAATCGCGTCGTACTTCTGGATCAGCGTGCGCCGCGCCACTTCGGTCGGGTGCGCGGTCAGCACCAGTTCGATTTCCAGCCGTGACAGTTGCCGGGCCAGCGATTCGGCGCTGTGACCTTCGTTGCGCAAACGCGCAAGCAATTCAGGCAACACGCGGGATTCGAACGGCGCAGGCCGGGACTCTTCGCGGCGGTGGATCAACTGATACTGCTCGGCGATGTTCGCCAGGTTCAAAAACTGGTTGAACGCCCGCGCCACCGGGAGCAATTCGTCCTCGCTCAATTGATTCAGGCTGGCGCTCAGCTCAGCGTCCATCGAACCACGGCGATCGGCTTTCGCGCCTTTGCGAATCTGCTCGATCTTGTCGAGGAAGGCTTCGCCGTACTGGTCTCGAATCGTATTGCCCAACAGCTCTCCGAGCAGGTGAACGTCTTCGCGCAAGCGTGCATCAATATCGGTCATCAGCAATTCCCCAGCAGTAATCCGGACGGCTCAGAAACGAGTGCATGACCTAGAGAGTGCCGCTCTGCGACGCTTCTTACAAGCAGCCGACGAAGTGACTTTAAACCTTGCGGGCGAAAGCTAGTCTCAACAGTAAGCCACACAACGGCTTGCCGCCGGCCCTGCCGGACACTCACCCCGACCTGCCATGAGCAGGCGCGAAATGAGGTCATCATGAAAATTCGTGAACTCGCCCAGCATTGGGAAGAAAACGCCAAGGGTCGCCTGACCGACACCGGCTACACGATTCATCTGGATGTCGAAGCCGCCGCACGACTGGCGGCGATTGCCGAGATGTATCCCAAACGGCATGCCGAAGAACTGCTCGGCGAATTGATCGGCGCAGCGCTCGAAGAGTTTGAAGCGAGCCTGCCGTATGTGAAGGGTTCGACGGTGGTGGCGACCGATGAGGAAGGTGACCCGCTGTATGAAGATGTCGGGCCTACACCGCGTTTTCTCGCGCTATCGCGCCGCCATTTGCATGATCTCTCGGCGGCTGCCGGCAAGCAGAAACACTGACACAACACGCATCAGTACTGTGGGAGCGGGCTTGCTCGCGAAAGCGGTATATCAGCCGACATCGATGCTGCCTGGCCCACTGCTTTCGCGAGCAGGCTCACTCCCGCATGGCCTGAATTTCTGACTCCATAACGACGTGTTTCCGGTATTGAAAACGCCCGCGCGTACCGCGTCCTCCCGCCAAAGTTCCCGCTTTAGAGCCTTGTCCATTCAGTCAAAAATTATTTTGGCGATAGGCCATCTTTTCTGAACTTTTGAAAAACGCCGCCGGTCGGAGCCATTAACCACGCCTGGAACGAGCGTTTCAAAAACGCCTGTCATACGACGCTTTTCGGCTCCTCGACCAGGATGGATTCAGTTGTTTTCAGGAGATGCCTAATGGAGTTGAAGACCATGAAAAACCCAATGTCGTTTACACACCTGCGCGGTCTGAAACTGGCCGCCCTGGCCATCGGCACCAGTTTCGTACTGGCCGGTTGCGCCGGTAATCCACCGACCGAGCAATATGCCGTGACCCAATCGGCAGTCAACAGCGCCGTCAGCGCTGGCGGTACCGAATTCGCCGCCGTCGAAATGAAGCAAGCGCAGGACAAACTGAAACAAGCCGAAATCGCCATGCACGACAAGAAGTATGACGAAGCGCGCACCCTCGCCGAACAAGCCGAATGGGACGCTCGCGTCGCCGAACGCAAGGCTCAGGCGATGAAAGCCGAACAGGCAGTGAAGGATTCCCAGAAAGGTGTTCAGGAACTGCGTCAGGAAAGTCAGCGCACCGTGCAGTAAGCGCGCATCCCGACCGCAACGCTGAAACTTTATCGATAGAAAGGACGAAAAAATTATGCGTAAGCAACTGATGATCCCCGCTCTTCTGGCCGCAAGTGTTGCTCTGGCTGCGTGCTCGACGCCGCCTAACCCGAATCTGGAACAGGCACGTACCAACTACGCCGGTCTGCAAGCCAACCCGCAGGCGAGCAAAGTCGCGGCACTGGAAACCAAAGACGCCAGCGATTACCTGGACAAGGCCGACAAGGCCTACCTGGACAAGCAAGACGCGGCCAAGGTCGACCAACTGGCCTATCTGACCAACCAGCGCGTGGAAGTGGCCAAGCAGACCATCGCTCTGCGCACCGCTGAGAACAACCTGAAGAACGCCGCTGCCCAACGTGCCCAGGCGCGTCTGGATGCTCGTGACCAGCAGATCAAACAGCTGCAGGACAGCCTGAATGCCAAGCAGACTGATCGCGGTACGCTGGTGACCTTCGGTGACGTGCTGTTCGCCACCAACAAGGCTGACCTGAAATCCAGCGGCCTGGTCAACATCAACAAACTGGCGCAGTTCCTTCAGGAAAACCCGGATCGCAAAGTGATCGTCGAGGGTTACACCGACAGCACCGGCACTGCTTCGTACAACCAATCGCTTTCCGAGCGTCGTGCCACGTCCGTGCAGGTTGCGCTGATCAAGATGGGCGTAGATCCTTCGCGCATCGTGGTTCAGGGTTATGGCAAGGAATACCCGGTTGCCGATAACGGCAGCGTTTCCGGCCGTGCGATGAACCGTCGTGTGGAAGTGACCATTTCCAACGACAACCAGCCAGTGATGCCGCGTTCGGCGGTCAGCTCGAACTAAGCTCCCAGCTGCAATGCAAAAGCCCCGCCTGAGTGATCAGGCGGGGCTTTTTGGTGTGAGCTGAAATTGCGGCCCCTCTCCCTCTGGGCGGTCCGACGTTTCGGGAGGGTCAGGGTGAGGGCTGCACCAGCAGAATCACTCTTGCAGTTTCTGCGGGGTCTCTTCGCCCATGCAACGCACGGCTTTTTTCTGTGCATTGATCAGCACACCAGTCAGGCCTTTCTGCTCGGTATCGAACAACACCAGCACGCCATCAATGCATTGCGCCACTTGCGGCGCCGGGGCGAGCGAGACTTTGTAGTCTTCGCCCGGCACGGTCTTGAGCATGGTGAATTCATTGAGCAGCAACGCATCCTCGGGTTTGGCGAAATGCAGATAGCCGTAGTACCACAGCGCCCCGACGGTGCCGAGGATGCTGCAGATACCGGTGATGATCAGCGGGATGGCGTTACGTTCTTCAGTCATTGCGGACTCTCATCTTCAGAATTCGAGGGTTGCGGGTAATTCGGTATTTCGCCGAGGCGGCGCAGGCCATTGAAATGCTCGGGATCGTCGAGGTAGCGCAGCATCACCTGACGCCACACCGGGTCGCCAAAGGTCTGCACATGACCGCCACGGGTCAGTTGCAGGACGCGCGGCGGCGGCGCCGCTTGGTACAGGCGGATGCCATTGGAAAGCGGCACCAGCGAATCGTCGAGGCTGTGGAAAATCAGTTTCGGCACGCCGTTGAGTTGCGGCATCGAGTTGATTGCGCTGTCGCCGTCCGGCACCAGCCACGACAGCGGCACCTGGAACGGCCAAGTCAGCCACGATGTGCTCAGTGCGTACTGGCCGACGCTGCGATAGCTGGCGGGCACGCCGTCGAGCACCAGCGCCTTGAGCTGTTTCTGCCGTTCCGGATGCTGCACCAGCCAGTGCACGGCCATCGAACCGCCGAGGCTTTGACCGAGCAGCACCAGCGGTTTGCCTTTGACTTCAGGCGCCTTGTCGAGCCAGGCGAACGCGGCGTCGATATCCTGATAGATCGCCGGCAAACTCGGTTCGCCCTCAGATAAACCATAACCGCGATAGTCCACCAGGAGCACTTGATAGCCGTTCTTCGGCAACCACCAGCTGCCGCCCAGGTGCATCGGCAGATTGCCGCCGTTGCCGTGCAGGTGCAGAACAGTGCCTTTGACCTCGACGCCCGGTTTGGCCGGCAGCCACCAGGCGTTGAGCTTCAGGCCGTCAGCGGTGACCAGCGTCACGGTACGGTAGTCGAGTTTGGCTTTGTCCGGGGTGAAGACCTGTCCGGGCTCGGGGTAGAACAACAGGGAACTGCAACCGCCAAGGGTCAGAAGCAGGCAGAAGATGCCGAGGATTCTCATCCGGTGAAACCTCGCGAAAAAAATGGAGTTAACGCAAATCAAATGTGGGAGCGGGCTTGCTCGCGAATGCGGTTGAACATTCAGGATATCAGTTGCCTGACACGCCGCCTTTGCGAGCAAGCCCGCTCCCACAGGGGAGATTGTTGTGGTCTAGAGAATGTTGGAGTAATCCGCCTCGATCCGGTCCAGGCTCAGGTGATTGAGGAAGTTGGAGAAGCACATCCACGCCGACAACGCATTCAAATCGCGGAACTGATCCGGCAGGTACTTCGGCGGCACCACCAACCCTTCATCCACCAACTGCCGCAGGGTACGCATGTCTTCCAGCGTGGTCTTGCCGCAGAACAGCAGCGGAATCTGCTCCAGCTTGCCCTTGCGCACGGCCAACTGAATGTAGTTGTAAACCATGATGAAGCCCTTGAGGTAGGACAAGTCTTTGGTAAATGGCAGACCGTTCGGTGTCGAGCCACGGAAAACGCGACTGGCATTGCCATAGCTTTCCGCCATTTCGAAGCCTTGCTCGCGGAAGAACTCGAACACCTGCAAGAAGTCGGCGCCCTCCTCGACCATGTGAATCGCGCGGGTGCGGTTGGTCAGTTTGCGAAGGCGGCTCGGGTAGGAGGCGAAGGTGATGATTTCCATCAGGATCGCCAGGCCTTCCTGGGTCACCGTCGACGACGGCGGGCCCTTGGACAGAAAGGTGCAGATCGGCTGGTTCAGGCCGTTGAGCGTGGTGCCGACGTGGACCAGACCTTCATGGACTTCCAGCGCACGCACGTCGCGGTCGTTAAACAACGCGTCGGTGCGAATCTTGATGTAATCGGCACCCGCCGCCGCGTCAGCGACGATGCCGTCGGACTCGAACACACGAATGGTTTCCTCAGCTTCACCGAACACTTTGTTCAGGCGGGTTTGCAGCAGGTGCACGGCGTCTTTGGCGGTGAGGGTTTTCGGCTCGTCCTTCAGATCGCCTCGGCCATCGATGTTGTTGAGGTAATCGGACATCATCAGGCCAAGGTCGGCCAGAGTCGGGTCACCGGCGTGGAAGGCATCGGACGCGGCGCCGTACAGCTCCTGAGAGATCAGGCCGAAATCCTCGGTACCGCGCGCTTCGAGCATGCGTACCACCATGCGGTATTCCTTGCACATGCGCCGCATGATCTGCCCGACCGGGTTGAACTGACCGAGCTGACGAGTGATGTCACGCTCGATGTTCTGGAATTCCAGTTTGACCTTGCTCGAATCAAAGCTCAGCGGGCGATTGAGGTAATAGTCGCGATCCACCGCCGGCATTTCCTTGCCTTTGGCCTTGAGGAAGCCCTTGCGGATGCTCTCATCCCACTTGACCGCATCGAGTACGCGGATCGGCGTCTGCGCCAGCACAATGCGATCGGACAACATGCGTATCGTCTGCTGGTAATCGTCCACCCGAAACTCCTGTAGAAACTGAATTATTTGGCGCTGGCCTGGCGCTGATAGCGCGCGGCCTCAACGAAGACATCGGAATTGGCCGGATCGTCGAGGTAAGCAAAGACCTTGTCGAGGTTACTGTCGACTTGCACACCGTCGCCCTCGTCGGTCTGGAAGGTCTGACCGTCGAGGGCTTTCTGTTTGATCGCTTGATTGATCTGCTCGAGGTCGAGGTTGTAGATCACCAGTTCGTGTTTGTCGGTGAGCTCGAAGCCGGCGATGGTGTAGTGGCCGCCGTACTGCGCCGGGACTTTCGCCGACAGGTACCAGCGGCTGCCGTGACGCGATACGGTGAACGGATAGGCCTCGCGTTCGCGGGGTTTGGCCTTGAAATAGGTCACAGCCTGATAGCGGTCATTGCCCAGGCGCGTCAGTTCAAGGTTCATCGGCTCGCCCCAGGCATTGGTGCTCGACCATTTGCCGAGCAGGCCTTTTGGCACCGGCTCAGTGGCGGCCAGTGGTTCCTTGAAGGTCACCAGACAGCCACTGAGCAGCAGGAACGACAAGGCGATCAGCACGCCACGCCAGGCTTTCATTCGATACTCCCTATGAAGCAACAAAGGATTACACCGACGCGAGCACCAGGTGCATGTAGCGCGTCAGAATCCCGAGCATGTCCTCTTCAGCCAAAGGCTCGGCGTCGTTGAGCAGGCCTTGATATTCCATCCGTCCGATAATCGCCGTCAACACCTTGGCATCTTGCTGCGGTTCGCGCGAGCCCAATACCTGGAACAACTGGCAGGTGCCCTGCAGCAGAATCTGCTGATGCGAGCGCACCAGAATCGCCAGACGCGGGTTGAGCAGCGCTTCCTGGCGGAACGCCTGCTCGGCCATCAAATGCTCGCGACGGTTGACCAGTTGCCGGTGCACGTAATCGGCCATCAACCGCGCAATATCGTCAGCCAGTTGCGAGCGCGACTCGGGACTGCCGTCGCCGCTGACCACCATTTCACGCAGCAGGCCTTCGTTGTTGATCCACAACTTGGCCATGTACGCCGCGCTGCGCTCGACGTATTGGGCGAAGGTATCGGTGAGCAGGTCATCGATATCCTTGAAGTAATAGGTGGTGGCCGACAATGGCACAGCGGCCTCCGCAGCCACCGCACGGTGCCGCACCGCACGAACACCGTCACGCACGACAATGCGCATCGCCGCGTCGAGAATGTCCTGTCGACGCTGCTCACTGCCCTGTCGGCTGGCCTTGCGGCCCTGGTACTGAACACTTTCAGCGACCGCAGTGGCGATACCCGCTGCACCTTCTTGAGCTATTGCACCCATCACGACAGAACTTCCTCTGCTATTGCAAAATTAACCAACTGATACATTTGTACCAGACAGGCAATAAAAAGCCGCCTGTTTTAGGCGGCTTTTTAACTGAAACGTTTACGCTTGCGGTCGCATGTGCGGGAACAGGATCACATCGCGGATCGACGGCGAGTTGGTCAGCAACATCACCAGACGGTCGATGCCGATGCCTTCACCGGCCGTTGGCGGCATGCCGTACTCCAGCGCACGCACGAAATCGGCGTCGTAGTGCATGGCTTCGTCGTCGCCGGCGTCCTTGTCGGCCACCTGCGCCATGAAACGCTCGGCCTGGTCTTCCGCGTCGTTCAACTCGGAATAGGCGTTGGCGATTTCACGGCCACCGATGAACAGCTCGAAACGGTCGGTGACGTTCGGGTTGTCGTCGTTGCGACGAGCCAGCGGCGACACTTCGAACGGGTACTGAGTGATGAAGTGCGGCTGCTCCAGCTTGTGCTCGACCAGCTCTTCGAAAATCATCACCTGCAGTTTGCCCAGACCTTCGAAGCCGAGCACCTTGGCGCCGGCTTTCTTGGCGATGGCGCGGGCCTTGTCGATGTCGTTCAGATCATCGGCAGTCAGTTCAGGGTTGTACTTGAGGATCGAGTCGAACACCGACAAACGCACGAACGGCTCGCCGAAGTGGAACACCTTGTCGCCATAGGGCACGTCAGTGCTGCCCAGAACCAGCTGGGCCAGCTCACGGAACAGTTCTTCGGTCAGGTCCATGTTGTCTTCGTAGTCGGCGTAAGCCTGGTAGAACTCCAACATGGTGAATTCAGGGTTGTGACGCGTCGAAACGCCTTCGTTACGGAAGTTGCGGTTGATCTCGAACACTTTCTCGAAACCACCAACCACCAGACGCTTGAGGTACAGCTCAGGCGCGATACGCAGGAACATTTCCATGTCCAGCGCGTTGTGGTGGGTTTCGAACGGCTTGGCTGCTGCGCCGCCAGGGATGGTCTGCAGCATCGGCGTTTCGACTTCGAGGAAGTCGCGCTTCATCAGGAAGCTGCGGATGTGCGCGATCACTTGCGAACGCACGCGGAAGGTCTGGCGCACGTCTTCGTTGACGATCAGGTCTACGTAACGCTGACGGTAGCGCTGTTCGGTGTCGGTCAGGCCGTGGTGCTTGTCCGGCAGCGGACGCAGCGACTTGGTCAGCAGACGCACGCTGGTCATTTCGACGTACAGGTCGCCCTTGCCGGAACGCGCCAGGGTGCCTTCGGCGGCGATGATGTCGCCCATGTCCCAGGTTTTCACCGCGGCCAGGGTGTCTTCCGACAGGGTTTTACGGTTGACGTAGACCTGGATGCGACCGGTCATGTCCTGGATCACCATGAACGAGCCACGGTTGAGCATGATGCGACCGGCAACCTTGACCGGGATTGCAGCCTCTGCCAGCTCTTCCTTGGTCTTGTCCGCGTACTGTTTCTGCAGCGCATCGCAGTAGTTGTCGCGGCGGAAGTCGTTCGGGAAAGCGTTGCCCTTGGCGCGCTCGGCAGCAAGCTTTTCCTTGCGCAGGGCGATCAGGGAGTTTTCTTCCTGTTGCAGGGCTTGCGGGTCGAGTTGTTGGTCGCTCATGTCTTTAGATATTCCATCAGGTTCGTTGCCCCCGGACCTTGCGGCCCGGGGATCGCCAGCGGGGCTGGCTCCTACAGGGATCGGACTGAATCTGCCGATGCCGTATCGCGTCTTTTTACAGCCCTGATTTCAGGCTGGCTTCCAGGTATTCGTCGATATCGCCGTCGAGTACCTTGTCGCAGTCGCTGCGTTCGATGTTGGTGCGCAGATCCTTGATCCGCGACGCATCGAGCACGTAAGAGCGGATCTGGTGACCCCAGCCGATGTCGGACTTGGTGTCTTCCAGCGCTTGCGACGCGGCGTTGCGTTTCTGCATTTCCTGCTCGTACAACTTGGCCCGCAGCATTTTCATGGCGGTGTCCTTGTTGGCGTGCTGGGAACGTTCGTTCTGGCAGCTGACCACGGTGTTGGTCGGTACGTGAGTGATACGTACAGCCGAGTCGGTGGTGTTTACGTGCTGACCACCGGCACCGGAGGAACGATAGGTGTCGATCCGCAGGTCTGCCGGGTTGATTTCGATTTCCACCTTGTCATCGATCTCTGGCGAGACGAAAACCGCAGAAAACGAGGTGTGACGACGGTTGCCGGAGTCGAACGGGCTCTTGCGCACCAGACGGTGTACGCCGATCTCGGTACGCAGCCAGCCAAAGGCGTATTCGCCCTTGATGTGCACGGTCGCACCTTTGATACCGGCGACTTCACCGGCGGACAGTTCCATGATCGTGGCGTCGAAACCGCGTTTGTCAGCCCAGCGCAGGTACATGCGCAGCAGGATGTTGGCCCAGTCCTGGGCTTCGGTGCCGCCGGAACCGGCCTGGATGTCCAGGTAGGCGTTGTTCGGGTCCATTTCATGGCTGAACATGCGGCGGAATTCCAGCTTGGCCAGATTTTCCTCGAGACGGGCCAGCTCGGCGACGACATCGCCCACTGCGCCTTCGTCGTTTTCTTCGACGGCCATGTCCAGCAAGTCGCGGCAATCGGCCAGACCGGCGTTCAGTTCGTCGAGGGTGTCGACGATCTGCGCCAGCGCAGCGCGCTCGCGGCCCAGTTCCTGGGCGTACTCAGGTTTGTTCCAGACACTCGGATCTTCAAGCTCGCGATTGACTTCGGTCAGACGCTCATGCTTTTGATCGTAGTCAAAGATACCCCCGAATAGTTTCGGAGCGCTCGGACAGGTCCTTGATGGTGTTCAGGATCGGGTTGATTTCCATGACGGGCAGCACTCGTTGGCGAACTTTTGAAAGCCGGCGAGTATAACGTAATCGGGCTGGCACGGCAGCCCGTCTGGCGGGTGTGAGGGTCATTCACTTGACATTGGCTCGACACATTTCAAATGTGGGAGCGAGCCTGCTCGCGAAGACGGTGCGTCAGGCAACATCAATGTCGACTGTGCTGCCGCTTTCGCGAGCAGACTCGCTCCCACAGGGGTATTGCGTGTCTATTCGATCCCGACCTGATTACGCCCGCTGTTCTTGGCCAGGTACAGCCCACGATCCGCCGCCGAAATCAGCAACCGGCAATCGCTGCCCGCCTGCGGCACCATGGTCGCCAGTCCGATGCTGATGGTCAGGCTCGCCCCCTCCTCCGGGGTATTGTGCGGAATCTTCAGCGCCGCCACGGTCTGACGCAGCTTCTCTGCCACCAGCCGCGCGCCGCCCGGCGAGGTGTTCGGCAGCACCAGGGCAAACTCTTCACCGCCATAACGCGCCGGCAGGTCAGAAGGCCGGGCGCTGGCGTCGCGGATCGCCGTGGCGACCTTGCGCAACGCCTCATCGCCCTCAACGTGGCCGAAACTGTCGTTGTAGGACTTGAAGTAATCCACATCGATCATCAGCAGCGACAACTGGCTCTGATCGCGCAACGAGCGGCGCCACTCCAGTTCCAGGTATTCGTCAAAGTGCCGGCGATTGGACAGCCCGGTCAGGCCATCGGAATTCATCAGCCGCTGCAGGACCAGATTGGTGTCGAGCAATTGCTGCTGGCTGACCCGCAGCGCGCGGTACGCCGCATCCCTCTGCAACAGGGTCATGTAGGAGCGCGAGTGATAGCGGATGCGCGCCACCAGTTCGATGGTGTCCGGCAGTTTGACCAGATAATCGTTGGCCCCGGCCGAGAACGCCGCGCTCTTGATCAGCGGGTCTTCCTTGGTCGACAACACGATGATCGGGATGTCCTTGGTCGCCGGGTGATTGCGGTACTCACGCACCAGACTCAGACCGTCGAGACCGGGCATCACCAGATCCTGCAGGATCACCGTCGGCTTGATCCGCACCGCTTGGGCAATGGCCAGATGCGGGTCGGAACAGAAGTGGAAGTCGATGTTCTCTTCGTTCGACAGCCCACGGCGCACGGCTTCGCCGATCATCGCCTGATCATCCACCAACAACACCATGGCAGCGTTTTCGTCGGTTTTAATGTCGTCGATCTGTAAGTCATTCATGGGCGGTCACCTGAGTATTGCGCGGGCCAGGATTGCGGATAAACCTGTTCATTTGGGGAAAATTTCCTGCAATCGTGGCGCTATCTTTTGCAATGGACGGATTTCCACGGCTGCGTCAATCGCCGCAGCGGCCTTGGGCATGCCGTACACCGCACTGCTTTGCTGATCCTGCGCGATGGTCAGGTAACCCTGTTGACGCATGAGCTTAAGCCCTTGCGCCCCGTCGCGTCCCATCCCCGTCAATAAAACCCCGACAGCGTCACCATTCCAGAAACTGGCGACACTCTCGAAAAACACGTCGATGGAGGGTCGGTAAATCTCGTTGACCGGCTCGGCGGTGTAGGCCAGCGTGCCGTTCTTCAATAAGCGGATATGGTGATTGGTGCCAGCCAGCAGCACCACGCCGTTCTGCGGCGGCTCGCCTTCGCGGGCCAGACGCACGTCCAGGCCGCTGGCGCTGGCCAGCCATTCGGCCATACCGGCGGCGAACACCTGATCGACATGCTGCACCAGCACAATCGCCGCGGAAAAATCCTTCGGCAAGCCTTTGAGCAGCACTTCCAGCGCCGCCGGCCCGCCCGCGGAGGAACCGATTGCCACCAGACGCTTGCACGAAGCCGAGCTGCGCTGAGGCGTCGGCGCCGGTCGCGAGCGGGGCGTTTTCTCGCCGATCAGCCAGCCAATGTTGAGGATCTTGCGCAACAACGGCGCGGCGGCTTCCCGCGCGTCGCCGGCGCCGAGGGCCGGGGTGTCGACCACATCCAGTGCGCCGTGGCCCATCGCTTCGAAGACACGGTGCACGTTCTGCTGACGGTCGACCGTGACGATAACGATGGCGCACGGCGTTTCAGCCATGATCCGGCGGGTCGCTTCGACGCCGTCCATCACCGGCATGATCAGATCCATCAGAATCAGGTCAGGGGTATTTCCGGCGCACAGTTGCACCGCCTCGGCGCCGTTGCGGGCCACCCATACCACCTGGTGCTCCGGTTCGAAGGCCAACGCCCGGCGCAACGCTTCCACCGCCATCGGCATGTCATTGACGATTGCGATCTTCATGCCCGCGCTCCTCCGATGAGCTCGACCACTGCGTCGAGCAGGGCGTCGTCATGAAAACTGGCTTTGGCTAGATAATAGTCCGCCCCGGCGTCGAGTCCACGGCGGCGATCCTCTTCACGATCCTTGTACGACACGACCATCACCGGCAGCGATTGCAGACGATTGTCGCGGCGCAACAGCGTGACCAGCTCGATGCCGTCCATGCGCGGCATGTCGATGTCGGTGATCAGCAAATCGAAGTCCTCCGAACGCAGCGCGTTCCAGCCGTCCATGCCGTCCACCGCGACCGCCACGTCGTAGCCGCGATTGAGCAGCAATTTGCGTTGCAGCTCGCGCACGGTCAGCGAATCGTCGACCACCAGCACCCGCTTGCGCGCGGCCTCGGCGCCTTGATTGCCGTGGCGGGCGATACGCTCCAGGCGTCCGGTGTTGAGCAGTTTGTCCACCGAGCGCAGCATGTCTTCGACGTCGACGATCAATACCACCGAACCGTCATCGAGCAAGGCGCCGGCGGAAATGTCCTGCACCTTGCCCAGACGCTCGTCGAGCGGCAAGACCACCAACGTGCGCTCGCCTATGAAGCGCTCTACGGCTACGCCATATATCGCATCGCGTTCGCGGATCACCACGACTTTGAGGGTTTCGCCGCTGTTCTGACTGGCCGGACGATTGAGCAACTGGCTGGCTGCGACCAGCCCGACATGCCGGCCTTCGTGCCAGAAATGCTGGCGGCCTTCGACCTGCACGATGTCTTCAGGGGCCAGATCGCACATGCGTTCGATGTGCGCCAGCGGAAAGGCATAGGCCTCTTCGCCGACTTCCACCACCAGACTGCGCACCACCGACAGCGTCAGCGGCACCTCAAGGTGGAAGCGACTGCCCTCGCCCGCTGTCTGCTCAAGCACCACCGCACCGCGCAACTGACGAACCATATGCTGCACCGCGTCGAGGCCGACGCCGCGACCGGACACTTCGGTCACCCTGTCGCGCAGGCTGAATCCCGGAAGGAACAAAAAGGTCAGCAGCTCTTCTTCGCTCAATTGCGCAGCCGTTTCTGCGGGGGATAACTGTCGCTCGACGATGCTGCGGCGGACCTTCTCCAGATCGACGCCGTTACCGTCATCGCTTAATTCCAGCACCAGCAGACCGGCCTGATGGGACGCGCGCAGGCGGATCAGCCCCACTTCAGGTTTGCCCTGGAGCACTCGCTGCTCCGGGGTTTCGATGCCGTGATCGACCGCGTTGCGCAGCAAATGCGTCAGCGGCGCCTCGAGTTTTTCCAGCACATCGCGGTCGACCTGGGTTTTTTCGCCTTCGATCTCCAGACGCACCTGTTTGCCGAGACTGCGCCCCAGATCCCGGACCATGCGCACCTGGCCGGTGAGCACGTCGGCAAATGGCCGCATGCGGCAGGCCAACGCCGTGTCGTAGAGCACTTGCGCGCGCTGACTGGCTTGCCAGGCGAATTCGTCCAGTTCGGCGTTTTTCTCGCTGAGCAGTTGCTGGGACTCGGCGAGCAGGCGCCGTGCGTCTTCCAGCGCTTCCACCGCTTCAAGGCTCAGCGCATGTTCCTTGAGATGCACATTGAGGTTTTCCAGCGCACGCAGGCCGTTGTTCTGCATGCGTTTGAGGCGCTGCATGGTCGCCAGATGCGGCTTGAGGCGCTGGGTTTCCACCAGCGACTTGCTCGACAGATCGAGCAGGCTGTTCAGGCGCTCGGCGGTGACTCGCAGCACCCGCTCACCGCCTTCGGTGGTGCGCTTGCTGCTGCGCGGCGCTGGTTCGGGCACCTCGACCGGGGCTTCGACCGGAGGCGCCGGGGTTGGCGGCGGCTCAAGCTGCAACTCGGCCATCACTGGCGCAGCCAGCGGCGCGGGCGCAGCCGACGGATCGAGCAGGCGCGCCATCAACGCCACGTAAGCCTCAATGTCCGGCGCCTGTGGCGCGCTTGCCGGGGTGGCGATGCGCATGAGCAAATCGGTGCCTTGCAGCAAGGCATCGATGTGATCCGGACGCAAAAGCAGACGCCCTTCCTGTGCGCTGACCAGACAATCTTCCATCACATGGGCGACGCTGACGCCGCTGTCGATACCGACAATGCGCGCCGCGCCCTTGAGCGAGTGCGCCGCGCGCATGCACGACTCCAGTTGATCGGCCTGGGTCGGGTTGCGCTCCAGCGCCAGCAGGCCGGCGCTGAGCACCTGGGTCTGGGCTTCGGCTTCGAGGCTGAACAGCTCAAGCAGCGAGGCATCGCGCATTTGCTCGGGGGTCATGTCAGGCTCCGGGTCACGGCGGACAACAGCTGTTCTTCATCCAGCCAACGCAGGCTGCGACCCTGGAACGGCAAGACGCCACGGGTGTATCTGGCACTGTTCTGCGCGCCGGATTGCGAGGCAGCATCAAGGATTCGCTCATCGATGGCGTGGATGCCATAGACCTCGTCCACTGGCACCACCACCGGCCCGCCGTGGGCCGCAATGATCAACATGCGCGGCATGATTCGCCCGCTGGTGGTCGGCGCGACGCTACCATCCAGATCGAGCAGTTCGACCAGCGACAGGCACGCCACCAATGCGCCGCGCACATTGGCCACACCGAGCAAGGCCCGCGAGCGCTGGTGCGGCAACGAGTGAATCGCCTGCATCGGTGCGACTTCCACCAGGCTGCGCGTTGCCAGCCCAAGCCATTCTTCGCCGAGACGGAACATCAGCAGCGAACGGGTTTTCACGTCGGACTCGACGGCCGTCGCTACCGGATCGCGTTCGTCCTGTTGCAATGAATAGCGGTCGAGCAGGCGCGTGGCCGCTGCGGAATAGACCGCGCAGTTGCGGCAATGAATGTGTTCTTCGAGCAGCGGGCAGGACTTGTCGCCGTGGATACCGATGCGGTTCCAGCAATCGTCGATGGCCCGGGCGTCTTCGTGGGTGACGTTCAAGGTGTCGGACGGGATCATCGTTTACGCTCACTGTCGGCGGTGCGGCCGCTGCGGGCGGCGCGCTCCTGCAATCGTCTGGCACCGGCGCTGTCACCCTGAGCTTGCAGCAGCGCGGCCAGGTGCATCAACGCTTCAGGGTGTTGCGGCTCGAGATACAACGCTTTGCGATAGAAGCCCTGGGCTTCGAGGCTCAGGCCGGCCACATCGCTGAGCAGGCCCAACCAGTAAAACACTTGGGCCGCCGGTTCGTGGCTGCGCAAATACTGCTCGCACGCAGCCCGGGCTTCGGTACTTTTGCCTTCGTTCGCCAGCGCGGCAATGTTCGCCAGCAGGGTCGCCGCGTCCGGGTTTGCGCTTTTGTTCGCCGTCGTCAAGGGCGTCACCGAGGCAAACGGGCGAATGCGCGCGAGCGCGGGCGGTGTGTGGCGAGGTGCCGCAACGGCGGGCAGCAGGACCGGAGCAGGCGCCGGCAACGGTTCGGGGTGCGGATCACTGTGACGGCTGAAGGCAAATGACTGCGGGATGCCAATGGAGCGCATGCCCAAACGCCCGAGCAGGCTGCCCTCGGCGGGCCCGATAAACAGCACCCCATCGAAATGGGTCAGGCGCTTGAGCACCTCGAACACCTGCTTCTGGGTCGGCTGATCGAAATAGATCAGCAGGTTGCGGCAGAACACGAAATCGAACGCCGGCTCACAGGTCAGCAACGTCGGATCAAGGACGTTGCCGACCTGCAAACGCACTTGTTCCCGGACGTTTTCGTTGACGCGGTGGCCGTCCTGTTCCGGGGTGAAATGCCGCTCGCGATAGTCCAGATCCTGGCCACGAAACGAATTCTTGCCGTACAACGCCCGTCGCGCCTTGTCCACCGACAGCGGGCTGACGTCCATGCCGTCGACCTTGAACTGATGGGGCTTGAGCCCGGCATCGAGCAGCGCCATGGCAATCGAATAAGGCTCTTCGCCGGTGGAGCACGGCAGGCTGAGAATGCGCAGCGCGCGCATGTTGTTCAGCTCCTTGAGGCGATTTCTGGCGAGTTTGCCCAGCGTGGCGAAGGACTCCGGGTAGCGGAAGAACCACGTTTCCGGGACGATCACCGCTTCGATCAGCGCCTGCTGTTCATCCCGCGAGCCTTGCAGCAACTGCCAGTATTCTTCGCCATGCGCCGCCTGCGACAGCGTCGTGCGCTGGCGCACGGCCCGCTCGATGATCGACGGGCCCACGGAAGCGACATCAAGGCCAATGCGTTCCTTGAGGAAGTCGAAAAAGCGCTGGTCGCCGATCATGGCGCCACCTCAAGCTGCGCGGGATCACGTGGCGGATCGGGAAACAGCAGACGGCGCACGGCATCATCGAGCAAGTCATTGACGCGCACCCATTGCACCAGCCCCTGCGCATCTTCGCGCACCGGCCCAAGATACGGCGCCTCGCGATTGTCGAGGCCATAGGGCTGAAAGTCCTCGGGACTGCAGCGCAACGTGTCGGTCGCCTGTTCGAGAATCAGCCCGAGGCATTGCGCCGGTCGTGAGTCGTCCGGACAATAGTGCACCAGCACCAGCCGCGTGCTGGTGCGCGCCTCGGCGGGATGACCGAAGGTCACCGCACTCAGGTCGATCACCGGCACCACGGCGCCGCGATAGGCAAACACCCCGGCGACCCATTGCGGCGCGCGGGCAATCGGTTTCAATGGCAGGCGCGGCAGCACTTCAGCCACTTCCGTGGCGCGCAAGGCGTAGCGCTCGCTGCCAATGCGAAACAGCAGGAACAACGCCTGATTCGCCACTGGCGCGGCACCGCGTTTGGCGATGAGTTCGCTCATCAGACTTTGAATCGCGAAACGCCGCTGCGCAGCCCGACGGCCACCTGGCTCAGTTCGTCGATGGCGAAACTGGCCTGACGCAACGACTCGACTGTCTGGCTGCTGGCATCGCCCAACTGCACCAGCGCATGGTTGATCTGCTCGGCGCCAGTGGCCTGGGCCTGCATACCCTCGTTGACCATCAGCACCCTTGGTGCCAGCGCCTGCACCTGATGGATGATCTGCGACAGTTGCTCGCCGACCTGTTGCACTTCGAACATGCCACGGCGCACTTCTTCAGAGAATTTGTCCATGCCCATCACACCGGCGGACACTGCCGACTGGATTTCGCGAACCATTTGTTCAATGTCGTAAGTAGCGACTGCGGTCTGGTCCGCCAGACGTCGCACTTCGGTGGCCACCACGGCAAATCCGCGGCCGTATTCGCCAGCCTTCTCCGCTTCGATCGCGGCGTTCAGTGACAGCAAGTTAGTCTGGTCGGCGACCTTGACGATGGTCACTACCACTTGATTGATATTGCCGGCCTTCTCATTGAGTATCGCCAGTTTGGCGTTGACCAGATCCGCCGCGCCCATTACCGAATGCATGGTGTCTTCCATGCGCGCCAGGCCTTGCTGGCCGGAGCCGGCGAGCACTGAAGCCTGATCGGCAGCGGTGGAGACTTCGGTCATGGTGCGTACCAGATCACGCGACGTGGCGGCGATCTCACGGGAGGTCGCGCCGATTTCGGTGGTGGTTGCAGCGGTTTCGGTGGCAGTGGCTTGTTGTTGCTTGGACGTCGCAGCGATCTCGGTCACCGACGTGGTCACCTGCACCGAGGAGCGCTGAGCCTGGGACACCAGCGCGGTGAGCTCGGTCATCATGTCGTTGAAGCCGGTTTCGACAGCGCCGAACTCATCCTTGCGCTCAAGGTTCAGACGCGAGCTGAGATCACCGGTGCGCATGGTTTCGAGGATCTGCACGATGCGGTTCATCGGCGCCATGATCGCGCGCATCAGCAGCAGACCGCACAGACCGGCGGCGAGCACGGCAACCAGCAAGGAAATGAACATGCTGACTTTGGCCGCTGACACGGCATCGTCAATGTTGCTCATGGCCTGATCGGCGACTCTTTTATTCTGGCCGATGATGTCGTTGAGCTTCATCCGCCCGGAATACCAGGCTGGCGTGAGCTTTTCGTGGAACATCCTGACCGCGTCCGCTTCCAGATTGCGTGTGTGCAAGTCCAGCACGGCATCCTGAATCTGGACGTAGGCGTCGTGGTACTTCTCGAACGCGGCGAACTCGCTCCGATCCTCGTCGGTCGCCATGGTCTTGCGATAGTTCGCCATCTGCTCCTGCAAACGCGCCTCGAACGCTTTGTAGTCCGCCGCGTCCTCGCTGGAAACCCCTTGACCTTCCTTGAGTCCGAGCAGTTCTTGCGTCTGCAGATAACTGTCGACCCAGGCGCCACGAATCATCGAGCTGTAGTAGACGCCGGGAATCGCGTCATCACGCACGCTGTTTTCACTGGCCTCAATCTTCAACAATCGCGAATACGAGACAACGACCATCAGCAACATGATGGCGATAATCACCGCAAAGCTCGCCAAAATGCGTTGGCGCAACGTCCAGTTCTTCACAGTGATTCCTCGTGCCTGATCGAAATGTGGGGGAGTATAGCCGAGGGCGGTGTTTCATTTATAAGACGCTTTTAACCCTCGGGTCTGTCCGGCGGGGTGGGCGGGAAGGCTCTGGGATGGGACTTCCCGACTATTCAGGGCTGGCAGGCCAGTCGGGAATGGCAAAAAAAATCGATGGAATGGTCATTTCCAGGCCGAACTCGATTTACAAAATGATGGCAAGACGCCTGTATGTGCAACTTTTTGCGCACCTGTTCGCCGATTTTCGCCTCACGATTCGATAGAACGCCCATGTACCGGCACCTGTAGCCAAGTGCGCAACTTCTTGCACACCACTGCGCAAGAAGTTGCGCACTTTTTGCCTGAAACCGACACGAAACATCTCGAAACATGCACTTTACAGCGTTTTTACCTCGCATTTTCGGGGGTCACAGCAAACCTGGCACGCTCCTTGATAACAGTCAGCCACCCACCGGGCGATATCGCCTCCCGGGCACCCTAACTTTATCCGCAAGGAGAGCACCCCATGGCAACACCAGCGTACATGTCGGTTACCGGCGAAAAACA